>NZ_CP108248.1:0-772403 GCF_045041205.1 Kitasatospora sp. NBC_00070 | reverse complement strand
ACACCACACCCCACACCCGCCACACCCCCAGACCGCCACGGTTACCCGACCGTCACCAACACCCCAACACACACCGCCCCGACCGGGGAGGAAACACCACCCCGCGGACCCGGACGAATACGCTGCGGAAAACAGCAGCTGGCATTTACCGGAAATAGCTTCACCTAGTGAGGGAAATCTCACGGATGCCCGCCCGGATGCCCCCGTGAAGGCATTTCCCGATAGCGCGGACGCGCTGCCTTTCCGCGCAATTACTGGCCTTTATCCGCCGTTTAGGACGTGACCTGCGGCACAGTTGGAGACCTGGCCAGGGGAGAAGGCCAGAGAGAAGAAACCACACCATCGGGCTCCGGCACAAACCAGAGCCAGAACACCAGGAGCACACCATGGCAATCAACCTCTGGCCCACCGCATCCACCACCCAGACCCCGGCCGCCGAGGCACCCGGCTTCAACCCCGAGACCAGCGGCGGAGCGGGACACCGACGAGGTAAGCGCACCCTCGCCACCCTCCTCACCGGCGCGATCGCCTTTTCCGGGGCAGCCCTCTTGGCTCCGTCCTCTGCCAGTGCCACCACTACCTTGTGCCCGAAGAATGCGACACCCACAAGCGTCGTAGGCAACGTCGTCACCTGTCCCACCGTGACATTCCTCAATGGCGCGACCAATAACGACAGCTTCACCGTTCCGGAGAACACCGTCGTCTCGAAGATCATCATCGACGTACGCGGGGAGCATGGCAGCACCGGTGGATACATCGGTATGCCCAACCAAGGCCACGTCGGCAAGGGCGGCCGGGTCCAGGCCACCTACGACATCACCGGTGGCAGCCAGGTGGACCTCGGCAATTGGGGAGGCGCTCGCGGTGGCCTGTCCACACTCATGAATTACTACGGTGGCGATGGTGGTGACGGGGCGTTCGTCTCGATCAACGGCACCACCTTCATGGCCGCCGGTGGCGGCGGCGGTGTCGGCTGGGAGGACGGCTGGGGCAACGGCCGCGCCGGCGGCGAGGGCAACGACAACGACAGCAACCGCGTCGCTGACAGGGGCCGCGCCGGCGGCGACGGTTACAGCATCCGCAACTCGAGCTACAACGCGGGCGGCGACTCGGGCGGCGGCGGCGGCGGCGGATGGATCGGCGGCCGAGGCGGCAAGGACGGCTACAGCGGCGGCATCGGCGGCACGAACCACATCGGCAACGAGTCGGGCTATGCCGTCCGGATCGCCAACAACACCCCTGGAGCCAACGTCGACGACTACAGCGTCAACGACGGCGACGCGTACGTCAACGTGACCGCCCAGTACACCCTGAGCAACCTCTCCAACCACAAGGCCGCCGGCATCGCGAAGAACACCACCCTCGCCGCCGGCACCGCGTACAACTTCGGGTCCCTCGACCACATGGGCAGCCTGGTCATGCAGGGCGACGGCAACCTCCTCGCCTACAAGGTCAACAACGACGGCACCCAGGGCTCGCTCCTGTGGACCAGCGGCACCTGGGGCAACAACGGTGCCGTCGCCTCCTTCGGCACCGACGGCGTCCTGAGGATCAAGAACGGCAACACCGAGATCTGGCACTCCGAGGGCGCCGCCGGCGACAAGCTGCGGGTCGACTCCGGCTACATCCGCACCACCGACACCAACGGCAAGATCACCTGGGCCGGTGACGTCCTCCTGCGCGGCGACACCCTCGCCACCGGCGGCGTCGTCACCACCGGCGACGTCAACCACGGCAACGGCTACCGCCTCAGCATGCAGGGCGACGGCAACCTCGTCCTCTACACCGGCAACTGGGCCAGCGCCCCCTGGGCCACCGGCTCCTGGGGCGGCAGCACCCCCACCGCCACCTTCAACACCAACGGCAACTTCACCGTCAACGCGACCGGCGGCTGGAACGCCAACCTCGGCACCGCCAACCGCCTCGCCCTCCAAGGCGACGGCAACCTCGTCGCCTACAACACCAGCAACCAGGCCACCTGGACCCGCTAACACCCCCACACCCCAACCACCCCAGGCCCCCCGGACCACCATCCAGGGGGCCTGACCCACACCCAGCACCACCCCCCACACACAGGCCCCGCCACCATCACCCAGAAAACAGACAACCCCCCAAATCCCCCGGTTCCCGTCCCCCTCCCCCCCAGGACAGCAACCGGGCACCCCCACACCCACCCCGAACACCCACCACCCCGCACCGCACGACAACACCACCGCCCCAACGGCACAGAAAACGCAGACCGGGACAGGGGCGCAGCGGGCTGCGCGGGACAGGGGCGCAGCGGGCTGCGCGGGACAGGGGCGCAGCGGGCTGCGCGGGACAGGGGCGCAGCGGGCTGCGCGGGACAGGGGCGCAGCGGGCTGCGCGGGACGGGCGCAGCGGGCTGCGCGGGACAGGGGCGCAGCGGGCTGCGCGGGACAGGGGCAGCGGGCTGCGCGGGACAGGGGCGCAGCGGGCTGCGCGGGACAGGGGCGCAGCGGGCTGCGCGGGACGGGCGCAGCGGGCTGCGCGGGACGGGGGCGCAGCGGGCTGCGCGGGACGGGGGCGCAGCGGGCTGCGCGGGACGGGGGCGCAGCGGGCTGCGCGGGACGGGCGCAGCGGGCTGCGCGGGACGGGCGCAGCGGGCTGCGCGGGACGGGCGCAGCGGGCTGCGCGGGACGGGCGCAGCGGGCTGCGCGGGACGGGCGCAGCGGGCTGCGCGGGACGGGGGCGCCAGAACGCGCCCCACAGCGTGGCAGCGGCGCAGTGGCGGGCGCGGTCGGCCAGATCACCGAATCGTCCGGCAGGCGGGCCGGGTCTGT
Source organism: Kitasatospora sp. NBC_00070 (assembly GCF_045041205.1). Classification (NCBI taxonomy): domain Bacteria; kingdom Bacillati; phylum Actinomycetota; class Actinomycetes; order Kitasatosporales; family Streptomycetaceae; genus Kitasatospora; species Kitasatospora sp. NBC_00070. The sequence goes on along the minus strand of NZ_CP108248.1, from coordinate 769,602 downwards.
CCGGTCTTTACGGGACACGGCCCGGTCCGGCGGGGCGGAGGCGCGGTCGGGGCGGGGCGGTCGGTCTTGGAGGTCGGTGGTGGTGGGTCGTGGGTGTGCCCGTGGGCTGGGTTGTGGCTTGGGGGTGTGTCAGCGCAGGGCGGCCGTCTGCAGGTCGGGTGGGAGGTTGTCCAGCCACACCCCGATCGTCCACTCGGGGCCGTCGGGCAGGGCTTGGGGGAAGTGGAGGCGGAAGCGGCCGCCGGGGCGGCCCCACGGGTCCTGGGGTGGGCGCAGCCGGCAGTGTTCGGCGGTGTGCAGGAGGTCGGCCAGGTCGGTGGCGGGTTCGGTGCGCCAGCTGGTGAACGGGGAGGTTGGGGTGCGGGTGAGGTAGTGGTGGTAGAGGGTGGCGGTGTGGAGGAAGGGGCGGGCCCAGGCGGGGATGGGGTGGGCGGCGCAGCGTGCCGGGGTGTGGTGGTGGGCGGGTTTGTGCAGGTGCAGGGTGGGGCGGGTGGGGTGGCAGTGGGGCGGGGTGAGGGTGCTCAGGTGGGCGTAGGGGGCGCCGGTGAACAGGGCGGTGGCCAGGGCTGCGGCGTGGGTGGGGTGGGAGAGGCGGGCCAGGCGGGTGAGGGTTTCTTCGAGGCGGCCGGGTGGGGTGGGGAAGGGCGTGTGGTCGGGGTGGGGTGGCGGCGGGGAGCAGTCGCAGGGGGTGGGGGTGTGGGGCCAGGCCAGCCGGGTCAGGGCGGGCAGGGTCAGCCAGGTGGGGGTGGCCGGGCGGGGCGGGAGTGTGCCCGCGCCGACGGTGGTGGCGGCGCGGGGTGGGTGTGGCGGGTGGGCGTAGGGGGGCAGGCCGTGGGTGACGCTGTGGCCGACGTGTGCGAGGGCGCGGGTGAGGGCCGGGGTCGGCGCGCGGTGGCACACCAGGGTCAGGTGCGCTCCGGTGCGCTGTTGGAAGAGCAGGAGCTGGTGCAGGCGGGCGGGGGTCAGCAGGTGGGCGCGCAGCACGATGAGGTGGCCAAGGCGCATGGCGCGGGCGTGGGCCGCTGCGGCCGCCCAGGTGAGGGTGGGGCGGGTGGTCCAGGGGCTGGGCGCGGCGTCGGGTTTGCCGAGGGCGGCCATCACGTCGTGGGCGAGGTCGGCGGTGTGGGCGGTGCCCGGGGTGGGATGGACGGTGGCCTGGCCGCGGGCGGGGTCGTGGGCGGCCAGCGCCGTACGTGTGCAGGCCGGGGTGTCCGCCGGGTCCAGGGCCAGGGTCAGTGGCGGCAGCGGGCGGGTGCCTGGTGCGGCGGGCGGCACCCGCGTGGCGCGGCGGGGGCCGGCCGTACCGGGTGCGGGGGCGGTGTCCGCGGGAGGGACGGTGCGGCCGGCATCGGCAGGGCGGGCCGGGTCAGCGGGGCGGGTGGGGTGTACCGGGGGTGCGGTGGCAGAGGTGGGGCGGGGTTGGGTGCTCATGTGCCGGCGCCGAGCCTGCCGTAGACCTGGCGCAGCAACTGCTCATCGACACGGGTGCGGCCCTGGGCGGCCAGGCCGTCGGCGGCGTGCTTGGTGATACGCGCCCAGGCCCGGAAGTTGCCGTGCGCGGCTTGCTTGTCCACCAACGCGATCAGATCCGGCTCGACGCCCTCCCACAACGGGTGGAATGCCGGGACTGTCGCCAGGACCTCGGGCAGGGTCAGCGGCAGGGCCTGCTGCCAGATGAACACTCGCGAGGCGAGCATCGGCTCCCGGCGCAGCACCTTCGCGCAGCCGTCACCCCCGGCGAAGACCACCGCGATGTCGGTGGTCGGCTCGTCCCACAAGTAGCGCCAGTACTCGAAGCACTCCCGGGACAGCCACTGTGCCTCGTCACACACCAGGACATGGAAGGAACGGGCGAGGGCGTCCTTGAGGACCGCGTCGAACTCGATGGGACGTGCTGGTGGTTCCCCGGGCAGGGCCAGGGCGCGGAACAGCTCGTGGCGGATGTCACGCGGGGTCGGGCGGGCCCGGAACGCCACCCGGTAGGTGTTGCCCGGTGCGAGGTGGCGCAGCGCGGCGTTCACGGAGAACGATTTGCCGTTGCCCGCCGCCCCGGCCAGGACCATCATCGCGCGGGCGTCGAGGGTGGCGGCGATGTTGTCACGCGTGGTGCGCAACGCCTCCGTCGCCACGATCCGCGCCCCGGGCAGGTTCAGATAGTGGTCCGCGCGCTGCGGCGGCAGCATCCCTGGGCGCAGCGCCGACGGTGTGGTGGTCATGGGTATCGGGGGCTCCTGCGGGCTCGGGGCTGCGGGGTGCGGGGTGCGGGGTGCGGACGGGTGGGGTGCGGGGTGGATGGGCCTGGTCGTCCGTGACATGCGGGCAAGGCCCCGGCCGGGGTGGCCGGCCACGAGCCGGGTCAGCGTCGAGGACCGGCATCGGGGTCGTCAGCGGCGGAGAGCGGTGGGTGTGCCGCCCGGTGAGTGCCACCTGACGGAGAACCGCCCTGCCGCGGGGCTGTTCAGGGCGGCACCGCCCCGGGGGCGGTGGTGTCCTCACCGCAGGTCTCGTATGCGGGGACTGGGTCTTGGCCGAGGTCCGACGCGGACACGATGGCGGACACAGGGGCGGGGGCGGCGGCAGAGGCGGCGGCAGAGACGGACACAGGGGCGGCGGCGGCAGAGGCGGACACAGGGGTGGGGGTGGGGGGGGGGGGGGGGGTGGGGGGGGGGGTGGGGGTGGGGGTGGGGGGTGGGGGTGGGGGGTGGGGGTGGGGGTGGGGGTGGGGGTGTTGTGGGGCGGGACCCAGTCGTCGGGCAGCGGGGTGTGCGGGATCAGTCCGGGCAGGGCCAGGGCGCGGAGGTCCCTGCTGTCGGTCGCTTCGAGCTCGGCCTGGGCCTCGGCGGCGGTGAGGGTGCCGAGCGGCTGGGGTGAGGCCGCGGTGGTGACGGCGGCGAACCGCTGGCGGCGCAGCTTCTCGGCGGCCTTCAGGTCCGCGCGCAGGCGGCGGGCGGCTGCGGTGCGGGCCGCTTTCAGGGCGCGGACCTGTTCCGGGCTCGCCTGCTCGGCGAGATGGGCCGTGCCGAGGTGGTGGCCGCCGGTAGCGTCGAACACCTCGATCTCGCTGTCGTGGTGCGGGAGGTGGCGCAGGCGGACCTTCGTATCGGTGCGGCCGACCATCCACGCGGCGATGTAGGGGCGGCTGCGCCAGGAGATGCCGTTCGTGGTGATCGTGCGGGTGCGGCCGTCGTCCTCCAGGGCGAAGAACGCGAGGTGCTCGGCCGGGACGTCGCGCAGCGGCGTCGGGTCCGCGTTCCATGTCTGGAGCGGGGTGAGGCCCTTCAGAGCCGCCGGGTGGTGCTCGGTGTTCCACCAGCGCACCCAGTCCAGCAGCAGTTGGACGAACGTCGCGAACGTCAGCGGCGGCGCGTGCGGATCGGCGGTCCGGCCGCTGGTGAGTTTCTGGCGGTGGGTGTAGCGCGGCAGGGAGACGAGGAACATCTCCTCGACCGCGTCGTTCAGCGCCTCCACGGTGCCCTTCAAGTGCGGGCTGTAGGCGGGCAGGTCGTGCACGGGGACAGCGAGGGCTCCGAGCGCGGCGGTCACCGTGGTGCACAGGAACTCCTTGCCGCGGTCCACGCGCACCAGGGCGGGCAGGCCGCCGGCGGGGCCGAAGGGTTCGGTGCGGGTGATCGAGGTACGCAGCGCGGCCAGTACCGCGTCCCTGGAGGGGGCGTGCGCGGTCACCGCGAGGCCGAGGATGGACTTGGTGGCGCAGTCGATGAACCAGGTGATCCACGGACACGCCAGCTCCCCCTCGACATCGACCTGCACCGGCACGCGCTTGTGGTCACCCTCCCAGCAGGCGTTCCTCCACGTGGCCGGCCGCTTCCCGAACACGTCATGAGCCCGGCGGGCCGCCTCCCCACCCCGCAGACCCGCCCGCTCCCCCGCCGACAACTCCCGCGCCACGGCACGGTGCAGGGCCGACAGCGACAGCATTGGCCCGGCCTCGGGATCGTCCGCCGCACGGGCCGCCAGTTCGCGGTGAACGGCCGAGACGTTGCCTCCCCACAGAGCCAGCAGACGCCGGATCTGCGGGGTGACGCTCGCTCTCGCGCGGGAGCGCGGTACGAGGCGGCCCTCCCCGCGCGCGGCGGCCACCCAGTACCACACCGCCCGCACGGTTACCCCGAGAGACGAGGCGATCAGCCGTACATGAGCGGTCGTCAACTCACCCCGACTGTCCAGGTCCATCAACCGGGCCACGGCCGCGGACCGGTCCACCGGCTCGGACACCGCCACTCCCCCGTTCCGGTCGGCGCCCCACACCATCGCACCGGGCCTTGTCGCGGGTCAGGCTGTCCACCGCGGCACGGCGCGATACCGACACGCCGCGCGACAACACCCGATCGAAGGCAGAACACCACCGGGGTGTTTCACCCCATGCCCAACCCCGGGCGGCCATCCCGCCCCTGGCCACGACCCAGGCCACGACCCAGGCTTCGACCCGAGGCGTTCACCCCCCATCTTTCACTGCCTTGCACAAGGCGGGCAGACAAACCCGTTCGACCAGGCGGTGCCCCGCTCCCAGACGCAACGCCCAGGCATCGTGATAACGATCGGCGTCAGCTTTTCACCGTGATACAGCGGAACACTTCACCGCAACCCCGGCCCCACCCTTCACCACACACCCCCCTCAAAACAGCTGACCACCAGCCACAACACACCATCCCCCACCAGTGAAAAACAACGCCGACCCCCCAATGAAAACCACACACCGATCATCACTCAGGCACCCGGTCCCACCATCCACCATCCGGGCAGCCCCACACCAGCCCACCCGCCGGGCGCCAGCCCCCCGAACCTACCCACCCGTCACCAACACCTGACCACACCCAGCCCACCACGGCCCTCGATGACAACGCACCGCCCCCGCCCGTCACCCACCGAACCACGAATCGAAGAATACCCGGAAAATAGCTTCCAGAAATAAGGGAACCACCCCGCCTGCCCCGACGCGTGCCCCTATTTTCGCATTTCCCAAACGCGCGGACCCATTGCCTTTTCGCGCAAACGCTTACCCTTATCCGCAACATATGGATGTGACATCCGGCACAGTGGAGAATCTGGCCAGGGGAGACGGCCAGAACACCAAACAATCCACCCCACCAGAGCCGCCGGGCCACCCCAGGCCCCGCCAACCCTCAGCGAGGCCGACCATGAGCAGCCACAACCACCACCACCGCGAACACAGCAACCACTACACCCACACCCACAGCACAGGACACCAAGGACGCGGAAAGCACTGGCGCAAGCGCACCACGGCCATCGCCGTCACCGCGTCCTTCGGCGCGACCGCCTTCGCCGGCCTCGCCGCCACCACCGCACACGCCGACCCCAGCCAGGGCGACCCCTGCGTCTACACCAACGGCACCGTCAACTGCACCTACGACTTCACCGGCGCGGCGCAGACCTTCACCGTCCCCTCCGGCGTCACCAGCGCCACCGTCACCGCCTACGGCGCGGCCGGTGGACTACAGCCGTGGTTTACCGGTACTGGCGGGCCCGGTGGTAAGCAGAGCGCCACCCTGTCAGGCCTGACCAACGGACAGCAGCTGCAGGTCAACGTCGGCGGCTACGGCGGCCAAAACAGCCACGGCAGCCAACCACAACCAGGTGGCTGGAACGGCGGCGGGTCGGGGTCCCCCTACAACGGCAACCTCAACATCGGCGGTGGCGGAGCTTCTGATGTACGTGTAGCCAACAGCCAGGGTCAGTACACCCTCGATGACCGGATCGTCGTGGCCGGCGGCGGCGGCGGCAGCAAATGGGGCGGCTACGGCGGCGGCCTCGAGGGCGGTTACCCCGATGCGTGGGACTACTGGACTGACGGTGGGGGCGCTTACCAGACCCAGGGCGGCTCTGGCTTCGACTGGGAACACACGGGGCGGTTTGGCGTCGGTGCCAACGGTGACGTCGGCGGCGGCGGCGGCTGGTACGGCGGCGGTTCCGCCAGACAGGGTACCTCCGGCGGCGGCGGCAGCAGCCATTACGGATCAGCCAACAACAACGGTCCCGTCAACGGCGTCACCTCGAGCGACAACGGCACAGCAAACGGCGGCACCTTCACCCCACCCCAGGGCATCAACACCCACGGCCGAATCGTCATCACCGCCTCCAGCCTCCCCAACTACCAGCCGAACGGCCTTCCTACGAGCGCCACCCCTCTCACCACCGGCCAGCTCTACAGCTTCGGGACCAACGCCAACGGCAACAAGATGGCCATGCTGAAGATGCAGGGCGACGGCAACCTTCTCGCCTACAACGTCAACAGCGACGGCACCCCAGGCTCCGTCTTCTGGGCCTCCAACACCTACAACAACAACGGCGCCACCGCCACCTTCGACACCGACGGCAACCTCTACATCAAAAAGGCCGACGGAACCGTCATCAAGCGCACCTACATCGCCGACAACAACGGCGCCACCCTGAGCCTCAGCCCCACCACAGGCCTGCAGATCACCAAGAACAGCACCGTCAAGTGGTCCAGCAACAGCGGCGGTCAGCTGGTCGACCTGGCCAACTACAACGCGGGCGGTATCCCCGCCGGCACCACCCTCACCACCAATACGGTCTACCGCACCGGCACCATCAACGGCAGCGGCAACACGATGGTGGGTCTGGTCATGCAGGGTGACGGCAACCTCGTCGCCTACAAGCTGAACAACGACGGCACCCCCAACTACAGCAACGCGCTCTGGGCCTCCAACACCTACAACAACCCCGGCGCCACCGCCTCGTTCACCAGCAACGGCGAACTCCGGGTCAACAACTCCGGCGGCACCAAGATCTGGGGCCCCGACACCACCGGCGGCGCCAACTCCACCTTCCGGTTCGACTCCACCACCACCGCCGGCCAGATCCACGACTCCAACGGCAACCTCCGCTGGGCAACCGGCTCCGTCACCCCCGGCACCAAATTCGCCATCGGCGGCATGATCACCACCGGCAACTACAAGACCGTCCTCAACGGCGACGGCAACCTCGTCACCTACAACACCAGCACCACCCCCGCTACCGCCACCTGGGCCACCAACACCTGGGGCAACAACGGCGCCTACGCCACCTTCAACACCGACGGAACCCTCCAGATCCGCCAGGACACCGGCGGCCACGACGGCCTCCTGTGGTCCGAGAACGGCAGCAAGAACAACGCCAACCGCCTCACCCAGCAGAGCGACGGCACCCTCGTCATCTACAACGCCGCCAACCAGGCCACCTGGGCCAACAACGCGACCGGCAGCGCCCCCACCTTCACCAACACCACCACCCTCAACACCCAGTCCAACTACGCCAGCACCCTCACCCTGGCCACCACCAACCCCGGCAGCGGCACCGTCACCTACGACAAGGGCCCCGGCAGCGGCAGCAACCTCGTCACCATCACAAACAACGGCAACGGCACCGCCACCCTCGCCCGCAACAACAACACCCTCCCCATCCCCTACGACGGCCCCCTCGACGGCAACGGCAACCCCACCCAGAACTCCCCCGGCTGGGTCTTGGCCCAGTCCGAAACCGTCACCGTCGCCGTCACCGCCACCAACAACGGCAACACCGCCCGCCAGAACATCACCCTCACCTACAACCCCTACGTAGGCGGCTGACAACCCCCACGCCCCACCTACGGCCCCCAGACACCCACCCGGTGTCCGGGGGCCCACCCACACCCCCGTGGACACCCCAACCCCCGCCAGCGCGGCACCCGAGGCAGCGAGGGTTCGGGCAACAGGCGGGACGCGGCCCTTCCGGGCACCCCACACCCACCCCGCCCCCAACTACCCTGGCACCACGGGGACCTGGTAAATCCCCGCGTGGTGTGCTCACACCCAGCCCGGCCCCGCCACCATCCCCCCGGCGGCGGGACCGGCACCCACCACCCCACAGCGGGCCCCGCCGGCCGGCCGGCCCCCGGCGGGCGCGGCACCTCACCCAACGACACGCGCTGACAGCGACACCCCCACCGGGGGGCGCGCAGCCGGCGAACGGTACCCGCCAGCCAGGCGGCGGTTGCCTTCCCGGCGTGGGCGCTTGCCCCCACCCCCGCGCAGGCGTGAAGATCACTATCCGGTGGCACGGAGCTGGACAGCATCCCCACCAGGGTGCCCGGCGGCAAAACCCACGCACACCACCGGACACCGGGGTTCCCGCACCACCACCACCAGCCCGGGAACCCCAACACCCACCACCGACCGGAACCCGCACAGGACCAAACAGCCACACACCCGCCACCAGACACCCGCCACCACCCCGGACACCACCCCGGACACCCCCACGGCAGACCGCCCGCCGTATGTCAGGCGCCGAGGCCGATGTGGGAGACGTACTGGTAGGCGCCGTAGTCGCTGTCGAGGTCGGCGATGATGTCGTCCCAGATCTCCTCGAGCTTGCTCGCGTCGCCGCCTGTGAGGGCGTCGACGGCGTCGTCCCAGACGTAGCGGACCTGGAAGGACCGGACGCGGAGGTTGTCACGGCGCCGGTTCTCGTCCACGGGCTGCTGGTTGACGGGGTGGATCTCGACTCTGGAGCCGCGGCCGGCCCGGTTGAGGTGCTGCTTGAACGCACCCGAGTTGGCGAGGACGTTGGCGGCGCGCAGATTCCAGTACGCCGTGTCGATCGCTTCCCGGGTGGCCGGGCGCGGGGTCTGCTTGCCGGCGGCCCAGGCCCGGACGGTGGCGGGGGTGGCGGTGACGCCGGCCTCACGCAGCGCCCGGGCGCCGCCCCTGGTGGTGCGCAGGTACCGCATCCGGGCGCCCAGGCCGCGGCGGGTGGTGACGGGGGACTTGATGCCGCCCTCGATGACCATCCGCTCCAGGGCGTCTTCCAGGGCGCGGGCGAGCCCGATCGATCCGTGGACGTTTCCGGGGTCACCGTCGGCGCCGTAGCGGCCGAAGTTCTTCCAACCGTCGGTCGACACCTCAGGCGCTCCGCTTCCGGGACGTGGGCAGCGTGTACTGGTCCTTCAGCTTCATCTGCGTGGCCAGGCGGCCCTCCGCGAAGACGGTCCGCCAGTCGATGTCGCCGGTGACGTGCAGTTCGTCGGTGCCGCGCAGCCGGACGACGGTGAGGCCGGCGGTGTGGGCGCGGTGGGCTTTGTACCAGAGGTTGGCGAAGGCCTGGGAGCGGATGATGTGCATCCAGTCGGGCCGTCGGATGTCCCGGTTGAAGGTGGATTCGCCGATGGTGGACGCGAACTTCGCGTAGATGGCCTTGACGTACTTCTCGGTGACCGTGTCGCCGTCGTGGATGGCGTTCTCGCGGGCCTGGGTGAGGACCCGGCGGAACTTCTCCAGCAGGCCTTCGGAGGCGCCGCTGGTCCAGGCTTCGGTGATGTGCGGGGCGTCGGTGAGGCCGAGTTTGTGGCAGCGGGCCAGCAGGCGGACGGTGGCACCGTCCAGCAGCACCGGACCGCTCTCGTGGCGGTTGCCGATCGGGTCGGGCAGGGTCGGGTGTTCCCAGGTGGGGCGCTTGGGGAGCAGGTAGATACCGGAGCGCTTCGGATCGAACCCACCGTTCGGATCATGGACCAGGGAGCCGATCGGCAGGTGTGTCTTCAGCGCGCTGCAGTAGGCGGCGTTGGTGTCCAGGACGTCCACCGCGACCTCCGCAGGGTCGCCCTTGCGGACGGCCTCCATGAGGGGTGCGTTCTCCCACTTGTGACGCCCCTCCCAGATCTCGTCCGCCCCGTTGCGGGTCTTCTTCGAGAGGAATTCCAGCCGGTCCGGATACACCGTGTGCTCGTACGCGGCACCGACCCGGGTGGCTTCGAAGAGGGCCATTCCGTTCGGAATCGCCCTCTTCTCCAACGCGGCCGAGGCGGCCTCGGTGTCCCCGTCGTGCTCCTCCAGCGCCTCCTCCACCGCCGTAGTGATCATGTCGAGGTAGTAGCCCAGGTCCCGGCCCGTCCCCGCGTACTCACCCCGCGCAGTGGCAGCGGCCGGAGCGGGCGTGGCGGCCGGAGCGGGCCGGACGGGCGCCGCGCGGACGGGATGGCGGGGCGCGGCGGCGGGCGGTGCCGCTGCCGGTGCCGGTGCCGGTGCCGGTTCCGCCGGCGCTGTGGGGGTGGGTTCAGCGACCGACGCGACCGACACGGAAACAACCGTGACCGCCGACGCAGCCTCCGTGACCACGGGGGCGGGAGCGGCAGCAGCGGCCGGTGTGGCCGGGGCCGGGGCGGGTCCGGCCGGGGCGCAGAAACCGCCCAGGTGCAGCGGGCGGCCGCCGATCCGGTGACGGACCGGGCGGCCGCAGTACTCACACGGCGCGGCGAGGAGCTCCAACGGCAGCCCGTCCGCACCCCGGTCATAGTCGGCGACCTGGACGACAGCGGCGGCCGCGGGCTGCTCGGCGACGACGACCTGGTGCTCGACGTCCGGGGCGGCCGACCGCACCGGAGCAGCGGCCGGGGCCGGGACGGGCGCGGGCGCCGCCGGGGTGAAGGTGGCCGGCACCAGCTGCGGCTGGGGTGCCGCGGTGCCCGGCGGCCACGTCATGGACTGCGCCGCGTGGGTCGGACCGGCCAGCAGGTCCAGCGGCGCCAGGCCCCAGTGCCGCGCCAGCGCGTCCACCTCGTCCAGCGTCCACGGCTGCGCCCCCGACTGACGGCGGCTCACCTTGTCCTGGGTCAGGTCAATACTCGCGGCCAGCTGCGCCTGACTCTCGCCGGTTCGCTGCCGCAAGGCGGCAACCGTGAGCCGCAACGTCTCCAACGTACTGAGTGCCATACGGGCATCCTATCCATATTCCATGGACAGATTCCATAGAATTTGCGGGTGTTCACTGGATTGAGTGATGTGCGGGGAAGGTAGGGCGGGAAGCCGGGCACCCCAGGCCCGCCTGGGGTAGGCCGGGCCAGGGCTCTGCAGGCCTGGAAACGCCGGATCCCTCGGGCAACCACCCGAGGGGTCCGGCGTGCGAGCGACCTGGTCTACCGGCGCAGTGCGGCGGGGTCGAGGTCGAGGGGGAACGGCTCGGTGAGGGCGGTTCGCTCGCCGACCTGGACCAGGCGGTCTGTGTAGGTGCCGCGCTCGAGGTGGCCGAGGTAGAGCCGGGGGGCGGGTTCGAGTTCGAGGCGCCAGTAGTGCGCGATGCCGGCCGCCGCGTACAGGGCGGGCTTCATCTTCTTGTCGGTGACCCGGGTGGAGGGCGAGGCGATCTCGATGGCCACCACGATGTCGTGGGCGCTGAGCGTGACGCCGGCCTCGGCGGCCGCGGTCGCGTCGGCGACCACCAGGTCGGGGATGAGCAGCCCGTCGGGGACCACGATGTTCACGGCTTCCAGCACCTCGAAGGGCGCGCCGGAGGCGGTGACGGCGGCATCAAGGAGGGCCCAGAGGCGGGAGCTGGCCCGCTGGTGCGGGACGCCGGGGTTGGGGCTCACCAGCAGCGCGCCCCCGACCAGCTCGATCCGGTGGCGGGTGTCTTCGGGCAGGGCCAGGACGTCTTCCAACGTCCAGGGCCCGCTGTGGTCAGCGGTCGCAACGCTCACTACTCTCGCCTCCTCCGGTAACCACAGTGTCCCGCCAGGGACAGCATCGCGGTACCGGCTCGCGGTATGTGGTCAGGCCCAGCCAGCCGGGCGGCGGCCAGGCCGCTCCGGGTCCAACCGGCCCCAGAACGCTCGGTTCTTGTTCTGGGGCCGGCGGCTGGGTGAGGCCGGCGCCTACTCCTGGTCGGGGACTGCCTGGATAGTGCGCCGACGGCGGGCTGCGACGTTGCCGAGCTTGCGGGGGCCTTCGGCGCGGGCGTCCGGAGTGATCTGGGGGGCTTCGAGGGCTTCGGCGACCAGGCGGCGGATCTCGGGGTTGGAGGCGAAGTAGTAGCGGGGGTTGACCCGGTAGCGAGCCGGGTCGGGGTGGTCGACCAGGTGCAGGGTCTCCAGGCGGGCGAGGGACTCGTAGACGGTGGAGGTCGAGACGCTGCAGTCGGCGGCGATCTCCTCCGTGCCGGCCACGACCGGGTCGAAGATGGCGCCGCGGCTGGTCAGCCACTCCAGGATGTCGCGCTGGCTGGCGGACAGGTTGAGGGAGTAGACGGGCGGCATCCCGAGGCTGTCCGGGTCGAATCCGTGGTGGCTGTGGGTGGCGGCGCTCATCGGGTGCCTCCGGTCGTCATGGTCTGGCTGGCACGGCGCGGCCTGGGCGGCGACGCCGAGCCGGCGGCGGGCTCCGTCACCGCGCTCGGTGTCTTGCCGGTGCGCTTGTCGGCGGCCTTCTTCGCGGCCGTGAGCGCCTTGGCGTCCGGCTTGATGGGCGGCGGGTCGAGCCTGCGGCACGCCTGGACCTGCGCGTCACCGCTGCCCTCCCAGAACCGGCGCGGGTTGAGCTGGTAGGTCTGGCTGCGCGGCGACGTCTTCAGCAGGGTGTTCAGCTTCACCAGCCGGGCCAGCGCGGTCTTCGCCGTGGTCTCAGTGGCGTGGATATCCTCGGCGACCGCTGCCGGGGAAGCCCGCACCGCAGCACCGGCACCGCCATGGGAGCGCAGCCAGTCGATCGTCGCCCACTCCGCCCCGGTGAGGGCCAGGGTGTGCAGCGGTGGGCCCGGGGCACGGGCACTGCGGGCTCGGTCCACCATGCCTGGGGGCAGCTGGTAGGTGCCGACTGCGTCGGTGACCGCTGCGACCGGGTTGTCGTGCGGGAAGGAGAACCACTCGCCGTGCACTCGCAAGCGAGCGAAGTGTTGGTGGAGGTGGCGCTCGAGCCGGGGCCGCCGGGGAAGGTCACGGCGATCTTGAGCAGCACCGGGGAGCCTGCCTGCAGGGCTGCGAGGCGGGCCTTCGGGTTGGTGCTGCGACCGATCTTCATCGTCTTCTGGTCGTCGGCGACGCTCAGGTAGACGTACTCCTGCTCGGGCTCCACTCGCCCACCCCCACGGTGTACCGGCTCAGCGGCTCACCGTTACCACCGGATGGAGACAGAGCCGTTCACTGGACAGACCCGAGCCGAGGAACCGGCGCTCACCCGACGGCGGCAGCCCGGCCACCAGCCTGGCCGCCACCGCCCCGACAAGCCGAAACGGCCCGCCAGATGAACCGACAAACCGCCACGAACGATCGAGGTAAGTCCCTACCCGTATGACGTCAATCTGCAACCCAAGGCCAGGAGTCAGAAGCGGGCAGATAAAGGTCCCCGAAGGGGCATCAGGATGCCTGCATCATGGCACATCATAGAATCTCAGGGGAAGATGGAACAGGCAAAGCGCGACTGAAGAAGGAGACGGGGAATGCCTATCAGCGACCACGGTCAGCTTCTCGATGCCCTGCACGATCGAAAGTCAGAGATTATCAGGTCCTGCATTGGAGGAAGAACCGCACGAGGTCTGACAGAATGGGCAATCGGAGAGTTCGGCGAAAGTAGTGAGGTCATGAAGGAGTGCACAGGCGAGGTACGGACAAATAATAACCTCCCCTCTCTTCTGCTGGAGATCCAGGATTCATATCCGCACATTCGTGGCGACGAGTTTGCCATCTTCGCGCATGTGATGCTTGAAGCAGAGCAGGCCTGGAAGTCTAACCACGCGCGAGCCGCATCAGAGCCTCGCCCGGGAACGCAGTCAGGCAGGCAAGGAAAACGGGAAGAGAAACGCCAGCCAGAAGGAGTTTTCGCCGATCCTGAGCGAGCCGGAACAAAATTCGCTTACTATAAATACGTGGATGATCTGCATCATTTCAGTTCAACTCCGTATGGGAGATTTATTCCACTCCTCTCGCGCCCTGAGCCCAATCAAACCAGCGCCAGCGAATGGACCAGGTTCATCGCCTTGGACAGGAAGAGGACCGCCTACTACAGCAGAACGGAGGATGGGATTGACGGGTGGTTCACCGCCCAGGAACTTCAGGCCGAAGGAAGAGTAATATCGCAGGTCGCTCCGGAACCAACAGTGGCCACTACCATAACCGAACCCAAGGAGCGCCCGAGTACACGGCCGATGACAGCACCGGATACAGTCGGCTCAGCAGCGGAGCAAATCTGTGTAGCGTGCACGCTAGAACTGGAACTGTCGGATTTTGCGGACGGCGATGTGATGCGATGCGCTTGGGGGGAATCAGCCGTCCACGGGAATCAGCCGTTCATCCACGTTGACTGCCAACACGCAGCACCAGGGTGCGCGAAGGACCCCCTGCGCTGCCCTACATGTGGCTGGGGCGGTCTCGTCAATGTCAAAAGCGCCGAGCAAGAAGTTCCCAAACCGGAAGAAACCTGGGGGAAGAGGCTTGTCAGCAGGGGTTGGCGCTCAGAAAAAGCGGTACCCCAAGGCCCCCTTGAGCTTGGAATGTGCTACGCAGCCGCTGCCGCCACGGCAGTCCGGTCACTGGGCGGAGGAGATGACACCACTCCCGCCGAGTTCGCCCACCGGTTCGCGATGGCGAATGAAAAGCAGAAGCTAACCAGCGACGAAGAGCCGAAATTTTATGTCGCACAGTACCGGAAGTACCGGAAAACCTCCAGCGAGAAATGGGCCGATGTCTATTCACGCATGAGCGACGCGGCGCTCGAGGGAGACTACGGTGCCGACCAGGCACTCAAAGGACTCTGGGGGACTTGGGGAACTCCCGTGACCGATGCATGCGACGGACTGGATGAAATCAGCGGCGTAGCACTAGATGCAACCGCCCCAACCCCGGAAGCTCTGATCTCGGCCATAGACTCCGGCGGTCTTTACATGTCCGGCGACAATGCCCACTGGATCGTAGCTTACGGATATCAGAAATCCAGCGCAGGCAGGCTCAAAGTTCTCTACTACAATCCGCTTGGCGGGAAGCGGATCGCCGCTACCTGGGGAGAGAAGGGTTTTCAGCCTCAAGCTTGCTATGCTGCGCATAAATCATAGAATGAGCCTTTCCAGCGGCGCGGCTCCAGGCCGGGTCAGGTACAGGCACCCGTAGCCGCCCACACGAGGCACTTCCGCCGGCTCCGGGCGCCTTGGCTTGACCCGGTTGGAGGCGGTGACAAACACCGGCCCACGCGTGCGGCCAGGCGGAACAAGCTGGAGCTGGAGGACAGGTTCACCCAGGCCCCCCTGGCAGTCCGTCAGCGCGGCCGATGCACAAGGTGCGGCCTCTACCTCCCGTCACCGCAGGTCAGGGACTTGATCGTGGGTTGGTCAGAGACTCATCCGGTTGCTTCGGCGTCGCGATGACGCCGGACGGCCGCAAACCGTGCTGCGGGGGGCGGGGCCGCTGAGCACGTATCGCGACTGTATCCGAGGATTGAGGATGACGTCCCGGACTGGGATACCGCCCAAGGAGGCTGCACCGATGCTCGCCGATCACGATCTCCTTCTATGGGGACTGCAAAACAATTACACCGCCATCGACGGGTTCCCCTCGGGTGAGCGGGACTTCGACCGGGTGATCGCTTGGGCGATCGAAAAGTACGAGCATCTCGGCGGGCTGGGGCCCGATGTGTTCGCCCCGCTCAACGACGGGGAGAGTGCCCCCAACAACCTGTTCAGCCTGAAAGCTGATCTGATCTCCGAGGAGCGTCTTGACCCCGGCGACGCGTCGGCGGTCTACGAGGCACTGTGGGTTCTGGCCCGCGCATACGCCCCGGAACCCGTAAGCAATCACGCCGGCTGGTTCCAGCGGAAGTCAAAGGCCGGGGACGTCTTCGCCTACGCCGGAAATACAAACCCTGCCAGGCTGCCCATTTCCTCCTGGTCCAGGAATTCCCTCCAAGAATGGGTCGAAGCGCACCCGGAGGAAGTCAAAGGCGGAACACGTACGCCGAAGCCGCTCCTTGGACGGGTCAAACCCGTCAGCAGGAAAGGTGTGCCATCGGGCTGGTTCGAGCGATCCCTGGGGGAGGCGACGGTCTACCTCTACGAGACGGGACTCGCCCAGGCCGAGCGGCAGCCGATCGAACGGTGGAGCGCCGATGCCCTGGACAACTGGCTGCGCGGGCCCGCCACCGCTGGCACCAAGGGTGCCGCCAGTGGTGGCGGGGAGGAGAAGACGGCGGCTGCATCAAGGCCGTCGAAGATCGAGGTGACCGACAAGATCGATTTCACTGACAGCCCCGACGGTTACCCGGGGTTCAACGAAGACTGGGACAATGCGGCATACGCCTTGGTCTCGATGGCTGGAGTAACCGCCTCCCCCACGCAGATCCTTGTCGTTCCGGGGAACGCCGGCATGGGAAACTTGAACTGCGCCGTCGCCTTGATGACGGCACAGAAAGTGAAATACTTCAGGGGTGTAATGCTTGCCACATACCATCCGGAAAAGTATTCCGCCCCTCAGCCCGTCTTTTACAAGAAGCTTCTGGAGCGGATCCAGATCGGCACGATTCTGCTCGACCAGAAGGAGCTGTCCACCGCCAAAGGAAAGGGTGTGGTGTGGCATGAATGCGGTCATGTCGCGACAGGGCGAGCGGCAGAGGCCGGAGTTGTCTTCAAGTTCGAACTGGAGAAGATCAACGAATTCCTTGGACGGGCGGCTGTCCAGGAATGGATCCTCACCGAACGTGGACTGCCGTACTTCACCACTTACGGTCTGAGGAACGAGCCGGGCTGCCTGGCGCTACTCGCCCGGATCCGCGAGTACCTGCCAGGTGACCAGTACGCCGAGTTCATCGCCTCGGCCCCCGCCGGGGTCAAGGCCCTGAACGCCAAACTTCCGTCGTGATGCCAGACCATCACCTCGATGGCCCATCGGAGATGTGCTCCCCTACCCGCGTGGGTGCTTGCCCCCGCCACCGGACAGCCGTGAAGATCACTGTCCGGTGACAAGGAGCTGGACAGCACCCCCACCGGGGTGTCCGGGCGGTGGCCCCGCACACACCACGCCACCACCCGGACACCGGGGCCCCCGCACCACAACCACCCACCCCAGGAACCCCACCCCAACCACCGCAGGACGAAAACAGCCAGACACCCACCACAGCACCACTCCAGGCGCTCCCCCGCACACCGCTCCACCACAGGTCTCCCACGCCCACCCTCGCCACGGGCGGCTACCTCAAGGCTTTCGAGGAAGCGGGCGGCGGTGCGCTGCACGGCGGCGGCCAGGTCCAGCAACTCCTGCCGGCCGGACTCCGCGACGGCGGGGATTTCGGCACGTGTCGAAACAAGGGCGTCGGCGACCGCGTCCTGGTGCTTCTCGCTGCGCCGCCGGCGGTACGCCTTCGCCGAGCACGACCGGCTGCAGAAGACCGGGCGGCGCCCCGGACCGCCGGTGCGCAGCGCGGTGCCGCACTCCGGGCAGGCCGGTGCCAAGCTGGCTTCCTTGTTTCCCCACGTGTCGGAATTCTGATCCACGATCGGCATCGTAGGTCCCGGCCCGGGCAGGCCTGCGGGCGGGACCGGCGGCGGCCCGCCGCACGGGTCGTCAGGGGCGGTCCGGTGGGTGGCTGGTGACGGTCCGTCGGGCCGGTAGCGTCAGCAGGATGAGCACCACGCCGCGCCGGCCACTGACCGCCCGACCCACCACTCCCGCCGACGACCAGGTCGCCGCCACCGTCGGCGCCCGTCGGCTCCCCGCCGAGCAGCTCTGGGGAACCGTCGGCCCCGGCCCGCTGGCCGGCGGCGGCGGCGGCCAGGTCGCAGCCGGGCCCGGCCGGACCGGACGGCGTGCCCTGGGACACGGCACCCCCGAGGCGCCGGACCAGACCTGACGTCGGGTCCAGCGCGCTGGTCGCTGGCGTGTGCGAGCGCGGCGGTACGTTGAGCCTCGCCAGGCGGCGCGGTGCCGCGTGGCAGTACAGAGGAGACACGTGCGCCCCACCCGCTTCCAGACCCTGCTCGTGGACGTCGCCGCCGGCCTGCCCGGCGTACAGCGGGCAGCCGCCCTCGCGGACGTCGGACACACCGCCCACCCGCTGGGAGTCGCCCTGCAACTGGCCACCGGTGCGCAGCTGTGGTGGCAGATCACCGCCGTCTCCACCCCCGGCGACGTGTACGGCAACGCGGAGGGGCAGCCGGTCACCGGTGCGGCTCTGGCGGCACGTCAGATGCCGGACCTGACCGTCGTGCCGGTGCGCACCGTGGCGGTGGAGCAGGCCCTCGCCGCGGGGATCGCGGCGGCGGGGTGCGAGGAGATCGCGGCGGTTGAGCCGTACTCCGAGGGCACGACGGTGTCGGCGATCGAGTACGGCCTGACCGTGCGTTTCCACAGCGGCGCCACCGTGTTCGTCAACGGCCTCGCGCACCTGAAGGCCGGGGAGGACCGGCCGCGCGGCGAGTTCTTGAAGCTGCCCGCGGAGGTCTGACCCGGGCACCGGGTGGCCTGACGGCCGGAGCAGTTCCGCCCTGGGAGACGCCGTTGGGCCCCAGGCGCTGCCCGGGGCCCAACGGTGGTGCCTGGCTGCTGCTCGGCCAGGCGCCGACTGCGCCAGGGGGTGTGGGCAAGGCTTCGGCGTAGTCGCGTGATGTCCGGTTTGTGATCACGTGAGGCCGAGGAGGGCGAGCGGCCGGGTGACGTCTCGGGCGTTGCGGCGGAGGGCGGCGGCGATGTTGGTGACTCCGGCAAGCTTCAGAGCGCCGATGGCGAGGTTTCGCCAGGTCGCCATCGCGCGCGGTGCGTTGCCGGTGCGGAGCTGGGAGGCGTCCTCGGCGAATGTGGTGTCCCTGACGTGGTGCAGGGCCTCGATGTGCCAGTGGTCGCGGATCAGCTTCGCGAGCTGGGCCGGGGTGGCCTGGTCGGCGGTCAGGCTGGTGACGGCGTAGACGGTCTTGATGGTGGTCTTGCTGGTCTTGCGGTCGGTGCGGCGGCGCTTGATCTGGATGGCCTGGCGGGCGCCGGGGAAGAGCAGGTTGTTCACGGTGGCGACCTTGATGCGGCGGATCTCGAAGCGTCCGTGACCGGTGTCCTTGGTGCGGACCTGTAGTGGGATGTCCTTCCAGGGAAGGGACTTGAGCTGCTCGCGGAGGTTCTTCTGGTTGCCCTTGACGATCACGATGTAGTGCGCCTTCCGGCCGAGGAGGTAGCCGGCGTGCTCGCGCTGGGTGTGCATCGCGTCGCTGGTGACGACCGTCCCGGCGAGGCCTGCGACGGTGTCGAGCAGGGGTTGGAAGCAGGTGATCTCGTTGGTCTTCTCGCCGACGTCCAGCTGGGCCAGCACCAGGCCGGTGGTGTGCTCCATGGCTGCCAGGAGGTGGACCCTGCGGCCCTTCGCCTTGGCGGCTCCGCGCAGGCTCTTGCCGTCCACCGACACTCCGCGCAGGTCGGCGGCACCGCTCGGTTGGGGGCGGCGGTCGGCGAGCCAGCGGCCGACCGCCTGGTCCAGCGCGTCGCCGTCGATGCGGGCCAGGAGCCGGCGGACCGTCGACTCGACGGGCACCAGCCGCGTGGGCAGCAGCGGATCGATACGGATGCCGAGGCACTCCAGAACCTGAGCAGGGGCGTCGGCGATCCACTCGCCGACGGCCAAGAGCGAAGTGGCCCCGGTCAGCACGGCGCATGCGGTCAGCGTCAGTACGACGGCCAGGGCGTGGCGCACTCCGCGTGGGTCACGGGGGTCCGGCACCTCGGCCAGCCGTTCCAGCAGCCCCGGGATCTCCTCGGGTACGACCTCGGGGCGCTCGCGGAGCTGGTCAAGGGCAGGTGGGATCGGCAATGATGCGTCGGCAGGCACGGTCTTCCACTTGGATCACGGGGCGTCGAGAACTCCATGATCTTGGAAGCCGTGCCTGTCTTTTTCCCGGGACTGCCCACCCGACAGATCGTCACAAGCCGGACGTCATGCGACTACGCCGAAACCTTGGGGGTGTGGGGCCCGCCCCGGCAGTGTGGTGGCGGGAGCCTACCCGCCCCAATTCGTATCTGTCAGCCGCCCCATTCCACGTTCTCGGCCCAGGAACTCGAGCCGTAGCCGGCCCGCCCGATGCGCTGGCCGGCCCGCTCGCCATTCGGGCCGAGGCAACAGGACCGCTGGACCGCCAGCGGCGGCTGCCCGGCCGGCCCTGTCCGTGTTCGGACAGCCGTCGGGTCAGGCTTGTGCGGGTGGCGGAGCCTGGGGAATGGCGGCGAGGTAGGCGCCGGGCGGGAGGACGCTGCCCAGTGCCTCGCGCCGGTTGACGGAGACACTGTCCTGGCCGTACCGAGGGTCGAATTCGAAGGACTCCCCCGTCTGGGGATCCATGATGTGGTGATCGACGCCATCAACCACGACGCGCAGCCGTCTGTCGTTGTCCCACAAGACGGTGCGCTGTTCCCGGGTGTAGGTGAGGGCCTGCCCGCGATAGAGGAGCTCGCCACCGGTCCCCTGATCCCAGACGCTCTGCAGGCGGGTAAAGCCGAGCCAGGTGATGTCGAAACCGCCTCCTGAACGTTTGGAGACCCGGTCGACGATCGCTCTGTCGGGCCCCATGGAGAGGTCCTCTATGAGTCTGCTCCCACTGATCGGCTGCTGGGAGTGCTGCATCCTTCGGTGGGTGCCCATCTGTATGACGCCCACATACCCCGCTTCGTCGAGCACCAGTGGCTGTCCTTCGTGGTGGGCGGGACCGACGCGACGTCCGTCGTCGTACACAAGGGCCGAACCGTTCCGGTAGAAGCGCGCCGGCCGCGCGTCGCGGGCCTTCTTCTCCTCCGCCTCAGGTGCGCTGCCGCCGCGCGGACGGGTCCCACCCCCGTCCGCGGAGAACGTACTGTCCATTGCCTTCCGACGCCTGGAAGACGTCGGCCCGCCCTGGACGCCGCCTGACACGCCGTGCCCCGGTGCGCCCGTGGGGGCCTCGTAGGCGTCCACCCACTGGTCAATAGCCCGACGGGCGGCCGCGCCGTGCTTCGTCAGGGACTCCAGTGCCCCCTGAGGTTCCCCCGTTGTGCGGGTGTCGCTGATCAGCTGGTCAGGATGGGGTGACGGGTGTTCAGGTTCGCTTGTTCGGCCGTCGCCTGGTCGGCGTAGTGCTTCTCTTCGAACTCGATGGGGCTGAGGTAGCCGAGTCGTTTCTGGATGCGCCGGCTGTTGTAGAAGCCGTCGAGGTACTCGAAGAGCGCGAGGTTCGCCTCGGCACGTGTGGCGAAGACGCGCCCGCGCACGCACTCGGTCTTGATCAGCATCCACAGATTTTCCGCGAGGGCGTTATCGTAGGAGTCCCCGATGGAGCCCATGGAAGCATCAACTCCTGCCCGTAGTAGACGGGTTGTCAGCTTGATGGATGTGTATTGGCAGCCGTGATCGGCATGATGAATGAGCTTGCCCGGCTCGATCTCGCGACTGGCGAGTGCGTACTCCAGCGTCGTCAGGACCAGGTCGGCATCCGCGCGGGCTGAGGTCTCCCAGGCGACGACGCGGCGGGAGAAGGCGTCGCGGATCGCTGAGAGCCACAGCGGGCCCTCGCTGGTCGAGATCATCGTCAGGTCGGTGACCCACAACCGGTTCGGCGCCTGGGCTGTGAAGTCCCGGTTCACCAGGTCCGGGGCCAGGGTGGCCTTCGGATCG
Source organism: Kitasatospora sp. NBC_00070 (assembly GCF_045041205.1). NCBI lineage: Bacteria > Bacillati > Actinomycetota > Actinomycetes > Kitasatosporales > Streptomycetaceae > Kitasatospora > Kitasatospora sp. NBC_00070. The sequence continues at coordinate 748,219 of NZ_CP108248.1, read as the reverse complement.
CGGCGCGTGAAGCCCTTGCGGCGTGGGCTCATGCCGGCGATGTCGGCTTCGCGCATCAGGCGCTCGACCCGCTTGCGGCCCACCTGGGTGCCCTCGCGTCTGAGGGTGGCGTGCACGCGTGGCGAGCCGTAGTTGCCGCCGGACTCCGCGTGAATCTCCTTGATCCTCCCGGTCAGCTCGACATCGCGGCGCCGCCGTTCGCACGGCTCCTTCTCGGCGCGGCGCCACCGGTAGTAGGTGGTGGAGGGGATGTGCAGTTCCCGAAGTACGCACTCGACTCCCAGGCGGGGGTGCTCGTCAACGAGCGCCGTCACCTGGGCCGGGTCGGGTCGAGTTGCGCCGCGAAAAACGCCGAGGCCGTCCGCAGGACGTCGTTGGCCCGCTTGAGCTGCACGTTCTCCTTGCGCAGGGCGGCGAGTTCGGCACGCTCGTCGGTGGTCAGCCGGTCGTCGCGTTCGCCGGCGTCCGCTTCAGCCTGACGGATCCAGCCGCGCAGAGCCTCGGGATGCACGCCGAGGTCGACAGCCAGCTTCTTGATCTGGGGCTTCGGCTCGGCGGTGCGATACATCCGCACCGCACGCTCACGCAACTCCAACGAGTATTTCCGGGGTGCAGCCATGGTCAGCGGTCCTCTCATGAGTCCCATCTGACCCGCTGTCAGCGCCTTCCGCATCTCGGGGGAACCTCAGAACCGCTGGTCACGGATCTTCTCGCCGAGGATCGACAGCAGGACCTGGTGGTCCAGGCTGCCGAAGCAGTCGGCGATGTCCCCTTCGACGAACCAGGAAGTCCCGGTCCAGGAGGGTTATTCACAAGGCTCACCACGCCATTCGGAAGAAGGCGAGTGCGGTGACGGTCTTCACGATTTTGGGGAAGGCGGTGAGCGGGCCCCGGTAGCGGGTGGCGGGGATCTTCCAGTCCTTCAGATGGGCGATGGCTCGTTCGACGGCGGACCGTAGCGCGGAGAGATCCCTGTTGAAGGCCTTGTGTGCTTCAGAGAGTGGCCGGGCGGCTTGCGGTGGCCGGTGAGCAGGCCCAGGCCGAGATAGCCGAGGTCACCGACTATGTCGCGGTCGGCGAGAGTCTCCGGCAGGCCCGACTCCCGCCAGGCGTGGGCGTCGTGCCACGACCCCGGCATCGGCGCGGAGACCGCGAGCAGGTCCCCGTCCAGCGTGGCGGCGATCTGCAGGTTGAAGCCGGTGTCGCGGAGCTTGCCGCTGAACAACTCCGTGCCCCGGCAGGCCCAGTCCCACGTCGTGACCAGGGTTCCGTCGACCAGCACCGCCCGCCCCGCGGTCGCCTCGGCCGGGTCGGGGACGAAGCCGGCCAAGACCTGCTCCAGCAAAGGCCCGAGCAGCGCGAGGCGACGCGAGACGGTGGACTGGCTGCAGCCGAACAGCTCCGCCGCCGCCTGCTGGACCGGGTTCTGCCGCAGCAGGAACAGCACCATCACCACCGACTTGTACATCCCGAGCACAAACGGGCGTCCCCGCGAGCGAAGGCCGTCGACGCCCGGCACGGCGTGTATCCGGGCCACCAGCTCGGTCAATTGCTCCGCATCCAGCCCGGTTGTAACCTTCCAGCTCAACGACCCCGCCCTGTGTGCAGTCCGATGTTGTGTGAGAACTCGTCAGACTACAGAGCGGGGTCGTTGCTGTTGATCAAGGACGGCAGCGATGCCTGGAAGCTTGTGAATAACCCTCAGGGTGAACACTTCTTTGCCCATTGGCGCAGCATCGATTTGGCTGGTCTCGGGCTGCTGCCGTAAGGATTTACTCTTGGAGTCTCGATTTGGGTTGTTGATCTAGGAGGCCCGGATGGTAGACGCGGATGCGGCATCAACGGTGTGGAAGAAGTTTTCCAGGCTTCCTGAAAAGGAATCTAGCGAGCTCGATACGACTCTGCTGAGCGACTTTTACAAGGTGGGCGACTGGCGCATAAATCTCACTATGTTTACCGTGGCTCTCGAGAAGTGCTTCAATGATTACCCTGGCACTTGCAGCACATTCGTAGAGTTGGCCAGGGAAGTGGCCGAAAGCGATGATGAAGAATATCTCGGTCGACTCAGTGGGGCTCTTGCCAGCTGGTTGGCGGTCGCCAAAATAGCGCGCCTGGCCGACGGCTCGGTGCTTGTGGGGTCCCTGCACTATGGCGACGTGACAATCAGATGGACCGATGACGAGAAACCCGAACCCCACTCCATCGCGGTCTCCGGCAAGCTTGCCTCGGCCGGCAAACCCGCCAAAGGCTGGAGTTCCATCAAGCCCCCCAGCGAGGCCACACAAGGCCCGGTGAACCACTGGTGGCAGCGTCTCGCCGACGGGTACCGCGAGTACACCTACAGCGAGGGACGCCCGGGAGCGGACGCGACGTGGTCACGCTACCTCGGAGCCGAGAAAACATGGCTGATAGACGGGAAGGACTGGTGGTGGCGGGCGAGGGAAGGCGCCCTGGAGTACAGCCAATCACCCCAACCACCCAATGCCCAGTCATCCTGGTCCCCCAAACCCCCTGATCGCTCACCGGGGGCCACTCCGGTGTCCGGCACCACAGCGGCCGCAGTCACTCCCACAACGTCAACGGCATCGGACAGCACCACGAGCCTCCCGTACACGGATTCACGGATCCTCGCCGCATACAGGCACGCCAATAAGGAATCAACAAAGCCACCCCAGGAAGTACTGAAGGAAATAAAGGCCACCTGCAGTGATCCAATAACCCGGGCCGCCGGCCTCAAGTATATCAGCCAGCTGGTAGATTCCTACAAAAACGACTTGCAACTCCGGGCTCCGGGAAAGGTGAGGACGTCGCCGGTCCTTCCCGCGTCAGAAAAGCCCGAACCTCCGGCGATCGACTTCAGTCACGCGTCCGATGAAAACGATGACACTCCGCCCATTCAGAACATCCGGCCAGCCTGGAAACAAGGCGATCACCCGACCCTCGCGAAGAGGACATGGTCCGGGGTGGACAAGCTGGGGAGAACCAGATATTTCAAGGGGCCGGCCCCCACAGGCCAGGAACCCGAGGGAGAATGGGTCGCCATCGACACGGAGCCGGAGGAAGCCGTGTGGGCCGACGGCTTCGCTCCAGCTCTCCAAGACCCTTCGGGATGGACGGGGAAGGAGGACCGGCGGGCACGGGCGGGGCAGCGGAGGGAAGCCAGGACGAAGGCGACCGACCCGGTCGGGAGCAAGCCAGGCCTGACCTTCGCCGCCGGGGAGGCCGTCATGGTGCCCCCGGGTTCGAGCCCGGCCGCGCCCGGGGCGGGGGACGAGCCCCCGCCACCTCCCCCGCCCGGCACGCCAGCGGCCAGCCCCGCGCGTGCCTCACGCCCCCCGGCTCGGCGGGGCGCTGAGAACGCCAGGAAGACCGCACGGAAAAACCCTGTCACCCCGGGAACCGTGCCCCCGAGGTCCACGCCGAAAGACCCCCCACGGTCCGGCCTTCCCACCGCCGTGGCCCGCGCCCTCGCGCAGTACGCGACCGAGAACACCGGCACCAGCGACCTTGGCCTCGACGACTTCATGAACGGCGTCCTCGGCCGCGGGGATACCGCCGGGATCCGGGCCCTGACACAGCCCCTGCAATCAGCCTGGCCCTGGGACATCGCAACCCTGATCAACGCCATACACGCCGCCAAAAACCTCTCCGCTACCAGGCTCCAGACTGTCATGAGGAACTATGACAATGCCCTCTCCCTCCCAGGAGGAGTGATCGGCCAACTGACAGACGCACTGGCCCGGGCCGCGAGCAAATTCAGCACACACGAACTCGAGCAGCTCAGAATACAAACCCGAAACAAAACCGACAGTCCGGACAGGGAATTCTTCTTCCACCCAAGCCTGGCAGGAATCCCCGTCCTCATCCTTCCACCAGCCGCCGCGCTCACCTCGCCCGCTCTCCAAGCCCTCACCGACATGGCCCCCGTCAACGGCGCGACATTCACCAGGGCGACACTCAGTCTGCACCGCAGGGCAAGCCGCCTGCGGACCAACGACCTGAACATCCACGACGGAGACGGCATCGACCTCAAACTCCTCAAGCAAGCCCTGCGGCTCGCACAGTGCAGGGCCACCCCCCAATACGGCCGAAACACATGACCACCCGGCCTGCTGAGCCTGTTCCACTCCGGACACGTTGATATCGGTCAGCCTCATGAACGTGACAGCACCAAGCGGGCAGCGCCAGCCCCCTCCCTGCCGGCGGCCGGATCCCCGCCCACCCGGGGGCCGGCGTCAGCGGCGCGCGTTGCTGAGGATCTCGTGAGCGAGCAGGGGGATGGCCTGGAGTTCCCGTGATCGCAGGTCTTCCCCGGGCCCCCTCGCGGCGCGGATGGAGGCCGTGATCTTGTTGACGATCTCGGTCAGCTCCTCGACGGATGGCTCCTTGGCCGGTGCGCCGGTGGTCGTGCCGATGGCTGCGGGGGTTCCGGAGGGCGGCGGGCCGGCGGTTCCCCAGGGCGCAGTGGTGGTCCAGTTCGGATGGTGGAGCGGTCCGGGGTGGGTATCGCTCTGGATGAACACGTACGCGCCGCTGTCGAAGCCGCCGGCCATCGGGTCGTAGGCGGTCCACCGGCCGGGCCACCGGACGTCCTTCACAGCGGTGATCCGTGTCTTGCCGTCCGGCCGCACCGACACCCGCGCGGCCGGCCAGCGGGTCGCTTCGGCCCCTGAGGCTACGAGCTTGGCAGCGTGGCCTGAGGCAGGTTCGGGGAAGAGGTTCCCCAGGGGAACCAGCTCGCCAGAACCCACCGCCGGAGCGGCCAGGTCCCGCCACCGGAGCGCCCGCGCGCGCTGGCATCCGCCTACCCCCTGTCCCTGCACCGGCGACGGTACAGTACCGCCAGCCGGACACACTGGCCTGGATTCTCACCGAAAACGGCCGGACAACTACCCCAAGAATTCCTCCGACTCACCATCCGGGAAATGATCTAAATTCTTCCGGGAAATCGTTCGGCTACCCTCTCGGATGCCCTGGCGAATTCGAGAAAAGCCGTATGCGCGGTCGGGGCTTTCGCGGTTCCTTTTCGCGCACCATGACGCCCTTATCCGCACCATATGACTGTGATATGAGGCACACTCGAAAACCTGGCCGGAGGAGAAGGCCGACACCCCTGAATGACATAGAAAATAGCGGGTCCAGGCAATGGGGCCAGGACCAGGAAAGGGAGAAGACCATGCAACTCAACCCATCCTGGCGCAGCACCTCAGCTGACCGGTCCCCCACGGCCACGGCAGTCGGCACCAGCGGCGCCGACACCGCCCGGCGATTCAGGACCAGACTGTCCGCCACCCTGGCCGGCGTGCTCGCCGTCGCGGGCGCGGCGCTTCTTGCCCCCGCAGCTCATGCCGATGCACAGCCACCGGCACCCACCTTGATCACCGCACAGGCCGACAACACGGTGCGCGGCTACAACGACGACGGGTCTTCAGCCGGAACCGCAACCTTCACCGGGGGAAGCGTCGGGACCTCCGTCGCCCTGGATCCTTCTGGCAACAAATACGTCATCCCCGCCTGCGGTAGTTCCTGCCCCTATCGCTCCGGGGGCGATGTCTACAAGATCTCGAGCACGGGTCAGCAGACGAAGATCTTGAGCAACCGGACCGAGCAGGTCGCTGCTGACGACTTGGGAAACATCTACGTCACCGCCCCCCAGGGTATCAACGGAAGCTCGATCCCGAGCATCGCCAAGATTGATGCGAGTGGCAACATCACAGTCATTGCACAATCCCCTAAAGACATCGAATGGAACGACGGGACCAGCAGCACCTTCCACAACAACACCTTGATCTACGGGGTTGCGGTCGACGGATCCGGGAACGTCTATTTCAACGACCTCAACGGGCCGCAGGGCAACCAGTGGCGCCTGTGGAAGATCCCGTTCAACAACGGCGTGTACGGGGCGTCGGTGATGATCGGGAAGTACACCAGCGACCCCGGCTGCATCAACGTCCAACAGACGTGGTGCGAGCAGCGCGAGTACAGCAGCCCGATCACCGTGGACTCGGACGGCAACGTCTACACGGGGGCGACAGTCGGCCTCGGCGGGCTGCTGTACCAGTTCCCTGTCGGAGGGGGACAGCCGGTAAACCTCACGCCCAGTGGAATCGGGACGGCCAAGGGGCCGACTTCCCTCGCAACGGACAGTACCGGTGTCTACGCGACCCGGTGGTCCGTTGGCCAGGTGCCGCTGACGAAGTTCACCAAGAACGCCGGCCTCTGGACCCAGAGCACCGTCGCCAACACCACCGGCGCCAAAGCCGTCGCCACCCGCTGCCACCGGCCCAACTGGAACGCCAACGGCTGGGACAGACTCGGCACCACCACCAACCCCCTCACCCCCGGCAGCGCCTACAGCACCGGCACCGGCACCAGTTACCGCCTCCTGGCCATGCACGGCGATGGCAACCTCGTCATGTACAACTATGTCGGCCAGGCCGTGTGGTCCACCAACACCTGGGGCCACCCCGGTGCCAAGGCCGTCATGGACAACGGCCAGTTCAAGATCGTCGACACCATCGGCGCCACCCTCTGGAGCGCCATCAGCACAGGCGACGCCAACAGCACCCTGAGCCTGGACCCCAACGACGGCATCCTGCGCGTCAAGAACACCGACACCAAGATCCGCTGGTCCAGCGGCTTCACCGTCGCCGCCGTCCCCGAGGGCAGCGTCGTCCTCGAGCCCGGCCAAGGCGTCGGATCCGGAGACCGCCAGACCGTCATGCAGTACGACGGCAACCTCGTCACCTATGACAAGGCCAACGTGCCCAAATGGGCCTCCAACACCTGGGGCCACCCTGGCGCCAAAGCCCTCTTCGTCAACGGCATGCTGAGCGTCGACCTCTACTGGGGCACCAACACCGGCGGCAGCGACAGCCTCATCTTCCAGAACGACGGCAACATCATCATCAAGAACGGCACCACCGTCACCTGGACCTCCGGCGGCAACTAACCACCGCTCACCAGCACCAGCACTCATAACCAACAGCCCCTTGTGGCCCCCGGACACCCACCAGTGTCCGGGGGCCATTCCGTACACACAGGAACACCCGCCCCTCCCCCCGGCCACGTGCCTACCCTCGACGGGGAGGGACCGGCTCCTCGGGTTCGCAGCTGGCGTCCTGCGCCGTGGTGTGGTCGAGCCGGTCGGCCAGCTCGGGCAGGCCGCGCTGGCGCAGGTGCTCGCCGCACCAGACGATGACCTCCCCAACCGGGCGCCGGGGGCAGGCCGGCCGGCGGCAGAGCTCGTCGACCATCTCCTGCGTGAGGCGCAGTTCGAAGCGCCGCCCTTCGGTGACCACCACCACTTGGCGGTCCGGGTCGGCGCTCTCCACCCGGCACCGGGCTTCAAGGCCGGACTGAGCCGGCAGGCCGGCGAGTTCCAGGATGGTGCCGTGAGCACGTCGACGCCCAGCAGCGCGGAGAAGAACGAGGACGGTGGCGCCCAGGCCGCGGCGTCCTCGTCGTTGATGGCCTTGAACCAGGCCGGGACGGTCACGGGTCCGGACGTACACTCCGCCGGCAGCCCGCCCAGCGAGACGTCCTGCCCGATCCGCAGGTGCCAGGTGGCGTCCTCACGGGAGAGCGGTGTGTAGCGGCGGCCGGTCTGCTGCTGGCAGGCGTGAACGGCCTGCTACGTAACGGTCGGTGGGCCGGCCACTCCTGCGGCGAGAGACAGGCCCAGGATGATGGTCCGTCATGAGGCCGCGGGGTGGTCCCGATCGCCACCGGCAGGTTCGCCGGACTCCCGTGCCGACGCGGGCACTTGAGGGTCGCCTCGATGCCCTGCTCGGTGTGTTCCAGCTCCCAGCGGTCCACTCGGGTGCCGGAGTGAACGGCCTGTGGGCACCAGAGCAGGGCGCGGGCGGCGTCACGGTCGAGCGGCTTCACCCAGGTCGGTGTGCGAGGAGATGTTCACTTCGCGGTGCGGACGATCTCACCGTGAATGTAGGCGGCGGCATCGCCGAGGGTGACGAGCTTGGGGATCTGAGCGTCCGGGACCGTCACCATGAACTCGTCCTCGGCGGCCACGACAACTTCGACCATGGACAGGGAGTCGATGTCCAAGTCGTCCGTGAAGCTGAGTTCACCACGCTCCGGGCCCGGCTCGACGTCAACGCCCGCGATGTCCCGCACGATGCCGACGAGCCCGTCCATGACCACATCGAGCGTCAGCACCTCGCTCATGCCGTACACCCCGCCCCCGTGGAAACGCCCTGGCTCCCGCTCTCCTGACCAGCGGCTTCAGCGACCGGCGGGACGGCATCGACGTAGGCACGGACCTGCCCGATGTGGTGGTGCTTGTTCTCATACGGCCCGTACTCCCCATCCAGCACATGGATCGGACGGCCCTCACGCAGCGCTTCGACCACCGCGCGCACGTCCTCGGAGAATCCCTCAACTCGAATCCGCACAGCACTGCCCTCCAAAGGCTCAACCGTCCCCTCATCCTGGCCCCTGCCCAGACCCGGACTGGGGACCTCCAACGCACTCCTACGGGAGCCAGCCAGTGCCCCACTGGGAAGTGGCAGTACCTGTAGCGGCCGTCACCCGACACGCCATCAGCCACCCAGACCCCCGACAAGGTGACAGTGCCGTGGAGCCAGGACAACCCGTTCAAGAAAAGCGCGCCAATCCCCCACCCCGGCACGGCGCAGCCGTACCGTCACAGGAGTGGGGTGTCGTGCCAGACCCCCGGCAGGTGGCTCCTGGCCCGGTCCCTACCGACTCCGACGGAGGGACCGGGCCAGGAGGCAGCCTCCCCTCGAGCACCCGGTTGTTCCCCCTCCCTCCGACGGACGGAACCGGGCCCCGGCCTGGCAACCCCCACGCCACCGTGACGCCGACCCGCCCGCACCATGCCCGGGCCGAGCCCCGGCACAGCTGCCGGGGCTGAGGCTGGGGGCGTCGTAGAAGAGCAGCTCGCCGCGCACTCCGACGGACGAGGCCTCGGGGCGGCCCCGGGGTGAGCGTGCCGTGGCCATCTCCGGGGCGGATAAAGGTGCCAGGGCAGTGGCACCGCGCCTCCCGAGCCGACTCGCCTGAGTTCTATCCACAGGCACCTGTGGAAAACAGGCGGAAGTACCCCAAACGGCTGTGGGCAAAACGTTTCCGCATGGCACGCCGCACGCTGCGGACCGCCATCGAGCACCACGCACCATCGCCCCCATTTGAAAGTGATCTCATTTGGTGGGTCTGCGGTGGCAGATGAAGGTGGCCGCGATGGTGGCGAAGGCAGCGAAGTGGTCGGCTTTGCGCTCGTAGCGGTGGTGGAGGCGACGGAATCCGCCGGGCCGGGGGACGGTCCTCCCGATCACCCAGCGGTGGTGGCCGAGGTGCGCGGATGACTCGGTCCCTCGGCGGGCGATGCGGTGGGTGATCTGCCGTCGCCGCAGGTAGGAGCGGATGAAGCGGTGGTCGTAGGCTTTGTCGCCGTGGAGCTTGCCGGGCCTGCGTCGCCGGGGCCCATGGCGGGAACGGATCGGTGGGACGGCTTCGAGGAGCGGGATCAGGGCCTGGCTGTCGTGGAGGTTCGCGCCGGAGACGGCGAGCGGGATGGGCAGACCGGTGCGTTCGGTCGGCAAGTGGATTTTTGACCCGTACTTGCCCCGATCCACAGGATTCGGGCCTGTCAGTTCCCCTTTTCAGGGCACGCATGTTCGACCGGGTCGACCGCGCACCCGGACCAGTCCCGCTTGCCCCGCGAGCCGAGTTCGTCCAGGACCAGGCGGTACAACTTCGCCCAGACCCTCGCCCGGGTGGCGGCCTCGAACACCCACTCCTGCCGCTGGTTCGCCGCGACGCGCACAGCCTCGCACGTGTCGATAGCGGACCGCTTGGGCCTGCCGCTGGCCGTCGCCCGCGCCACCGGCTGCCGCATCGCCTACCTTGCCGACCCGACCATGCGCCGGATCGCCGACCTCGAGCCCCGGCACATCCTGACGTGACCTCAAGCGATCAACCTCCCAACAGCACCCCTGAATGTCAGCATGACCCGATCCTGAAGGGCCGGGCATGCTGACATTCAGGCGCTGAATTTTGGTGCCGGCTGGGTCAAGCCGCCGGTTGGGGTGTGTTGGCGTTGGTGCCCTCGGCGTCGATACGGGGCAGCACGCGGTCCAGCCATTCGGGAAGCCGCCAGGCGTGGCGGCCCAGCAGGGTCATGACGGCAGGGACCAGGAGCAGGCGGACTATGGTCGCGTCGATGAGGACGCTAACGGCGAGCCCGAGGCCGAGCATCTTGATGACGATGCTGTCGCTGAGGATGAACGCGGCGAACACGCTGACCATGATCAGGGCCGCGCAGGTGATCACCCTGGCGGTGACTTCGAGTCCGTGGGCCACGCTGGCACCGCTGTCCTTGGTGCGCTCCCAGGCCTCATGCACCCGGGACAGCAGGAAGATCTCGTAGTCCATGCTCAGGCCGAAGACGATGGCGAACATCATCATCGGTACGTAACTCTCGATCGGTACGGTTCCCTCGACGCCCAGCAGTGAACTGCCCCATCCCCACTGGAAGACGGCGACCACGATGCCGTAGGACGCGGCGATGGACAGCAGGTTCAGTACTGCGGCCTTGAGGGCGACCAACAAGCCGCGGAAGACCAGCACGATGATCAGGAAGGCGAGGGCGACCACGGTGGCGATGATCAGTGGGAGCCGGTCGGAGATGAGCTCCAGGAAATCGACCTGGGACGCGGTGTTGCCGGTCAGGTAGGTCTGCGCGGGCGTCCCGGAGGTCGCCTGTGGCAGCACGTCGGTCTTGAGTCGGTTGAACAGGTCCGTGCTGGCGGCGTTCTGCGGCCGCTCGGCCGGGATCGCTGTGCCGAAGAGGATCTTGCCGTTGCCGCTGGGCTGGAGCGGGGTGATGCTCGCCGCGCCGGGGACCGCAGTGAGGGCCTTCCGCAGGTTGGCCGCGAGCGCGGGGCGGTCGGTCTCGGAGACCGCGCTCTGGTCGACGACGATGGTGAGCGGCCCGTTCACGCCGGGACCGAACCCGGTGGAGATCAGGTCGAAGGCTCGTCGGTCGGTGAAAGACGTCGGGTCGGATCCGTTGTCGACGTGTCCGAGCCGCATGGACACCAGTGGCACGGCCAGGAGGGCGATGACGGCGGCGCCGCAGGCCAGGAACTGCCACGGCCGACGCTGGACGCACTGGGCGTAGCGGTGCCAGAACCCCTGCCCCGCTTCGGCGGGGGAGCCTGCGGTGGCCGAGGTGCCCTCCGCGATCGGGGCGCCCAGGTGGTACCGGTCGATCCGGTTGCGGATCAGCCCGAGGAAGGCGGGGACGAGGGTGACGGCGCCGAGGACCGCAGTGACGACGGTGACGGCAGCGGCGGCACCGAGTTTGCCGATGAAGCTGATCTGGGAGACGTACAGGCCGGCCAGCGCGACGATTACCGTGCACCCGGACACCACCACCGCGCGGCCACTGGTCGCTACCGCCTGACCGGCGGCGTCGGCGGGGGCGACCCCGTCCATGACGAGCTGTCGGTGGCGGGTGATCAGGAACAGGGCGTAGTCGATGCCCACGCCCAGGCCGATCATGGTCGCCAGAGTGGGGGAGACGCTGGCGAAGGTGAAGACCGCGGCCAGCAGGCTCAGGCCGCTGAGGCCCACGACCACGCTGATGAGGGCGGTCAGCAGGGGGAGGCCGGCGGCGAGCAGGCTGCCGAAGCCGACCAACAGTACGATGACGGCGACTCCGAAGCCGATGGCCTCGCTGGCCATGTCCGTGGTCGCCGGCCGGGCCAGTTCGCCGAGTGGGCCGCCGTACTCCACCTGCACGCCGGCGGCGCGCAGTGACTCGACGGAGGAGTCGACGTCGTCGAGGTAAGAGGCGTCGAAGGCGGCCGGGTTGGCGTCGAAGCGGACGGTGAAGTACCCGATGGTGCCGTCGGCGCTGAGGGCCCCGGGAGTGGGTTGGGGCGTACCGGTCTGGGTGGTGGGGGCGCCCAGCGGGCTGACGACCGTCACTACGTGTGGCAGCTGCTGCAGGGCAGCGGCGCTCACGGTGATCTGGGCTGAAACGGCACTCAGCGGTACCCCGGGGGTGTGCAGGACGACGGTGGCGCTGTTGGTGCCGAGTGTGGGGGCGTTGTCACGGATCAGCTCCTGTCCGGTGTTGGACTGAGTCCCGGGCAGCGAGAACTCGTCGGAGTACGATCCCCCAACGGAATTCTGCAAGAGGTGCAGTCCGCCGAGCCCCAGGGCCCACAGTGCGATGACGATGACGAAATGGCGCGCACACCACAGGCCCAGTCGCTGAAGACCCCCGGGTTTGGGGGGCAGGACGTGAGACACGGGTTCGGAGTCGGTGGCCGTCGCTGCTGGCATGGGGTCCTCCCGAACGGGCGCGCGCTGAACAGCTACGGACCCACGGCGTCTGTTGGTACGTCCGCCGGTGCGCACGATGGTGCACACCATAGGCGTCGAGGCGGCCCGCTTGCGCAGTGCGTGGCCCGGGATGGGAGGAGTCGTAGAAAAGGCCGAACGGTCCGCGCGGGAAGTGCCGCGACTTTTGCGGTACGGCTGGCACAAATGGCCATGATGGTGCCGTTGCAGTCCCGCCGGGCGTCACCGAGCATGCCAACCCGGTCCGAGAGCAGGAAGTGTGGGCTTTACTCCGGGACGTGGACTCGGACGGGTTCCGACGCGATGCCGTTGGGTTGTACTGAACCGTTCCGACTTTCCTGCCGGTGGTTTGCCTGCCGGTGGTCAGCCGGGACGGTTCACTCCACAGCGCAGCACGGCCACCGTGACGCCCCCGGCCGGGTACGTGCCCGGCCTCACTCCCATCCCCCCGACGGCGGGACCGGCCACCATCACAACGCGCACCGGCACCCCCAGCGCGGCGACAGCAGCGTCAGCGAGGCGGCCCGGGCATCCGCGCTGACGGCGCCAACGCCCGACAGGGGTTGGCATCACCGCTGGCGCCGAGATGATGTCCAGTCAGGTGCCCGGTCCGGGCCGTCGTCGGCGCGGCGGCCGACTGGGGAGGCTTGGTCCTCCGGTTTCGATGTCCTGCCCTGGGGCTGCGCACCAACAGCGCCCGGTGCCTTCTCGGCGGTTCAGTCGCAGTCGAGACAGACCAGCTGGCCGTCCCTGTGGCGCGCGAGCCTGCTGCGGTGGTGGACAAGGAAGCACCTGGCGCAGGTGAATTCGTCCGTCAGCATGGGCTGCACGGGGACGGTGAGTTCCTCGCCCGAAAGGTCGGCCCCGGGCAGCTCCAGTCCGTCAGCCGACTCGAGTACGTCGACCGCGTCGATGCTGGAGGCAGACTTGGCGGTGCGGTGGGACTTCAGCTCCTCGATGCTGTCCGTCGACCCGTCGTCATCAGTCCTGCGCGGAGTGTCATAGTCGGTTGCCACAGATGATTCCTTTTCATCGAGGGGATGCTGCTGCCTCCGAAACGGCTGGGCGGCAGCGGCTTCACGTGGGCAGAGGTCATCGACACTGCCCACTGCCCACTGCCGACGTGCGTGTCGCGCCCAACGCAGCGTGCGGAGTGTAGTTGATCACTACAACTGGTGCATGCTTTGGCCTGGCTCGGGAGCTCCCATGACCCAGCGGGGCCGGGGTGACGAGGCGCTCGCGACGGTACGCCCGGACACGGCCCGGTCGGACGACGGCCACGTCTGCGCCCTCCGCTCCGAGCTGGAGGTCCAGGCCGATCACGTCACCATCGAGATCCTCGCCTCGCACCGGGACCAGGGCTGGCTGCTGCCGCGCCTGGTGGACGTGGCCGAGGGCCCGGGGCGGAACGAGTACGTTCCGAAACAGCTCGCCCGGGCGCTGGAAAACGCGGGCGCCGGCTTCGTTCCCTGGGGAGCGGGGAGGGGCACGCCGAGCGGGGCCGCGCTGGTCACGAGCGAGGCAGGGGTAGAACGCTTTCCCCAGGTGGACCATGGTCTCGCCGCGCCCAGCCCGGCCTGCGCCAACAGCGGAGCATCGAGGCGGTCCTGGTCGAAGTCGTGGTCGACGGTCGACGGTCGACGGCTCAAGGGGTGCCCCCTTGCGCGTACGCCCGGTAAGCGTCGTAGAAGGCGGACGTACCCAGGTCCCACGGCCCGAGCTGCGTCGTGAACGAGAACCCGGTGTACCCCGACACGTACTGCTGAACGGCCTTCAGGTTGCCCTGCAGTTTGGCGGGTTGCATGGGCCCGCCACCGGTGCTGACCTCGTACATGTCGGCGTTCGTCCACACTGCCGGCCGGAGGACGTACCGCATCGCGCGGAAGTACCGGCCGATCTGGTCTGCGCTGTACCCGTTGCCGCCACCGTCCTGCGCCGCCAGCACGTTGATCCGTGTCGGGTTGAACAGCGAGCCGAGGCGCTGCGCGAACTGCCCCGGGTCGAGCCGGCCGCCGATTGTGACGCCAAAACGCGGAGACCCGTCGTGGACTGCAAGTAGGCGACAAGGCTGGTGTAGTAGGTGCGCGCCCCGGCGGTCTTGGCCGCGTTGGTAAGGAGCGCGTCGTCCACCTCTTGCAGAATGTACCGGCCTGCGATCTTGCCCGGGTACCGGCTGGCCAGCTCGGCGGCGACGATCTTCTGACGGGTCAGCAGCCCGGCCATGTAGGCCGGGTTGTCGGCGTTCTGGTAGAAGTCCCAGTAGAGGGGCCCAGCGAGTCCCAGCCACACCTTGACACCGTTCGCTGATGTGGCGTCAAGAAGCGGGGTGGTGACGTCGGGGCCGTTGGGTATGCCCGCAGCCGGGTAGGAGGCGACGCCGCGGTCATCCACGGTGTACTGCACGGTGACGGTGCCGATTCCGGCAGCGGCGATCTGCGCGAGTTCCAGGTTCCACCGTCCCGCACCCCAGCTGTCACTGCCGGAGGTGTGGGGCAGGTAGAAGGTGGCGCCGAACTTGGCGCGCGGGGCGGTCTGTTGTGCCCCGGCCTCGCCCGCAAGGAGCGAGGGCAAGACCGTCGCCGCGATGGGCCTGCTCAGCGAACAGGGTGCCGGCTCCGCGTGGATGCCCCACTTCCACACAGCCGGCCCCGCAAGACCCTGGGAAAGCTGGCCCCGCCGAGCTGTTCGCCACCGGTCTGACAGCTCGAGACCAGCAACGTTGCGACGGTCATGCGAATTTGCCTATTCCGAAGACCGACCCGCCCTCTTGATCATGGAGGACGCTGAGAGTGGAGGACTGGGCCGAGATACGTCGCCTGCACCGGGCGGAGGGTGTGCCCGTCAGAGAGATCGCGCGGCGGTTGGGGGTGGCCCGGAACACGGTACGGGCCGCGTTGAACTCGGACCGGCCGACGAAGTACGAGCGGGCCGCGAAGGGGTCGGTGGTCGACGCGTTCGAGCCCCAGATCCGGGCCCTGCTGCAGGAATCGCCGACGATGCCGGGGCCGGTGATCGCCGAACGGATCGGCTGGCCGTACTCGATGGGCCCGCTGAAGAAGCGGCTCGCGTTGCTGCGGCCCCAGTACAAGGGCATCGACCCGGTCGCCCGGGTCGTCTACGAGCCCGGTCAGATCGTGCAGTGCGACCTGTGGTTCCCCGAGACGCGGATCACGGTGACCGCTACTGGCCGTTCCGATCCTCCGCGGAGGCCTACCTGGGGAAGCCTCAGAGGCACTCATGGGAGCTTTATGGGCATTTAGCCGCTTTTTCCTATGCGGTGGAGGGCGGGCAGTGGTGCGCTAGAGACGGTGTCCGCGACCGTTGAGGCTTGCGGGAGCCGACCGATACCAACCACGACGGAGGCCACCAGTGCCGGAGCAGATCATAGTGAACCTGGCCAAGGTCATCACCTCACCTGATGTTGATGCCACGGGCGTGCAGGCATTGCGAGAGAGAGCCCATGCGTGGGAAGCGGTTGCCCAGGATACGTGGGAGGACATCGCCCAGAATGGTGCCGACCGCCAGGAGGTAACGGACCTGGTCAAGAACTGGGCAGCAGCCCTGGGGGCGCTCAGGGTCCCACTGGACCTCGATTCCTTTGCTGAAGCCGCAGCCGAGGGCACGCCGGAGGATAGGAATAGTCTCGTCAAACAGCTCTACGACAGCTGGATCACCGGCATCGTTCCTCTCGGCGGATACCAGCACCTGAACGTCTTCCAAGGACGCGACGCGACAGAAAACGTGTGGTGCTACCGCCAGTACGCGACCGACAGGCGGCCGCCCAAGCACCAGTTCCGGCACCAGTTCCGAGCAGGGAAGTGGGTGCTTTCGACCGAGTCCGGCCCGTACCTCAGAGACCTTGCCTCCGCAGGCGGAGCGGGACTTGACGGGGCAGCGGTTAAAAGCGGCAAGCCCGCACTGGCACCTGAGACCCGCCAAGTTTCTCTGGAAACGGCGACAAGGGATCTGCGCCGCGAGATAACCACCACGCCGATGGCTGAAAAAAATGCAGGCGCCCTGGAAAAATTGCGGAAAGATGCATCCCGGTGGACTGGGAGAATCTATAGTGAAAAGCTCGATGTCTACCAGTACGGAGAAAACGAAGGAGGTTCCGTCTGGATCGGCCATGTTCCTGATGATGCGTACATCGAAGCGGCCAAATCCCTAAAATTGACCCGGACATTGGCGAAACTCCAGATCAAGCGGGCCCTCAGCGGCCCGAATCATATTTACGTCACCTACGAAAATACAGCAGAAGGAGACAAGGCGTGGGGCAAACTGGAGGCCGCCATCACTACAGTAACCCATAAACAAGGCATAAAGACGATAGTGGAGCGCCTTCTGGGATCAACCCCTCCCGCCAGCTCGGCCTCCGAAAAAACCACAGCCCACCCCTCTCCTCCCGTGCACTCCTACACCGACCTGCGGACTGAAAAATTCGGAGCCTCCGGGCTAATGCTACTCAAGGACGGGGTCAGGCTTCTCAGCGCTTTGCAGGACGGAAGCAAAAGAGTCTACTACTTCGAAACTCCTAGCCGCATGAAGGCCAAAAATGCGAGCGCCTTCGCGAATCCGAAGATCGAGAGCCTGCTCATTCACTCAGTAAAGGCTGTCGCCAAATATGCCCAAAACCACTCGACCCAGATCCTCAACCATGACAGAGGGGTTCCACGGACCGCGCCGCACCGCACCGCAATTCCGCCGAAAGCCCCAACCAAGCCCGCCAAAGCCACAGGGAAAGGTCCGAAGGGACACAGGCTTTCTGACACCCGGAAGCCCGCTGAGGTGACCTACCAAGATGCGGGCCAGAGTTTTGAAGTACAGTTGGAGGCTTCAGAAGCACAAGTGGAGGCCATCGCGATAAGACTGAATAAGAGCAATCTCCAGGCGCTATCTCCGGGCTCGGTGCTTGATGTGTACACCCATAAGGCCGTCGTCCTGACCTGCCCCGAGCACAAAAAACCTTCACAATCCCTTGAGTACGAACTCGAAGAGAAGGAATACCGGGCGTACAAGGGGATCGAGTGGGCTGCCGCAGGCACGCTGACAACACCCAAGCGCAGGGTGACGCCCGGCAAGCGCCCGATTCTCATCTACGCGGGAGGGACCAGTGATTCGGCAACAAATCTGAGGAGGTCGACCGGATCCGCTTGGGAGCTCATCACCCCGGAAGTCTACGCCACAAGACTGGTCGATGGCGGGCAAAAAATGGATGACATCCTGATGCAGGTAGTGGGTGAAGCCCGCGAGGGCATACGGCGGGCCAACGAGAAGCAACTGGAAGCCGCGGGGCAGCGGTTCGACCAAAGCCGGGACGAATCATTGGCATTCACAATATCCTGGCAAGGGGTAAACTATCGCGAGGCGTACATCTTCTTGGGTGAAAAATCCCGGGACGCGAAAGTCTTGGGATTTCTGGGAGCACTCAAACTCAAGGGAGCGCAGAGTGCGTCCGGAGCCCTCAGATTCCAAGAAGAACCCGGACGCGGGTTCCTCCGACGTCCCCAGAAGTACGTGGTCTACTCTCTCAATGACTCCAGTACAGAATCCCGTGAAGCCCTCGAAGAAGCATTTCTGGTAATAACAAAGAAGTTCAAGATGAGAGGAATCGAAGCTGCCCAGGCCTGACGGATCACCAGATCACCGTCACCGACGGAAATGGACGTGGTGACGGCGGCACACTCGTCCGGCCGAGGGAGTGTCAAACCATCGGCTCTGTTCCGCAGTCGGTGGTGACGCAGGGGCATTGCATGTTCGAGATCGGTCCGGTTCGCCGGTCTTGTGATGTGATGTCATGTCTCGTTCTGGGGATGGTTGTTCCCCGGAACGCAGTGCAGGCACGGTGCCGGTGATCATGTGGTTGTCGAGACCCATGAGAACCGAGCGAGACCGTGCCTGCCCGAACATCATCGCCCATGCCCGCCGGGCTGGGACACCTGACCCTCCAGAATCGCGCTGTCACCCGACAGGATGCCGCTGACCTGCGGCGCTTCCTGATCTGGGTGCCCGACCCACGCAGTCGGCGGGGGCGGCGGTATCCGATACTCCCCCTGTTGTGCGCGGCAGCTTCGGCCGTGCTGGCCGGTGCCCGTTCCCTCATCGCGATCGGGGAGTGGATAACGGACGCCCCGCAGTCGGCCCTGGAGGCCCTCGACTTCCCGGCCGAGCCGCTCACCGGTGTCCATCCCGTCCCTCACCCGGCGACCGTCCGGCACCTGCTCCAGCGGCTGGACGGCGACGCTCTGGACGCTGCCATCGGAGCATTCCTACAGGCCAGAGGAGTACACCCGAGCGAGTCCGAGCGATCGGCGAAGCCGGTGCCGCGGGCGATCGCGGTCAACGGCAAGACGGTCCGCGGCTCGCGCACCGTCACGAGCACCGCGATCCAACTGCTGGCCGCAATGGACCACCACGGCGTGGTCCTGGCCCAGCGGCAGGTAGCCTCCAGAAGCAACGAGATCCCCGCCTTCGCCCCGCTGCTGGACAGCATCGACCTGAGCGACACCGTGATCACCGGCGATGCCCTGCACACCCAGCACGCCCACGGTACGTACCTCCGCGAGCGCGGCGCCCACTACCTGGCCATCGTGAAAAAGAACCACCCCGGGCTGTATGCCCAGGTCAAAACGCTTCCCTGGGCGGACATCCCGCTGGACCACCGCACCCGCGACCAGGCCCACCACCGCGACGAGATCCGCCGACTCAAGACCGCCGCCTTCCACCACCTCGACTATCCCGGCGCCCGCCAGGCGATCCAGATCGTCCGATGGCGCCGCGACCGCTCGACCGGGAAGCTCACCATCGAACGGGTCTACCTGATCACTAGCCTGGACACCTACGACGCCACCGCCGTCCAGCTCGCCACCTGGATCAGGGGCCACTGGGGCATCGAGAACCTCCTGCACCACGTCCGAGACCGGACCTTCCGCGAGGACGACTCCAAAGTCCGCACCGGCCACCTGCCCCGCACCATGGCCGGCCTGCGCAACCTCGCCATCGGCATCTTCCGCCAGAACGGCCACACCAACATCGCCGCTGCCCTCCGCCACACCGGCCGCGACCACACCCGACCCCTGCGAATCCTCGGCCTCACGTGATCAATCCGGACAGACCGCAACCACGCAATGCCCCTGGGTGGTGACGCGACGTCATACGAGGGGAATGCGGCGGTGGATGGGTCCACGGCGAAAGGGCGAAGCATTTCCTGGCGCACGGCCCTCGAACACGGTCGCTCGATGTACCGCTTCCCGGCAGGCCACCCGCGTGGGAAGGACGCCGGAACGGTCGGAGGGTGGCGTTGACGGAATCCCATGACGCCCGGCGGGCAGCTGCCGCACGCCGGATATGTCGCCGAGCTCGTGGAGGAGCTCAAGGACTTCGGAGTGGCCCCCACCTCGTGGTGGCTCGAAGGCGACACGAGGCCCGCGACGGTCCCGGTCCTCACCGCCGTCCTGGCCCGGGTACCCGGCCGCCACCTGCCGGGCAGGGCCCGGAAAATCCGCCACGAGCTTTCCCCGGGGATCGATGATGACCTGCGGATTCACCACGCCCGAGTAGTCGGTGCGGCTGTCGCCGACGCGGTCGCACTCGGCGCGGGTGCCGTCGACCGGGACGTAATCGGGATCCGTCTCGCGAAGTGCCCGGGTCAGGCCGGGGGTGCGGAAGCCCACGGCGATCTGCGCGAGGGTGTCGTGGTTGCGCAGGTACACCAGCGCGACAAGCGCCCGCTGGGAGGGGCGGAGCTTGCGGCGGCGGTCACCCCCGCGGGTGACGATGAGCATGGCGACCCACTCCACGAGCGCGTGCAGCAGGTCCAGTGCGGCAGGACAGGTAGCCACCAGAGCCCCCGACAACAGAGTTGTCCACCACTGCCCGGCCGTCACCCGATCGGTGGCCACTCTGAAAAGCTCCTTACCTTCTTGGTGGGCTCGTTCCGGTCCTTCGTACGATTGGAACACCCAGGGGTCCGGGTGTGGCTCAAAAGGCTCATGCCGAGGGTGTGGCTTCCACTGATTGGCCGCCCGGTGCCCCGCGACGACTCGGCCACTCATTGGGATGCGCGATGAAGATCGCTTCGTAAGGACACGTCGGCGTGGTCGTCTGCAGGGACCAGGACACGGATCGACGAGGAGGCGCGGATGCCCAAGCTGCGGGCGGGGACGGATGCGGGCAAGGCCGAGCACCACTGCACGGTGATCGACGCCGAGGGCAAGCGGAGGCTGCCACGGCGGGTGGCCAACGACGAAGGACACTTGCTCGAACTTATCGGCGAGGTAATGGAGTTGAGTGAGGGCGAGCCTGTGACCTGGGCCATCGACCTGAACGCCGGCGGTGCCGCCCTGCTGATCGCCCTGCTTGCCGGCCACGGGCAGAAGCTGCTCTACATTCCCGGTCGCACCGTCCACCACACCTCCGGCAGCTATCGCGGCGACGGCAAGACGGATGCCAAGGACGCCTACGTCATCGCCGACCAGGCCCGTATGCGCCGCGACCTGCAGCCTCTGCAGACACCGGACGAGATCGCCGTCGACCTGCGGATCCTCACCGCCCGGCGCTACGACCTCACCGCCGACCGCACCCGGGCGATCAACCGCCTGCGCGCCCAGATCCTGGAGTACTTCCCGGCCCTCGAGCGCGCCTTCGACTACAGCTCCTCCAAGGCCGCCCTCGTCCTGCTGAGCGGCTACCAGACACCCGCCGGCCTCCACAGAATCGGCGAGGCCCGCCTCGCCGCCTGGCAAACCGAAAGGTCCGAAACGCAAAGCGGTGGCCGCTGCCGCGCTGGAGGCGGCACATACCCAGCACACGATGATCCCCGGAGAGAAGACCGCCGCGGCCATGGTGCACACCCTGGCCAGGGCCGTGATGGCCCTGGACGAGGAGATCGCTGCCACCGACACGGCGATCGAGGCCCGGTTCCGCGAACACCAGCACGCCGAGGCGATCACCAGCATGCCCGGCATCGCCACCCTGCTCGGCGCCGAGTTCATCGCCTGCACCGGCGGCAACTTGGACGCCATCGGCACATCCGGACGCCTGGCCAGCATCGCCGGCCTGGCGCCCGTCCCCAAGGACTCCGGACGTATCAGCGGCAACATGCGCCGACCACACCGCTACCACCGCCGTCTCCTGCGCGTCTTCTACCTCTCCGCCCAGGTCGCCGCCCGCTGCTCCCCAACCTCAAAGACCTTCTACGAAACGCAAGAGGAGCGAGGGCAAGTCCCACAAGCAGGCTGTCCTCGCCCTCGCTCCTCGCCGCCTCGACGTGCTCTGGGCCCTCATACGGGACCAGCGCACCTTCACCGTTGAGCCGCCCCGACGCGATCTCGCAGCGGCATACCCTCGTCACCGTCCGCTACCCAGGCCCTTGACAAACCCGATTGGGAATCAGTGGGTCAGGACGGGCGGGGCTGCAAGGATGCCCCGGAGGGCAGTGGTCAGGCTCTGGGCCGGCATCGTGGACGAGCTCCGCTGGGAGCTGGGGCCCGCCGAACTGATCGCCCCACCATCCAGCGCTTGAGTATGGCCCCGCGGGCTCCATCGGGTAGCGAAGCCGGGCGTGGGCCCGGTTCCGCGAGCGCTGCGGGGTGGGCGTCTGGCGGGTACGGCAACCGTTGTGCCGACGCCGATGTACGCCATGTCAGCCAGAGCGGGATGCGGAGCCGACAGGTGATGGCGTCCCGCGGAGTGGTGTAGCAGGGATCTTGGGGTCACTGCGTTCGGCGGATGGAATCGAGTTGATCAGGCCCCTCGCCCAGCGGATCCCGCAGGAGCTGATCGAGGCCGAGGCCACCGCCCGGATCGGCGCCGAGCCTGGCGAGCGAACCGAGACCCGTAGCGCCTCCAGGAGCGAGGTCTCGCGGATCTGCGCCGACCTGGACGAACAGCTCACCGCCTTCCGCGCCCCGCCGCGCAACACCTTCGCGATCATCCCGAAGGACGCTGGCGAGACGGTCGCCGCGACCATCCGCACCATCTTCGCCCAACCCGCCGAGGCCGCCGCCCGAACCCAGCTGGACACCGTCGCCCGCCGCGGATCTGGGCGCCGCCGAACCGGCTGCTGAAGCCCCGTCAGGACGCCCGCCAGCCGCCGCCGGAGAAGCTGGCGGTGTCCATGGACGACGTGCGAGTGCCAGCGGGTCGGCAGGTGAACTCCAGTCCGATGAACCCGACCCCCTGAAGGGATCCTTGGAGGAGGACGAGTGGCAGGGCTGTTGCAAAGTCCGGCCCGGGCGCCCCGTTCGTTTGCCGTTACCGTGACGCCGTTGCGAACGGATGCACTCTCCCAACTAATCCACGATCACGGGCTTGACCTGTGGTGATGGAGATTGACACACCCCTCCAAGAACGGGCTTGCGCCGGGACCACTGGTCAGCACGGGAGGGGGACACCGGCAGCGTATCCAGGCCAGAGACCCCGCTCCGCGCGCAGGAGTTGGTCCATCACCGCGGCACCGGGTTCCCAGCGCACCGGCTTCCGCCGGCCACTCACCTGGCGAAAGAACGGGCGCGACACTGTCACCCGCAGCGTCGGCGGAGCTCGGCGGCGGCGTCTTCCGCGGAGACGGACAGGTTGAAGTCCTCCCAAGCTCGCAGCTGGACGTCGGCAACGGTGACCGGCCGGTCAGGGCCGTGGTCACGGCGGTTGACGACGATGGCCCAGTCCGCGGCGTCCCGCAGAGTCCGTTGCCGCGCGACAGCGGCAACGTCGCCGTGCGGGCCGTGGCCCAGGGGCCCCGAGTGGTGCAGCCGGGCGAGCCATCCCGGGATGAGTTTCGGCACGGTGCCTCCTCGTCGGGTGACCGTCCCTGAGGGAAAAGCCTGTCGTCTCAACGATTCCCTCCCAACGGGTGCTGCGGCAGCGGCCGACGGGCACATACCCGGGCAGTCAGGACGGCGCCGCGCGGAGGCCCCCGGGGCCGCCTGCCCTCGTACGTGGCCGATTCCGCGTTGATGGTGCAGCCCAGGCCAAAGTCCGGGCGCCGCATAGCAGTCCAGTGGATCAAAGTGGAAGGCTCTCGCCCAGTACGCCAGCGCCTTCCTACCGCGGCTCCATGGCGGGACTCCGTCACGGCCTGGGCCTGCCTGGCTGCTCCTTCGGCACACGATCCCGGGAGACCCGCATGTATGACGCCATCGTGGTCGGCGGCCGACTGGCTGGGGCCGCCACCGCCGCCCATCTGGCCCGGCGAGGCCAGGACGTGCTCGTCCTGGAGCGGGACACCTTCCCGAAGGACGTCCTCTCCACCCACTTCATGTGGCCGCGCGGCGCCAGCTACCTGAACCGGCTCGGTCTGCTGGACCGCATCGCCAAGGAGGCCCCGTTGTTCGACGAGGTCGACGTGACGATCGAGGGCATCCGGATCCGGGGAGGAGTGGCGGAGGATGACCTGCGCGCCCGGTTCCGCGAGCTCCACGGGCACGACTCCGGGGTGGTGAACGTGAGCTTCTCCGCCCGGCGGCACTTATTGGACGACCTCCTGTCCCGGCACGCCACCGCGTGCGGCGCGGATATCCGGCAGAACGCGCGGGTGACCGGTCTGGTCCAGGAGGACGGCCGGGTGACGGGAGTCGTGTGGCGGCAGGGGCTCCGCGGGCCGGAGCAGTCCACGCGCGCCCGGGTGGTCATAGGCGCCGACGGCCGCCGGTCCGCAGTCGCCCGGCTGGTCGGCTCCCCTTACAGGGACGTCCGGCGTAACTGCACCTTCGCCTGCTACACCTACTTCCCCGGGCGGCTGGTCACCGCACCTGTCCTCCAGCGCCGCGGACGCCTTGGCATCGCCCTGAGTCCCACCAGCGGGGGCGAGACCATGGTGCTGGTGTACGGCCCGAGCGAGTGGTACAAGACCTTCCGGCAGGATGCCGAGGGGAACTTCGCACGGGCGCTGGACCAGGTCGCCCCCGACCTCTGCGCGCTCGTGCGCGAAGCCGGCCCCCGTTCGTCCGGGCTCTTCATGACGGATGACCAGAGCGCGTACATCCGGGAGCCGGTCGGCCCCGGCTGGGCCCTGGCCGGGGATGCCGCGTCCTTCAAGGACCAGTGCACCGCCAGCGGCATGACCCACGCTCTCCGGGACGCCGAACTGATCGGCCAGACCCTCGGGACCGCCCTGGACGACTGCAGCGACATCGAGACCGCGCTGTCTGCCTACCGGGACCTCCGTCACCTGGACAGCTGGAAGTACTACGACTTTGTCGCCTCCCAGGCGCAGATGCAGAGCCCCCAGGCCTCCGAACTGGAGCTGCTCCGCTCCGTAGCCGCCGACGACGGACTCTCCCGGACCTTCCTGGGCGTGTTCAGCGACACCGTCGACCCGGACCGGGTCTTCTCGGTCGACAGCATGCAGCGCATCCTGTCGACGCGGAGCGCGCCCGCCCCGGCAGCCGTCGCCGCGGAGGAGCAGCGCAACCCCTTCGCCGAGCACGACCCCGCAGAGCACGAGCGTCTGGCCCTCACCCACACCGTGCGCAGCTTCGCCGCACCGGTCGGGAGCCGGCTCCTGGAGCGGCTGGGCCCCTTCCACCAGTGGTACAGCGCCCGCCGCCGCACGGAGACGTGGCTGTACTCCAGGACCCTGACTGCGGCGCCCGGTGCCACCACCCGGCTCCTCGACGCGGACGGTCGGGCCCTGGAAGGGGTCAATTTCGCCTCCCAGGACTACCTGGGGCTGAGCAACCACCCCGATGTGGTCGCTGCGGCGGTCTCCGCAATCTCCGAGTACGGCCTGCACAGCGCCGGATCTGCTGCCGCCATCGGCAATACCCTGCACTCCCGCGGGCTGGAGCAGGACGTCGCCGATCTGGTGGAGGCGGAGCACGTCGTTCTCTTCCCGACTGGCTGGGCGGCCGCCTACGGCCCGGTCAACGCCTTGGTCCGCCACTACGACCATGTGGTGATGGACCAGTTCGCGCACGCGAGTCTCGTCCAGGCTGCGTACGCGGCCTCCCGCAACGTCCGCCGGGTCCCCCACCTGGATAACGAGGCCGTTCGGGCCGAGCTCCGCGACCTCCGGGCCCGGGACGTCCGCAACGGCGTCCTGGTGATCACCGAGGGCCTGTTCTCGATGGACGCCGACAGCCCGGACCTGGCCCGGCTCCAGGACGTCTGCCGGGAGTACGACGCGACCCTGCTCGTCGACGTCGCCCACGACCTCGGCTCGACCGGCCCGGGTGGGCAGGGCCAGCTCGGGATCCAGAAGCTGGCCGGCCAGGTCGATCTGGTGATGGGCAGCTTCTCCAAGACCTTCGCCTCCAACGGGGGGTTCGTGGCCACCCGGTCCGCAGCTGTCCGCAGTTACATCGAGACCTACGCCACCTCGCACGTGTACTCAAACGCCCTCTCACCCGCCCAGGCGGCCACGGTCCGCGCCGCGCTGCGGATCGCCTCCTCCGACGCCGGCGCCCGGCTGCGCGAGCGGGTACTGGACACGGCCGTGGTGCTGCGGGACGCGTTGGCCGGCCACAGCCTCGACTGTCCGGGGGCCCCGGGCCCGATCGTCCCCGTCATCATCGGCGACGAACGGGTGGCCCGGCTGACGCACCGTGCGCTGCGGCCGCGCGGCGTCGCCGCGATGGTGGTCGAGTACCCCGTGGTGCCCAGCGGGACCGCGCGACTGCGCCTGCAGATCATGCCGTCACACACCCCGGAGCAGGCCAGGCAAGCCGCCGCAGCGGTCGCGGACGCCGTGGCGGAAGCCCGCGCAACCGTCAACGGCCCCACCCTCTCCCCCCGAAAGTAGTGGGCCGTACGCCGCCAGGGCCGCGCCCCGCCGACGGGCCGACGAGGGCGGTGCCGAGCCGCCTCGGCCGGGACCGGCCAAGGCGGCGAGGCCAGTCCCGGTCCGAGCTCCAGTCGACGCCTCGGGCCCAGCCCGTCGATACCCCACCCAGCACATCGCAATTTGCGCGGGCCTGCCCCGGGTGTGCGACGATCGAGCCGCGGCACCCGCTCACCAATGCCTGCGGGTGCCGCACTTCCGGTTGCCACCCGCTTGTACCGGGACTGGGCTCGGACACGTCGATCGAGCTGCCGTGGTGCAGGACCTGTCTGCGGCCACCGGACTCAGCGCGGCGTCAGGCGCCACTGCTGGTTGGTCGCGGCGGCACAGGGCCAGATGATCAGGCGGGTGCCGTTGCTGGAGGACGCGCCCGACGCGTCCAGGCAGAGGCCTGATTTTGCGTTTCGTACGGTCAGATCGGCTTGAAGGGCCCAGGACTGCGAGGGTGCGCCGCTGCACGGGGCCAGTTGTACGGGCGTTCCCGCCGCGACGGCGCCGGACCGGGTGTCGGCGCACTTGCCGGCGGTCCGGATCGTCCCGTCGCCGGGGAGGGTCCACGTCTGCGTGGTGGCTCCCCCGCACGTGTTCAGCTGGAGCGCGGTGCCGGTGGAGGTCGCTCCGTAGACGGTGTCCACGCACTTGCCGCCGATACCGACGAGACGGCCGGTCCCGGGGGTGGGGACGGCTGCGGCTCCCGGGACCGCCCGCGCCACTTCCCGGGCCAACGCGACGGGGTCACCGGTGGGTGCCGTCGGGTACGACGCGGTCTGGCGTGCCCAGGCGTCGTCCATCGCGTACCAGTCGATGGGTCTGGGAGCCGAGCCGCTCGTCAGCGCCTTGTCCAGTGAGGAGAAGTAAGCAGCCCATCGAGGGCCGTACAGTCCGGAGACCAGCCCGGCCCAGTCCCGGTTGGCGTAGTCGTGGAGGCCGTTGTCATCGCTTGCCGCCCTCGGCCCCCAGGTGGTCAGCAGTGACCTCACGTCGTACTCCAGCCGATTGCGTTCCGTCGCATCGGTGCCCCACGAACGCGCGGCGGCGATCCATGGACCCACCATGGAGCGCGCGTCCGCTCCGGAGACCCGGTCCACCAGCGCCAAGTCGGCGTTCCATTCACCGGCCAGGGACCGGAAGAGCGTGAGGTTCCGGGCGTTGTAGGCTCCGGCGATCTGCGGCAGGAGTGTCCGCGCCCGGTTGTCCAGCACCTGTCGCGAGAAGTTCACCAGGTCGAAGCGGTAGGCGTCCGATCCCTGCAGCGACGGTGCCACCAGGAGGAGTTCGTCCAGGGCCGTCCGTACCTGGGCGGCGTCGTAGCGCATCGACGGCGGGCTCCACGAAGCACCGCGGGTCACCGCGAGGCTCGGTCGTGCGGCGAACAGACTGTCCTGGGCCTCGCTCCACGATCCCGACGGCATGCTGTACGGCCCTCGCCGCAGCGCCTCCCAGGCCGCCGTCGCGTGGACGTCAGCTCCGCCGTACCGGCGAGCCGCGTAGC
This sequence comes from Kitasatospora sp. NBC_00070, assembly GCF_045041205.1. NCBI lineage: Bacteria > Bacillati > Actinomycetota > Actinomycetes > Kitasatosporales > Streptomycetaceae > Kitasatospora > Kitasatospora sp. NBC_00070. The sequence goes on along the minus strand of NZ_CP108248.1, from coordinate 720,596 downwards.
CGGCGAACCATGTGGTCTGGTCAACCCCGGAGGGTCCCCAGGCCAGGGCACTGAACAGGTCGAATGCTGCCGGGTCCGTGCCCGTCGCCTCCGGCATGTAGGCGATGCCCTTCAGCGCGCTGCCGGTTTTGGTCCGCCACTGCTGGAACCGTTGGACCCACACCGCCGTGTTCGCCCCGGGCGAGGTGTGGCCGCCAAAGTTCGGGATCGTACCGAACGCGTAGGGCGTGCCCTGCCACTGGGACTCGCGGTTCAGGTTGTCGTAGCGGTCGGCCAGCCCGTCCAGGATCAGCATCTTGCTGCGGTCGGCTCCGGACAGCACCGCACTCGACGGGTTGCTCTCCCAGCCCAGGAGCGACCAGACGGCCCCGGGGTGTGCTGTCAGGAGCGCGCGCTGCACCGCACCAGCCGCCGCGCTCACGTCGACCGACCCGGCGCTGCCGCCCTCGTGCAGCAGGTCCATCTTGTACATCGAGCTGTCGCCGAACGCCTCGCGCTGGGCCTGGTAGTAGGCGGCGGCGAGCCGGGGGAAGGCGGCGCTGGTCGGATCCAGCCAGTCCGGACGGTTGAAGCCCACCCAGTTGCCCTGCGGGACCACCCGGGCGTCGGGGTTCCGCGTTGCGAAGGCGGCGGGAACGGTACCGAAGTAGCCCGGTAGCACCGGGGTCATCCCGAGACTCCGCAGGTAGTCCGTGACCTGCCGTCCTGTGCTGACCCGGGCTGCGATCAGCTGTTCTGACACCGGCCCCGCGAAGGAGCTCATGTTCTGCAGCAGCCACCAGCTCTGGTGCGCCGGGCCGGGGAACCAGGAGCGCAGCTCGGCCGCGCTGTAGCCGAAGGCCTGGAGCGCCTTGTAGTAGGGGTACTCGGCGCCGGTCTGGACGAACACCTCGTTGATCCCGTGGAGCGCGAGGACGTCCATCTCCCGTTGGTAGGAGGCGAAGTCGCGGTAGGCGCCGGAATAGCCGGCGTCGGTGTCGTTCAGTGCGTAGCGGTGCGGGACGGTGGCTGAGCGGCTGACCGGGGTCCCGACTCCGGGGAGAAGGGCGGGAAGCTTGCCGAGTGAGTCTCCTGGCAGGCCGATGTCGACCCGGGCGATGTTCTCCAGGTACCAGCCCACGCCGGTCAGCAGTGTGGCCGGCGAGGTGCCGGAGACGGTGATGGCTCCGGGGGAGCCGGAGACGGAGAAGGAGTCGTTGCCGGCGTCCTTGGCCACTGGGAGCAGGGTGATCTGGTTCTGCTGGGCGGGGATGAGGCGTCCCAGTGCTGCGGCGGCGGGAGCGGTGTCGAAGGCGGGGGCCGCGTCTGCGGCGGGGGCGGTGGCGAGTGTTCCGGACAGCGCGAGCAGGGCGGCGAGGGCCAGGCGCCCGACCGCGGGGAGGGTCACCATGGGAATCTCCTGAGGGTCGGGGCCAGGACGAAGCACCTGGGCGCAGCCGAGTCTTCTTCCGGTTGCTGATGCTCAGTCGTCTTGGTGCTGTTGGGGTCACCGGCCGCCTGCCCAGCTTGCCGTCGTACGTACGCTGGGGCGGCGGTCGCCGTACTGGGGAAGTGCCGAGTCCAGCGGTTGCCGGCATGCCCGGCGCGCAGGACCGTAGCGGTGGGCATCTTCATGACCGGTCCAGTGCGTGGGCGGGGCGACGGTAACCACAGTCTCCGGCACGGTACGGATGAAATCCTGCTCACAAGCCCGTGTCCGGGCACTTCTGCCCGAATGGCGTTGGCTGTGGCCCGACCGTGTCCGCTGTCCCGGACGGGCCGCCGAGCACGCCCTCTCGGTCGGGCGCTGATGCCGGCCGTTGGTCAGGTGGTCTCGGCCAGGGGCGGCTCAGCGTGTGGAGCTGCTCGTGTGGGGGCGGTGTCCGGCCCTGCTGGTGGCCGGGGTGTTGGGGTGGTGGGGGAGGCGGCGTTGGTCGCAGCGGCAGCGGGTCATGCGGAGGTTGGCGTGGTATCTCGACATGGTCTTCGTTGTCGGCCTGTCCTGCGCGTCCCGGTACGCCTCATCGGCACGGTCGATCGTCCAGCCTTGTACGACGATCGTGTGCCGATTCGTTTCGTAGTGGGCCGGGCAGCCGTCTCCGCGGCTGGTGCGTCCTGTGAGCCGTCGCGGCATCGTTCGCTCCTCAGGGTCGGGATTTCTGCTGGTGTCCCGCGTGCTGAAGGGTCTCGACAGTTGGGTTCCAGCCAGTTCAGGCTTCGACCTGGTTGGCGGGTGGTGTGCCGAGCCGGTGGGTGGCTGGGGTTGGAACGGGTGTGGCAGCTGCGGCCTGCTGGACTTGGAGGGGGGCGCTGGTCATCTCGTGGCGCAGCTGGTGGGCCTTGCGGAGCAGGCGGTGGGCGGCGCCGTTGACGGATGTCTCCAGGAGTCGCAGTGCTCGGTCGCAGTGTGGGTCGTCGCCCTCGCTGTGGCGGGCCTGCTCGAGGCGCTCCAGGTAGCGGGCAGCGCTGCGTTGGACGGCGGCGGCCAGCTCCAGTAGTTCCTGGGCGCCGCCGTCCAGGCCGTCCGGGATCTCGACGCGGGAGGAAATGAGGGCTTCGGCGACGGCGTCCTGCTGCCCCTCGCTGCGGCGCTTGCGGTATGCCTTCGAGGAGCAGGACCGGCCGCAGTAGAGCGGTTTGCGGCCCAGGCCCGTGGTCCGCAGCGGCTTGTTGCAGACCGGGCAGCGCGGCTCGGTCTTGATTTCTTGCGCGTCGCTTCCGTCAGCGCCTGCATTTCTCCACGCGTCGAAACTCTGGTGCATGGCCTGGATCGTAACTGGACCGGTCCGGCCGACGCTCTGCGAATCGCGGCGAAGTCAGCTCCGGTCGTCCGGCCCTACGGAGTCGGCCAGGCCACCGGTTCGAGCCGACGCCGGGAGGTCGGCACCGCGGACGCCTTGAGCGGACCGGTGGTGACGGGAGCCCCGAGGGACGGGTTCCATTCAACGGCGAACAGCCGGGCACCGCCGGACGGGATCGTCGGTGGCGGGCTCGGAGAAAGCTGCCACAGGGGGCGCCGGCCAGAAGAGCTCATGATCACCATCCTTCCAGGTCCACCCTCCCCCGGCCACGCCGAACACGCCCCGCAGCCGCCATGAGCGCAGACACCGACGAGGGAGGAGCCCTGCACACGGGGGGCATCGGGGCGGTGCCCACGCCGCGAGCATCCGCCAGCGACTCCCGGCACACCTGCCGGGCGAGACTGCGGTCCAGTGACTGCGTCGCTCGCAGGCGGCGCGGTGACGCGCCGGCGGCCCGGGCGCTGGAGTACATGGCGTGGGGTGGCCGCGCCAACCCGGCGACCTGCTGGATGAGTGTTCCACCGCCGGACTTTGGCGGCTGTCCCACCCGCTGGGCCCTCCGCCAAGCTGATCCCGAGCTACCGGCCTCCTGGCCCTGACCAGCGCATGCATGCCGGGCGGGCGGCGCGAAGCCTGTACTGGGCCGTCAGAGAGACCATCGCCCCGGGGGTGCCAGCTTCCTGACTTTCCGTCGCCACTTGGTGGCGGTGTGTGCTGTGCTGGACGGCGGCCGGAAGTCTGGCCTGTGCTCGGGGAGGAGTGCGCGGTGGCGGTCGGCGAGAGCGGGACAGGGACGGGCGTGACCCGGATGGGCCTGCGGCAGCGGGCGGTTGAGCGCTCGGGCCGGCACTGGCGGGGCTTGGCGACGCTGCCGGCGACCGGAGCGATCGGCGTGCTGCTGTGGTGGTGGCTCGGGCTGATCGGGTTGCTGCTCGGCATCGGCCTGGTGGCGACTGCGGTTCGGCATGTCCACCGGCGGGCGGCCAGCTCATGGGCACCCGCCGCGGCCGGTGAGCGACGGACGGCCCGGATGCTGGTCCCACTGCAGCGGGACGGCTGGACGGTCCTTCACGACCGGGCGGTGCCCGGATCGAAAACCAACCTCGACCACCTGTTGATCTCACCCAACGGCGTGGTGCTCTACGTCAATACGAAGACGTGGAGCCCGGCCAGGTCCCAGCTTCGGGTCGGGATGGACGGGGAGCTCTGGTACGGACAGTCGTCACAGGCCCGAGCCCTGCAGGCCGTGGCAGGGGAGGCCCGTCACGCGGCGGCCACCCTCGGAGTTCCGGTGCAGCCCTTCATCGCGGTGCACGGTGCGAAGGTACCGTTCGGGTACCTGGAGCTAGGGGGCGTGACTGTGCTGGAGGCCCGGCAACTGGTCTTCCGGCTGCGCAGCGGCTCGACGCTCCCGGCAGCAGCCGGGGTGGTCCCCCGTCAGCTCGCCGACCGGGCCGAACGGTTGCTCCCCCGTACACCGCGTAGCCGGACCGGTGGGCAGGGGCATCGTAACTCTGGGCGAGCGGCAGTACCGCCGCCGAACGGTGATGGTCGAACGGCAGGCTCAGCGCTGCCGGAGCACCGTACGGCAGCTCTTGGCATCGAGTCCGGGTGACGTCGCATCACCCGGCCCGGCTGTCCGTCGTTGATGACGTTGTCAGGCTCGCCGGCCGAACTGAGCAGCGGTACCCGGGAGCGTCGTAGAGATCGAGGGCGAGGCGCGGCGGATGAATGAGCCCGGTCCGGCGTATGGCGAGGATGTGTCGGTGGTGTCGCTGCGGCATGTGCGGCAGACCAAGGACGACAAGCTTCTGGCTGTGGCGGTGCTCCAGATGACGCGCCGGGAGCGCACTGCGGAGGAGGCCGAGAGGGACCGGGGGTATGGTGCCGGCACCGTCCGGCCTTCCTACTGGGACACGCGGGTGGTCTCGACGGGTGGGGTGGTCTCCTACGGCGCGACCGACGTCGTGCCCGACGACACGGTTTCCGCGCGGCTGTCGGTCAGTGACGGCTCGGTTGGGATCGGCAAGGGCACTGTCGTCTTCAAGCCGGGCCAAACGGTCGCCACCGCGCTCATCGATATCTCGCAGGGGCTGAAGCAGCTGGTCGACGCGGCGCGGGACGGTGAGGCGCGGTTGAACAGAGAGTTCACCCACCTCGGCGAGTTCGCTCCTGTGCCGTACGACGGCAACTATTCCATCGCGGTGGACATCGAGCTCTCGCACGCCCGTGGGAACAAGCGCGCTGCTTTCGCCGACGACAGCCTGCGCCCTGCCCCGCTCTCGGACGAGACGGTCAAGGAGGCCAGGAAGGTCCTCGCCGACCACGGGCTCGCCGGTTACCAAGAGGGTCCCCCGGTGATCGGGATCAGCATCGACGAGCAGTTCGAGCACTCGGTCCTGCCCTACGAGCATGAGACGTACGGTATTGGGGAGTTGAGCGAACCCGCGACGCTCGGCCGCCAGAAGTACCCGTCTGACGGCAGCGGCTGCCACAGGTCACTCACCTGGACGTACCGCGTTTGACACCTCCATCCGGCGGCCGCTGGTCGTCCGGCCGGTTGGAGTGCCGGTGTTTCTGCTCCGCCGGCGGGTCAGTACTTGACTCCAGTGGGAGGTGGGTTCCGGCCTCATGGGATGTGCTGGGAATTGTGTGGCGGGTCCGGTTGGGGCCGCGGGTGGTTGTGCTGAAGGTAGTGGTCGGCCGGTGGGCTCGTGTCCTCTGCGCGGCTGGGTTGTCGGAGCGATAGCGTGGTCGCCCAGGAGCTGTCGCGGTTTTGAGCCGCTGCTCGTCTGTGGTCGCGGTCGTGGGCATTTTCGTTGTCCGGGACCGTGCTCGGGCGAGAACGGCCAGACGCGGCGGCCGCATACTGCGGGCGCCGGCTGCAGCGCATGTCAAGGAGAACAGCATGGCCAGTGGCACCGTGAAATGGTTCAACGCCGAGAAGGGCTTCGGATTCATCGAGCAGGACGGCGGCGGCCCTGACGTTTTCGCCCACTACTCGAACATCGCCTCCCAGGGCTTCCGCGAGCTCCAGGAGGGCCAGAAGGTGACCTTCGACGTCACCCAAGGCCCGAAGGGCCCGCAGGCGGAGAACATCGTCCCGGCCTGAGCAGCACGTCCCACGATGCCCCGCAGGCGGCCCGCAGCTGCCGGCGGGGCGTCGTCGTGTTCGTCCGCGGCGGTCCGGCTCTCGTACAGCTGCCACTGCCAATCGCCACGCTGGTGGCTGTGCTGCCCCTCTGGTGCAGCCGCCACATATTTCTTCAATGCTCTGGGTTCTGCGCGGACATCGGTGCTGTCCGAGTCGTCGAAGAGTGTTCCGGGTGCTTCATTGGCCGTTGCCTGGGGTGGTTCCGGTCGTTGTCCTGGTTGCGCCCTACCGCAAGGGGGCGTGTGCCACCCTTGCCGCGGTTCCATCTCAGTCCTGTCGCCCCCAAGATGTGGCTGTGCGTGGTGGGGGAGGGTGCGGGCGGCCGGTACTCCAGACCGGCCGCCCGCACTGTTGTTCCAGGTGTGGGGTGGGGTGGCGTGTCAGCCATTGGCCCAGGCATCGGTCAGCCCGCCTGGCCATCCCTACGAGGCGTGTGCGGAGGACGGTTCCAGGGACTGCCGGTCGGTGCACCGGAGAATTTCCCGCCTGTGCGGATGAGAGCCGTCACTTGGTCGGGTGGCATGGGGCGGGAGAACAGGTAGCCCTGCCCGAGCGGGCAGCCCATCGCACCGAGCAGCTCGCGCTGCCGGGCGGTCTCGATCCCCTCCGCGATCACCCGCACCCCCAGCGTCTCGGCGATCCGGGTGATGCCCTCGACCAGGGCGTACTGCTGCGGGGAGCGCTCCAGGCCGTCGATGAAGGACTTGTCGATCTTCAGGATGGTGATCGGGAACTCCCGCAGGTAGCTGAGCGAGGAGTACCCGGTGCCGAAGTCGTCGATCGCCAGCCTGATCCCCAGCTCGCTGAGCGTCGTGAGGTCTGAGCGGACCCGGTCGTCGCGCCGCATCAGCACGCTCTCGGTCAGTTCCAGTACCAGGGAGTGGGGGGACATGCCGACCTGGTCGAGGGTCTTGCGGACGATGTCGACGAAGCCCGGGTCGCGGAACTGCCGAGCGGAGACGTTCACACTCACGTACAGCGGCCCGCCGGTGCCGGTCACCTGCTGCCAGCGGGCCGCCTCGGCGGTGGCGCGGCCGAGCACCCAGGCGCCGAGCGGGACGATCTGCCCGCTCTCCTCGGCCAGCGTGATGAACTGCTCCGGCGGGACCATCCCGCGCTTGGCGTGCGGCCAGCGGGCCAGTGCCTCGAAGCCTTGCAGGGTGCCGCTGCCGATCTCCACGATCGGCTGGTAGAGCAGGTGGAAGGCGGAGTCCGCGACGGCCCCGTACAGGCTCTCCTGGAGCTCGTGGCGCTCGATCATGCCCTCCTGCAGGACCGGCTGGAAGCGCCGCCACTGCCGCTTGCCGGAGCCCTTGGCCGCGTACAGCGCGAGGTCCGCGTGGGTGATCAGCTCGGTGGAGTCGACGCTGTCGTCGGTGGTCGCCACCCCCAGGCTGACCGAGACGGTCACCGGGCCGACGCTGAGCCGGAACGGCTCGTCGAAGGCCCGGATCACGTGCTCGGCGAAGCCCTCCGCGTCCGCCGGGGTGAGGGCGTCCTCGATCAGCACGGCGAACTCGTCGCCGCCGAGCCGGGCGGCGGTGTCCGAGGCCCGGGCGATGGTGGACAGCCGCAGCGAGACGGCCACCAGCAGCTCGTCGCCGACGCTGTGGCCCATCGCGTCGTTGACCACCTTGAAGTCGTCGATGTCGATCAGCAGCACCCCGGCCGCCCGGCCGCCCCTGACCCCGCGCCGGAACGCCTGGTTGACCCGGTCGTGGAAGAGCACCCGGTTGGCCAGACCGGTCAGTGAGTCGTGGAACGCCTGGTGGCTGAGCTCGCGCTCCAGCTGGCGCTGTTCGGTGACGTCCCGGAGGGTCAGCACCAACCCGGCCACGGTCGGGTCGCCGCGCAGGTCGCTGTGCCTGACCTCGACCTCGATCGCCACCCCGTCGTGCCGGAGCATCCGCCAGTGCTCGCGCCGCTCCCGGGTGGCGGGGCCCCGGCGCATCCGGTCCAGCGCACCGACCACCCTGGGGCTGTCTTGGGGCGGCACCAGGGAGGCGATCGGGGTGCCGACCAGGTCGGGGTAGCCGAGCACCCGGTCCGCCGAGGTGGAGGCGTACCTGACCCGGTCGCCCTCGTCCAGGATCAGGATGACGTCCGAGGCGTTCTGCACCAGGCTGCGGAAGTACGCCTCGCTGTTGCGGCGGTTGACCTCCTCGCTGAGCGTGATCCGCTCCAGCGCCAGCGCCGCCTGCGAGGCGAGCGAGCCCACCGTGTCGGCGAGTGCGAACAGCTCCTCCTCGTCACCGCCGACGATCAGCACCCCGATCAGCGGATCCCCGGCCGGCCGCTCCCGCAGGGCCAGTGGGCAGACCAGCGCCTGGTCCGCGCCGTGCAGTTCGTTTGCGACTGCTGCCCCGAGCATGGACGCCCGGCACAGGCGGATACGTCGGGTGTCGGCCAGCAGTTGCACGGCGCGTGGCACTTGGAAGCTCCACCAGTCGGCCTGGTCGATGTGCCTGGCCAGGAACCGGATGTGTCCTCCTTCGTTCAGTCCGAGAAGTATCGGACGTCCCGGGTCGGCTGGCGGCAGGGTGGTGCCAGCCGCCTGCAGTGCCGTGGTGACTTCCTCGACCCGGGTGGCGGCGGCCAGTGAGCTGACCGCCACCCGGTGCACCCGCTCGCGGGCCACCGCCTCGCGGTGGGTGGCCACCACCCCTGCCAGCCGGGCCAGCACCAGCAGGTAGATCAGCGCCGAGAAGGCGGCCACCACCCCGACGTTGTCCGCATCCTCCCGGAAGGTGCCGGCCATCAGGATGGTCGGGGCGATGAGCGAGGCGAAGGTGAGCAGCCCGATCCGGCCGCGGGCCACCTCGGGCCGCCGGCGCGGGGCGGGGCGGGTCATGGTGACCATCGAGGGGTGCAGCGCGGCGATGCCCCAGGCGGTGTAGAAGGCGGCCCAGCCGAGGTCCACCGGGGTGCCGATCCGCCACGTCCCGTGCAGCTGGATCAGGCTGGCCAGTATGTCCGAGGCGAGCATTCCGAAGGTACCGACGGTGAGCAGTTGCAGTGCCCAGCTACGCGGCCCGTGCGGTACCAGCAGCCGCAGCAGCAGGGCCAGGACCAGGATGTCGCCGAGCGGGTAGGCGATCGAGAACGCCTTCTGGGCCCATGTCAGTTCGGAGTTCTGCGCGGACGGCAGCACGATGTAGATCCAGACCAGCAGCGCCAGGCCGGCGGTGAAGGTCAGCGCGTCCAGCAGGCTGCCCCGGTCCCGGCCCGCGCTCCGGCGGCGGATGAAGAGCAGCAGCCCGGCCGCGTACAGCGGGTAGGTCAGCAGGTAGAAGCCGTCCGCGATGGACGGGAACAGATCGGGGCGTTCGAGGTAGTCGGACTCCACCACCTCCGCGACCTCACCGAAAGTGAAGCTGAGGTTCGCGGCGGCCAGCAACAGCCAGGGCAAGGGGTGGGCCGGCCGGTTGCGGATCGTGCCGAACAGGATCAGGGTCACACCGCTCAGGCCGATCCCGGTCCACCAGATGATCCGCTGATCGGGGTGCGTGTAGTACATCGCCGTCAGCAGGGCCATCCAGCCGAGGAAGACGAACGCCGGGTAGGGCCACCGCCATCTGGTCATCGCAGCCTCTGGGGCAGAGAGCCGAACGTGAATGACCAGGATCCCACGGGGCTCGGCGGAACGTCATTTCGGGCTCGCGCGCGGCACGGCTCCACCGGGTGGGTGCCTGGCTGAGATCATCTCCCGCTGGGTGCGGCTGTAGTGCTGGTTGTGGGTGGCTGCCGTCCTGGCCGGATACGGTCAGGGGTTCGGACTGCAACGCGCCGTGGCACGCGTCGCCGGAGCTGTCGCTAGCACCGGACATCGTCGGTGTTGGGGTGCCGGAGGGCGACTGTTCAGAGGGCTCAGTGCCCTTGGCGGGAGTTCACGGGATCGGGGCTGGGTACTGGGTCTGCGACCTGTACCGCTCCGGTCGGGCACCCCCGACCGGAGCGCCTTCGGCAGGGACCTGCCCGCGTGGTTGTTACATCCGGGGGTCGGGCTTGAGGAGGGCGAACAGAGCTCCGTCGGGGTCGCTGGTCCAGGCGATCCGGCCGACCTGGGGCACGTCCGCCGGTGCCATGAGGACCTTGCCGCCGTTGTTCTTGATGATGGCGATGGTGTTGTCGACGTCGGTGACGTGGAAGTACGGGACCCACCGCGGCACGTCCTTGGTGCCCAGGCCCATTCCCTCGCCCTGCGGGGCGATCCCGCCGAAGGAGCCTTCCTCCTGGTCGCCGTCGGCGATGCTGAGCACCTCGTACGGCATCCCGGGGGCCGGCATGCGGGAGTGGCGCCATCCGAAGAGGGAGGCGTAGAAGGTGATGGCCTCGGCCGGGTCCGGGACCTGAAGCTCCACCCAGACCAAGGAGTTCTCGGCGGAGGCCAGCTCCAGCCCTGCGGTCTTGGCAGGCTGCCAGCAGGCGAACTCGGCACCCTGCGGGTCGGTGTACTGCGCGAGGCGGCCCTGCTCCATCACGTCCATGGGCTCCACCCGGACCTTCCCGCCACCCGCGCGGACGGCGCTGGTGGTGGCCTCGAGGTCGGGGCTGTGGAAGTGGGGCATCCACGCGGAGGTGGCGCCTTGTTCGGTGAGCGGGCCCATCGCGGCGACCGTCTTGCCGTTGAGCTGGAAGAACCCGTAGTCACCGGTGTCGGGGCCAGCGGAGACGAACTCCCACTGGAAGACCTGCTGATAGAAGGAGGCGGCCGCCTTGGTGTCGGGGCTGCCGAGGTCGAGCCAGTTGGGCGATCCGGTCCGGAAATCCGTGCCGAGCATGAAGCCCTCCAAGGGAATGTGTGATCCGGACCCCCACGATGCCCATCAATCGCCTACCCGCGTGCCCACACCCCGGGGCAGCGGCGCGCTTCACCCATGTGGTGGGCGCACGAAACCCGGCGCGTGCCTATGACAGCGGCGATGGCGTTGGCGATGTCATCCGGACCGGTATGGTGACCGGCTGCTCGGAGTAGTGGATGCCGGCAGGTTCGACGGAGCCGGTTCTCTGGTCGACGAGAGCGTCCGCGAGGCGCGTGGGCGGATGCGGGCCGCCGCGCTGGTTGCGGAAGCCTGGCAGTCCATGGCCGAACTGGCGGCTGAGACGGACGGGCGAGAGCAGTGGCCGCCGGGCAACAGCCGCCACGAGCACCTCCACCGGCCGCCACGCCGACCCGGTGGAGGTGCTCCGCTGCGGGTGAACGACCGCCCACCGACGAGACTGCCGCACCCCTGATGTCTTGAGCGGCCCCGGAGCGGTTCACCTGCGAGTACGAGCTGACTGGAGGTCGAGTCGGTGCAGCACCTGGTCGGCGATCTCAGGATCGGTGTCGGCTTCGCCGCGTGCGGTCAGCACTTCGCGGCGGGAGGCTGCGATCATCTCCTGTTCGACCTCGAATGCGGCCCGCCATTTCGCGCCGCGTTGCTGGGCCTCTTCTTCGTACCGGTCCGGGCAGAGCTGGGCGAGGCGGTCATGCTGGCGTTGGCGCAGCCGCTCGGTCAGCTCGGACGGTAGCTCGTTCTCCAGTTCGCCGAGCCGGGCGAGCCCTGCCTTCGCCGCCCGCCACCACAGGAGTTGGAGGGCTTGTTCGTGCTGGTCGTGACCACTGCCCGGTCTGAGTAGTCGTATGACCAGCGGGAGCATGAGTCCCTGGACGATCAGGGTGAACAGCACCACGCTGAATGCGATGAAGACGATCTCGGCGCGGCCTGGGAAGTCGGTCCCGGCGTGGGTGGTGAGCGGGGTGCCGAGCGCGAGTGCGACAGTTGCCACCCCGCGCATCCCGGACCACCACAGGACCACGGTTTCCCGCCAGGAGATCGGGGTGTTGTTCTCCTTGCTGCGGCTGACTCGTCGGGAGAGCCAGGCCGCCGGGAGCAGCCAGATCAGTCGGATCAGCACCACCACAGCGATCACGGTCGCTGTCTCGCCGATCATGCCCTGCCAGGTGTCTGTGACATCGGCTAGTACGGTGGAGAGTTCCAGTCCGATCAGTCCGAACGCGACGCCGGTGACCAGGGTTTCGACGATTTTCCAGAACGCGTTCCCGACCAGTCGGTAGGCGACCTCGTCGGCGTCGGCGGCCCTGTCTGCCAGGTAGAGCGCGCACACCACTACCGCGAGTACGCCGGAGCCGTGTGCCTGCTCGGCCAGGGTGTAGGCGGCGAATGGGACCAGCAGGTTCAGCGCCACCTGCTGGGACGGGTCGTCGAGCTGTCTGGCCAGCTTCGTGTTGGCCCAGCCGAGCCCCACCCCGACCGCAATCGCAACCACGGCGGAGAGCAGGAAGCGCCAGACCGCGTACTCCAGGGTGAATGTGCCGCCCACCAGTACCTCGACCGCCAGTGAGTAGATGACGATCGCGGTGACGTCGTTGAACAGGCCCTCGCTTTCGAGTACCGCGACGAGCCGTCGCGGCAGACCGGCTGGGCCGGCCACCGCTACCGCCGCTACCGGGTCGGGCGGCGAGACCAGTGCGCCGAGCGCGACCGCGGCAGCGAGTGGCACGGCTGGCACCAGCACTGTGAAGACACCTGCCACTGCCGTGGTGGTGATGATCACCAGAGCCACTGCGAGCAGCAGGATGGAGCGGAAGTTCGCCTTGAAGTAGTGCGAGGAGGATCGCCGGGCCGCCGCGAAGATCAGTGGGGGTAGTAGTAGCGGCAGGATCAGTTCCGGCTTGATCTGCACGTTCGGGATCTGCGGGATCACCGCCATCACGATCCCGAGGAGCGTCATCAGGACGGGTTGTGGAACCCCGATCCGGGGGGCCAGCGGTATGGTCACCACGGAGGCGAGCAGTACCAGGAAGAGAAGCGACAGCTGGCCCACGGAGTAGAACCTCTCAGTAGTACGGGAAATACGTCCGCCGGATTCCGGGACAGCATAGGCTCCGCATTGCAGCAGCCGTTGGTGGGGCCTTGCCTGGTTTGCCGGGCTGGACCGCCTTGGTCTTCCGAAGCGACGCCGGGGTTTCGGATGTGCGGATGGCAAAGCGGCAGTCGGTACGCGTCGTGGCTGCAGGCTGCGGCCAACTGGTTTCGGTTCGTCTTCGGTGTGGGCAGCCGCTACGAGTTGGTCCTGGCCGCGTAGCGCGGCTCTGGTCCTCGGGGCGTCACCTGTGCCAGTCCGGAGTGGCCGTGCCCAGCGGTTCCGGCGCCAGGTCTGTGGCTCCCTGGTTGCCTCCAGTCGGCTCCGGTGGAGGGGCGCGCGTTTCCGGGCCGTTGCGGTGTGCGTGAAATGCAGGCGATCCCATGGGGCCTGAATTTCTGGGCCGCATCGGTACCTCGGTGAGTTTTACATCCCGGGTGAGGCGGGTGGGTTTTCGTGTGACCGCAGCCGGGCGTCCGTCCCTGCGTGCCTGTCCGGCCCGCCTCGCCGACACCCTGTTCGCCCCCGCCGAGCACGCCGAACAGGCCTGCGGGAAGCTCGCCGCGGCACCGCAGCGACAGCGGGGGACCGACCTCGGCCGGTGACTTCGACCTGGCGGAACGTCAGCTCCCCAAACCCCTACCGACGGGGGTCCCGCAGCTCCAGGCTCCGGGAGCCCAGGCGTGAACGTCCCGGCGGGCCAACCGGGCACCGGACGGCCTGCCGCGGCACCATGGAGCGCATGTGCGGCAGGTTCGTCTCCACCACCACCCCGACCGATCTCGCCCAGCTGCTGCGCGCCAGCGTCTGGCCGACCGATACGGACCTGACGGGCCTTCAGGCGGCCGTGGCCCTGGCCGGCACCGGTCCAGGCCCGGTGGGTGGCCTCCAGGCGGAGCTGGATGCTGGGCCAGTCGCCGACGGCGACTTCGAGTCGTGGCGGTGGGTGGGGTGCGCAGATGACCGAGACCAACCTGCAAACGCGCTCCTCCACGTGGGGAGTTCTGTCTGGCTGCCGCCGACGAGCTGCTGGTCCGGTTGGAGGGCGCGGTGGAGCAGCGCCGCCAGGCGGTGGTGCTCCTCGCGGTGCTGCCGGCCGAGCATGGCCGGGACGAGGGGCTGGAGCTGCAGCAGGGCGGCGGGCTCGCTCTGGACCTGGTGCTGGCCGAGCTGACGCACCGTCCGCTGTCGCTGGTGCGGGCCGCCGAGCTGGTCTGGGTGCTGAGGAGCGCGTGGTCCTGCTCGGGCACGGCAGCGGCGGCCGCGTGCTGTCCGAGGCCACGACGGCGGTGACCGCGCAGCTGCGCTGGTACTACGAGAGCGCTCTCCCCGTCGGTCTTGTGCGGCCTGATCGCCCCGGCCTGCCCCGTCGGGCCGCACAAGACACGCTCGTGGAACCGGGTTGAGTGATGGTCAGGACGGCTGGTTCGGTGAAGTGATCTTGATGCTTCCGTTGATGACCGCCTGGCGCAGGACGGTGAGTTCGTTGATCAGGCTCGCGGGCACTTGGGGGGTGTAGTCGTGGAAGGGGGCGAGGTCGGTGGAATGGTTGGCGAGGTCACCGATGAACGGAGTGGTGTCGAAGCGGCCGGCGGCCGCCTCGCTGACGACGGTGCTGACAGTGCTGGAGACGTCGCGGAGGATGGAGGTCAGGATGACGGAGCCGTGGTCGGGGTTGGTGATGTAGCCGTCGCTCTCGGTCCAGATCATGGCGAGCTTCCCACTGCTGGCAAGGGCTTGGTCGAGTGCGCCCTTGCCGGTGGAGCCGGCGACCGCGAGGATGACGTCCGCTCCGTTGTCCCGCATGTCGGCCGCGATTCTGCGGCCTCCGTCGGGGTCGTTGAAGTTCCCGGACAGCGTTCCCCGCTGGGAGGGTTCGTCCCAGCCCAGCACCCTGACCGTGCTCCGGTGCTCGGTGTTGTAGTGGGCCACGCCTTCCCAGAAGCCGTCCATCTTGATCTTCACGCTCTCGATGTCCGCCCCACCGAACGTGCCGACGGTGCCGGTCTTCGTCATGGCGGCCGCCAGGTAGCCGGCCAAAAACGCGGACTGGGCGGCGTTGATCTGCACCCCCTTGACGTTCGGCGGTGCCGACTTCCCGTCGACCAGGGCGTAGTGGCGACCCGAATGCTTCTTCGCTGATTCGCGCGTGGCTTCGGTCATCGCCACCCCGGCCGCCACGACCAGGTCGCAGTCAGCTGAGGCGTAAGCGTCGATGAGGGACAGATAGTCGGCGGACGAGGGCGCCGTGACCTGCCGCGTGCGGATGTCTTTGTTCACGGCGGCCGCCTGCTGCATCCCCGCGTAGGCCTCGTAGTTGAACGAGTGGTCCTGTAAGCCCCCGGTGTCCGACACCATGCACACCTCGAACCCGCCGGGCCCCGCCCCCTGCGCACAGGAGTCGGCCAACAACGCGAGGACCCCGGCAAGCGGGACGAGGATTCCGTACCTGTGCATGAGAAAGGCCCCCTGCATGGGCGCGACAGTGGTCCACCCTCAGGTTAGAAACCCCGAACCGCTCCACGGCGGTCAATCACGCCGGCCCCCGGGCACCATGCCCCACCCCTGACCTGCCTCTTCGCGCCAGCCGCCAAGCCCTGCCTGACAACACCGAACACCACTCCCCCAACGCCCCTACCGGCCTCAGAGAACCCACAGCATCCGTTCGCAAACCCGTCATCGTGACGGCCATGCGAACGGATGCATTCCCCAACCAATCCGCGATCATGGCTCTGACCTGTGGTGATGGTGTTTGAAAAGCGGGCTCTTGCGGACGGCCTACCAGCCATTGCCAGCCGAACACGCCGGCCATTCAGGCCGCATATCGGCCTACTCCATACGGACACAACTGGCCCCTGCGCCCAAATCTGGCATGCTCGCTTCATTCACGGGCCTTGAGGCGTGCTGGTGGGAGTCGGCGGGCATGCACGGAGTCGGAATGTCGTGGGGATTGCCCGCTCTGGCCCACCGCCGGCGTGGGAGTTGAGGACCACCGAGTGGTGTGAGGGCAACCCAATCCCTCAGCGCCCGATGCCCGCGAGCGTGACCTGTGGTGGTCCTCAACTTCCGGAACGGACTGACTGAACTCAGTCCGTTAACGCACGATCGAACCATCCAAGTGGGCCCGCCACTCACGCGATCAGGATCCCTGGCTGGACCGGTATGCGCGAAGACCCGCCAGGAATGAACCCGCCGTGGCCACCACCCTTCCATCTTGATCCACCAGTGCGCCAGGCCTCACCAGTCCTTGTCCGGCAATGCGACCTGATCACAAGAACAGCCCACTGCGAGCCGGGGCAGGTTGCGGCTGACCTTGTGCCTGAGTTTTTCGGGGTGGCTGGGACCGCGTTTCGGCGGGTCCGGGCACCGGCGGTTGTCCGGTGACCTCGGGCTCCACCTCGTGTGATGGTCTGTGACAGGTCTCGGAGGTGTTGTTCGATCTGATCCGGCGGGCCCGGCGTGAGCAGGGGCTGTTCGGGCGGGAACTCACGGCCCCGTTCAAGGTGTCGCGGCGCACGGTTCGGCAGGCACTGGAGTCGCCGGTACCTGCCGCAGCGGCCGCACCACCGCCGGAGCGGGTGCCAGGCGATCTCACTGCACGCGCATCAGCTGCCACCGGATCTGCGCACCGCGCTGCCCGACATGGGCACGTACGACCGGCTCCCGCCCCGCGGATGTCCCTGCCCGGCGCCCCGGAGGACATGCTCATCGACGATGCCTGCCGGGACCTGAAGCTCCCGGCCTTCCGCAACCGGTTCATCGAGCCCGCCGCCACCGCCCTGCGCGAGCAGCCACCTACAAGCAGTTCCTCCTCGACCTGTTGCGGGTCGAACTCGCTGAAGCGGACGCCGGCCGCTGCCCGTCCTTCGTGATCGCCCGTCGCAGCAAGATCGACCTTCTGTGTCTGAACGAGTTCGGCTGCCTCCGCCTGGACCGCAAGGGCGCCAAACTGCTGTTCCAGATCTTCGTCGAACACGGTGAATACAAGGCCACCGCCGTGGCCTCGGACTCACCGTTCACCGGACGAGTGGGACAAGACCTTCGGGCTGCACGCTCATCCGGACCGGCACCGACTCCTACCGCTACCAGGCCACCCAGGAAGGACTCCTCTCCGGCCCGAGATGGTCAGCTCGGACGGGCCCCTACAGGCAGGCGCCGAGGAAGGGCACCGTGCCCGTATGACGAGCGATCAGGTCGCTGGCCAGGCCCACGGTGCCCTGCAAGATGTTCTCCTCAGCGTTGTGGGTCAGTCTCAAAGCCGGCCCCCGGGAGTCCATGAGGAAGAACGCATGCCAGTGTTGCCAACTCCGAGGGCCAGGGCTGTCGAGGCCTACCATCGCCGACTCCAGGAGCTTGACCGACTGCCCGACGCCGCCGCCATCCGTCTGGCCGGTGACATCTCTGCCGGATCGTGTGTCTATGTCCTTGCGGCGCCGCAGCAGGTCTGGGTTTGTACGGACGAGGCGTCCCCGCCGGACCGGCTCACGATCATCTCGGTGAGCTGTGACAGCGAGGTGGGGCACTACGCGTTGGTTCAGTCGGAGAGTCGGGCCGGCAAGCACGTGATGCCGCTCGACACGCTCTCCGCCCGCTATGCGCTGGAGACCTGGCCTGACAGCTGATCCGTACTGCCACGGCCGACCATCGATGCACTCACGGTGAAGGAGCCGACGCACACCGGCGATCGCCGGGAGTACTCGGAGCGGACCCCGACCGCGACTTGTCAGGGAGGCAGCCGGCGGGCCCGCAGCCACAAGTAGTAGCGGCATCACGGGACTTCATCACCCCGAACTCCGCCCCAGCCGGGAAAGGTCGCTCGATCAGTGGCTCCCAATCTCACCGGAACCCACCGCAGGGCCGAGAACATCCACGTCACCGACAGACCAACCCCGGCGCCCGCGCTCACCGATGACGCGGTGCCCTTATGACCGGCGAAATCACCGTGCCCATCGGGTTGCGCGGCGAGGCTGGGTTCGAGTCGGGCGAGGTGGTTGGTGTGGCAGCGGTCCAGAGCCGGACCGGTTTACCAGGTGTTGGCCCGCGCGGTGTTACGGCCCGGCAGCGCTGCCCTGGTCCTGTTCTCATTCGGCGTCTGGCCATCCACTTGCCGGCTCAGGCTGGCTTTGGCAGCCGGTCTGCGAGAGGGAGCGCAAGCGCTTCCGGTACCTCGTAGGACTGGTGTCTCATCAGACATGCCCGGTGTGGAGCACACTTCCGCCCCCAGTTGCTGAAGACGTTGTATTACAGCGACAGGTCTGGTCCCGTCAGGAGAGCGCTGGTTCCGGAAAGGTGGAGGAGCCGGATGACGTGCCGGCTGGCGGCCGTCAGCTGGAGGTCCTTGCCGGTCTTCTGGGCCCGCCCGTGCAGGTGGATGAGGACGGCCAGGCCGCGGCAGTCGATGAACGTGACGGCGGCCAGGTCGAGTTCCAGCCCTGCGGCACCGTCCAGAGCAGCAGTCAGGTACTCGCGGAGAGCGGGAGCGCTGGACAGGTCGACCTCCCCGGCGACGGCTGCCCGCACCCGGCCAGAACCCGTGGCGGACGGCTGGAGTGTGACGCCGGCCTGCCCGGCAGCGGGAGGGAAATCCTGGACCGGACAGCGAGTGCCGGTATGAAGAACAGACACCTAACCTCCCTCGGTTTCGCAGGCGGCTGACCGGTCAGCGCTTCACCAGCAGCAGGCCAGTGGCAGCGGGCGTGCCGCTGCCTGACCGGGCTCCAGGTGCGGGTCGCCACAGAGGCGGCGCTCTCATCGGAATCCGCCCTCTGGCCGGCACAAAGACTGGCGGAACCCGTACCGGGCGCGGGGTGGCCCCGATGCCCGGCCGGTCATTTCCCGGCGTTGCTTCCTAATCACGCAGAACGGTTCAGTGCGCCGCCCGGAAGAAATCCGTCGAAGCGGCCTCTCCGGCGGCTTTCCAGTGCGGTGGTCCCGCCGTTCTCGGAGGCGGCGGGACCACCGTGATCGGAATGCTAGCCCCCACCCTGGAAGAACCGATAGTGCCCGGAGCAGGGAAATTTTCAGGCCGCGGACATGCCATGCTCCGCCTGCCCCTCCCACAGCCGGACACCGTCAACCAGCCGTCACCGCCACCCGTCCGCTCCCAACGCACCACCGCCCGAGAACCCGGCCAGTGTGTCGGACAGGGCGGGCGGGTCTGCCTGAAAGGCTGCTCCGTGCCCTGTTGGGGACCGTCCTGTGGATGGCTAGCGTGTCATCAGGACCTGGAATTACTCGCTCGATCGTTGGGGAGTGGCATGCTGAAAAGATCTGCGGTAGGTCCTTTGGCTGTCGCGGTCCTGCTTGTCTCCTCCTGTTCCGGTGGCTCCACGCCTCAGGCTTTCAGAGGTTGTATGGTCTCGGATACCGGCGGCCTGCAGGACCATTCTTTCAACTTCGAGGCATACGCGGGACTGAAGCAGGCAGCCTCGGTCAACAAGACGATTGAAGTCCAGCAGGTGACTTCGGTGACGAGGGACGACTACTTCAAGCACATCGAGGCTTACGCGTCCGGTGGGTGCGATCTTATTGTCGCCGTTGGTGTGGCGATGACGAATGCGGCGATCGAGTCAGCAAAGCTGCACCCTTCTCAGAAATATATTCTGTTCGATGGGAACTCCACTCCCCCGGGGATCAAAGGGATCCAGTTCAATACGGCCCAGTCGGCGTTCCTGGCCGGGTACCTCGCGGCCGGCATGACGAAGACCGGGAAGGTCGCGACGTTCGGCGGGGCGAACTTCGAGAGTGTCCGGATCAAGATGGACGGCTTCTGGGAGGGCGTGACCTACTACAACAAGGAACACCAGAAGGACGTCAAGATCCTGGGCTGGGACGTCCCGTCCCAGAACGGGACGTTTGCCCCGGGCCAGAGCTTCACCGACATCGAGGGCGGACGTCAGATCACCAAGCGGTTCCAGGACGAAGGAGCGGACATCGTCCTCCCGGTGGCGGGAGGTACTGGGAAGGGGGCCCTGGAGCAGGCGCTCGACAGCGGGGGCAAACTGAGCGTGATCTGGACTGATACCGATGGCTACTTCTCCAACCCCGACTACCGGTCGGTGTTCCTCACCTCCATCGTCAGGGACATCTCGAGCACTGTGAGCACCGTGGTGGACAAGGCCGCGAAGGGCGACTTCAACGCCGCCAAGTTCATCGGTGACCTGGCGAACAAGAGCACTGACCTGGCGCCGTTCCACGACTACGAGGACAAGGTGCCCTCAAGTCTGGTGGCCGAGCTCTCGGTCGTCCGGCAGGGCATCATCAGCGGCGGGATCACGATCTCGTCCCCGAACCAGCCGAAGGCCGGTCCCTGACAAGGCCAGCGTTCCATCGGGCGCCACTCGGCGGTTCTGTCCCCACCGGCCGGCCGTCGGCGTCGCTGAAGCGCGGCTGTGCGCTGGGGCCCAGCCATCCAAAATGCTCGGCAGCCTCCGGGGGGACGAGTGCGCCCAAGCCCTCCATCTGCGGGGCGTACCGGCGATGGGAGCGGGTTGCGTGGACTCCTGAAGATCGTGCGGTGGCCCGCCTGTGCAACGCCACAGGCCGGTCCGGTTGGCAATGGGCCTCCCTCAAGTGAACAGCCGCTTTTGGGGCGGGCTGAGCACGGCAAGGCGATGCCGGGCGGAGACAGTGAGCCGGCCTCAGAGCGCAGCTCACGGCCTGACGCTGGTCAGGTGGGCGTAGACAACGGTGTTGGCGTCGTAGCCGGTGCGGGGGTCGTAGTGGCCGCCGCAGGTGATGACGCGGAGTTCGGCACGGCCGGTGGGGGCGTAGACGGCCTGGGCCGGGAAGCCGTCCTTCGGGTGGGAGCGGACGGCGTCGACGGTGAAGGTGGCGGTGCGCCTGTCCTGCCGGGTGACCGTGATGGTGTGACCGGGGCGCAGTAGTCCGAGCCGGTAGAGGACGGCTGGGCCATGGCTGTCGTCGACGTGTCCGACGACGACGGCGGTGCCTTGTGCGCCGGGCGAGGTGCCGCCGCTGTACCACCCGAGGACGTTACGCCGGCCGGTGGGAGGGGTGGTGAGCTCGCCTCGGCTGTCGAGGCCGAGGGGGACGAAGGGTGCGTCCACTGAGATGTCGGGGATGCGCAGCCGTACGGGGTCTGAGGGCGGGAGTTCGGGGCCGGTGAGGGTCGGCGGGGTGTGTGGCTGGCTGGGCCGTTCGGTCGGGGCCGTGGGCGCCGTGGCGGGCTGGGCGGCTGCGGCTGCGGCTGGCTGGGGCGGGTGGGTGGCGGTGAAGCCGTCGTGGATGAGCCATGCACCGACGGACAGCACGAGTGCCGTGGTGCCGACCCGCAGGAGGGCGGCACCACGGTGGTGTGGCTGGTGGTCAGCGCGCGTCATTGCGCCGTGCGCGGCGGCGGGTGCGCAGGGCGAACCAGCCGGCGGCGGCGGCAACGGTGGTGCCTACCAGGATCTCGGCGTAGTTCTGGTCGCTGCTCGCACCTCCCTCGCCTGCGGCGACGCCGCCGGCCGGGAGCTTTGCCGGGCTGGGGCTGGGGGTGCCTGTGCTTACCGCTTGTGAGGGGGTGCTGGAGGAGGACGGGGTGCTGGAGGAGGATGCGCTGGGTGAGGGGGATGCCATCGGGGGCGGGGTGGGTGAGGGGGACGGGCTGTTTTCGGGGCACTCCACCTTGAACACCTTGTGCTTGGCGTCCCCCTTCTCGCCCTGGAATGTCCAGGTCAGCTTGTAGTGGCCGTCTGGGAGGGTGAGGTCGGCCGAACGGCCGGTGCCGTTGTTGGCCAGGACGAGCTGACCGGCGAGTACCTGGGCGTTGCCGGTGGGTGGCTGCTGGTCGAGGGTCCAGGAGACCTGCTGGATGCTGTCGAAGTTGAAGGCGCTCAGGTAGAAGTGACAGACCTTGGGCTCGTCGCTCTGGTCGTCGGTGGGGGTGGTGTCCTTGTGGATCTTGACGTCACCGTTGTCGCCCGGTGCGGCGGACGCCGGGTAGGCGGGTGCCGCGAGAATTGCGGCGAGGGTCGCGGCGGCGAGGACGCCGGCGCGACGCGACGTGCGGCTTAGGAGGCGGGGCGGGGTCATTGCTGGCTCCAAGGCTGGTGGGTTGGGCGATCGGCAGCCGACAAGGTCCGAGGGTGGACCGTTGGTCGGCGTAGCGATGGGAGCCACGCATCGCGCGGTGGGCTTTTCAGCCCATCGGCCCATGCGTTTGGGGTATGGCCGGTGGTTTCCGCAGGAGAATGCGGAAAGTGGGCCGTCAGAGCGACATCTGGCCCGCTGTCTGTCGGCGGACGGCTAGCGTCGGTCGTGTGAATCCGCCGGTGCGGCGGGCGGGCCATGGCCGAGGAGGAGTGGGTGACCGTCCAATCCGACCGCCAGACTCCGGGTGTGCCGAAGCCGGTCACCTTGAGCGAGTTGCGGACTGTGCTGGCCCGGTATGGGCTGCCTGGCGACGGGGAACGGTTCGAGCAGGCTCTCGACGCGACGGGCGCCGGGGACCTCGCTGCGGTGGCCGAGGTGGTTTCCGCGTACCGTCATCGCCTTGCCCTGCGCAACACTCCGGGTGCGATGGCTTCGCTGGCCGTGCCGATCGGCGGGCGGCGGTGGACCTTGGCTGCTGCTGCCTTTTCCCGAGCCCGCGCGGCCGGCGGTGCCGGGTGACTGGGCGGCCCGCTCAGGAGCCTGTGCCAGTGCATGTCTTTCTCTCTGATGCTGCCGAGGAGGCCCTGGCCGCTTTGCGGCCTGACGAGTTGGACGTGGTGGAGAAGCTCGTCGGAAGGCTCGCCGCACATCCCAGGCTGGGCATTCCGGTGCCCGGTGGTGCTGTGCCCGGCGTCGACGACTACACCGCGCCCTCCGCTCCGAGTGCCGGCGGGAAGAGACGGGTCAGCCTCGTCTACCGGGTGAACGACGGTGCGGGGGCGGTGTTTGTCACCTGGATCGTCGCTGGCCCATGACGGCGCCGCCGGGTTGCGGTCCGGTCTGTCCGTCGGTGGGGTCAGCCTGCCGGGGAGCGCGCCGGGTCGACCTCGAAGCGGATGTCGTTCCCGAGGGCGCCGCCGCCCTCCGGCGGGCCGCACCAGTAGCACTTTCGGAACAGGGCGTCGGCCCTGGCCACCAGATCGTCCGGTCCGCCGAGCTCTACCCACAGGGTGCCGATGGGCTCGGCGGGGTATTCGACGTGTGAGCTGACCCGGTCGGTCAGGTGGGCCCTGAGCCAGTGGATCTCGTGATCCGGGTCGCCGGTTGCGGCCCTCCCGCGGTGGATGCTGCGGAACCAGCCGCTCATGTGCAGCAGCAGGTCGGCCCCGAGGTGCTGCTTGACCGCTTCGCGGGCGGCGGCCGGCCCCTCCAGGCGGATCACGATCACGGTGTCGAGTTCGCTGGTCATGTCCTCCAGCCTGCGCGATGCCTCGCTGGTGCACCTGCGGTGGCTGCAGACGGCGGAGGGCCCGCGGGGGGCCGTGGCCGTCAGATGCTTGACAGGGGCAACTATTCAGGTGAATTATTACTTCACCTGCTGAACCATCGACATGGAGAAGTAATCGTGAGTCACACCCCAAGAAGCGCTGCCAAGGCCGGGACGCCCAGCAGCAACCGGGTCCTGCCGGCCCTGATCCTCGCGATGCTGTCCTTCAGCGTGGTGCAGACCGCCATCGTCCCGATCCTCCCCTCGCTGGCCCGCGAACTGCACGTCTCCGGCTCGAACATCACCTGGCTCATGACGGCCAACCTGCTGGCCGCAGCCGTCCTCACCCCCCTGCTCGGCCGCTTCGGCGACCTCCGCGGCCGCAAGCCGATGCTGCTGATCTCCCTGGCCGGCCTCACCGCCGGCTCCGCACTCGCGGTCGCCACCGACTCGTTCGCACTGCTCCTCGTCGCCCGTGTCCTCCAGGGCGCCGGCGGCGGCGTGCTGCCACTCGCGATCAGCATCGTCCGCGACGAACTCCCCAAGAAGAAGGTCACCGGAGCCGTTGCGGCCATCAGCGCCTCGATGGGCGTCGGCTCCGGCCTCGGCCTGGTCGCCACCGGCCTGCTGCTTGAGCACTGGAGCTACAAGTCCATCTTCTGGATGGGCCTGGCCTTCGGCCTGCTCGCCCTCACCCTGGTCGCCCTCCGGGTCCCGGCCGACCCGGTGACCGACAAGAACGGCGGCGCCGACCCGCTCGGCGCACTCACCCTGGCCGGCTGGCTCTCCGCACTGCTCGTCGCCGTCTCCCAGGGCAACAGCTGGGGCTGGGGCTCCGGCCGGACGATCGGGCTGTTCACCACCGCCGCCCTCCTTGCCCTCGTCTGGGTGATCATCGAGTCCAAGGTGTCGCACCCCCTGGTCGACCTGACGATGATGGCCCGCCCCGCAGTCGCCTTCACCAACCTGGCCGGCCTGCTGATCGGCTTCGGCATGTACGGCTCCTTCATGGTCATCAGCAACTTCGCCCAGACCCCGGAGAAGCTCACCCACTACGGCTTCACCGCCACCGTCCTGCACGCCGGCGTCATGCTCCTGCCCTCCGCCATCGGCTCCATGGTCGCCGCCCCCGTCGGCGCCCTGCTCATCGCCCGCCGCGGCCCCCGCACCCCCCTGGCGCTGGGCGGTCTGCTGGGCGGCGCCGCCATGGTCTACCTCGCCCTGCGCCACAGCCACGAGGCCGACATCTACACCGCCTCCGCCGTCTTCGGCCTGGGCATCGGCCTCGCCTTCTCCGCGATGCCCGCCTACATCAACGGCGCCGTCCCGGCCGAGCAGTCCGGCATCGCCAACGGCATGAACGCCGTGCTGCGCACCGTCGGCGGCGCCATCGGCACCGCCGCCATGGCCGCCATCCTCACCGGCGACACCATGAAGCTCCCGGTCCCCGTCCAGCTGCCCACTCTGGACGCGTACCAGCACGCCTTCTGGGTCACCGCCGTGATCTGCCTGGCGGCCGCCGCGGTCCCCTTCCTCATCCGCACCGCCAAGCCCACCACCGTCGCCGCCACCCCTCCGGCGACCGTCCTGTCCTCCAGCCGCGAGCTGGCCAAGACCGGCGCCTGAACAAGGCGCCGGACCCCGCGCCACGTCTCCGGCGCAGGGTCCGGTCCCCCGGGCCCGGTCAAGGCAGGCGACCACCGAGGGACCAGCGGAGCGGCCTCACCCGAGTCCCGTCGGGTGAGGCCGCTTCACCATCTCCGCCACCCCGGCCGCGCCCGGGCGTCACCCACCCTGACGGTGGGGCGCGACGCTGAGCAGGCCACAGCCGTATGCCTTTCCCTTGCCGATGCCCTCGGCGAGCCGCACCCGCAGCGCGCCGGCATCGGTGACGGCCGCAGTGCCCTCGAACAGGATCCGGCTGTGGTTGATCCGGCGCAGGTCACCGCGCCGGATGCCCCGGGCGGGGTCAAGGGGTGTGGAACGCAGACCGTGCAGGCGCAGGCCGGAAGCCTCCGCCTGCCGGGTCCACCAGTCATCGGCGGCCGCGCCGTGAAGGGGGACGACGGCGCTGAGGCCGTGGAGCTCGCGGGTGGTACGTCCGGGTTTGCGGATGGGATTGGCGGCGATCCGGTACTGCACGGACAGGCCCGGGCGTAACGCATCCAGGAGAGGTGTGAGCGGCCTGGTGACGGCTTGCCCGTAACCGGCCGGGAGACGGCGCAGATCGGGTGGCCGGGCGCTCTGCAGAAGGATCTGCGATCCGGTCCCGCCGGTCTCGGCTCGGAAAAGAACGCCGAGATGGCGACGGGGTTCGGTGCCGGGAACGTCATCCTCGAAAAGAGACATGAGACGGTGGTGCAGGTCGACGGCGCTGGCATGCTCCCGGCGGGCGTCGCGGCTGCGCGGGTCAGGGAGGATACGGGTCAGCCACAGGTTCATACGCAGGCGCTCCCGGGACGGGTGATGTGCCGGCGCAGGTAGGCGCCGAGGACAGTGAGGTAATCGGCACCAAGACCAGCACAGCGTTCAGCAGGCAGGGTGAGGGTGCGCTGGTAGCGCGTGCGGGGCCGGTAGGAGCGGCGCCGGGGGTGGAACGTGTCGGGCTCGTCCGTGACATGGCCCACCGGTTCGTCACCGTCCTGGCTGTCACCGGATGGGGTGAGACGGCCCAGGGGCCCGTCACTGTGGAAGTCGACGCGCACACCCGCGTCGTCGGGCGTCCGGCACCGCGCGAGGGGCAGGTGGACGAGGTGATGCAGCGGGGCCTCGGACAGCCCGAGAAGCAGGGGGCCTTCGGGCGGGCAGGAACGACGGCCAAGGTAAGGGGGCCAGACGGGGTCCTCCAGAGCCCGAGCACATTCCCGGAGGGTGTCCGACTCACCGGTGAGCACTGCGGTGAAGACCGCGTCGGCGAGGTAGTAGCGGTGCGACAGCAAAGTGGCCGTTGCTCCGGAGCGTTTCCTGCCGTCGGCGGTGGTGACGGTGCGGGCGGCCGGCAGACCGCCCCCGACGGTGTGCAGGTCACGCAGGGGTACGCCCGGCCGGTCCGTGCGGACGGTCAGCGACAGGGCTGTCAGATCACCGATGTCCGCTCCCCGAGTACGGCCGAGCGCGCAGGCAAGCAGGCCGATCACACCGGACCGGGTGGGAAAGCGTGCCGTGCCGCGCTGGCTGAACGGACTGTTCTCGCCCCAGGACTGCAACGGCCCGGCCAGATGCAGGAGCAGCCCCGTACCTCCCCCGCCGTCCCCCGCCGGGTTCACGCGTCTGCCCCCGGGAACGCCGCCTCCAGGGCCAGGCCGATCAGTTCCGGGAAGGAGTCGGCACGGGTGCCGAGGCCGGGCAGGTCCTCCTCCACTCCCGCCCACCCGGACACCAGGATGCCGCGCCTGCCGAGAAGTCGGTCCGCCGTGTGGGCGTAGTGGGCCAGTGCCGTGCGGGAGGGGGCGGCGTAGCCCCCGTACTCGTGGGACCGCACCGGCTGTTCGAACGCCGCGGCATAGGAGAGCGGGCGGTCGTTACGGACGGCCAGGTGGACGAGGTCCGGGATGGTGTGAGGGGCGGTAGCGGTCCTCTTGGCGCGGGGCAGGGAGAGGATGAAGGCTTCGGCGAAGCCTTCGGCGAGTTCACGGGCGGTCGTGTGGTCACCGCCGAGGTTGGTGGCGAGGTCGGCGAGGTCGATGGTGGCGTAGCGGTAGAACACGCCTGTGCTGAACTCCGCGTGGCCGACATGGGCGGCGGCGGTGTCGCCCCAGGCAGCGGCGACGTCGTCAACAGCGGCGAAGTAGTCCAGTTCGACGTCGGTGCCGTGGGTGGTCAGGGCGTGGGCGACCTGGACAGCCCCGTCCACGCCGGCGTTGTCGACTTCGGCCAGCATGCGGCCGAACAGGTTGATGACCCCGTTGCGGCGGCGCAGGACCACGTCGACCGCGCCCTTGGGCAGTACGCCCCGGTCGCTGCTTCGCTTGATGTCGTCGGCGGTTACGAGATCGGCGCGGTGCTCCTCGGCAAGGTCGGCGAGCTCGCCGACGGCGCTTTCGGGCACGTAGACCAGGGCGTTGGTGGTCACGGCCGTGGAATTTCTGGTGGTTTCGAACCTGACGCTGCTACCGGCCACGATGTGCTGACCTGCCCTGGCGGCCAGGCCGGTGGGCCAGCCGCGCTCCTCCAGCAGCCCGGTGACCTTGGCTCCGATGCGACGGGTGCGCAGGGCGCGTTCGCCGAACCCGTCCTGGAAGTACTCGCGGATGGCGCGTTTCCAGGATTGGCTGCTGACTCGGGTGCGTTCCGTGTCGCCGTAACGCACGGTCTTCACCGAGCCGTTGTCGTCACGGTTGAGGTTGGCGAAGGGGATGCTCTGGATCGCGTGCAGGTCGAGGAAGCGTGCGGGGCGGGCTGTTGGCGAGGGCACTGCGCTTCTCCTGGAGGAATGGGAAGGGCGGAACGCGGGTCTCTGCGGGCGGTTTCTGTTCGGCGGCGGGGTGGGGGCTCAGTGGCCTGACCGTCAGGTCGTCTTCGCTGTGTCGTCGAAGTGCCGGTCCGCTTCACGGGCCCGGTGCACGGCGCTGGCCTGCCGGGCTTGGTAGTAGTCCTGGAGCCAGTGGCGTCCCACCTCTCCCGAGTGCCGCCGCCACAGGCTCAGGTCGACGAGCAGTTGTGCCCAGTCGACGGTGATTCCGCTGTGGCGCAGCTGTCGCACTGCTGCGGGCAGGTGCCGGTGCAGGCCTTCGGCGCTCTGTCTGGTCAGCATGCTGAGCCGGCGCTCGGTGCCTGCCTCGTGTGGTCCGCCGCCGCCGGTGCTTCCTCTGGCGACCCAGTCCGCGAAGGAACGGCCGAGGCTGCGCCCTTCCTCTCGCTCTGGTTGCTCGCTGGTGTGCTGGGCGGTGGCTGGGTACTGCCCGCTGTGCTGGGCGGCGATCAACGCCGCGACTGTGTAGTGGGCGCGCTGGATGCCTCGGTCCTGCAGGTGGTCCTCGGTGAGCCATGGGGCGACGTATTGGTGCATGGAGGGCACCGCGTCCAGGTCCTTGCCTGCTCCGCGGCGCAGGGCGGCGCGTGCTTCTGGGTGTTCGGCGCTGCGGCGTTCGATCCAGGTGGTGAAGGCCCGGGCGTGGCTGAGTGCCGGGGTGGTGCTGGGTGGGCGGTCCGGGTGGGGTGGTGGGTTGGTGTGGGGGTTGGCTCCGGGGGCGGGGGTTCCGGTGGTGGTCTCTGTCATGTCTGGTCCGTGCTGGTGGCGCGGCGGGTGGTGCCGGTGCTTTCTGTGGTGGGCCTCACCGGCCCGCCGTACAGCTCGATGCGGGCTGCTGTGCAGGCCCTGGCACCGCGCTGGGTGCCCATGGCGCGGTGGGTGACGGTGTCGTAGGCCTGTTCGGCGTGGGCGCGGAACAGGCCTGTGGCGCCGGTGAAGTCACGGTCCCTCAGGTGTTCCCAGAATTCGGTCTCGGCGGCGGGCCAGTACCGGGCGGCGGCTTCCTCTGCCCAGGTGCAGTCGCTGATCTTCGGGGCGTCGGTGAACTGGGCCCAGGCTTTCTTCACTGCCCGGTCAAGGCGCTGTCCGTACCGTTCTCCCAGCTCGCGCAGGCGTTGGACGGCCAGGGCCGCTTCCTGGTCGGTCTCTTCGGCCAGTGCGAGGACCGGCGGGGTCGTCGTGTCGATGAACTGGGTGTCCCTGGCCTGCCCGTCCTGCTCGAATCCGAGGGCCCGGATGCGCAGTTGGGCTGATATTTCGGGGGCTGTTTCGAAGACCTCCGGGCGGCGGGGCTGGGCTGTTCCTCCTGGGGTTTTGAGCAGGAGGGCGTCGAGGTCTCGCCACAGTCCCCGGTGTGTGTCGGCTGGCCGCGGGTACGGTCTGCCTTCTTTGCTGGTCTGCCAGATGAGGTAGGGGTCGTCCGGCCCCGGAATCTTGTCGCGCCATGCCCAGGTGATGAAGGCGTCGGTCACCTGGTTGCCGTCGCTGTCGGGGATCAGCAGCAGGGCGTGCTGGGAGCGGGCGGTGAGGCGCGAGCATGGTCCCGTGGGCTTGGGCGGTGTGCTGACGGGGTCTGGCAGTGCGGTCCATTCCCATGGGCATCGGTCGGTCGAGCGGCTGACTGTGCGGTCTGGTTCCGGCAGTCCGGCCAGCAGTGTCTCGAACAGGGATATGCCTTCGGGGTGGTAGGAGAGGCTGCCTCGCAGGGGGCCGGCAGTGGTGTTGGCGGCGGTGGTGTCGCCGGCGGTGCGGCTGGAGCAGCGGCCAGACGGGCCGTAGTAGTGCCATACGAGCAGGTGGAGGGTGGCCTGGCCGGGGGTGGGGGGCTCGGGGCTGGTGCTGTCGACGTGCTGGAACCAGGCGTGGTTGTTTCCGGAGGGCCGGGTGGTGACCAGTCTGTCTACGCCTGCGGTGTTCCGCGTGTCGCACTCACGTGCGAGTCGCGGGTCCTGCAGGAACGGGCGCTGGGGGTCGAACAAGTTGAAGCGGCCGCGGTGTTCCCGGATGTACGCGTGGATCGCTGCGCTGTCGAAGCGTCCGGTACGGGCCAGTGCGGCCCGGCGTTCAGCCCAGTTGTCGCTCGGGCCGGCTTCGTCGAGCCCGGTGACCCGGGCCGTGATCGCGTAGAGGACGCGGTGTAGCGCGGATACGGCTGGTGGCAGGGCAGCGGTGATCCGGGCGATGTCGTGCGCCCGGGTCAGGAGCTCGTGCAGTCCCACCTCGTGGGGGTGCTGGTCGCGGCCTTCCTCGCCTGGGGCCGCCGGGGTCCGCCAGCGGACCGGAATCCACGGTTCGTCGAACAGGTCGTACGTCGGGGGCGGCGTGATCGGCATGCGGCTTCCTGCGAGGCGAGTGGTTGAAGGGTGCGGTCGGGTACCTGCCGGGCCTGCCGCCGGGTTGGGGCGGGCCCGGCGGTGGGCGGGGGTGCCGCTGGCCTGGCGGTTTCCTTGCCGTGCGCGGGGCGCGGGCGGTGCTGCCGGGGTGAGGGCCGCCGGCCCCCGGGCCGGCTCCGCACACGGTACGTCGAACCGCGCGTTCGAGATCCTGGTTCGCGGAAAGTCCCGTGCCGGGGAATTATGCGCCAGGCACATGCACAGTGCGGCTACTGCCCCCATCCGACGCCCCCCACAGTGAGACCGAAAGTCACCAACAGACTCCCGACCGTCACACACCTGCGGCGGACAGGTCAACCGCCTTCCGAAGCATTGCAGCCACTGCCTCGCGGGATCTCCCGTGCGGCGCCCCGGTCATGACACGATGTCCGCTGCGGGGCGGGCGCCCTTCCCGGAGCGGGGCCCGGCCCGATCTGCCGATTGCACCGGCCCGGACGGCCGTCCTCTCCATGCGAGCCGGGGTCAGCCCAAGTGGGCTGGCGAGAGCCCCGGACGAGCGGACTCCTCCCTGCGCGAGCGGGGGTCAGCCGAGTATCTGATCCGGTCATCGCCTGGCAGCTCCTCCTCCCTGCGCAAGCGGGGGTCACCGCTCGTCCGGCCGGGCGGCCCGGGTCACCGGGAGACCGTCTACGGCTCCCCGGACGACTGTTGGGCCAGTGATGCCTGGGGGAAAAGTTGCCGGAATAGCCACTTGTGCCAATGTCGGCCTTTCCCTGGACCCTGTCCGCCCGGCCGGATCCGCCATCCATCTCCGGGCCTGGAGGTGGCGGGTGCAGCGCGGCCGGGGCTGACCTGCCATCTCTCGCTACTGGAAGGTAACTCCTGGGCCTCGAGGGGCGCCTGGCAACTGAGCGGGGCACCGCCGCGCGTGCGTCCGCGCACGCTGTACGTACGTCAATGCAGGTGGTGTCATGTTCCTAACAAGCCCGGCGGATCGCTCCGGGCTCCACCATGCCCGGATCGCCGGGACCCATAAGGAGATGCCCCATGGCTCTGCGCGCATCGATCCTGACCGCCGGCGTACTCCTCGCCACGCTCGCCGGCACGGCCCTGCCGGCCCAGGCCACCACGGTCCTATCGACCAATCCGCCCGCGGACCACATCGTCATCGACGTCGCGAGCGTCAACGGCTCCGGCTGCCCCACCGGCACCGCCGCAGTAGCGGTCTCTCCCGACAACACGGCCTTCACCGTGACCTACAGCAGCTACCTCGCCCAGGTCGGCCCCAACTCCCTGCCCACCGACCTGCGCAAGAACTGCCAGGTCAACCTCGACGTCCACGTCCCCCAAGGCTTCACCTACGCCATCGCCTCCGCCGACTACCGCGGCTTCGCCCACCTCGAACCCGGAGCCAACGCCCTGCAGCGCGCCAACTACTACTTCCAAGGCTCCCCCCAGACCGTCACCTCCACGCACGCCTTCCAGGGTCCGCTGGACGACAACTGGCAGGCCACCGACAGCGTCGAGATCGCGGCCCTGGTCTGGGCCCCCTGCGGCGAGAAGCGCAACTTCAACATCAACACCGAACTGCGCGTCGCCGCCGGAACCTCCAACCGCAACGCCACCAGCTTCATGACCATGGACTCCACCGACGGCGGCATCAACACCATCTACCAGCTCGCCTGGAAGACCTGCCCCTAACCAGCCCCGGCGAAAGCCACACGGTGCGGGCCTGCCAGAACCGGCCCGCCCCCGCCCGGGCACCCTCCCATTCGAAGGGCGCCCACAAGCCACCGACCGGGTGGGTGGCCCGGGCGGATGGACGGGTGGTCCGTCGCGCAGCCCGCACGACGGACCACCCACCACGCGGGTAGCCCCTTGCTTCGCACCCTGGCCCGGTTCGGTCCGTTCACCCCCCTGGCGGACCGAACCGGACCAGGGTGCGAAGCCCGTCGGCCATCCCGGCCCACCACACACGCCGTTCCCGAAGGGCGAGCCATGGCCCCAACGCTTACCAGCGCACGCTGGACCGCCCGGCACGTCCTGATCACGGGCGGATCAAGCGGCATCGGCCTGGCCCTGGCAACGGGCCTGCAGGAACGCGGCGCCCGCGTCTCGGTCGTGGCGCGTGACGCGGACAGGCTGAACGCCCTCACCGACCGCCCCGCCCCACCCGGCCTGGCACCGTTCACGGCCCGGTCCGCCGACGTCGCCGACCAGGACGGTCTCCAGCACGCAATCACCGAACTCACCAGCACCGTCGGCCCGGTCAGCGACCTCATCACCTCAGCCGGCACCGTCCGCCCCGGCCGCTTCCACGAACTGGACGACCTCCACTTCCGCGAAGCCATCGAGGTCAACTACTTCGGCACGCTCTACGCCGCCCGTGCCGTGCTGCCCGCGATGCTGGAACGCCGCGACGGCACCATCACCTGCATCAGCTCCGCCGCCGGCCTCTACGGCCTGGCCGGCTACGCCTCCTACGCCCCCAGCAAATTCGCCGTCCGGGGCCTGTGCGAATCACTGCGCATGGAACTGCGGCCGCACGGCATCCACGTCGCCGCCGTCTACCCAGGGGACGTCGACACCCCTCAACTCGCCATGGAACAACCGTTCAAGCCACCGGAGCTGGCCGCACTCGCCGGCACCCTGCGCCCAGCCCGCGCGGCCACGGTGGCCGACGCGGTGATCCGGGGCATCGAGGCCCGGCGCCCGGTGATCGTCCCCGGCACCGCCAACCGCACGGTCGCGATACTGGCCAGGCTCGCCCCACGCCTCGCCAACGCCTACGCCGACCGCATCGTGGCCGCGGCCCTACGACACCGGCCTGGAGTCAGCCCGCGACCTTGAGGATGGAACGGCGGCGCTTGTCAGCGCGGGCGTGCTCCTGGAGGGCCTGGTTCTCCTTGTACCGCTGGACGAAGGCGGTGTCGTCCAGCCGGTCTTCCTCGTCCATGGTCTCGATGGCGTCCCAGGCGTCACCGGGCGAAGCGTAGCCCGCGAGCATCGCGTTGAGCTGGTACTCCTTGTACCCCTCGGGACGCAGGACCAGTCGGGCCGTCACCAGTGCGCCGAGTGCGACGGTGACGCTGGAACGACCGATACCGAGGAGCTCGCCGATGCGGCGCTGCGGCATGACGATGCGCCCACCGGGTTGTTGACGTTCCATCAGCATCAGCAGGACTCGGTAGGCCGTGACGGGGAGGTTCAGCTCAGCGACGACACCCATGCAGTTGGTCGGGGTGTAGAGCACCGCAGGGGTGCTGCTCATGGTCGACTCCTCTTCGCCTTGGCGGTGTCCGCAGTCTCCGCGGGGCCCGCGACATCGAGCATGAGCTCAGTCTGCCCGACCGCGGGCCGATTCCGTCGCCCGGCCCGGGATTTCCGCCGCTCGGCCCTCTCCGAACGGTCCTCGGTGATCGCGTCGACCAGCGCCTGCAGAGTCGGGTAACGCACCTTCTCCGGCAGGTCGGACCCCATCAACTGCCGCAGCACCTCGGACTGGTCGACCTGGACGTACTCCGACTTGCCGTCCGCGTTCTTGCGCAGCGCCGCCGCGCGGTAGCTGTACACGGGGTTGAGGCGGTAACGGCCACGGGCGATCTTGACGGCGATGCCGTGGCCCGCGAGCTCGAGCAGAGTCTCGCTGATCCGGGAGCGGTGGACGTCGAGGATGTCACCCATCTGTTCCTGCGTCAGCTCGACCTCGCCGCCGGCCTGCTGGTTGGCGATCAGGACCAGGATCAGCCGCAAGGGAAGGTTGCCGCGATAGTACTGGGCAACGATGAACAGGAACTCGAGACTGTCCATCGAGAAAGCATTGGGCTGCTCGGCGCTGCTGTAGAAGGTCAGGTTCGCGCGCTCCGCGTCGACGGTGATCCGTCGCGCCGGGTGGGCGCGCGCCACCTCGTCAAGGCTGGTGACCGTCGCACGCCGCCTGCTGAACGCAGCACGGGGATTGGGTTCCTCGACCTTGGGCCGCGCCGGCTTGGGGCGTGGCCTCGGTGCCACCGCTTCCTGGGTCATCGCGGGCTGGACCTCCGCTTGAGGATCTCGACACGGGAGAACCTACCGGATTGGTTGTGGAACCTAACTCTTTGGTCGTGAGAACTGACCGCTGGCGTGTCGTATGTCGCCTTTGCAGGGACACATCACGGCGCGTGCCCCGCAGAGCCCTCCGATCGCAGAGCCTCGCCATCGAACCGCGCCCCCTGGTTGGCTCTCACGACCAAAGTGTTAGGTTTCACGACCAAAAGTGCTGCCCCCGGCGAAAAAAGGGTGGGCTGGGACGACCAAACAGTGCTGTTGTGTCAGCTGAGAATCTACGTAGCCGTGCTGTTGTGTCCACTCTCAGTAGACACAACAGCACGCCCGACAGGGCTCTGACCTGGGATTATGTATTCATTCGCCCATATAAGAACGGGCCCTGCCGTCCCCTCGCCCTGGCCGCCTCCTCCTCTCTCGCGCGCGCCGGGGCAGCACTGTCGCCGTCGCGCCCACAAGCCGCCAGGGCAGGCACTCCTAGGTCGGTGCTGCGGGCGGCAAGCCCAGCGCGAGCGACCGGACCGGCTCATAGGCATGAAAAGGGCCGCCAAGGCCCGGGTCCGGCGGCAGCCGGACTTTCATGACTGGCGAGGTGACCGTTCTGCCACTCCAGCTGCTTTCTGTCCTCCGGCCCGGGCCCGGGCGGCGGCAGCGGCAACGGGTTCACCATCCGAAGCACAAGCCGTCGCCGACGGAATGCCCGCCCTCAGCCGGCCCGTGCCCTATTGATCAGAAATCCAAAGGGTTCTCGTCCAGGGCGTAGCGGACGCGCGGGCCGCCGAAGTAGCCGCGCACGATGTGTGGTTGACCCTGGCCTCTGTGGAAAAATCCGCGGGTTTCGGCGGCGAGTTCGCCCTGGCTCTTGGCCGGCTGGGGGAGGGGCAGGCTGCGTTTGAGGTCCACGCTTACCAGCTCGTCGGGGTTCAGCTCGGGTGGGTACGAGGCAGGAAGTGCAGCTCAATCTGGTCTTGGCGGGTGGGGAGCCAGACCCAGATAGCCTTCGAGCGGTGGACCGAGCGCCGGTCGACGATCAGGCAGACCTTCTGAAGCCGATCACCCTGAGCCCCTCCCGGATCGGTGACATAGCCCGAGCCGCCCTCGTCCTCAACAGAATCTGGAAGTGAAATTCGTCGAGAAAACCTAAGCGAAGCAACCGGAAACGACGGATTTTGCTCTCCGATGCTGTATCAGTGCCGAGACTGTGTACTGGTCCAGCCGGGAGCCAGGAAAACTGGGCGAGGCGTGTCGCTCGGGTACCTTGTCCGGATGGCTTGTGGAGCTACCTCATCGCGCTATCGTGGAGTTTTCGGTGTGGAGCCGGTCAAGGCGGCAAGGAGTCGGCTGATTTCGGCTTCCTTGGCCTCTCCGGGTTGCTCAACCATGAAGGTGTGGGTCTTCCAAGCGTTTCCGAAGTATCGGCCGCGGGAGACCGTGAGCAGTCCCTGGGCAAGATTAGTCGAGGCTAGTCTTCCCAGCTGCCGCCCGACGTCGCCAGTTTGGTCCCGCAAGAGGTAGAGAACGTTTTTAGTAGGGCCGTTTGGCTCCGACGGGCCGGGCGGGAGGCAGACATAGCGGTAGCTGCCAACGCCAAGGCGGCGTGCTTCCTCGCCGCTGAAAGAGGACTGTGCGGATCCCAGGGACTTCCGAAGCAGCCCGTACGCCTCACCCCGCCATTTATCGGCCATCACTAGTCCCTTCCCATGGTCCGTGAGCCCGTCCATCAGGTCAGCAACACCCGTGACAACGGCCAGGTTGTTTCCGTCCATATTTGCCATCGCTGCCCACCCGCACCAATGGGAAAGGTTTCTCCAATTGCCTTCCCCGCTCAGGCCTTCCGAGGACCAGCCAGTGATGTGCTCATAGCTTTTGGTCGTTTGCATCTCCTCGAGCGTCTCCCTCATGCTCGTGCTCTTTTGGGCAGGCGCGGACACCCGGGCTAGTTTGGCAGGAACAGACGGTTTCGTAGCCGGAGGACGCCGGACGGGCCGGGGCGTCTGCTGTTTCTGAGGAACAGCTGCGGCAACCTGGCCGCTCGCTTTGGCAACAGCTGTGCGTTCTGGGGCTGGGGCTGGGGTGGCTTCCTTCGCCCGTTCGGGGGAGGTAGGAAGGATGGATTCCTTTGGCGTAGAGGACCCTGCGTCACAGGGGCAGAGGGAGGAAGCTTTACACGCCGTGTGCAAGTCGTGCTTCCTCTCACGGCATGACTGCATTTCTTCGGGAATGTAATGGTTGCTCAACGGGCATCCGTCAATAGCCGGGCAAGAGAATTCCACTTTGGGCTTCTTGAGGCTCCATTCCGATCCTTCAGAAGGCCTCATCTTGCTCCAAATATATTTGACTTCACCCCCCTTTTTCATTTGCCACCAATTCGTAAATTCCGATGAAAAGATAGATATTTCCACTGCCGAGGCTGGCTTGGTTCGCCCTTGAGCAGCGGCTTCTGCGGCTGGAGGAACGGCAGCCTTCAAGGCACTCTTTTGGCGGAATTCATCCCTGCGCTTCTTGTGGCCTTCCGCTGTTTCGTAGGTCTTTTCCTTGTATCCTGTGCCAAGAATTGTTTCAACTGCCGCCTTGACTATGTTCCCCTTGATCAGCTGGCTCTTTACGCCTTCGACCGTTTCCTCCC
This sequence comes from Kitasatospora sp. NBC_00070, assembly GCF_045041205.1. Classification (NCBI taxonomy): domain Bacteria; kingdom Bacillati; phylum Actinomycetota; class Actinomycetes; order Kitasatosporales; family Streptomycetaceae; genus Kitasatospora; species Kitasatospora sp. NBC_00070. The sequence goes on along the minus strand of NZ_CP108248.1, from coordinate 683,952 downwards.
AGGTGAGGGCCATGGCGGCTTCCTTACCCCTTGACAGCTCGTAGGCTGCTACCAGCATCCCATCAGTGAAGTCACCGATTGCCTTCTTCCGCTCCTCGTTGAACTCAGTTCGAGTTATAAGTTTCCGCATAGGATTCCTGAGGCCACCCGGATACAGGTTGTACCTGATCATAATGATGGCATTCTGGTCGTTATTCTCGAGGCGTGACCTCAGTGTGCTGACGATGTCATCCCACTTGGAAGCAAGCCCCACCCCCTTTCCTCCGTAGCTTGCGAGGTAGGCCGTCACCAGTTCCTGATCGCTGTATTCTTTATCTGCAGAAATCCTCTCCTTAAGCTCCGCGAGAAATGACCCGGAACGCGAGCCCAAGCTGTTCCATATCGTCATCCAGAGATCAAACTCCTCCTCGGAGAATTTCTCCGGAGCCTTCCCCGGAAGATAGTGCTTAGAGCGTGTCTCATGTGGGGGTTGGACGATCTGCGGCATGATGGGGCTCATGGTGGTTGATCTGTCTCATCGGCTGGTGCCGGATGGCCTGTGGAGGCTGGCGGCGCCGTTGATCCCGTCGTTCGCGTCCCGCCGTCAAGGTGGTGGGACGGCGGGGCTGGAGGACCGGGCGGTGTTCACGGCCGTGGTCTACGTTCTGACGTCCGGGTGTGCCTGGCGGCATCTGCCGCCGACGTTCGGCGTTTCGCCGGCCACCGCGCACAGGCGGTTCGCCGCATGGTCGAAGGCCGGGGTGTGGGTACGGCTGCACCGTGCGGTGTTGGACGAGCTAGGGGTGCGTGGTGAGGTGGACTGGACGTCGACGATCATCGATGCCGCCTCGGTCCGCGCGAAAAAAGGGGCACGCTGACCGGGCGCAATCCGGTCGATCGGGGCAAGAAGGGCAGCAAACTCCATGTCCTCACCGACGCCCGGGGCCTGCCGCTGGCCGTCGGCGTCTCCGGTGCCAACGTCCATGACAGCCAGGCACTCAAGCCCCTGGTTCGTGGCCTGCCGGCGGTGAGGTCACGCCGCGGACCTCGTCGGCGACGCCCGGACAGGCTTCGCGGCGACAAGGCCTACTACTCCGCCGACACCCTCGCCTGGCTGCGTCAGCGCGGCATCACACCCCGCATCGCCCGCCCGGGAGTCGACAGCTCGGAGCGGCTCGGCCGCCACCGATGGAAGATCGAACGCAGCATCGCCTGGCTCTTCGGCTATCGCAGACTGACCGTCAGATACGAGCGAGAGGGCTCCCACTTCGCCGCCTTCCTCGGCCTCGCGGCAGCCCTGACCTGCTACAAGAAGCTCGCCAAGATATCCACATGAGACACGGTCTTAGCGTAGGAAGCCAGGGCTTCATCGATATTGAAGCCCATGCCAGAAATAACTTCTCCCCTTCCTGCTGTCCAAGCTTCCATGCCTTTCTTTTGGTGGATGGCGGACTCGATCACTTCATCAAAGAAAGCGATCCTTTCCCGAGGGTTATCAAGTCTCACGAAATCATCGAGAACCCCTTCGCGGATCACCGAGGCGCCCGAAAGGTGGGCATGAAGTAGAGTCCCCTCATCGTCCCTCCAGGAGGGACCTCCCCAGTATCTGTCAATTTTCTCGACTAGAGCATTTGAGTCCGCACTGAATGGGCCATCGGGGGATGTAAGATCGATTATCCCAGAGATCCGATTCCAAAACTCTTCGAGGGTAGGCACGTGGAACTCCGCCTTTCAGATATCTCCATGATCTCAGCTGCCAGTATTTACGGTACGTCGCTTTGAAGGCTGTAGATATACCTACTGCGGAAAACTGGCGGATCGAGCACCGCCAGTGGCCCTTCCATACGCATAGCGCATGCCCTTTAGGGAGTCGAAGAGGGAGCAATAGTCAATACCTGTGGATGGCTTGGCCCCGTTGTTTCACGGCAGCGCTGCGGGTCTCCTCCTTCGGGTGCGCCGGGGCGGCGGTGTGGTGGCCAGCCGGGGCCGGGCAGGGCCTGGCTGCGGTCCCAGGCGGTGACGGCATGGTGGGTGGCGGGCCGGGCGGGGCCGGGTTTGGGTTCGCGGCGGCGGGCGTGCTCGGTGAGGTCTGGCAGGGATGTCGGAGAGGTCGGTGCGGACGGCGGCGGGCCCGGCGCGGGCCTCCTCAGCCGTCGGGGGCGAGCGGTTGCGGCCAGGCCGGCAGGTCCATGGCCGTGGCCGTGGCGGGCAGGGTGCACCAAGCCTGGTTGAGGGCGGACTTGAAGGAGGGCAGCCGGGTGAGGGTGAGGGCCTTCGAGCGCGGATCCCGGACCCGGCGTGCGCGTGGGCCCGGTGCCGGGCGTCCAGCCACCGCAACTGCCGGCCGGCGGTGTCCGTGGCGGTCACCGTGCAGCGCAACCCGGTCGCGCTCTCGTAGGGCTCGAGGTCCTTGCTGTACCGGGGGTGGACGGGCCCGCGCCGCACGACGGTCCGCAGGCCCGGCGGCCAGCCCGCAAGGCCGGGCAGACCGGTGATCTGAAGTTCCCCCTCTGAACTGGACAGCCTGATACTGGGACGGTTGGGTCCCGGAGGAAGCAGTCCAGGTAGTGAGTGGCAAGAGCAACATGAGTAAGCGGTACACGGCGGAGTTCAAGCGGGACGCGATCGCGCTCGTCCGGTCCTCGCCGCATCGGAACGTCACCGAGATCGCCCGGGAACTGGGGGTGAGTCCCGAGGGGCTGCGGGGCTGGGTCAAGCAGGACCGCACCGACCGGGGCGAGGGGGCGCCCGGTGCGCTGACCACGACGGAGAAGGAAGAGCTCCAGCGGCTGCGCCGGGAGAACCGGGAGCAACAGCAGACCATCGAGATCTTGAAAAAAGCCGCGGCCTTCTTCGCGAAGGAGACGATGAAGTAGGCACGTTGTGCCGTTTCATCGACGCGGAGAGGGCTGCCGAGGACAGACCCGGCGGCTTCAGCGTCGCGCTGTTGTGCCGGGTTCTGAGGCTGTCGCGTGCCAGCTACTACGCCTGGCTCGCCGGTCGGCCGGCCGCCGCCGAGCGGCAGCGGGCAGAGGACGAACTGGCCGAGGAGATAAGGGAGATCCACGCCGGCTCGCGCGGTGCCTACGGCGTCCCGCGCGTGCACGCGGCCCTGCGGCGCAAGGGCCGTGCGGTCAACCGGAAGAAGGTCGAGCGGATCATGCGTGAGCGTGACATCCGCGGCGTGACCCGTCGCAGACGCCGGTACCTGACGAAGCAGGACTCCAAGGCCGCCCCAGCTCCGGACCTGGTCGGCCGCGACTTCACGGCCGAGCGGCCCGGCATGAAACTCGTCGGCGACATCACGTATCTTCCGACGATCGAGGGCTGGTGGTATCTGGCGACGGTCATCGACCTGGCCACCCGCGAGGTCGTCGGCTACGCGATGGCCGACCACCACCGCGCCGAGCTGGTCACCGACGCCCTCAAGATGGCCGCCGTCCGGGGCGGCCTGAAGCCCGGCTGCATCATGCACACCGATCGCGGTAGCGAATACACGAGTAGTGAATTCCGCACGGAGGTAAGGGAGTTGAACCTGAGGCAGAGCATGGGACGAACCGGCATATGCTACGATAACGCCGCAGCCGAGAGCTTCTTCGGACTGCTCAAAGCGGAGATCGGCACCACCGTCTGGGAGAGCCGCGAGGCCGCCCGGGCCGACGTGTTCCGCTTCATCGAAGTCGAATACAACCGCACCAGGCTCCGCAAGCACCCCGAGTTCGGATACCTCACCCCGCTCGAGACCCGAGCCAGACTGCAGCACGACTTCACCCCCGCAGCGTAAGCAACCGCTGTCCAGGATCAGGGGGGAACTTCACGAACGACCTCACCCCACTTGGTCAAAAACCATGACCGAGCCCTGAACCAAGGGATTGACATATCCGAGAGTGTCAGAACTCGGGCGGCACCAGTCACGAGTGTCCGGCGTCGCCGGACGGTTGACCGTGGCTGTCCTGCCAGGCGACGGCACGCATGATCTGATCTTCGTCCAGGCCGGTCAGGGCGACCACCATGTCGTACTTCTCGGTCTCGGGGAGCGGGCCGAGCACGCTCACCGCCCTGGTGATCTGGCCTGCCCACAGCTCCTCCTGGACGAACGGACGGGCCCGGTACACGGCGGCGAGTCGCGACATGTGGCCCTCGCCACAGGTTCGGAGGAGGCGGTGCCCGTCGAAGCGGGTGTCCATGGTGACCGCGGAGGAGTCCTGGACCCGCAGGACGGTCTGCTCGCGGACGGGGACCACTGCGCCGCACAGGTCGCAGAGATCGGTCGGCTGCGGCCGGTCACGGAAGTGACGACCTATGTCGTTGGCAGAGCTGTCCATCCCTCAGGTCTACGTGACCGCTCTGGGCCGCGCGAGCCGAGACGGGAGCTGTGACCCGACCGTCACCAAAATTTGTTTCCGTTCGCGCGGCTCATAGGAGATCCGGGCCGGCGACCGATCGGGCAATCCACTGTTCGCATTTCCCTTTACCGCGCCGCCGTATCTCCCGCTTCACCTCGCACACCACCGGCGCCCTCCGGACAGACCGGAAGTCTGGCGGGTCGGGCCGGTCTCCACGAGCCCTGGCCGAACCATTGCCGCCTCCTGCTCCGGCCAATCGGGAGGCGGGCGTCGGGCTGCCCAGTACCCGTTGCTGACGCACCGGCTGGTCCAGTGCGGAGGTGTGGTCCTGGAAGTCGGGACCACACCTCCGCCGTGATGCGGTCCGGGCGGTACGTATCAGGTGGGATCGGACAGTGGGCTCATGCTCCGGACCTGACCGGGCCCGGTCAGGTCCGGAGCATGAACTGGGGACTGCCGACACCGCTCTCTGACGGCAGCGTCCCGGTCTGCCACTCCGGGACGAACTGCCCCAGGGCCGTGGGCGCGTCGGGCAGGCCCCGGCCCGTTCGCGTCGGGTCGGTGCCGGGGACGGGACGCGCAGCGGCCGCCATGAGAGTGGTCAGGATGTCGACGCGGCCGGCCGTGCTGCGCAGCTGGCCGTGGTGGGCCGCCAGCAGGGCCGCGAGGCCGGTGAGGTGCGCGGCCGCGATGGCCGTGCCGTCGGCCGGGGTGTAGCCGCTGTCGCGGCCGGTGGTGACGACCGCGACGCCCGGTGCGGCGAAGTCCGCGCCGACGGGGGTGAAGGCTGGGGTGTAGGGGCCGTGGTGGCCGGCCTGTCCGTCACGGGGCTGTGTGCCGGTGTGGGCGAGTGCTCCGGCTGAGATGACGGTGGGCAGGCTGGCAGGGAACGCGGCGGTGGTGTGGGTGTCGCCGGCGGGCGCGATGAGGGTGGTGCCGGCCGTGCGTGTGTCGAGGATTTTCCACGCGACGAGCTGGGAGGGCTGGGGACAGGCGAGGTTGATCTGGGCGATGTCGATGCCGTGGGTGATGCACCAGTCGAGGGCGCGGAGGAGGTGGCTGACGCGGCCGTTGGGGTACAGCTTGAGGGCGTGCAGCTTTGCGTCGGCGGCGATGCCCGTGATCCCGGTGCGGTTGTCGGCGGCAGCGATCACGCCCGCGCACTGGGTTCCGTGGCCGGTGGCGTCCTCCTGCCAGCCGAGGCCGTCGGCGCTGGTGAAGTCGTGGCCGCCGACGACGCTGTCCTTGAGGTCGGGGTGGGCGGCGTCGACGCCGGCGTCCAGCAGCGCGATGGTGGTGCCGTGGCCGCGGAAGGTCGGCGGGACCTGGTTGAGGCGCATGGCCTGTGCCCCCCAGCCGGAGAGCGGTCGGTGTGGGAAGCCCTCGAAGTCCTCGGCGAGGGCGCGCAGCGTCACGTGGACGCCGTCCTGTGCGTCCCGGTCCAGGGCAGGGCCATGGATCCTGGCGGGCCAGAACCCGCCTGCGGGGCGTACGTACACCGTCCGGACGGTGTGGGGCGTGTCAGCCACCAGTTCCAGGGTGGCGGTGCCGGCGGAGTCCGTGACGGCGTGGGCGGGGCCCGCCGCGCCGATGGCCCATACGTGCGCGCCGGGTACCGGGGTCTGGTCGCGGTCGGTCACCTGGACGGTCATGGTGGCGGGTTCGGTCAGCAGGACGGCCAGGGCCGGGTCCGCGATCGGCACTGCTCCTGCCAGGGGGCTGGCGACGGGGTAGAGCAGCGGCAGGTCGGGCTCGACGACGACCTGCGGGTTTCCCGCCAGCGCGCGGGCTCGCTCCGGGGCCATCACCACGACGGCCACCAGTGGACAGGCCGGCGCTGGCTCCGCGATCGCTCCAAGGCCCCGGCTGCGCGAGGGGCGTACCTGCTCGAGGACGCGAACCTGGTCGTCCTCCTCCAGGAGGGACAGCAGCACGGACTCCTCGATCGGCGGGACCGACCCGGGCACCAGTCCGGCCGGCCGGGGCGCCACCAGGTACCGCCCCCACCCGGCCGGCCAGCTCCCGGCGCTGCCGGGCTGCTCCGAGGGCACGTTGGCCGGCCGGTTCTCCGGGGAGGGCCCCTCACGCCGGGGCCTCTGCCTGCCTGCGCCCTCACTCATCGCTGCCACAACTGGTCACACCCTTCCAAACCCATGACGGCTGTCGTCTCCTTCTTCCTTGGCGCTCGGACGAGCGGACGGGCGCGTTGGCGCATGAGCGTCGCGCCTGTCACCGGCCGGTGCCGCGGGCCGCGCCCTGGCACCGGCCGGATGTCATCCAGGGGTCAGATCCCGATGCCCGTCAGCGGCGCGAGAGTGCCCTGGGCGGGAGCGCCCTGGCCGAAGCCGGAAGGGCCTGCCCACTGCGGGAGCTGCGGCATCGACGTTCCGAGGGGCATGCCCTGGGGCTGCCCGCCGAGGGAGCCCTGGGTCTGGCCCTGGATCATCGGGGTCAGGGTCTGGTGCAGCACCGGCGCGATTCTGCGCGCGCACTCGACCAGCAGGCCGGAGTACAGGTGCGGCGGGATCTGCCCCTGCATCTGCATTCCGATGAGTGCCTGCGGGTCGATCCGCAGCTGCTCGATCAGGCTGGTGATGGCCGAGTTCGCGCAGCGCAGGGCAAGCTCGGCGACCATCATGGGCAGCTGTTGCGGGTCGGTCGGCTGCCCGGTCGGCGCGGTGGTGCCGTAGGGCTGCTGCCCGTACTGCTGGCCGAAGAGCGGCGGCGTGGTGGGCTGGCCGCCGTACTGCGGCTGCCACGGGGTCTGCTGACCGAAGCCGTAGGGCTGCTGCCCGTACTGCTGGCCGAAGGCCGGCGGCGTGGTGGGCTGGCCGCCGTACTGCGGCTGCCACGGGGTCTGCTGGCCGAAGCCGTAGGGCTGCTGACCGGTCTGGGGGTGCGCTGTGGTCTGGACCGACATCCGAATACTCTCCTTTGAGCTTCAAACGTGTGCGGTGGGCGGGGGCTCGGAGCTCCACCCGTTGTCAGCTTCATCGGGTTCCGGGGATAGCACACGCCATACACGTCCAAAAGGGTCGCACTGCGACATAACACCGCCCGGACTGGCCCGGTCGGGGCAACGGACCGGGCGTCGGCTGACGCGTGGCAGTAGGCTTCGCGCCCCACCCCGTCAGACGAGCTCCTGCGGAACGCCCGGGTCACGGCGGTGGACCTCGAGGGTGTCGATCACCTCGAAGGCTGCGCCTCGCAGGACACGGTGGGCAGACCGGTCGGAGCGGGTGCCGTCGGTGACGGCGATGACCTGGGTGGCCCCCATCAGAGCGGCGTGCTGGAGGCAGCGGCCCAGCAGTGCGGAACCGAGCCCGGCGCCGCGGTGGGCTGGGTCGACCGCGAGGTGGCGCAGCCGGGCTGTGCCGTGGACGGGTGCCTCCATGCGGGCTTCGGCCAGGGACGATCCGTGCGGGCCGTCGATCCGTACTGTCCAGCCGGTGGGATTTTCGACCGGGGTGACGTCGGCGGGGCGGCCGGGTGGGTGCAGCCGGGTGAGGTGGTGCAGCCAGTAGAGGCGTTCGGCGACGGTGGTGAAGCCCGATGTGATCAGGGCCTGATGGGTGGCGGAGCGGTAGTGGGCGGGTAGTCCTTCGAGCGTGGGTGTGGTCGCGGGGGCACCGGCGAAGGCGTACCAAGTGCGGCAGGCTGCCAGGCGGGCCCGGGCCCAGACGAGGAGGACTGCCATGGTGGTGAAATCCTCCCGGGCGTGGGCCCAGAGGATGACGGCCGAGCGGTCGGCGGGCCTGGGGGTGTAGGCGATCACGCCGACCGGGCGGCGCCTGGCGTCGAGGAAGACGTCGACGAGCGGCGGCTCGGTGCCGCCGACCTGGCGGCGCCCGTCGAGATTCCGCCCGGCGAGGGCAGCGGCGAGGGCGCGGTCGGTGACTGGGGGCTGGCCGGGCAGGCGGTCGGCGTCGATGAGGTCGCGCACTGCTCGGCGGTCGGACTGGCGGTAAGGTCGGGCGGTGAGCGCCATGGCGCTGCGCGCGGAGCTGATCGCTGTGATCTCGTCTCCCCCTTTTCTCCTGGCTCGGCGGCCTCCCTGGGCGGCTGCGGGAGGCCCGGGAGCGCCGGATATTTCCGCTCCCCCGTGCCGCACTCACGGTCACCGGCCCACTGTAGGGAGGGTGGTGCCGGACGGAGACGCGCCGCGCCGTGCCTCTCGGGGAAGAACCGGATGCGGTGTTGGGCCCGATGGTGCAGTTTTCTCTCCGCCCCTGGCGGGCATTCAGCCCGTCGCCAAGCTCATACGGCTACGGAGGCCCAGATGGAGCTGCTTCGGTTCGGGGTCGAGGAGGAGTACCTGCTTGCGGACAGCGTGAGCAGGGTGACGGTTGCCCGCGCGGCTGCGGTGCTCACTGAGGCCGGTGTGACGCTGGGCGAGCGGGCGCAGCCGGAGTTCATCGCTACCCAGGTCGAGGGTTGCACTCCGCCCGTGTGCACGGCTGCGGAGTTGAGGGATGCTCTGCTGGCGGTCCGTTCGGTGTTCGGGGTCGCCGCTCGGCGGGCGGGTTGTCTGCTGGTTGCCTCGGGAACGGCCGTCTTGCCGAGCGTCCATCCGCTGCCGGTCACTGACTGGGCCCGGTATCGGCGGATCGCCGCGCACGTCGGTCCGGGGATCGCTGACCAGGTGGGTGGTGAACTGGGGGGCTGTCACATCCACGTGGGTGATCTCGATCGGCCGTCGGCTCTGGCGGTGCAGGCGCGGCTGCGGCCGTGGCTGCCGGTGCTGGAGTCGGTTGCGGTCAATTCACCGTTCTGCGAGGGCCTGCACACGGGGTCGTCGAGCAGTCGGGCCTTCCGCTACGCGAACTGGCCCACCGTTGGCCCTGCGCCGGTCGTCGACGGTCCTGGGTACGAGGACTGGGTTGAGCACGCCTTGGCGGAGGGGATCATGCTCGATCGTCGGTCCCTGTACTGGTATGCCCGGCCGTCCGAACATCTGCCGACGGTGGAGATCCGGATGGCTGACGTGAACGCGGATGTGGATGTCGCGGTTCTGCTGGCGGTCCTGCTGCGGGGGATGACGCATGTGCTGCTGGAAGAGCTCCGGTCGGGGGTGCCCGATCGGAGCGGCGGGGTGACCGGTCGTCGTCTCCGGGCTGCTCATGACCGGGCGGCTTGGGGTGGGCTGGCTGGGCCGGGTGTGGATCCGGTCACTGGTTGTCTGCGGCCGTGGCGGGAGCAGCTTGGTGATCTGGTCAGGCGTGCGACGCCCGGGCTCGCGATGTACGGGGACTTGCCGCTTGCGGAGCGGCTCGCGGGGAAGCTCGTGAACGGTCGGACCGGGGCTGAGACCCAGCGTGCGGTGCACGCGCGGAACGGATCGCTGGCTGAGGTGGTCGATCACCTTGCCGCTGCCACTTTGCGGGGTTGAGCGGCCGGTGCGGAGCGGGGGGTTCCCGCGTGGCACCGGCCGCTGTCTGCTGTGCTCAGAAGGTGAGCTTCCAGCTGTTGATGTAGCCGGTGTCGGCGGCGGCGATGTCCTGCACCTTGAGTCGCCAGACGCCGTTGGCGGGCACGGCGGAGGCGTCCACTGTGTAGGTGGCGATGACGTCGTCGTCGGAGTCGTTGCTGGTGGCGCCCTTGAGCTGGTAGGTGGTGCCGTCCGGGGCTGCCAGGTCGACGACGAGGTCGCCGCGCCAGGTGTGGCGGATGTCGACGTCGACCTTGAGCGTGGCGGGGGCGTTGCCGTCGATCTGGGTGACGGTGATGTCGGAGTAGACCGCGGCGCCGTTGTCTGGGATCGGCACGTCGGTGGTGTTCTCGAAGGTGGTGATGGTGGCCACCACGGTCCAGGCGAAGGTGGTGGTGGAGGCGGCGTTGGTCGGGTCGGTCACGGTGACCGTGACGGTGCCGGTGCCGAGGGTGGCGGGTGTGCCGGTGACCTTGCCGGTGGACGGGTCGATCGAGAGGCCGTCGGGCAGGCCTTGGGCGGAGTACGCCAGGGGGCCGGGGTTGGTGCTGCCGGCCTGGATCTGGAGGGCGGCGGGGGTGCCGAGCAGGCTGGTCTGCGGGCCGGGGTTGGTCACCGAGACGCCTTCGACGATGCGGGAGCCGACGTTGATGGCTGCCCAGGCGTTGGCGGTGTCGCGGTAGGTGGCGCTGTTCGGTCCGTACAGGTCGGCGGCGGCCTGGAGGGTGGCGGTGCGGGCGCCCGCGTAGTTGGTGGTGGAGGTCATGTACACGGCCAGGGCGCGGTACCAGATCTGCTGGGCGGCTTCCCGGCCGATCGGGGTGACCGGCAGGCCGTCGGAGGTCGGGCTGTCGTAGGAGACGCCGTTGACGGTCTTGGGGCCGTCGCCCTCTGAGGCGAGGTAGAACCAGTGGTTGGCGGGGCCGGAGGAGTAGTGGACGTCGACCGAGCCGATGCCCGCGTACCAGGCGTCCTTCGAGCGGCCGTCCTTGGACGGCTTGTCCATGTAGCGCAGCGGTTTGCCGTCGCCGAAGATGTTGATCTTTTCGCCGACCAGGTAGTCGCCCGGGTCGGTGGTGAGTCCGGCGTCGAACTCGACGGCGGCGGCCATGATGTCGGAGGTCGCCTCGTTCAGGCCGCCGGATTCGCTGCTGTAGACCAGTTTTGCGGTGGCTGCGGTGACGCCGTGGGTCATCTCGTGTGCTGCCACGTCGAGGGCGGTCAGCGGGTTGGTGTTGCCGGAGCCGTCGCCGTATGTCATGCAGAAGCAGGAGTCGCTCCAGAACGCGTTGACGTAGGCGTTGCCGTAGTGGACGCGTGAGTACGCTCCGACGCCGTCGTCGCGGATGCCGGTGCGGCCGTGCACGTTCCGGTAGTAGTCCCAGGTCATCTGGGTGCCGAAGGCGGCGTCGACACCGGCGGTCTGGCGGTTGCTCTGCTGGCCGTCGCCCCAGGTGTCGTCGGGGTCCGTGAACAGTGTGCCGGTGCCGGAGCTGCCGCCGTTGAGGTCGTATGTCTTCTGGCCGCCGCGTTCGGCGTCGGTCATGGTCCAGGACTGGCCGGACTGGGTGGTGCCGATGGTCACTTGGCCGTTGTACTGGCCGGTCCCGGTGCCGGTGTCGATGGCCTGGTAGTGGAACAGCACGGCGCTGGTGGCGGCGTCGGTGATCACGTGCAGCTCGCTGGGCGTGCCGTCGGGCTGGCGGCCGCTGACCACGCTCTCCCAGGCCAGTACCGGCGTGCCGGTGCTGGCCCAGACCACCAGGTGTGCCGGGTCGGCCTTGGCGTTGGTGATGCCTGCGGCCTTTGCCTGGCCGATGGCACGGTCGCGGGCGGATTCGGGGGTCTTGGCGGGTTTGGTGGAGGCGATCGCGATGGGTGCCTGGGTTGCCTTGGTGACGCTCTTGAGGGAGCCGTCCGGGGCGGTGTGCACCACGAGGTCGCCGCCGAGTACCGGCAGGCCGTTGAAGGTGCGCTCGTACCGGGTGTGCCGGGTGCCGTCGGCGTCCTTCAGCACCGAGTGCGGTTGCAGACGCTCGCGGGTGTCCAGCTGCAGGGCCTGGGCGGTCGGGGGGGCGTCGGTTTCGGCCTGGGCGAGGAGCGTCGAACGTTCGCCGGGGCTGAGCTCCACGGACCGTGAGCCGGCCAGGGGCTGGGCCGTGCCGGGGTGGGCGCGGTCTTGGGCGGGCGCGGTGGTCCGGGTGGTGGCGAAGGCGGTACCGGCGGGGAGGGTGGCGGCGAGCAGGGCGGCGCCGACGATCCAGGCACTCGCGGCCGGGATCCTGCGGGGGGAACGTCTCAACGGAACTCCTTCTGCGGCGGCCCGGGGGACGGGCCGGTGACAGCCCGGACAGGGGTTGCTGTCCGGAAGGGGTGCGTTGGTGCATGGCGAATCACCCGGCGGGAGTGCCGGGCAGTGCACGGGAGACGACTCGCTGGGGAAGGCTCGCATATTGGCGCTGACATGTCATCAGGGCCCCCGGGGCGGGGAGGGGACAGCGGCCCGGGGCGGGACGGGACGGCAGTGCTCCGGACTGCCGCCGGGGCCCGTCGGCCCGTTCGGCGACCCCGGAGGGCCTCCGGAAATCGGGCCTCCGACGGAAGCGCGCACCAAAGGCGAACACTTATCCGCAAAGCGGGCCGGATGGAGCACGCGGCCGCCATACAGGTCACGACGCATTCCCATAACGGCGAAAGACGAGCTGCCCGCCCCTGAAAAATTCCCGCGTGACGCGGATTTCCATCACAGGCAGGACGCCGGGCCGCCGCCCGTTTTGCTGACGGAGCGAAACCAGCCCGGTACGGCAGGTAGCGCCAGGAGCGTTCGGGTCTCCATGCGAAAAACTCCCAGTCTCCTTGCCCTTGTCCTCCAGAGGTCCTCTCATCGACAGAATCGCTTCCGCCGGTCGCCGGAAGGCCACTTCATGGGTTCGGGTGCCGGCCGGCAGCGCCCGGGGTGTCCGCCCATGAACACGTCACGCCAAGGACGGGGCCCGCCGGGACCGGCGGGGGGCGGCGGAGCAGTCCCGCACGGCGGATCTTCGTTTTCCGGCCTCACTCCTGGGTGTACGAGCAGAACGCCGTCCCTTCGGTCCCTGCGGCCGGTCCAGCTCATTTGTGCAGGTCACATCCATGGGGTGCCGCCCGACAGGGACCGAAGAGACCCAGTCTCCTGGTTATGTCCACCACTTCCGCTCCCCGGTAGTGGTCGGAGCGGAACGTCCGGGTACCGGACACCTCGTGAAGTGCCGAACGAGAGCATAACTGGGGAAGTGAGTCACTTCAGTCACTGCCGAAGTGTCCGGACTTGCTCTGACCTGCGCAGTAGTAGGAGTGACTGAAGCTGGGAGCTTCCTGGCTCCCGGGTCGCTCCCGGTCCAGGGAGGGGGCAAGCGACCGAAGTGACCGAAGGGACTCACTTCCGAAATGGCCCGCGACTCCTCGGCGTGTTGGGCCCATCACGGCCTTTGCGACTGGATACGTTCGCAAAGTCAGTCCCTTCGGTCACTCGCAAAGCAGGGCAAATCGTCGGCTCGTATCTGAGGACGGTAATGCGACCCTCGGTAGACCGATAAGCGTATTTACGCATGGTTTCTCTTTTCGGTCCCTTCAGTCACTCCACCCGGATCGAGAGCATCCGGAAAGCCGTTCTCCCCTCATGACAAGGACAGCACCGTGCCTCCCAGTGGGACCACTCCCCCTCCCGGAGACCGTCCGGAGCACGTGCCGCCGCTCTCCGTGGCGCTCTGGTGCGCGGCCCGGGGATGGCCGGTCCACCCACTGGCCCCCGGCCGGAAAACGCCGACCGGCAACTGCGGCCACTGCCGTGAGGACAGGCACCCTCCCCGCCAATGTCCCTGCATCACCGCGGGCCGACCCTGCCACGGCTTCCACGCCGCGACCACGGATCCAGAGCGCTTGAAGGCCTGGTGGCAGGCCGACCGAGGCCGTGGAGTCGGCGTCGCCTGCGGGCCTGCCCGCCTGGTCGTCATCGACGTCGACGCACACGCGACCCCCGTCCCGTCCCGAACACGTCTGCTACCCGGTATCCACGTCCCCGACCAGATCGACCTGGCCGGACTCTGCTCCGGCTTCGACACCCTGGCCCTCCTCGCCGCATACCGGGGCCGGCCCGACCCTGTCCTGGACACCCGGACGCTGCGCGTGCGGACCCCCTCCGGCGGCCTGCACGTCTGGTACCGCGACAGCACGGCCTTCCGGTCCTCCACCGGCTCCGGTTCCCAAGCCGCTCTGGCCTGGCAGGTCGACGTCCGGGCCCACGGCGGCTACATCGTGGCACCCACGACCCGCACCACCGCCGGCACCTACACACCGCTCCCCGGAGCCCGCCTGCCCGCCCCCCTGCCGGACTGGCTGGCCGCGGAGCTCACCCGCACAGGCCACCACATCCGTACGCCCCCGCCCGGAACCCCGGCCCCCCAGACCCCCTCCCGACAGCGCAAACCCCGGGCCGCCGCCCGCGCGCTGGCCCCGCTCGTGGAGGAGGTCATCCGGTGCGCCGGCACTCCGGCAGGAGCCGGCTTCACCGAGAAGCTGAACCGGGCCGCCTACACCGCTGGAGGCCTGGTCGCTGCCGGCCACCTGTCCGAGCGCGACGCCCGGAGCCTGCTCGACCAGGCCGCCGCAGCAGCCCGCCCCCACCAGGGCCGACGCAACGACGACATCATCAGTGCCTCCCTCCGCGCGGGCACGGCCCGCCCGTTCCACCTCGAAGGACGCCCATGAGCGCCGCCGCGACCCCCAGCGGGTTCGACGCCGTAGCCGCGGCCCAGCAGATGCTGGAGCTCGAGGAACAGGTCACCGGCCCACCGACCGCCCAGCCTCCGAGCCTCCGCCTGGCCGACGAGAGCAGCGGCGCCCTCCCCCCACTGCTCAGCGACCGGGGCAACGCGAAACTCTTCATCCACCTGCACGGCAACGAGTTCCGGCACGTCGAGGGCCTGGGGTGGTACCGGTGGGCCGACTACCGGTGGAAACGCGGTGCGGAGAAGGCGGTGCTGTGGGCCGCCGGCGAGATGGCCGAACGGATGCCGCAGACGGACGCCGACCGCCTGTTCAGCGACCGGGAGATCGCCTCCCACCGCCGACGCACCATGTCGACGGCGGGCATGAAGGCCCTGCTCGAACAGGCGAAGGCCTCGCCGGACCTCTCACTCTCCTCGGAGGACCTCGACAGTGACCCCTGGGCGCTGTGCACCCCGGCCGGGGTCGTCGACCTGCGCACCGCCGAACTGCACAAGCCTGACCCCGCCAACGGCAACCACGCCCGGGCGACCAACATCGCTCCGGAAGCGATGCCGACCCCCCGCTGGGACCGGTTCCTGCTGGAGACCTTCGGCGATGACGCCGACGGCCTGGAGATGATCGACTTCCTGCACGTCCTGCTCGGCTACTCCATCACCGGAGACGTCGGCGGCCAGGTGCTGCCCTTCCTCTACGGCCAGGGCAAGAACGGCAAATCGGCTCTGCTCGACACGATGATCCAGATCCTCGGGGACTACGCCGATGTCGCCCCGCCTGGCTTCCTGATGGACCGGGGGGCTTTCTCCGAGCACTCCACCGAACTCACCGAGCTCCACGGGCGGCGGATGATGGTGTGTTCCGAACTCAAGCCGACCGACCGTTTCGACGAGGCCCGGGTCAAGCTGCTGACCGGCGGCGACAAGCTCAAAGCCCGCCGGATGCGGCAGGACTTCTTCAGCTTCGTCCCAACCCACCACCTGTGGCTGCTGGGCAACCATCGCCCAGAGGTGACCACGGGCGGGATGGCGTTCTGGCGCCGTATCCGGCTGATCCCCTTCGAGCGGACCGTCCCGGACCGCAGCAAGATCGACAACCTGGCGCTGGAACTCGTCCGGGACGAGGGCCCGGGCATCCTGCACTGGCTGATCGAGGGCGCCCGCCGGTACCGGCACGCCCAAGACCTGCGGCACACCGGTGGGGAACAGCCAGAACCCCTGGAGGGCCCCACCCGGGTGCGGATCGCGACCGACGCCTACGCCACCACCGAGGACCACGTCGGGCGGTTCATCACCGAGTGCTGCACCCGCGACGGCGACACCGAACTGCGCGTCGAGCAGGGGCAGCTGTTCGCCGCCTACGTGACCTGGTGCACCTCCGGGGAGGGACTGCGCCCCGCCTCCGCCCGGGCCTTCGCCACCCGGGTCCGCCTCGACCTCGGACTGGCCTCCCCCAATGACATGATCAAGAGCAACGGGCGCAAGTTCTACCCTGGGATCGGCCTCCTTGCCGACTGACCCGCCTCCGCCAAGCGCCCCCGGGCGGCTCCGCAGTCCCCCGCACCGAGCGCTCTACGATGCACTCAACACCGGCCGGCCCGCCTCCCTGCGGAGAACACCGGCTCCTGCCACCGGGGGGCCGCCCCGGATCACGACGACGAAGGAAGGCACCGGGTCATGAGCTCGCTACTGGAGGGCGGCGTTCTCAGCCACGAGACCAACGTGGTGTGGCTGGAAGACCCCACTTCCCTCGACTACGTCCGCCAGACCATCGACAAGACTCCGCGGAGGCGCGGGAAACCCCGCTGGCTTCGAGACGGCCGCATGGTCGGGTACGCCGAACTCGACGAGGCGGCGGAGGCCGACCCCGACAGCGGCCTGCACCGCCGACGCGTCTTCTTCCTGCTCGCCCACGACCGCGATCTCGATCCCGATGGGCTCTACGCTGACGGGGCGCCCGGCGAGGCCGTCGATCCCCGGACCGTCGAGCCGCGCACCGTCGGCGAGAAGACCCTCCGTTCCCAGACCGGGGCACCCGACTGATCTCCGTCCCCCGCCCGCAGAAGGCAGCGGGGACTGCCCGGTCGTCGGCGTGGACCGGCCTGGCCGGCCACGGGCTCCGTACGGTGCTGTTGAGTGAGTGGCCACCCACCGCGCCGACAAGACCCGCGCGGGTGGTTTTCCATGAGGGCGAGGAGAGCCATGAGAATGCTCTGGCAGTGGCGGCTGGAAGACGGGGGCGGCAAGGTCCTGGAACTTCAGGAGGTCGCGCCCACGATAGAGATGACAACCCTTCCGGAGCCCGGTGTAGCCGGCGGAACAGCCGACACCGGTTTCGAGATGCAGGGCGACGCGGAGACGTGGATCGGTCTGTGCTGGCGTCCCCTCCACGAGGGGGGTGTCGCAAAGGTGTTCCTGCTGCACGGCACCCAGGAGGTCTACGGTCCGATGGACCTCGCCCCGCAGACCATGCCATTGCCCCGCACGGGGTAGGGCCCCGCTCAGACCTTCGGAAGCGTTATCCCCAGCTCGAGCATCGCCGGGGACGGCGGGCCCCCCTCAGACCGCTCGGTCTTGTATCCCTTGACACCAGGAGCAACGGTCCGCGGGTCCACCGCCTCGGACGGGGCTCCGGTGGCGTAGAGGCCGTCCGGCCGCTGGTCCCGGTCGTGGGGCAGCAGCCAGAAGACCCGGCGGCGGAACGTGCCGGACGCCCGCGACGCCTTCGCCGCAGGGCCGAGGACCGCGTAACCCACCATCCGGCCGTCGCGGTGGTAAGCGGGTCTGCCGCGACGGGTGGTCAGGCGGTCCAGGGACTGGCGGATGTAGTCGAGGCAGCCCGGGTCCTCGAGCCAGACCAGGTCGGTCTCGTGGGCGAGCTCGGCCGGATCGATCAGCGCGCTCACGGCGTGGACTCCTCGGTATCGGGGGCAGCGACGAGGCCGATGCCTGGGTAGTACTTGCGGCTGTTGGACAGGACCATCTCCTTGGGAGAAGTCATACCCAGCATTTCGCGGACGCGTGCGGCAAATGCCCGACCGGATACCGGGTTGGCGCCCTCGAAGCCGCACCACCGGGCGTACGCGGCGAAGAGCTGGGCCTGCTCGGCACGCATCCCGTCACCCATTCTGCAGGCTTCGGTGAGGAACCGGCCTACATGGTCCTCCGTCTCGGCGTAGGCAGTGGTGGCCACCTGGACGCGCTGCGGGCCGGCGAGATCCTTCTCACCGGCAAGGTAACGCCGCGCACCGGTGATCAGCCAGGCGAGGATACCGGGACCCTCCTCGCGGACCAGGACATGCGCCAGGTTGTCGATCTTCCGATCCTCGGGGACGACACGCTCGAAAGGGATCAGCCGCATGCGGCGCCAGAACGCGAATCCGCCCGTGTTGACCTCGGGACGGTGGTTCCCCAGCAGCCAGAGCTTGTGAGTCGGGGTGAAGCTGAAGAAGTCCTGCCGCATCCGGCGGGCCTTGATCTTGTCGCCGCCGGTCAGCAGCTTCACCCGGGCCTCGTCGAAACGGTCACCGGGCTTGAGCTCGGAACAGACGATGATGCGCCGCCCGTGGAGCTCGGCCAGGTCGGTGGGGTGCCCGTCGAAGGTCTTCGCCATAAGGAAGCCAGGCGGGGCCGCATCCGCATAGTCACCGAGGAGCTGCAGCATCACATCGAGCAGCACCGACTTGCCGTTCTTGCCCTGGCCGTAGAGGAACGGCATGACCTGGGCCCCGACGTCCCCGGAGATGGAGTAGCCGAGGAGCAGATGAAGGAAGTCACGGGTCTGACGGCCGTCAGGGTCAGTGCCGAAGGTGTCGTCCAGGAACCGGTCCCACCGAGGGGTCGGCATCTGCCGCGGGGCGAGTGTGGTGGAGCGGGAGTGGTGATGGTAGCGGGGGTCGGGGGCAGCGATCGCCCCCGACCTCAGGTCGACGACACCGCCAGGGGTACACAGAGCGTAGGGATCCGCGTCCAGAAGGGCGGCGTTGAGGACCATCCCCGGAGCGGACTTGGCCTGCATCAGCATGGCGTTCATCCCGGAGGTCGAGAGGGCACGCCTTTTGTGACGGCGCAGCTCGGTCCCGGTGTACAGCCCCCTGGGGTCTGTCGTGGCAATGTTCTCGGACATCTCGCCGGCCGCCCACAGCACGGTGTCGTCCTCATCCAGCTGCCAGCGGTAGGTCTGCCAGCGGTACCACCCGATGCCGGGCACATGCCGGTAGTCCTGGCCGTAAAGACGTACGAAGAGCTTGGCGTTGCCACGGTCGGAGAGGCTGTCGGGCAGCAGGCCATGGGGTGTCGCGACGGGCAGCTCCTGGGCGGCCACCTCCCCGGGCTCCCGGTCAACGCCCAGGAGCGACGGCCGCAGCCTCGGATCGGACGGCCCGGGCGCGGCGGAGCCAACCTGCTGGAGGTCCAGCAGAGAGTCCTGGATCGGAGCAGGGTGTGAGGGGGACAGAACAGACCCGTTGAGGATCTGACGTGCGATGGTCACCGGGTCGAACGTCTTGCCATCTGTCATCGTCGCCCCTTTTCGACGTACAACGGTTGCCGCCCCCCTGCGGCCAAACCCGACGTGATGATCCTTGCGCTGGTGTGTGCCTGGGCCGGCCTTGCCGAAACGGCGGCCCTGCGGAGGAGCTCCTCGGCCTCCGCCGCAGGCAGGTATCCCGCAGCGGCCAGGCCGCCCGCCGTGTAAGCCGCCCGGTTCAGCTTCTCCGTGAAGGCCGCTCCGGCCGGGACTGCTGCGCAGTCGGCGACTTCCTGCAGAACTCGGTCAAGGACACGCCGCCCTGAGGAGAAACGATTTCCCCCAGCCGCGATGACGGCCTGGAGCGCCCGGGGCGGAACCGTCCGGGCAGAGGCGTCCGGCAGAGGCTCCTTGAGGTGTCCGGTACGGACCAGCTCCTCGCTCAGCCACGTCGGGAGCGGAGCCGGCACCCGAGGCCCGGCGAGGGCTTGGTACGGGCCGGTGTTGGTCCGGGTGCCGGGAGCCACGATGTACCCGCCGTGGGCGCGGACATCAACTTGCCAGGCCAGTGCAACGGTCCGTGACGATCCTGCTGAGCAGGTGAACTCCAGATGAGGAGCTGCCAGGTACCAGATGTGCAGGCCTCCCGAAGGGGTACGGACGCGCAGGGTCGACCCGTCAGCAGCAGGGTCAACAGCCCCCCGCAGGGCTGCGAGCAAGCTCAAGCTGTGGAATCCGCTCTCCAGCCCGCTGAGGTCGACATCGGGCGGAACGACAATCCCCGGTAGCAGCCTGTCGCGGGTTGGGACCGGAACAGGGTGGGAGTCGACGTCGATGACCACCAGGCCGGCAGGGCCGCAAGACACCCCGACACCGAAATCGGGGTTCACCCGCCACCAGGCACTGATCAGGTCCTGCTCCAAAGTGGCGGCGTGGAACCCGTGGCAGTACCGCCCTGCTGGGAGGCAGGGGCATCCTTCAGCCGGATGGGGAGTTTTCCGGCAGGGCGGGCAGTTGGCCGGGGGTGTCTTGCGACGGGCGGCCAACGGGTGAACCGGCCAGCCTTGGGCCGCGCACCAGCGCGCTACGGCCAGCGTCTGGGGGTACTGACCCATTCGGTCGCTGTCCACGGCCATTGACGCCGTCACTAGGCCCTTCCAGAGTGGGGGGTTCTTCAGTAGCCGCCCGCCAGCTTCGGTAGCTGGGACGAAAATAGCAGGTCAGAGCGGTGGCACCGGCCGGTCAGCGACCGAAGCGACCGACCTTCCGGAGACGGACAACACAGACTAGCCGAGCAGTCCGCACTGCGGGGCTTTCGCCCACGCCACCCGGTGGGGCCCTCGTAGCAGCGATCAGCGATCCAGTCACTCGGTAGCGACTAAATGTGTTCGGTCGCTACTGGCTTGCGCGCGGTCAACATCCCAGGTCAAGCGCCCTGCAAAGACCTGGCCAGCGACTGAAGCGACTGAAGCCTGGGTCTATAACGCACACAGGCACGCACGAATGTCCTCATATACCGGGAGGACGGTCGCTTCAGTCGCTGGAGTACTGGTGATATAGCCTCTGACCTGCAACTTTATGAAGCGACCGAGGGGAAGCTACTGAACCGCCACCCCTGAGGACGCGCGCGACACGCCGGTCACCGATTGGCCGAACAAGAGTGATGATGCGGTTTCGGTCGTTTTGGTGTCGGCGGGGTGTCTTTCCAGCAGACAGGGATACACGAGCCTCTGCTCAGATGACGGCAGGCGCCGCTGGCGTGCAGCTTCTGGCGCCCCTGCGGTGGGCCTGGTGCCGTGGCGGGACTGCGCGGTGCCAGCCACCCGGGTGGCGCGGCTCGGACTGGCCGCCCCCGCCTACCAGCTCTGCTCGGAGCTGGTGATGTCCACCCGCCCCACGTGGGTGCGACCAGCCGCCGCCTGAGGCCATCGACCGGGTCAGACTTTGGGAACTACCCGAGAGCTAACCGCTCTTCAGTCCGCCTGGCCTGGGCCAGGTCGTGCCGGGTCCTTGAGGAACGACGGTGTGATCAAGAAGGTACTCGCCGGCACTGTGCGGGGGTGACGCTCCGTGGCACTGCACTGAACTCGGGTCAGAACCAACTTTTTTGCGAGAGCGTTGACACTCGGCGCCTCCCTCCAAAACCTGGCCCGGGAAGGCTGATGGGGACGCTGAGAACGTTGATCATCCCGGCCTTCACCGGGGCCTGTCCGGACGGAGATTCCTCCGGTTTCTGCCTTGATGGCTGCACCACGAGTACTGCCGCGACTCGGTGCTACCTCGGAGGATTGCCTCGGCAGTGGCTGTTGGGCAGCCTGAACAAAGCGGGGTGCACATGATCATCACGGAAACCGTCACGGATGACTGCCACTCCAGTCGCCGCGTCATACACACCTGTTCGATGGAAACCAGCAATCCTGATCTCCTTGGAGAGCTGATACGGGCATGGAAGCTCGCTCTCCCCATCCGGGACTGGCGGGTCGTGATCGAGTGCGGCGGCAAGCGCTACCGGCTCCAGTAGGGACGCGCTCCGGCCGGAAACAACCGGCAGGAGCATGATGCCCGGGGACGGCCCAGAAGGAGTCTGATTCGAAAATCTCCCGCCTCCGCAGGTCAGACCGCTTCTGTTGATTGGAGGGACACTTGATAGCCGAGCGTGTTGAGCTGACTGACGAGGCGGCGCGTCTGCCGCGTTCGGCCGGTTCGCTGGATGAAGTAGTCGCCTCCGAGGCCGTGGTAGTCAGCGTCGCGGGTGAGCATGTGCCAGGCGGAGGTCAGGATGTGGCCGACGGCGACCATGGCGCGTTTCTTGCCGCGGCGGACGGCGATGCGTTTGCAGCGGGACGCGAGGTAGGTGTCCTTGCTGCGGGCCGCAGCAGTCGCGGCGAGCCCGAGGCCACCCTGTTGGGTCCCGGCCGCGTCCAGCGGGGTGGCCGCGACCGCGTCGGCGCCGCGGGCACTGTGGTTGGCCAGCCAGGCCGTGAGCCGGGGCCGGCCCCGACGGCCGATCGCCGCCGGGCTCTGGTAGCCAGTCAGCAGGACCGGAGCGCCCCGGTGGGCCGAGTAGTCGAAGGCCCGCTCCAGCGCGGGGAAGACCCCGGTCAGCACGTCGCAGAGCCGGTTGATCATCCGGACCCGGTTGGCGACGGGGTCCGAGCGGTGAGCGGTCAGCAGCGCGAGGTCGGCGGCCAGCTGGGCGAGACCGTCGATTGCGGTGAAGTCCCGGCGGTGCCGGGAGGTCTCGGCGATGACGTAGGCGTCCCGCGCGTCCGTCTTGGCCTCGCCCTGGTAGGCACCGGACATGCGGTTGACGGTCCGCCCGGGCACGTAGACGGCCGTGGGCCGCGAGCAAGGCCAGCAGCAGAGCGGAGGCGGTGCCGGAGATGTCGACGGCCCAGTGGACCTCGTCGCTAACGCCAGGATCTCGCCGATCGTGGCCAGGATCGCCGCCTCGTCGTTGTCGACCTTCCTCGACCATAGCGTCGCCCCGGTTTCGTCGACTGCCGCTGCCCAGTGATGGCCTTGCCCGTGTCGATGCCCGCCCAGATCCGGGCCCGTGGTTGCTCGCTCATCGGCCTCTCCTCGTCTCCGACGGCACGCCATTGGCCCGAGGAACACCCCGCTGTCATCTCCGTAATCAGCGACCGAAACGCACATCTCAATCAGCAGCCAGGGCGCCCCGGAGAACCGGACGGCCACTCCTGCGAAGCCACGACTGGCAAGAACCGATCAGCCACTTCCGGCCCTCCCGGGCCGGCTAACACCTTATGGAGGGACCGATGATGCGACGGCAGATGCGGGTGGGCACCCGCGACGGCCTGCACGCACGCCCCGCCGCCCAGTTCGCGGCGCGGGCAGCCCAATGGCCGGCCGATGTCACGGTCGAGAAGGAGGACGGCACCCCGGTGAACGCCAAGAGTCTCCTGGCCCTCATGACACTCGGCGTGCGAAGCGGGGACACCATCACGGTGACTGCCAGCGGTGACCCCGCGGTGCCGCTGCTCGATGACCTGCAGGCCATAGTGACCGGCCCAGCCGACTGAGAGCCCGGCAACGGCCGCAGTCCCTGTGCGCGACATCCCACGAGTTCTCCTGAGCCCCGTTGAGTACACGAGGCCGTGGTCAGGGGCTTCGTGATCCGCAGGCCGCCCCGCCTGGCAGAGCTGGTGGGGGTACGTGCGAGGTGTGCTGCCTGGAGCTCGACTCGGTCACGCCATAAACACGCGGTGCGACCACCAGGGCCGCCCCGGGTATCGGGATTGGGTAGGTCAGCCCAGCGCCAGGGCGATGAGGCTGGTCGGTGTGAGCTGGTCGGCCATCATCCGCAGGGCTGCCGAACGCCCGGCGTCGTCCAGGGTGCCGGGGGTGAAGGCCTCCTCGGCAAGGGACGCGATGTCGTCGAGTCCGCGGGCACCGCGCCAGTAGGCTAGGCGTGAGGGGTCGGGTGAGGCGGTGCCGTAGCCCTGGAAGAACCAGGTGCGCTGCTGGTCGCCGATGTGCTCATCACCGTAGGCGCCACCGAGCACGAACATCAGGTCGTGTTCGGGAGTCGACAGTGCCGCGTCGTCCCAGTCGATCAGCCAGACGTGTCCGGGTGCGGCCAGGACGTTGCCCAGGTGCGGATCGGTGTGGCACACGGTCGTCGGCGTTACCTTGGGGGCCAACTGCTCGATGAGTGCGGCCACGGCCTGGATCTGGTCGGCGTGCTCCAGCCACAGCCGCTGGACCGCGGCGGCTGTGGCGTCCGGCGCGGCGGTGGCGCCCAGGAGCGCGTCCACCGTGCGGGCCTTGGCCAGGTGCCAGGTGTGGTCGGCGACCGGCAGAACGGCGGCGAGGTCGTCGGTGAGCGGTAGCGCGTGCGTCTGGGCCAGCAGAGCGCCGAGTGCGCGCCACTGCCCGGCCCGCAGCCCGTCGTCGATGCCCTTCCGGTCGCCGACCCAGGGCGTGACGGACAGCCGACGCCCCTCTCGTATGGCCCACAGGTGGCCATCGCGCGTGCGGACCGGGGCGGCCACCGAACGGGCTCCGTGATCGGCCAGGCGGCTGGGCAGCATCAGGCCGGCCGCGGATCCGCCCGAAGACCACTTGACGGCGTATGCCGCGTCGTCGGAGCGGCCCCGGAAGGTCTGCGCGGCCCTGTCCGCACCGGCCTCCACTGGGTCAAGGGCCGTCAGGTCAATACCGAAGTCTTCCGCGACATACAAGATCACATCGTTCACACCCGCAGACTAGGATGGCGGTCACACGGACGTCATCCTCCGCCCAGGGGCCTTGGACGGCCCCGGGGGGATCAATGGAGCCGTGGGCTACCGGCGTTAATCAAGGTCAGGTGCTGAGGACTTCGGCGGACTGGAAGTCGGAGTGAGCGATGGCTTGGAGGTATGCCTACCGCTTCTCGTGTGGTCGACTTCGTCCGCAAGGCGGTGGAGCTCTTGGAGGGCACCGTGCCGGGCCAGTACGCCTCGGTGCGGATGGCGGAGGCCCACTGCGACCTGCTCCGCGCCCGGGGCGAGGGGACCCGGTTCGATGCGGGCCAGGCCCGCCGGGCGGCGCGCGAGGTGATCCGGGTGGAGGCCCGCTCGAAGAACAACCCAGCGGACCTGATCAACGTGGCGCTGGAGCAGTTGGTGCGCTCTGGGCTGGAACTGCCTGGGTTCTCCACGCTGGACCGGAGGGCGATGAGCATCCGCACTCAGGTGCACGGCGACATCTTCGACCGGGTCGCCGGGCGGATCGGCGAGGAGGAGCGGGCCCATCCGCTGCGGTTGCTGACCGTGGTGGGGCTGAACCGCAAGACGGTGTTCAACCAGCTGAAGCAGTCCGCCCAGCAGGCGACCTGGTCGAACATGAAGAAGGCTGGCCGAGCACCACAGGTGGCTGGACTCGCTGGGCGACACCGGGGGTGTGGCTGGAGGGCCTGGCGGCCGGGAAGATCGCGGACTTCGCCGGCGAAGCCGAGGCGCGGCCTCGGACGTGCTCCAGGACTACGCGGAGATCAAGCGGGTCACGCTGATCGCGTGCCTGGTCCACAAGGCCCGGATGCGGGTCCGCGACGACCTGACGACGATGTTCACCAAGCGGGTGGCGATCAAGGCGAAGCGGCCCCGCGCAGACGGCGCGAGCCCGGGCCGGGGCGCTGACCAAGAAGACGCTGGACGCGCTGGAGGGCCTGGACGAGGAGTCAGGGGCCCCGGAGGTGAGCCGGCGCCTGCAGCGCCGGGTCGCGGCGGCGTTCCTGAAGCTGGCTGAGGGACTGATGGTGCAATCCAACGGCCTGGTCAGCGTGACGTCGGCGGTGGACGGCTTCGGTGGGTTCGACGCCCAGTACGAGCAGATCGGGAAGGTCTCCGCCCACCACGGCGACAACTGGGAGGTGCTCGTGCACGTGCACCTGAAGGCCGACCCGGCGGTGATGCTGAATCTGCTGGAGAGCCTGGACCTGGTGGCCACCAGCGAGGACAGCCGCCCGCCGGGCGTCATGGAATACGTCAACGCCACCCTCCAACCGTTCCAGCAGATGTTCCTTCCCATGCGGGCGGCCTGCCGGGAAGCGGCTCATCGAGCGACCCTGTTCGAGGGCCGTGCGCCAGGAAATGCCTCGCCCTTTCGCCGTGGACCCATCCACTGCCGCATCCGCCTCGTATGACGCCGCGTCACCACCGATTACGGAACAGAGCAGATGGTTTGACACTCCCTCAGCCGGACGAGTGACACAGACTGGCGCCGCCGTCACTACGTCCATCTCGGGGAACCACAGGTCGCACTGCACGATCTGACCGGGCTCGTAGACGACCCGGGCGACCGGGTCGATGCCCTTGTACTGGGGCCGCAGCAACGCGAGCCGCTTCTTCAGCGGGCCCATCGAGTACGGCCAGCCGATCCGTTCGGCGATCACCGGCCCCGGCATCGTCGGCGATTCCTGCAGCAGGGCCCGGATCTGGGGCTCGAACGCGTCGACCACCGACCCCTTCGCGGCCCGCTCGTACTTCGTCGGCCGGTCCGAGTTCAACGCGGCCCGTACCGTGTTCCGGGCCACCCCCAACCGCCGCGCGATCTCTCAACCAATTTTCGTGGAGCGTTGACAGCCCTGTGCGGAGGCTTCAGCCGGATAGGGGTGCCCGTGGTGGTGCCCGGCCGGTCGTGGCGCCGGCCTTGGCGGTGGATGAGTCTGAGAGGGGCGAGGCTATCGATCGGGCGGAGGCTGCCGTGAGCATACTCAATCGTGAGACGGTGAACCGGCTCTGGGCGGTGCTGGCGGCCCCGAGTCAGGCCGAGCTGCTGGACCAGGTCGGCCGGTCCTGGATTCCCGGCTGGTCCTCCTGCGGAGCGGTGGAGCTGGAGGAGAAGCTCCCTTTCGATGACGATCAGTGGGACAGGTACTGCGTCCAGTGGGAGGCCCTGTTCGGTGACGGCTTCATCGAAGTGTGCGGGCAGCTGCCCCCGGTGGAGGGCGCCGCGGCGTTCGAGTCTCCTGCCTGGGCCACTGAGGCGGGCAGGATCCTGGCGATGTCGGACCCTTCCCGCTACACCGCGGTGGAAGGCTGGTGGTATCGCACCAACTACAGCGGAGACATCATCTTCGCCCACGCCCCCGACCCCAGTCCCTGGCACTGGACCACCCAGGCGAGGTTCCAGCGCTACCTCCACGCCGCCACTACGGGAGCGCAGGCGGGGCGGGTCGAGGCAGGAGCGGCGGACGGTGTGG
Organism: Kitasatospora sp. NBC_00070; assembly: GCF_045041205.1. Classification (NCBI taxonomy): domain Bacteria; kingdom Bacillati; phylum Actinomycetota; class Actinomycetes; order Kitasatosporales; family Streptomycetaceae; genus Kitasatospora; species Kitasatospora sp. NBC_00070. The sequence goes on along the minus strand of NZ_CP108248.1, from coordinate 657,266 downwards.
GCGCAACCCCAGGGCCCCGGGAGGAGAAGGCTGTCAAATCGGTCGATCCGGTGGTCTGGCCGCAAAAAGCCGAACCACTGAAGTACTCCTCAGAGGGATTCGGGGATCCGCCCGCATCCAAGGACCTGGAAATGGTGGCCGCCGCAGGAGAGACTGTCCACAAAAAATGCGTCGAGATGCAAAAAATGGGCATGAAAGTCATCGTATTCGTCGGGGTCGGGACAGGTAATCCATCCAGTGGATGGAAGAATAATTCAGTGGTCCGAAGGGGCGGGATCACAGACGCCTCTCAGACGTTTCCTCGATTCCTCAAGGAAGCCATGGAGGAGGAGAATTACTTCATCATCGCCGTCAATTTCAACATCGGCCCGAGCGGAGTGGTCGTCAACGATGATAAAGGCCAAATGACAGTTCAGGTTCCTGCCAAATTCCCGCTCGTGAAGACCGATGATGGCATGCGGGCACTGAAACCCTTCATGGACGTGGCCAAGGCCGCGGACCGCTTTGCGATCATGAATGCAGTGTCGGACCAGGACTTCGAACCCCTTGCAATTTTGGCCATGCATGCGAAGTCAGGAGCGGGTTCGTATATCAAGTCCTACATGCAGACTGGCCTCATCTTCGCGAAATGCCCCCTCACTCGCGGGGACCGACGGTTCGTATCAGCTCAGGTGCCCAGCTTGTCCTCGCTTCAGCAAGTTTTCAGGTCGGAGCCTGCCAAAGTGACCAAGACAGGTGATCGTGCCTAACTTTGGGTCTGCAACTCCTTTGAGGTGATCCCGGGGAGTGTGGACACAGGGGTTCATGCTGCGAGCGAGAGTTTAGGCGGATGCCCGGCGCAGGATCTCCCGCTCGAGCCGCCATTCCTGCTCGGCCTTGGCCGGCCGCGTGTTCTCCCCCGCAGCCGGGCCAGCTCGGCCTCGCTGTCCTGCGACGCGCCGGAGGCGACCGCAGACCTGTGGGCGTCACGCACCCAGGTCCGCAGCGTCTCGGGGTTGACGTTCAGATCGGCCGCGACGGCTCTGAACCTCCGCCTGCCATCCGAAGCCCGCCACCACGCGATCGCATCGGACCGGAACTCCGCACTGCACTTCGAGGGCCTTGCCATGTGGATCTACACCTTCCAGGACCAACAAGATCCATTGTCAGGTGCGTCCACACCACAGAGATCACCTCATTCTGTGCTGTCGGCCCCGGTGGACAGGGTGGGGTTTTCGGGCTGGGGTGGCGCGGGGACAGTTGCGATAAGGGCGAATTGCTGCTGGGTGAAGCAGCCAATTGGCTTCAGGCTGTTGCCCGGGTAGTAGATGCTGGTGCCGAGGATGTTCTTCCGGTACCAGGTGTTGGGGAAGTGCGGGTAGACGGCGGGTGTGGTCATGTCCAGGAGGGCGAGGGCTTCGTTGTCCCAGCCCGGAGGATTGAACACCGGGGCGTCCTCAACCGTAGGCAAGGGCCGGCACAGTTCGAGGAAGGCGTTGCCGAGCAGTCTCTCCCAGGCCTCGCAGTAACGCAGCCGCGTGTTCTTGTCGAGTTTGGCGGCGAGCTCGTCGGGCCCGCCGGATGCCCATCCGGGGACCCATGCCCGGCCCAGACGCTCCAGCAGCTCGGGCCGGTTCTCCACCACCGCCCAGAACCGTTTCGCCATCTCAGGGTCCACCACACACCTCCATGCGGGCCAGTCCACGCCTTTCCAGGGTCCCCGCTGGATCCCTCCCACCACCACGACTGACAGGGCACCACCAAGGGCAGTTGGCAGTAGCGGCCTTCGGCCGGGGGTGGGGCCCGCCTCATCGGCGGTTTCGCTGCTCTCGGAGGCGTTGAGAAATTCCGTGACCAGACGGGGTGAACTTCCAGGGCCGGCATCGGGTGTCAGGCATACCCGTTCAAGGCCGACGCGGTTGTTTACGCTGCGGCTACTGTCGTGGCCGGGACTCCCTGCCGGACATCATGCCCGCGCCGGACCGGCGTCGGCAGAGCCCGCTGGGAGCTGCACCGGAGCCTTGGCCATTACCCTCCTTCCCGGCTGGATTGATCAGGGTGCTCCGGACGGTCAAGTGGCTGATCTCCCGGAGGGAACGGAGCTCCATGCCACCGCCATCTCCCTCCGTACCCCAGCTGACGGGGGCTCCCGTCAGCGGTCACGCACATCAGCCCGCGCCGCGTTCCCATGTCCAGACCGACACATCTCGGTCGCCGATCTGTAGGGTGCAGAAGGCGTTCGCGCCGATCGGGGAATGCCTCGTAGGTGCTCGTGGCACGAGTGCCGGGGCACGAGCTGGCCCGCTCGCCGTAGTCATCAGCCACCGCGACAGGATGCGATTTGGCATCGCCACCGCTGACACCGCCTGCTCGGTTCGGAGCACGGATGGTGAACGAGGACGGGCCGGTGCGGACCACGTAACTATCGGTCTGGGCGGCCCAGGGGCGCGTACCTGCGGCTCGCGCGCTGGCCTCGCACCATGGCTGCGCCGCCCGTCGGGGTGAGGGAACCAAGGGTTCCTGGTGACGGCGCCGCTGCCGTCGACGTCCACGTTGGCCTCCTCTGTTGCCAGTCGTTGTCGGATGATCAGGGCCTGAAGGAGCGGCACTCTGTCGTCCTGGGGCTGGCCAGGCCGCTGATCCTTGCCGACACCCTCGAGCGCTTTGCCAGGTGGGTGGCTGGAGGACCTCACCGCCTTGCTCGGCACAGGGGCTCTACGGCCGTAAAGCCCCGACACGCAGGGTGCAAACCGCTGCCGTCCAAGGCAAATGAGGTCTGAAATACTTCCAGCCGTCCGTAGTACCAGAACTCTTGGGAATCACACGGTGACAACACCAGTGCAAACCTCTGTGCAGTCCTCTGTCCTCGTCGTCTCGACAGACCCTCAGGGGTCTACGGTCTGGTGGGCCGACCGCGTGGGCGACAGCTTGCCTTTCGACTTCCTCCAGACCCATGACGACCCGGCTGGTCTGAAGGCACTTCGTGATCTCGGTGCGAAGGTTCACGTCGTTTGTAACCAGAAGGGCGGCGTCGGCAAGACGACGCTGACGGTCAATTGCGCTGCCGTCGTGCACGACACCATCGGCACGGGCTCCACCGGCTACCGGCACATCTTCATCGACACCCCTGGCAGCCTCGAGGACGAGAATCTCCTCGCCGCATCCTTGGATATCGCCGACGACGTCATCGTTCCGATGCCACCGGAGCCGCTCGCATTCGACCCGACGGCGCGCACTATCGAACGGGTCATCAAGCCACGTGGGCTTCCGTACCGTGTGGTGGTCAACAACTGGGATCCCCGTGACGGCAAGGCCGATCTCGAAGACACCCGGGCCTACATCACGGCCATGGGCTGGGAGCGTACCAACGCTGTGGTCCGCCGCTACAAACTGCACACCCGGGCCTCGGCCGAGGGCAAGGTCGTCACCCAGTACCAGCGCAACCGTATCGCGATGGAGGCTCGCGAGGACTTCTTCCGCCTCGCGCTCGAGCTCGGGTACGGGGCCCACTGATGGGCCGCCGCACATCGCTCGCTGCCCTCGCCGGCACTCCTGTTGAGGCAGTCCCGGGAACTTCTGCCGTGCCCGTGGCGGAGCCCGCAGGCCCAGCAGTCATCACTGCCGAGTCGGCTACCGCCGCCGGCTTGGTCGTAGTCCAGGCGATCCCGCTCGATCTGATCTCTCCGACTCCCCTGAACTCGCGACGCGACTTCGGGCCGGCCAGGGAGCTTCTCGAGTTCGGTCTGAGTCTCGTCCGCACTCAGCTGCAGCCGATTGTTGTGGTCCCCCGGGCCGACTACTTGAAGCTGTGGCCCGAGCACGACGATGGCAGCCTCAAGGACTTCGTCCTCGCGGCCGGTGAACGACGCTGGCGCGGTCTCGTCGCGGCTGACGCCGCAACCATCGGTGCGGTCGTCCGGCCCGAAATCGCCGAAACGCAGCTTGCGTTCCTCGACGCGGTCTTCACCGAGAACTTCGCCCGCAAGAACCTCGACGCCATCGAGGAGGCCTGTGCCATCGAGGAGTTGGTGAAGGTCCTCGGCACTGCCCGCGCGGTGGCGGAGCACTACGGCAAGACCGAGGGCTGGGCATCCCAGCGTCGGTCTCTGCTGAAGCTCACTCCGGATCTGCAGCGCCTCGTCAGCTCCAAGGCGATGCCACTGGATGCTGCTCGGTCCATTGCCCTCCTTCCAGCTCCTCAGCAGGAAGCGGCGTGGTTCGAGCTTACGAACAGGCCGAAGCCGCCCCGTCAGCAGCGCTCCCGAGCGAACCCAGCCAAAGTGACACCTCAGGTTGCAGCGGGACTGGCCGCCTCGGCTCCGGCGCGTGCCACGCAGCTGGACACTGGTACCTCACGTTCGGTGTCGACGGCGCGCGGGCCGTCGCACAGTCCGGTTGAAGCGCTGACGGAGGACTTTACGGCCGTAAAGTCCAGAGGCGAGTTTCCGAATCGGGGCGGGGAAGCCGGCACTGTTCCTGCGCCTGCTGAGGGCGTAGACCCGGCCGGAGTTCGGGTGGAGGAGCCGCCGTTGGCTGGCATCTGGTCAGCGCTGGTTGCTGTCCCGCCTACCGACATCCCGGCGCTGGCTCGGGTGATCCGGAACGTTCTGGATCCCAGGGAGTTGTACGCTCTGGCGGCCGAACTGGTCGAGTCTCTCCGGGGTGACCCGGAGCCGGCTGACGCGACGTGAGCTTTACGACCGTAAAGGCCAGCAGCGACGAGCGGCCTCGCTCCCGGCCGAGGTTCTAGTGATCGTTGTGACACCGCAGTTCAGGGGTACAGCTCGGCGTGGATGGCGCGGCACCCGGCTTATGCCTGAATGAGGTGAGATGTCTGCCGGGCTGGGCCTGGCGAATGTCAAGATGTCTTGGCTTCGAATATGGGTAGACCTGAACTCGAACGGGTAGACCAGAGTCAGAAAAGGTACGGGCCCGGCCAGCACTCCCCCACGGAATACATGGCCGGACCCGGGCTAGGCACCAGGGCCGCCTCGACACTCCCCCCACGGAGATCGGGGCGGCCTTCGTCTGCGCCTTTCGCCACAACTCAGCGTACATGCCAAGTATACGCAACGCCACCGTTCCCGACCGAATGTTCGGTGCCATGCTCCTCGAGGGCGGGCCCATAGGCCGCATGCCAAGGGGCAGCAGGTGCCGGCTTAGGCCGATACAAGGGATTTCAGCGGACATTTTGCCCCACTTTGTCAGGGCAGGCGATCAGTTGACGATGGCTCAGTGGACCACTGGGCATGACCGGCGGAAAGCCCCTGGCATCTGCGGCGGAACCGCGAATACCAGAGCATGATCCCAAAGACCTGCTCGGCCCCAGCAGTCGGCCACACGACGAAGCCTTGCAGCGGGAACGGCGGCATCAATGCCGACACGATCGGATGGGCGATCAACCCGAGCTTCCTGGATCCGCCCCCCTGCGAGGGCAACCATCCAGGGCCAGGCGCCACGGTCGGGCCACAACCGCGAGACGATTACGCCGACGCAGGAAGTTCGACACCCTTCCCGACCAGGTTCTTCACGGGCAGCCTGAAGGCAGAGCCCTTGTCCGCGCGGACCAGGGTGCCCTGCGCTCGGCGACGAGGCCACCACCGGCTCTCTGGCTCGCGGACGGCGCCTGCGCCAGATCAGACCGCGACGAGGTTCGGCCGCCCAGAGGCCCGTGGCGGCTGCTTGCGGTACAGGGGGGCGGCGATATCCGGCAGCTGGCCGTCGCGGACCTCGGCAGCAGCCAGACGGAGCGCCTCTTCCATCTCCCTCTGGGAGGAGTACTTGGCGATGAAGGGGTGCAGTCGGTAACTGTGGCCTCGGCCGTCGCCGCTGCGGACGACCAGATTGCGGTCCACGAGGCATTTCATACCGCGGCTGACCGCCGACTCGGCGAGGCCAAGACGCTCGGCCATCTCGACCTGACTGTGCCTCACATCGCCGCCGGGAAGCTGAAGTTCAGACATGATGCCAAGTACGGCGATCGCCGACGGCGTCAGCTTCAACCGGGGGATCATGCCGAGCACACCAGAGGGGGTGATCTCCATGGGGTCTCCTCAGCGTTCGCAGGCGAAGTCGTCGGGCCCGATCGTATCGGGAAACTCCGAGGCGAGCTTCTCTGCCCGCACGGAAACCAGGACTCCGTTCTGCTCGTCGCCGTTGCCGCGGAAGCACAGCCTGGGGTTCACATCATAGAGGCCGCGCTTCTTGTGCCGTCGGATGTAGTTGAGCTCGCACAATCGGCTGATGGCGCTGTTCACGCTGCTGCGCGCGACGCCGATCTCGTTGGCCATCTCCACCTGGGTCTGGGCGATTTGGCCACGGTTCTGAGAGCCCATCATGTGAAGGAGCACCGCGACCTCCACCGGACTGAGCCGGTGCGCAACGATGCACCTCGCCAGCACCTTTGCAAGGAACCAGTTGCTCGTCAGGGAGTAGCCCATCGAGCCGGCCATGTCGTGCGCGGCGCGGCGCGGCCGGAACCTGACGGTGACTTCCTCGACTGCGGGCCCGGTCGGCTTGGTCGCGATCTCCATTGCGAGTTGCTCGCCGAACCGGTCGAGCATGCTCACGAGTTCGGGTTCAGCGGTGGGACGGACCGGGCTGGTTCGAGGAGCGGCTCGGGTGACGCTGGTTCGTCGTTCTGCTCGCACACGTCCTCCGTCAGCCCTGGCCTGTCTGCCAAACACTATCGGAACTTGCGGCTGTCTCGAAGTTTAGATGCGGCGAGTCGCAACTTTCGTCTGCGAGAACGGACATGGCTTCAGCTTGGCTCTGGTGCTGAACGGAAATCGAACCTTTGCTGGGCGGGTGGCAGCGTCCGGGCTGCGGAGCGGAAACGGACGAACGCACGGGCGGTGGGTACGAGAGTGACTTGGTGGCCGAGGAGTTGGAGCTGGCGGAACGAGGCCGCGGGTTTGCGGGGGGTGTTGGTGCCGGTCCGTGCCGAGGTCCTGCTGGCGGGGCGGGGTCGTTGATGAGGGGTCAGGCTGTGGGAAGGATTGATTGGGCGGCGGTGACCAGTGTCTTTGCATGGCCTCGCCGTTTGACGAGGCGTCGGTAACGGGCGCTGAGGAAGGCGTCCGTGCGGGCCGTGCCGGTTGCCGCTTCGCCCGGGGTGCCCTTCGGCCAGGGGTTGCCCCGGCTGACCGGGGGCTGTGGTGTTCTTGGCGCCGGAATTGATGGTCCGGGGCCGGAGGGTTGCCCCGGAGGCGAGATGATCGGGGATGGGGAACCAGCTCATGCCCAGGCCGATCTCGGCAAGGATGACCTGCGTGGTCGTCGCCCCGACGTCCGGGATCGCGTTGGTCGTCGACGCCACGGTTCCCATCCCCTGGACTCGCCGGCCTTTGCGCTCCCCGTGCGGCACCCGCATGCACACCGTCGCTTCGGTTGGGTCCTCCCCCGTCTCCCCCACGCTCGCCCTCCCTCTGTACGCACTGTAGGGACGAGGGCATCTGGGGAGCCGGAGAAGCTGAACGGCATGTTCAAGGCCACAGTGCGTGGTCCTGCGGGTAGTTCCCTCACCAGACCCTCCGCGCGCGAAGCCCACGCGTCGTGCGGTGCCAGCGGGCGGCCCCGCGCCGATTCTCACACCCACGGAGAGCCGCCCATGGGTGAACGGCTGACTCCTACAGATCGTCAAGCCGTAGGTGACGGCCCGGGTGTAGTGCGCCCGGAATGGAATCTTGCAGGTATCCGCAAGTCTTGCGGGCTCGCTCTGGGCTGGGCCGGTCCGGGTCTGACGGACTTCGAAAGTTGAGGCTTGCTACAACGAATCTTGACGATAACTGCAAGTTTTGGTCTCTGGTCCGGGACAGTTCGATGAGAAGTGTCCCCAATCCGGGACACTTCCTCCGCCTTCGGTGGAGCTGGCCCTAGCGCGCTCCCTGTGGAAACTGCCAGCTACTCGCAAGTTTTACTGCCTTATGTCCCGGATCGCCGGGCACTTGAGCAGCTGCAGTGTCTGGTAGGCCCGGACGCTGCAGTTCACAAACCAGCAGGTCAGAGGCCCTTTTTGGTTGGCGTCCTCTTATTAAAGAGGGGTGCGTGCAGCTGACGTTGCCACATCGGGTGTCACGTCATGCACGGCAGCTGGTTCATGGGCACACTCAGCTCTTTCCGTACGGCGGTCACCCACTGCAGGCCTCAAGTGCTTCGCTCCTCCATTACCGACTCATCTCAACCCAAACCCGGCAACCCTTGCTGACGGGGGTTCGGGACTGTTTACAGGGCCATCTGTCGTCAGGTGGCGACCCGGGCACCATGTCATCTTGTCTGTAGCCCTGTCGGCAGCGAGTGGGCATTTGGTGTGAACGAACTGCCCTCTATGCTCTAGCCTCGGCCTTTCACGGCGAGCACTGTCCGACGGGTGATCAGAAAAGAGAAAAGTGCTCCTGACCTGCAACGATGGGACTTGTCTAGGGTCCAGTCAGCTGCATGGAAAGAAGCACTTCTCAGGTGAACAGTATCGGGTCGTATCCGCGTGTTCGCGTCGAGGGCAACGGTCGCGGGGTGGTCTCGCAGTCCGGCGCCGTGCTGCTGGTCGAGACCGCCCGCAAGGCAGGGCTGGATGCGGCGATATCGACGGCGCTGGTGCCGTGGCGCAAGGCGCGTGCGGTCCATGACCCGGGCAAGGTCCTGCTGGATGTCGCGCTCGCTGTGGCCCTTGGCGGGGACTGCCTGGCTGATGTCGCGATGCTGCGGGCCGAGCCCGCCGTGTTCGGCCCGGTGGCCTCCGATCCGACCGTCTCCCGTCTGGTCGACACCCTCGCCGCGGCCGGGCCCCGTGCACTGGGGGCGATCCGGCGGGCGCGGGCCGAAGTCCGCGAGCGGGCCTGGCGGTTGGCCGGCGAGGCGGCCCCGGACGCGGGCGGCGAGGTGACCGTGGACATCGACGGAGTGCTGGTCCTCGCGCACTCCGAGAAGCAGGACGCCGCCAAAACCTGGAAGAAGACGTTCGGGCACCACCCACTGTTCGCGTTCGTCGACCACGGCCCAGGCGGGTCCGGGGAGCCGGTCGCCGGGCTGCTGCGGCCGGGGAACGCCGGCAGCAACACGGCCGCAGACCACATCGAAGCGGCCCGGACGGCACTGGCCCAGCTACCGAAGAAGTACCGGCGCGGACGCCGCACCCTGATCCGAACCGACTCCGCCGGCGGCACCCACGACTTCCTGAACTGGCTCACCACACGCGGCCGGTGGCTGTCCTACTCGGTGGGGATGACCATCACCGGCGGCATCCACCAGGCCGTGCTGAAGATCCCGGCCTCTGCCTGGACCCCCGCAGTCGAACCCGGCGGAGAGATCCGCGACGGCGCCTGGGTCGCCGAACTCGCAGGCGACGTCCTCAAAGGCTGGCCGAAGGGGATGCGGCTCATCGTCCGCAAGGAACGGCCCCACCCCGGAGCCCAGTTGCGCTTCACCGACGCCGACGGCATGCGCCTGACCTGCTTCGCCACCAACACCACCGGCACCCCGATCGCCCGGCTGGAGCTGCGGCACCGCCAGCGGGCCCGCGCCGAGGACCGCATCCGCGCCGCCCGCGACACCGGACTGCGCAACCTGCCCCTCCACCAGGCCACCCAGAACCAGATCTGGCTGGAGATCGTCCAGCTCGCACTCGACCTGCTCGCCTGGATGCCCATGCTCGCCCTGACCGGCACCGCCCGCCGCTGGGAACCCAAACGCCTACGGCTGCGGCTGTTCTCCGCCGCCGCCCAGCTCGTCACCACCGGCCGCCGCCGCTACCTCCGCCTCGCCCGCCACTGGCCCTGGACCGACACGATCACCAGTGCCTTCGAGCGCCTACACGCCCTGCCAGACCCCGGCTGACCAGCAACAACGCCCCACCCCGACGAACACCAGACAACATCCGGAACCGTGGAACCCGGCGCCCACCCGACGCGACAGCCGGGCCCTCGGCATTTCTACAGGTAGAAAACCCAGCCCGGACAAGCAGAAACGACCCGCCAGCCAAACTGACGAGCCGTCATGCAAGATCGAGGCTAGTGCGTTCCTCGCAGACCCTTGCGGCCAAGCATCGTTCGACCGTGACGAGAATGGCCGCAAGGCCAGAGTCGACCCGCCAGGCGGGCCCCGAGTCTGCTTCGAGGCCCGGATCGAACGGAAGAACAGGCAGCCGCTGGTGGCGCGGTTCGGTGGGATCCCTCTCCAGCAGCAGCGGTCGGCGAAGATCACCGACCGTCGGCCTGTCGGGGTGGACTATCCGCAGAAGGAGCTGATCGCCCGGCTCCTGGCGGACACATGCGAGGTCTGCGGGGCCGTCGGTGATGTGCAGGTGCATCACGTCCGGGCCCTCGCCGACCTCGCGCGTGCCGGATGGCCGCCGTCCGACTGGGCACTCGTCATGCTCGACCGGCGCCGCAAGACCCGTGTGGCCTGCGGCACTTGTCACGACCGTATCCACGAGGCGCGAGCGGCCGGATCACTCACGCTGTGATCACTGGAGAGCCGGATGGCAGGGAAACCGTCCTGTCCGGTTCGGCGGGAGGCCGCGCGGAAAAGGACCTGCCACGGCAGGCACCTCGCCGCGCGGCCGACCCAACCTCCTGGCTGATGAACCGCCGCCGCCTCGCCCGCGACTACGAGGCGCTCCCGGCCCGCTCCGAAGCCATGATCCACGTCGCAATGATCAGCCTCATGACCCGCCGACTCATCGGCGAAACCACCCCGACCTGGCGCGGAACCTGAACCCAAATATCAGGGATGAAACGTCCAGTCAGTGGTGCGGCAGATCAGCAGCCACTGCTCGAAGCCCCCGGCCAGGGACTGCCGGTGACCGTCGTCTGGAACGCGGTCAAGTCGTAGTACCACTTTCCCTTCGAGCCCTCCCCGCAGGAGCGGTGTTCCCACTGGTCGCGGGGGCTGGCGTAGTGCAGGCGATGGCCCGCGCGCTTCACCGCCGGCTGGCGTGGCCTGCCCGGCGGGCCGTCCAGGGGCGGGTCCACCGCGGCCGCCAGTACATAGGGCAGCCGTTCGCGATGGAGATACGCGCGCAGGTGCGGGTCGCGGCTGTAGCCGGCCACCACCCAGGAGAACAACACCCCGTCCACCAGGCCGCGTTCCAGCATCGCGGTCGCCAAATGGGGCTTGGTGGTGAAGGTGACCTCGTCGGGGACGCCGGCCTCGCGGCACCGCTGCCGGTCCTCGGTCCAGGACTCGGGCAGGTACAGGTGCCGGTCGATGAAGGTGTGTCCCAGCGGGGAGGCGTAGGTACGGAAGGCCGGGGCAGACCTGCCGGGCCGAACCGCTTGTCGTGGCGGCGTGGACGGTGATGCGGTGCGGGTGGACGGTAAGGGCGTTGACCGTGACGTCGGCGGCCCGGTGGAGATCCAGTACCGTCCTGACCTTATCGACGGATGCGTCACCACCACCGGCCTGATCATGGACGGCTGACTGTCCTCAGGCCGACATCACAAATTGAAGTTCAGTACATGCTCACGCTGGGAGGCCTTTTGGACGCCAAGGCCTGATCCCCTTGGGTACGGCCCAGTCCTGCGGGTCGGCATCAGTCGGGGCCTCGGCGATGCGCAGGGCCTCGGCCAGTGCGGTGACGAGTGTGTGGATCCAGTTCGCCGGTCCCCCCAGGGCTGCGCTGTCCGTGAAACCACTCACCGTTTCGAGCAAGCCGACGGTGTGCTCAGTGAGCTTGGCGCACTGTGTCAGGGCGGCCGTGACGGGGTGTGCCGACCGGCGCCCCCTCGCCCTGTCATCGCAGTAACTGTCGTAGGCGGCTTCGGCTTCCCGCAGGGTGACCGCGAGAGCCTTGGCCGCAACGGTGCATTCCTGGGATGATCTGGTGAGCTTCGGGGCTGAGTCCCCTGCCGCTTCAAGGTCGCGATACATCGACAGTGCCACTTCGACGGTTTCGAGGCAGCCCGATGAAGTGCTCAGGAGAGACCGGATGCTCTTCGATGCGGCGAACAGAGGAGCCAGCTCCGCTATTTTATTCGCGTTCCTCTCATGCCACTGTATGACACTTCGCGAAGCGAGCAGTTTTGCTTTCGAATAGTCGGATGACCGAAGGAAGACAATGAGGAAGTCGTGGCCGCCGCCCCTGGAACGGCGAGCCAGCGCAGCTGCCTTTTCGTAACGGTCCTGCTTGAGTACCGGATTCTGCGAAAGAAGCTCCCCGGGGACCGGCTCCATTCCCGCTTCGAGCCTGCGATTGTCGAACGTTGACTTCCGTTCGTACCACCTACGGGTGATCTTGGCCTCGTCCATCCGTTGCGTGGCCGCGTCCGCCCTCTTCAGTTCCCGTTCTCGCCACTCGGACGTATCCATGCCCTGGCAGTACTCGAGGTGCAGCTCCACCCCGCGCTTCAGCGCGTCCTCGCCTTTTCTGGATCTCAGGTCTTTCGCGATTTGCAGTGATATCTCCGACAGCGGGCCGACGCCCACCGCACCGGACCCGGCGATGTACTGTTCGCGACGGGAGTGCGCGAAGAGTCGCACAGCGACCAGCTCGCTCGGCAGGGGAGCCGCCACTTGCCTGTTCCAGACCTCAGTACCCGGCGGAAACGTGGCGACAGGGCTCTGTTCGACCCACGGGTCGCCGATCTCGGCCATCGTGTAGCTGTCGAGCGAAAATCCCTCGCTGCTGTACGTGACGAGAGTGAGCCATCGCGGAAGCACGAACCTGCCCACAACCTCACCCCCGTGTCCACGCAGCGAGACAATCAGCCCGCGCGGCGCCCCCGTGGACAGCGTCTTGGTCTCGGCCTCGATCGGCGTCTTGACCTCCGGTCGCCTCGGCACAGCAGGCGCAGGGTGGTGGGTGGCCAACTCGGGGGGAAGCAAATTGCCCTGGCAGTAAGGGCAGATACCGACGGCATGGGCGATGACGTAGCCACGGGCGCAGTCCGGGCAGAATTTCCAGTCACGGGCGCCGCGTCCGAGGGGACGTAGTTCTGCGCTGGGTTCGGTGCAGATACGGCACAGGCAACGGGCTTGGATCGGGTGCTCGTTGGCGGGGCTGGCTCCGACATAGCCGGGTCGGCTGGGACGTGGCGCGCCAGCCGCCGCCATCGGGCGGGCTCTGCTCCACTGCGCGTCGGCGGGCGGAGTATTGGGACAGCAGACGTAGACGATGGTCTGCTTGATGTTGTCGTAGGCCTGCCACAGGTCCGGCAAGGAGCGGTCCCCGGCCCGCTGGATCGGCTGATACCGGATGAGCGGATCCGCCAGGGTCAGGAGCTGGTCAACCGCCCATTCCGCCCATTCCGCCTCCTGGCACTGGCGGGCGAACGCGTCCAGATACCCCTGATCCGCATCGTCCGCCCGTTCCTCCAGCCATTCCTTCAGCCGGTCGTCGTCCGGGTCGAGCAGCCCGCGCGGCTCCAGATACGTGTACAAGCGCTGCGCAACCGCGCCGCGCTGGTTCAAGATCGCTGCCTTGACACTCTGGGCTGTCCCGTCCGCGAGCACCAGCACCGCCTCCCGCCATACCGGGTGCTCCCGCAAGCACCAGGAGCGCCATCCACTCGAGCATCACGCCTCGACCGGCCGGGATCCATCCCCGAAGGGCACGTGAACAGGTACTGTCAGACATCCCATGACGTAGCGGTGTCAAGCTGTGTGAGCAATGCTGCTGACTTTAGCCCCGGGCTTTCAAGAGGCCGGCTGTCCGATGGGTAGTCAGGAAACAGATAGGGCCTCTGACCAGCGTGAATGAGGATTGTTCAGGTCCTCGTTTCCGCACGCTTGACTAGATTGGCGATGAGTCCCCGTATCGGCGGTTGGTCCGGTGTCGGCTGTGCTGCGATGCCCGGTCACCAGATCGGGAGTCCACCGCGTGGTCCTTGCTGCGGCGAGTCGGCGCAGGGCCTGGCATGGGTGGTGTCTAACATATTCTCCGTGGAACGCCGACGCTGGGACATCGACGAACGCTTCACGGGCATTGCCACCGGGCGAGCGCTGGCACCGGCCATTGAGAGACTGGCCACGCACCTGACCCGGGAAGGCTGGGTCACTGAGGACCCCGATGGACACCTGCTGCCCCACCTGCGTGGGGCCTGCGAGTCGGCGGGCTCGCCCTGGCGTCTGCTGGGCGCCAAGCTCCTGGACGACGGGGTCTATGAAGTACAGCTCGCAACCAGGACAGGGCCCACCACTGCGGACCTTCCGATCCGTGACGCGCTCGCGCTGCTCGCGCCGGTCGCGGAAGCATCATTCGCCGTCCGTCAGGTCGACGAAGACACCATCGAGTGCGTCACGGGCATGCTCGACGGCGACGGAACCTACGCCACCCACGGGCATCTGATCCGCCTCCGTATCCGCCGCTGAACGGCCGGATTACCCTGGTGCTTTCACCGATCAGGGAGCCGGGCGGGGACACGTCGGGCGGTGGGGCCGTCACACGAGGTCGGCCAGTATCCGCGCTTCACGCATGGCGTGGTGCGAGGCTTGTGCGTCTCCGTCCGCAGCCAAGCACAGGGCCGACTCCACGCGCCGTGCGATACCCCAGGCCTGGAGCCGGCCGGCGTCCTCCGCGAGCGCGTCGGCGATCAGTGCGAGGCGTTCGGCGAGCTCGCTGTGGGGGTCAGCGCACGCCAATGGGCCGTCGATCTGCTTCACCAACGGCCACGGGTCATAGGCGGGATCACCGATCATCGGCTTGGCGTCGATGGCCAGCCACGGCCGCCTGGAGGCTGCGATCACATTGCCCGGGTTGAAATCACCGCGCACCACGACCTGACGTGAGGCGGTGGCTGGCAGCTCGCGCAGCAGACGGATGCCGTGGGCGACCAGGCCGGGATCGAAACCGGGCCGCAGCCGTTCCATACGCTCCTCGGCTAGATCGGCCCACTCAGCGGTGACGTTGGCCATGCGCTCGAACCCGGTGTGCTCGGGGAGCGGAGCCTGCCACAGCTCGCGCAGGATTTCCGCGCCCGCCAGCAGTCTCCCCTCAGTGGAGAGGTCGAACGCGGATCGCAGCGGATGCCCGGGGATGCAGCGCTCCAGCAGTAGTGCGTGATGCTCCGGGTCCTCCTGCAGCAGTCGCACAGATCCGTTTCCGGCCCACAGGCACAGTGCTTCCGCCTCGCTGGCCGCTTCGCGGTGCGGCCAGCTGACCTTCAGTACCGCTGGGGATCCGTCCGGCAGAGTGGCAGGTGCCACCCATGAGCAGCTGCCGCCGTGAAACGGCGCTTCCAGCCGAAGGGACCACCGTGACCGCAGGGCTGCCACGGCGGAGGGTAGCCGGGGCGGAGGGAAACAGTTCGGCCGTCACTGGGCTTGCTCCTGTCCCAGCAGACTCCCGGAGCGGCGACCGAAGTCGCCGGGCGCGGGCGCGCGCAGTGCGGTTTGCGCATAGGTGGGGGGCTCCGTTGGTCGCGTCTGTATCGGCCGGCTTGGGTCGGATGCCGATGGCGTTCTGGGTGGCTGCGGCTGGGTGCTCTTGGAGGTGGTCCAGTCCAGGGTGTCCCTTGTGCTCGGCGAGCAGGCCAGTGGCGGCCAGTGGACTACCGCTGAGATATACGGCGCCGAGGGCAGCATCCAGGACAGGTCCGCGCGGTGCGTTGGCAGCGGGCTCCGCGGTGGGTTCCCTCCAGGGACCGGGGCCCCTGGTTGCGGGGCAGAAGGCGTTGATGATCTTGGCGGCCAACGAGCCCTCCGCCTGGTAGGTGTGCAGCGCCGCGGCGGCTGGGACGTCGATCAGGTGTATCGAGAGGACGTCGCTGTGCTGGGTGACGAGCAGGGCGCGGAGGTTGGCCAGGACACCAGTGGAGCGTGTCCCCTTACGGGCCGAGTGCCGGCCACCACCCGGCGGGTCAGGTCCAGTCCGGTCGGGAACGTCCGCAGGTCGCTGTAGTCGAATGCGGGCGGGACCCAGGTTTGCGAATGCCGGGCAGCAGGCGTGATGGAGCGGACTGTAGCCGTCACGCGCCTGCCTTTCCGGTTCGGTCGTCGGATCAGTTTGCGCCGCCACTTTAACGGCAGGCACCGAGAGGAAGGCGTTGCCGAGAAGATGATCATGATTTGTCCCGTGTGTCCTACCGGCACTCATCGGGGCGGGCAGTACGGAAGAGGTAGTGGTCTTCGCCCATCGGTGAACCGCCAAGTGTGAACCGTCGGACTTGCTTGGGGTCGGGGCCTTTTGCAAGGGGTGACCGGTTCACCGCACTTCCCGAGTGGCTGCCCCAGGGGGCTTGGTACAGCGGATGCTTGCACAGAAGATGGGTATCCCCTTCCGTTGCGTCCGCACCGCGGCGGGGCGTGTGACGGATCGATCCGCCGCACGGGAGTCAGGCGATGACTGGCCGAACAGAACAGGAACCGACACATGTCGCACGGTCCTTCCGCAGTGGCCTGTCGTCGGCCCGCGAGTGGAAGAGGACGCCAGGGCCGAGGCCGTGCGCGTCTTGCGGCCACAGGCAAAGACGATCTAGGTGTCGTTGTGGTTGGGGATGGGGCCGGTCTCAGACGTACGTCTCTCTCGACGTGGGCTCTCTGTAGGCGTTGAACGCCGCCGATCTCATCGGGCGCGAGCTCGCACCCAGACCTGAGGCAATGGCGCCTCGGTGGCAGCCCCGCCTGTCTCCTTGGCAGCTGTAGAACGGAGCACCATGACTTCTGTAGTGCCCGTGTCCGCATCGTGGTCGCCGCCGGACCAGGCCTTCGACCCGGTTCTGCCCCGCCAGACGCTGTACGGATCGGACAATGCCGTGCGCGTGATCCAGTCTCTGGCGCTCACGTCTTTCCTGGACGGGACGCAACCCTGTTCTCGCAGTGCGGAGATACAGCGCCTGCGCGATGGCGAGCGTGGTGCGCCCAGCCTGAATGATCCACGTGTCGTGCGTCGGCACACCTCGGAGGCCGTCGATATCTGCCTGCTCGCTGGTAAGGGATGGACGGCGACATTCACCCGCAATCTCAAGGCATCTGCCTTTACCTCAGCTCAGGCGGAGGTAGTCGTGACGGCTGAGTGCACCGTGCTTGCCGAAACCGTCCTGACGGAGCTCACCGTCCCCTACGGCCCACGTCCCTCCGACGATCAGAGCACCGTGCCGATCGGGTTCTGGCATTTGTCCGAACGAGGCACACCCACACGCAGTCCTCGAGACACCTGCGTGCCGCGCTGGGAGGAGATTCGCGGCAACTACACAAGTGCCGCCGCCGGACGGCTCGACCAACTTTCCGCCCTCACCCCCCGAACACTCACCGGATCCATCGTGCTGATGCACGGTCCCCCCGGCACCGGCAAGACCACAGCACTGCGCTCCCTGGCTCGCTCCTGGCAGAGCTGGTGCGGCTTTGAGTACATCCTGGACCCAGAGAAGCTCTTCGCCTCATCCCAATACCTTATGAACGCGGCGATGCCCGTCAACCCGAGAGTCCCTGCCTGGAGCGCGCTCATCCTGGAGGACTGTGACGAACTCCTGCGGAGCGACGCCAAACGCACCGCGGGCCAGAGTCTGGCCCGGCTGCTCAACCTCAGCGACGGAATCCTCGGGCAAGGAGGCCAGACACTGTTGGTCATCACCACGAACGAGGATGTGCACCGCCTGCACCCGGCCATTGTCCGACCCGGCCGATGCCTGGCCCGGATCGAGGTGGGACCGCTGAGCCTGGAGGAGATTCGTCGATGGGACAGCCGTGTGGCCGCCGATATCGCAGGCCCTGCCGCTCTGGCACAGCTGTACGCCCGTAGGGCTGGGTCGACGGCACTCCTCTCAGCCACGCAAGAGGATTTCTCGGGCGCGTACCTCTGACTGTGAGGATGTAGCTGGCGGTGGCACCGCGCGGGAGCTGGCGGCCTCTGACTGACGCTTTGGCTGAAGACTGCCGTTCGCGACGGAGGTTGCTGCGCG
This sequence comes from Kitasatospora sp. NBC_00070, assembly GCF_045041205.1. NCBI lineage: Bacteria > Bacillati > Actinomycetota > Actinomycetes > Kitasatosporales > Streptomycetaceae > Kitasatospora > Kitasatospora sp. NBC_00070. The sequence goes on along the minus strand of NZ_CP108248.1, from coordinate 639,456 downwards.
AACCACCGGACGAGGAACGAGCGTGCACCCGGTCGACCTGGACACGATGAAGATCACGGCAGCCCCGTCTGCCGGTCCGCACCGCTCCGGCGGCCTCTCGGATCCGCTGGGAACAGTGCGTGGCCGTCGACGCTCTTCTGGGGCTGGGGCTGGGGCTGGGGCTGGGGCTGGGGCTGGGGCTGGGGCAGGGGCAGGGGCAGGGGCTGGGGCAGGGGCAGGGGCAGGGGCAGGGGCAGGGGCAACAGGCCCGTCGCCCGTGAATTGGGCCCGGCCCGAGGCGGTGTGGGCCGGCACGGCGAATTCGGATGGCTGGCGCAGCAGTGCTGGTCCCTGCTGTCGGAGCGGCGGTCCGGCAGAGTGGGCCACCGGGGACTTGTTTCCGCGGCTGACAACGACCTCTCCTCCCCCAGCCGCCGACAGCGTTCGCGCATTTCGACTACTCGAGGCGGTCGTGGATGAGAACGGCTGGTGTCCGGGGCTGCTGCTGCGGCGTCGCTGCGCAGGGCTGGTCCGGTCCGCAGCTCCTACGCCAGGGTTTGGTTCAGGTGTGTCCTTGGCACGCTGGTCACGTGCGCGATGGATGGCGCTGTGGCGCAGGTGCCGCTCCGGCTGGTCCAGCACAGGGTGCGCGGGTGGCCGGCGGTCTGCGTTCGGGGCTCTACTCGGGTTCGAGCCTGGCCTGGATCTCGGTGCGTTGCTTGGCGTCGGTCTGCAGCTCTTCGGTCGCCGCAGCGCCATCGTCCTCCCCCGCTGGCCCCGCCAGGCTACGTAGACCTATCGGCTGCCTTGACCGGTGCTCCCGTACTGCTGAAAATCTCGGCGGCTTCGAGGGGGTGTGGAGGGCGTTGGCCGCGGCTCATTTTCCAGGTGCGGTGCCCGATGGGTGGAAACGGCGTTTCCACCTGTTCCCGGAGCGGGGGTGAAGCTGGTGAGGGCTGGACTGGAGGATCGGTGGGTGCTTCTCCGGGGCTACTGAAGCCTCACTAACCAGGGCAGCATGAGGCCCTCGGACGGTGGAGCTTGTCCGAGGGCCTCATGGTGCGGGTGGCTGAGGAGGCTATGGCGCCGTCAGTTCCTCGAGCAGAGCGTCAAGTTCGTGCGGCGTGCAGCCTGCGCGCAGTGTCGCTGCCCAGTCAGTCGGTGCGACGCCGAGCTGGAGAATGCGGGCGCGAGGATTCTCGGCCGGGTGGCTGTTGTCCGGGCGCTGTTGGGGGACATCGACTCCAGGTGCTTCGGTCGGTTCGTCTGGTGGGGTGGAAACGGCGTTTCCACCTGATGCCGGGGTGGCGATGGCGACGGGGCTTTGCTGGGGGGTGGAAACGGCGTTTCCACCCCCCAGCTCGGGCTGGCGGGCTCGCTTGGGTGTTTCGCGCTGCTTCAGCGCTGCTTCGACGGCTTGCGCCTGCGCGGCCTGGGGGAGACGGCCGGCGGTGCGGGCGACCTCGACCGGGATGCTCTTGCTCTCGACCGCGTCCTGAAGCTCAGGGGTGAGGTTGAGGAGCGCCAGGCGCTGGGAGACCCAGACGTGGGATTTGCCGAGCCGCTTGGCCACCTGGCGTTGAGATCCGTGCACTGTGACGAGGCGTTCGATGGCTTTGGCCTGGTCGAGCGGTTCGATCGCGACGTGCTGGACGGCGGCTACGAGGGCGGCTTCCAACATGTCGTCGGCGCTGTCGGCGAGGTTGTCGTCGATGTGGACGGGCAGGTCTTCGAGGCCGGCGAGGCGGGCGCCGGCGAGGCGCCGGTTTCCGTCGACGACGACGAAGTCGGCACCGCCGAGGGAGTCTTCCTGTCCGGGGTGGGTGGCGAGGAAGGCGGCGCGGGTCACGACGGTCAGGGACTGGATGATGCCCCGGGCCTCGAGGCTGTCGGCCATCTCCTTGATCTCGGTGAGTGCTTCGCGGGGGTTGAACGGGTTGTGGGCAAGCTGGTCGGTGCGGACGCGGCCGGTGGATGGCGCCGGCTCGGGCTTTGCCTCGGGCAGGGGCTTCCCCTCAAGGGCGGCGAATGCGCGACTGCGGTCGCTCACCGGTGTGGGGGAGACGGCGTCGAAGGTGGAGGATCCGCCGAGGAGGGTGGCCTTGTTGCGGCTGCTCACTTGAGCTCCTTGACGATCTTGCGCATGGTGTGGGCTTGCTCGCTCTCGGGGGCGTACTCCAGGAGGGGCAGGGTGACGCGGACGGCCTCGCGCTGCTCACGCAGGTCTTTGTTGACCGCGATGACGCGTGGGGTGCCGAGCCCTTCCCACTTCTCGAGGGAGGAGGTGGCGATGAAGCCTCGGCGGGAGTCGTACTTGTTCACCACCAGGCCCAGTTGGTGCAGCGTCAGGTCGTAGTCGGCGCTGAGGGCGTTGATCTGCTTGACGAGCATGCCGTAGGCCTTGGCGGAGCTGTCCTCGGCTTCGACGGGGATCACGACGCCGGAGCGGCCTTCGGGCTCGTCGCCACGCTGGCGCCCGTAGTAGAGGGCTGCGTCCATGGCCAGGCCGAGGCTGGGTGGCGAGTCGATGACGATGACGTCGTAGTCCGCCTCTGCGGGTGCGAGGGCGCGTTCGAGGACTGAGTGCCGGGGGCCGCGGAACATGGCGAGGCCGGCGTCGAGGAGGAAGGCGTCGAAGGCTGCGGGCAGGACATGGAGCCGGCCGCCGAACCGGTCACCTTCGATCGGGACGGCCAGCTGCCCGATGCTCTTGCTGGCCTTGTCCCGGTCGAGCATGTGGGTGACGAGGCTTTCCTCGCCCGCGTCGATGGCCGGTATGGCCAGCTGGTGGCTCAGGTGGCCCTGAGGGTCGTAATCGATGAGCAGGACCCGCTGGCCGGTCTCGGCGAACGCCTGGGCGATACCGGCAGAGAGGGCGGTCTTTCCGACGCCGCCCTTCTGGTTCGCCACGATGATCCGGCGGACGACCTGGACGGTCTTGGCGGTCTGGGCGTCAGCGTGCTGGTCGAGCCAGAGCCGTACGGCCTGGGCGAGACCTTGGATGTAGGAGACACCGCGGTCGGCGCAGTCGACCTTGAAGGTGTCGTAGAGGCCTTCGGGTAGCCATGTTCCGAAGCTGTCTGCGCCGGAAGTATCGATGGTGGCCAGCGGTGTGCTGTAGGTCTGCCAGCTGACGATGCCGTCGGTGACGGCGTCCTGCAGGTCGACGCCGAGTTGGGCCGCTCGGACCTTGAGTTCGTGGCGGAGGGACGCGGGCAGCTTAGACGTTAGCTTCTCCCGGTCAGCTCCCGAATTGGAGGATGACATGGCGACAGCATACTGACGCCGCGTCGTGTGACCGAGCATCAGATACAACCAGCGTGTCGCTTGGGGGTGGAAACGCCGTTTCCACCCCCAAGGGCCCGTCAGGCTTCCTGCCTATCCACCGGTTTCAGTCATATCGATCCACCACGTTCCTCAAGCACTGTCCCACAGCTGTCCGGCTGGCAACTCCGCCAGGGACTGCGAGACAGCGTCGCCAGCCACCTGCCGAGAGCCGAAGCCAGCGCATCAGGTGGCGCTGAACGCCCGAAGGGCTGCCCCGCCTAGGCAACAGGACCGATCAGCCAGGCCACAGCGGCGAGCGGCCAGCCGGCCCGACCCGTGCGCCTTGACCACGACCGGTAGCAGGAGCAGAAAGCGATTTCCCCATCCTTGGTACTCAGGAGCCGCTGCCGCGACTGCCAGGACATCAGTGGGGGCCGACGTGACCTCCGGTCAGAGCGACCAGCGCGATGCCCAGTTGCTCTGACCGACGGCGATGCAGGAACTCCGGGCACGTCGACGTGAGCGGGGCGGGCCTGCGGCCTCTCGGAAGATCCGCCCAGATTTCGCACCGGACTGCCTCCGAGGCAGGTGGGCTAGTATCCGGGCTGTGACTTTCTCCCCGGGGGCAAAAGCGATACCTGAACCGCCGCTGTCGGGCGGCGCGTCCTGCGCCGTATGCGGAGCGGAGCTGACCTGGAGCGGCAGGGGCCGACCTCGCAAGCACTGCTCGAAGAAGTGCTCGTCGAAAGCGGAGCGCGCCCGGGAGAAAGAGAAGCTGGGCAAGGCCCTCGCCGCCGCAGCCAAATCCCCCGGAGGCAAATCCCCGCTCCCAGCCGGCTTCCCGGTCGAGGGACCGGCGACCGAACTGCTCGGCCTCGGGCCGGAGCTGGGCAGGCGTGACGCGACAATGCTGCGCCAGCTCGGCCGTGCGGCCCGGGATGGTGACCAAGCCCTTGCTCACCGGGCTGTGACTGAGGCTCTGGAAGCCGCCAGTGTTCTGTTCATGCGTCACCGTGATCTTGCTGAACAGCTGCTAGCCGAGCACTCGGTTCAGGCCGGGGGGCCACAGCAGACTGGTCCGGAGTTCCCCGAGGCTGACCAAGGGCGAGCCGGATTTGGACGGGGGAGTTCTCCCGCAGCGCCTGCCTCGCCTCTCCCGCCCCGGCCCGCAGTCAGGGTTCCAGATCCGGCCGCCAGAGCCCCATTGGTTTCTCCCCGGGGAGAAACCAATGGCTCGGATACCTCCAGCACCAAAGACAGCCAGGTCGGGCATATTTTCCCCCGGGGAGAAATGCGGCTTGCCGCAGAACCTTCCGAGGCCGTACCCCCCTCGCCTCAGAGAGACGTCCCTGTCTCCCGAAGCCCAGATCTGCGCGGTCTGGTCGATCGGCACCTGGCCGATCAGACGACCCGAGCAGCCGTGCCCCCGACTCCGGCCCTACCCCACACGATGATGACCGTGCCGCGCGAACCGCGCCGACGCGGCCTGCCCGAGAGCATGGACATCCACATCCCCCTCGCGCAAACCGTGTTCGGCGACCGCTGGGCACTGGCCGGCTGGACAGTCCAGCCGAACGTCCTCCTGGTGCTCGGTGCCGGACAGCAGGTCGGCTGGGTCGAGCGCGGCCTTGGCGGTCTCCAGGACTGGGTCGCCGTGTACGAGGGCTACTTCCTCGGGGACGCGGCCACCCAGGAGGCGGCACTGCACGCTACTCCTCAGGAGGCTGCCCGAACCGTGCACCAGGCCCACCTCGAAGGTTTCTGACCAGTCCTGATGGGGGAGTGCCGCCTCCCGGGCAGCCGTGAACCTGCGCGGCGCTCCACCACGTCCAGGGCGATGCTGGTCCGGCTTGCGGGCACATCGTTCAGCTCACCGGACCGGGGCGTCGCGATGATGGTGCGGCACGCCATGAAGTCACGGTGACCATTAACTCCCAATCCGTCAGAGCCGCCGAGACCGCCTCCACGGCATCCGCGGCTACGACCCGGAGAAAAAGATCAGCGGACGGAAGCGGCAGGTCGCGGTCGACACCTGCGGCGTGCCCGTCATGGTGCTGCTCACCCCCGCCGACGTCATCGCCCGCGACGCAGCCCGCACCCTGCTCTGACGCCTGCGCGCCGTGCACCTCCAGCTCACCCTCGCCTGGGGTGACGGCGCCTGCACCGGTACCCTCATCGACTGGGCGCGCGCCTCCACTCCGGCTCACCGCGAAGACCGTCAAACGCCGGCCCGGCCAAGCCGGCTCCCGCATCCTGCCCGCAGGTGCGTGGTTGAGCGCACGTTGTCCTGGCCGCCCCAGGCCCACCGCACCGTGAGGATTACGAACGACTGCCGGCACATTCCGAGGCCAACCTCACCGGGCCGCGATCACGCTGCTGACCCGCAGGATCGACAGACAGGTTGGCACCGCAGTTGTGACTACAGGGCAGGCCGCGCGACCGGGCCTTTCCCGCCGCTCGTTGTTCTGTCGCCGCGTCGCTTGTTCGGGCAGTGACTGCGGTCCCTGGCCGTGCTCGGTCGGTCGTCCCAGCGGTAAGGGGCGACCCTACCGTGGCGGCATGCAGACGAAACCCATAGCCCCGCTCCGGGAGGGCTGATGCGCCGCCCGGCAGCGATCTCGGTGTTCGTGGCGGCCGTCCTGCTCACGGGGGCCTGCGGTGACGAGGTTCGAGGTGGCCGATTCACAGCCTGCATGGTGGCCGACACCGGAGGGCTGGACGACAAGTCCTTCAACGCCGAGGCCTACGCGGGCGTGCAGCAGGCCGCCCGGGTCGACCCGTCGATCGAGGTGCGAGAGCAAACGGCCGGTGCAGCCGCCGACTACGCGCCCCTGATCGACGCCTTCGTCTCCCAGGGGTGCGGGTTGATCGTGACCGTCGGGGTCGCCATGTCCGAGGCGACCCAGCAGTCCGCCCGCACCCATCCCTCCCAGCACTACGCCATCGTGGACGGGAAGTCCGTCGCACCGGTGGTCAAGGGCATCCAGTTCAATGCGGCGCAGTCCGCGTTCCTGGCAGGCTATGTCGCCGCCTCGATGACCCGCACGGGCAAGGTGGCGACGTTCGGCGGCGTCGACATCCCAGGCGTGCGGATCTTCATGGACGGCTACTGGGAAGGCGTGCAGTACTACAACAAGGAACACCAGGCCGACGTGCAGGTGCTCGGCTGGCACGAGCCCACTCAGTCGGGGACCTTCCCGTCTCCGCAGTCCTTCACCGACCCGGCTGCGGGCAGGCAGCTGACGGCTGCCTTCCAGGCGCAGGGAGCCGACATCGTCCTACCGGTGGCTGGCACGACCGGGCTCGGGGCGTTGATGCGGGCCAAGGAGAGTGGCGGCACTCTCTCGGCGATCTGGGTCGAGAACGACGGCTACCACTCCAATCCCGACTACAGCTCGGTGATCATGACCTCGGTGGTCCGGAACATCGCCAGCGCGGTCGGCACTGTGGTGGCCGCCGCAGCCGGCGGCCACCACAACACCGCTTCCTACATCGGTGACCTCGCCAACAACGGCACCGGAATGGCTCCCTTCCACGACTATGCCTCCAGCGTCCCGTCGACCCTGCAGAGCGAGCTCGACGTGATCCGACAGGGAATCATCAACGGCAGCATCCCGATCACCTCCCCCAACCAGCCCACCCCCTGAACCCAGTCCGGCCCACGCCAAGAACCGTTCGTTCCGCCGTCACCGTGACGGCGGAACGAACGCGGACGACGGGCCAGTTACCGGCTGCGTCCGGCGCGTAGAACTACGGCACGAACAGATGATGCGATATGCGCGCACTGCTTACGTCCACTTCCGGCAGGAGCCGACGGCGGCGAGCTGGGCAGCACGTGCATTGCGCAGGATGCTGGCGTCCTTGGCGCTGACGGCAGTAGTCATGCGACAGCGCCTTGCAGCAGCAAGACGTGGGCTTCGGCAGTCGGTAGATGGGCGGCGGCGATGAACTGCCGCTGTCCGGGCCGGGTTGCACTCGAAGAACACACGTTTGCCAGCTGGGGTCGCGGCGAAGTCGCTGGGGCCGGTCCACCAGTGCTGCGGCGCCTCCTGCGTGGATGGCCTGCCAGGAACATCTGCGCACTGACGACGGTGGGTCGTACCTCGAACGCCTTCGGATCCACTCTTGGAGCAGATCTGCGGCCAGCTCCAGCAGGTCGTCCAACCGGTGGCCGCGAACCGGTGGACGGGCAGCAGCGTACGAGGGCGCTGCACACCTTGCGGAGGGCGAGCACACCACGAGGGCAGCACGTCCAGCCAAGCCGGAGGTGCGGATGGTTCGTCAGCGCGGTGATCAATCTCAGAGCCAACCCGCCAATGAGTCGGACGGCACCGGTGGTGGTGTGTCAGCTACCTTGGCCGGGTTGCCCCTTGGGACGGGCCTTGGCGCCCTTGCGTCGTTGGGTTTCGGCTTCGAAGTAGCCGGAGAACGGCTGGAGGGTGTCGTCATCGGGATCGTTCCAGCCGGGCATGTAAAGCTGGATCAGCTTGCCTCCCTTGGTGAGGGACTGGACTGGTACCAAGAGACCATCTGGCCACAGGCCCTGCTTCGCGCCTTCGTTGAGGATGCGGCGGAAAGCACTGGTAGAGCCGCGCAGGTTCTTGCCGGCCCGGCGGAGCTCATCCGGGTGAGTCGCACCGCCGTGGACGGTCGCGAGGTCATGGAGGATCTCTTTCGCCCGGGGCGGCAGCCGCTCGAAGTACAGCCCGGCCCGCGCCACAGTCCACCGGCTGTCGGGAACATCGGTAACGATGGCGGCGCGGTGCTCGGCCAGCAGCTCGAGAAGCTGGCGCTGGAAGACTGGACTGGGCTCGCTGACCGTAATGGTGATTTCCACGCTTGAGAGCATAGAGCCAGCGTTACATCAGACGGTGATAAACACTGAAAGAACGATGTGGGCACCGCAACGCGTTTCGGCGCACCGCCCGAAGCCCGCTTCGTGGTTCAGCGACTGAGCACGGCTCACATTGGTTGGAGGTCAGCCCACAGTGAGACGGGCATTGGCTGCCGTGTCCCCCCGACTCGGGGACGCCGGTGGTCACCTGTGACCTTGTGCAGTCGGCTCAGGGCGCGGTGGCAGCGTCACCACTGCTCCGTCTCCCTGAGCCGCCAGCCCGAACCGGACACGCGACTCTCACCGCATCCGGCTCTCCACGTGTCTTGCCCGGGGGTCAGCCAATGAGGGCTGCCGGTTCGATGGTCCACGGAGTCGGGATGCGCGCTCCGCGGTATCGGTAGCGAGCGATCATGACGCTGGATGTGCCCGTGAACGCGACTGCTCCTTCGGCGAATCTCCAGCCCTGGTCGGGTCACGTCCGCTGGGTGGTGTATCGACGGCCACTCGGTGATCCGGTTTCCGGGTGTGTGGTGAGTGCGGTCGCGGTGGTCTCTTCGAGGTCTCCCTCGATCGGGTGGGGCGGCAGCGGTCGAGGATCTCGGGGCCGATGTAGCGGCGCTGTTTGGCCCGTTCGTTGCTCTGCTCGGCCAGGACGGCGCCGATCCGTGGGATGGCCGAGGTGCGGCCGATCCGACGACATCGGTGCGGTGCCGGATCTCCTTGCTCAGCCGTTCCTGCGCGTTGTTCGACCAGATGGACTTTCCAGATGGCGCGGGGGAACGGGACGAAGGCCAGCAGGTCCTCGCGGGCGCGCTCCAAGTGTTCTGAGGCCTTGGGGAATTGTTCGTCGAGGGTGGCGATGACGGTGGCCACCTGCTGGCGCACGGCTTTCGCGGCGGGCTGCTCGAAGACGGTCCGCAGCAGGATGGCAACCCAGGGCTGGGCGGACTTGGGAGCTGGATGTTCTTGCCGACGCGCTGGGTGACGTCAGCAGGTCCCTGATCGGCAACGTTACCCGCGAGATCTGACCCCTCCTGGCGGAAGCCAACCTCTTCCCGCCTCCAGCAATCACCCGATACCGATCTGCCGTCGAACTCCTCGCCGCAGGGCGATGCGAAGAAGACACGCCGACGGGTTGATTCCTTACGGTTCCAGTGCGTTCGGCATCTCTGCCAGGACGCGCCGGGAAGGCAGGCAGGGCAGGCAGGACTGTCCGCACTGACACTCGATGAGGCGGCACCGGCGCACCGCCGGATGCTCGACTGGGACCGGCGGCTTTTGCGGTGTGTCCCCACGAAGGAGTCGATGATGCCCCTCAACGACGTGCAAGCGACCAGGCTCTGGGAGCTCCTGGTCCTGCGGGATCAGGTCGGAGGAGCCGGCAACGCGGCCCGGGAGGCAGTCTGCAACCGCATCACCCGGCGTCTGGGGACGGCCAACTGGGCGGACCAGGACTCGCACCCCCTCTACCGGAGGACCGCCGACCGCTGGGAACAAGCCTGGGGGGCCGACTGGTTCTCCTTCGTCCAGCTCCTCGACGATGTCGACGCCGCATCGGCCACACGTGCGGCCGATGAGGAGGGGCTGCTGACTTGGCTCGAGGGTCAGCTGACCTTCCAGGACGAGGCGGAGGAGGCACGGGTCCGGGACATCATGCGACGGGCGTACGGTGAGTGCGAGTCCGCCCGGGAGTCGGCCAGGCGCCTGGCCGAGGAGGCGTCGGAGATCTCCTCCTCGGCGCCCCTGAAGGACCTCCTGCCCTCCGACTTCGAGACCGTACTGGCACGGATGGGATCCGTCGAGAGGTACCTGACTGAGCTCTCGGACTACCTCCACCAGAGCCTCATGACCTTCCAGGCCTACGTCGACAGTGCTGTCCCGGCGCTTTCGGGTGGCGGCCTGGCCCAAGGTCTCGGTGCCTACGTCGGTATCGTCAGGGACGTACAGGGGAAGGTCGTGGGTGCCCAGCGGGAGCTGGAACAGCTCTCGGAAGCGGCCCGCACGGTGCTGAAGGCGACGGCGGCTAAGTCCTACCTGAAGGTCGCGGCTGCGGAGTCCAGTGAGCGGAAGCGGAAAAGCCAGCCCGGCGACATCGAGGCCGGGGGCCGCGCGCCCTCGGCGCCCCTGCCACCCTCTGTGGAACGGATCCGGAGCCTGGACGAACGGATCAGCGGGCTCCAAGAATTCACCGGTTCGGTCGCTCTGATCCCCGGCGCCGCCGGGTACGCCTCCACGGTGAAGTTCTCCCTCAACGCGGGACGCCGGGCCCACACAGCCTGGCAGGCCGCGATGGGCAGCAGTGACCTGACGGACAGCCAGCTGATCGCCGCCCTCGACAGGGATCCGAAGATCCTGGCGAAGGCGGTCTCCGGTTGGGTCAAGGAAACCATGGACATGCTGGGCCAACTCCTCAGGAACACGCCCTACGTCGGAGACTCCGCAGCCGCCAGGGCGGTGCTCAGCGCAGCGCTCGAAACGATCTCCACGAGGGTCCGGAAGAACGTCGAGGAGTCGGCTGAAAAACTGGATGCCGAGGAGCTGGTGAAGATCACCAAGAAGGTGATCCAGAAGGAGGTCGGGAAGGCGTTCTCGTCCCTCCGTATCACGGAACTTCTGAAGGACCCCGCGAAGCAGAAGGGCCGGATCTTGCAGCGGGCCCTGCAGAAACTCTCCTCCGAGGTCGGCAGCACCATGTATGGAGCCACACCGTCGAACCCTTTCTCGGGGAGCGCCCTCGCCGCCGCACTCGAGGGGCTCACCGTCCAGTCGGTGCCGGTGCGGGTCGGCACCCACGATCTGGAGGTGACGGTCGATCCCGTACCCACCGGCCGGGAACCGGAGCCTCCGGTGGACATCCCGGTCGTCGAGGAGCCGATCACCCAGTCGCCGAGCGCACTGCGGGCCCGGCACCCCGCCCGCAGTGCGCTCGGCGACTGGGTGATCGGCTCGGCCGTCCTCACCTCGGCCGACGGCGCGCTGCCCAGGACGTACCGGATCTCCGCAGGGCTCCGTGGAATCGAACTGATCGGGGACTTCGAGGCCACCGGTCCCCGCCGGTCTGTCCGCGGGATCGCCTGGCAGGCTCCGGCCCCCGCGACGGTGCTCCGCTCAGACCGGGCGAAACGGACAGCGGAGGGCCTTACCCTGGACGGGGTGCCGACGGCCGGGGAGTGGTACGACCCCTTCCCCTCGGGGCACGCGTTGTTCGTGGCTGCCGACGGCCGCCTCCTGGTCCTCGCCCCCTCCTTCATCCGGCCGGCGGACCCGTCTGTCATGCCAGCCCTGGGCGGCCTCCCGGAGGCCGCCCAGGGCTGGGTAAGGGTGGACGTCGAGGCCGAGGTCATAGCAGCACTGCCCCCGGCTTCACCGCCGGTATAGCGTCGTGACCGCGGCCTGCTGCGCTGACGCCCTGCCGGCCGGGTCGGCCCATATGTGGACGGGCCGGTCCTGGGGGATGGCACTGCGCGTCCGGTGGAACGAAGCCGGCTATTGGGGGCAGGTCTGGCAGGCCCTCCGGCAGGCGGTGGACCTTGACGACGACACCTGGGACCGCACCCGAGGCTGGGCGTTGTGGGAAAGCACTGACCATGCTGGCCGGACACTCCGCGCCCGGGGGCTTCCAGGAGCGAGTCCTGGCCGACTCGGCGACCCGATGACGCGCTGACTCATGGTTTGGGTGGCGAAGCTGGCCTGACGGCGGACGCTCAGGGGCCGAGCAGGTCGGCCAGGACTCGGGCCTCGCGCATCACACCTGCGGCGCCGGGTGGGTCGCCGTGTGCGAGGACGTACAGCGCGGTCTCCACCCGGCGGGCCAGGCCCCATGCCTGTAGCCGCTCGGCGCTTTCGCCGAGGGCGTCGGCCATGATCGCGAACCGCTCGGTCAGTACCTGGTGGGGATCGGCGTGCGTGAACGGGTCGTCGATTTCCTCCAGTAGCGGCCAGGGGTCGTACCCGGGGTCGCCGATCATGGGTTTGGCGTCGATCGCCAGCCACGGCCGGCGCGTGGCGGCGACGATGTTGCCGGAGTTGAAGTCCCCGTGCACGACGACCTCACGACCGGCCGTCGAGGGGAGTGCGCGCAACAGCCGGATGCCGTGTGCCACGATGGCGGGGTCGAAGCCGGGCCGCAGGTGCTCCACGCGTTCCTGGGCGAGGTCGGCCCACTCGGCGGCGACATCACCCAGGTGCTCCAGCCCGCTCTGCCCGGGAACCGGTGCCCGCCATAGCTCCCGCAGGATCCTGGCGCCGATCTCCAGCCGGTGGCGGGCACTGAGGTGGTGAACGGCTCCGAGCGGGTGGCCCGGCTCGCATCGCTCCAGCAGAAGCGCCTGGTGTTCGCGATCGTGGTTCAGGACGTGCACGGCGCCGTTGCCGTCCCACAGCCGCAGCGCCTCGGCCTCGCCGGCGGCCTCGCGGTGGGGCCAGCTGACTTTCAACACGACAGGTGTCCCGCCCGGCAGGCGGGCGGGCGCCACCCAGGAACAGCTCCCGGTGCGGAACGGGGCTTCCAGCCGCAGGCTCCACCGGCCGCGCAGCTCCGCCACGATCGCAGGCAGCCGCGACAGCCAGGCTCGCCCCTCCTCGGTACTACCGATGGTGGCGACGACGGGAAGGGTGGAGGGAAACAACTCGGCGGTCACCGCGCTGGCCTTTCGGCCGGGTCGAGGTCCATACCGGACATCGTTCCACCCCGCGGCCGATACCTGGTGATCATCGGGGCAGCTTCGCGGTGCGCTCGGGGAAGGCCGTGGTGAGGTAGCGCATGGCGGTCTCGTCGGTGACGCCGAACAGGCTCATGATGTGGAGCGGGTCACCGGTGGTGGTGGCTTCGTTGAGGATGCGGTCTCGGCGCAGGTGGTCGAGGGTGAGGTTCCCCCGTTGTGCGGGTGTCGCTGATCAGCTGGTCAGGATGGGGTGACGGGTGTTCAGGTTCGCTTGTTCGGCCGTCGCCTGGTCGGCGTAGTGCTTCTCTTCGAACTCGATGGGGCTGAGGTAGCCGAGTCGTTTCTGGATGCGCCGGCTGTTGTAGAAGCCGTCGAGGTACTCGAAGAGCGCGAGGTTCGCCTCGGCACGTGTGGCGAAGACGCGCCCGCGCACGCACTCGGTCTTGATCAGCATCCACAGATTTTCCGCGAGGGCGTTATCGTAGGAGTCCCCGATGGAGCCCATGGAAGCATCAACTCCTGCCCGTAGTAGACGGGTTGTCAGCTTGATGGATGTGTATTGGCAGCCGTGATCGGCATGATGAATGAGCTTGCCCGGCTCGATCTCGCGACTGGCGAGTGCGTACTCCAGCGTCGTCAGGACCAGGTCGGCATCCGCGCGGGCTGAGGTCTCCCAGGCGACGACGCGGCGGGAGAAGGCGTCGCGGATCGCTGAGAGCCACAGCGGGCCCTCGCTGGTCGAGATCATCGTCAGGTCGGTGACCCACAACCGGTTCGGCGCCTGGGCTGTGAAGTCCCGGTTCACCAGGTCCGGGGCCAGGGTGGCCTTCGGATCGCGGCGCGTGAAGCCCTTGCGGCGTGGGCTCATGCCGGCGATGTCGGCTTCGCGCATCAGGCGCTCGACCCGCTTGCGGCCCACCTGGGTGCCCTCGCGTCTGAGGGTGGCGTGCACGCGTGGCGAGCCGTAGTTGCCGCCGGACTCCGCGTGAATCTCCTTGATCCTCCCGGTCAGCTCGACATCGCGGCGCCGCCGTTCGCACGGCTCCTTCTCGGCGCGGCGCCACCGGTAGTAGGTGGTGGAGGGGATGTGCAGTTCCCGAAGTACGCACTCGACTCCCAGGCGGGGGTGCTCGTCAACGAGCGCCGTCACCTGGGCCGGGTCGGGTCGAGTTGCGCCGCGAAAAACGCCGAGGCCGTCCGCAGGACGTCGTTGGCCCGCTTGAGCTGCACGTTCTCCTTGCGCAGGGCGGCGAGTTCGGCACGCTCGTCGGTGGTCAGCCGGTCGTCGCGTTCGCCGGCGTCCGCTTCAGCCTGACGGATCCAGCCGCGCAGAGCCTCGGGATGCACGCCGAGGTCGACAGCCAGCTTCTTGATCTGGGGCTTCGGCTCGGCGGTGCGATACATCCGCACCGCACGCTCACGCAACTCCAACGAGTATTTCCGGGGTGCAGCCATGGTCAGCGGTCCTCTCATGAGTCCCATCTGACCCGCTGTCAGCGCCTTCCGCATCTCGGGGGAACCTCAGGGTCGCCCCCCGCGGGGAGGATCAGTTGCAGGGTGGCTCTGGCAATGGGTGGGTGGTCGGGGTCGATGGGGGTCTTCTGGGTGACCAGAAGGTGGGGGTTGGTGGAGGTGGGCCAGCGCTGGTGGCGGTAGGTGAGCCAATCGGAGGTCAGGCGCAGGGTCCGCTCTCCCAGGTGGAGGACGTGGCGCCGTAGGCCGCGGCGCAGGGTGAGGACTGCGTGGGCGAGGTCGGTGGTGCGAGTGGCGCGGATCTCGCCGGCGGGGACGGCGGCCAGGGTGATCGCGAGTCGGGCGAGCGGGGTGTGCGCCTGGTCGAGCAGGTCGGAGGAGATGGGCCGGGGGATGCTGAAGATGTCGCCGACGAACAGGTGACGGGCCGGGTCTTGGAAGATCAGCCACTTGTACTTCAGGGCGCGGAAGAGGCTGCGCAGGGCGATGGCAAGCGCGCGCCGTGTGCCGCCGAGCAGGTCCTTGAGCGCGTTGTCGACCTGTTCTGGGGTGATCTGCCGTAGGGAGGTCACCCCGGTGGCTGGCCCGACCGGACACTGAGGGCTTCACCAGAGACGTCCCGTCCGTCATCAGCGTCCGGCAGGCCGCTGTTCGCGCGCACTCATCGAGCTGCTCGACTCCGAACTCGCCACGGCGAACGAGCCCGCAACAGCGTTGGCCCGGAAACGACGAAGCCCGCACCTCCAGCGAATGGAGCTTGGGTGGCTGCGCTCCTTCGTTGTGAACTGGATCCGATGAGCGCCTTGTCGACCCGCCGGGTCGGCGATGGGCTATGCGGCGAGGGGGAGGAACCCGAAGGCGATCTCGCGGCGTACGACGGGTTGGATGAAGTCCTCGTAGCTCGTCATGTGCTCGGGGTGGACCGCGGTGGTGTAGCCGAGCACGATGCCGCCGCGCTTCTTGATGTGTGCGATGAACTGCGGTTCGTTTGCGCCGCTCCAGCTCCATTGCTGGGCCAGGCCGATGGTCACCGTCACGGTTGAGCCGATGAGAAGGCTCTTCGGGGTGTAGCCGGCGGTGGCTCGGACCGGCCTGTCGATGACGAAGTCGGGGCCGAGGGTGGCGAGTCCGAGTTCCCGGCCGTAGTCCATGGTGCCGACCGTCCAGGCCCCGGCGGCGCTCTGGCGGAGGCGGACGCCTTCCAGGTGCGGGTTGATGACGAGAGTCGGCCAGATGTCGGGGCCGCTGCCTTCATCGCCCATCTCGATCGGCCAGTTCATCATGCGTGAGCGCCAGGACAGGCCGGAGGCCATGTGCAGCACGCCTCTGTCGTTCCAGCAGGAGGTCCTGCACGCGGCGTGATGGAGGGTCGCCATGGGAATCACGGGGTCGATGTCGACGCACAGCGAGGGCGGCTGCTTGCCCAGCGGCGTGTCGCAGGTCTGGCAGTCCTGGGGCCAGAGGTTGCGCAGGACTTCATTGAGGACCTGGTCGCCGAGGTTGGTTTTGATGTCGTCGTTCAGAGAGACGGCGTTCAGCGGCATGTGGTGGTGGTTCCTTCCAGGGCTCGGGAGCGGAATCGGCGGCTGGCTCGATGGGGCGCCTGCCGCCGGTGGTCCGGAGAGCCGGGGCTGCGAAGGCACCTCGCCAACACCAAATACTTTAAGTAGTCACACCATCTCTCTCCGTGACGCATCCGGTCGTCAGGGCCCCACGCCAGGGGTAGATCGGCAGGCCGCCGCGGTGCTCGCCGGTCGGGTCGAGGTCCATCGCGCGCGCATGGGGCTGCTCCTCCGGTCAGCGGCCGAGGTGCGCCGGTCCAAGGTAGAGCGGACTGGCGGTGGTGACGCGGTCGACGATGGGCATCAGGCGCTCCTGGTCGACCAGGACGTGGAGGAGTGCGGTGGAGTTGATGACCGTGGTCAGGTTCCGGGAGAGGCGGGCGTCCAGGAGCAGGGTCTGGATCTGGTCGTCGACGGGGGCGGACTGCTCTGCGGCCGAGTCGGTGGCCATCTAGCGGTAGTCGTCCAGGGAGAGGCGCCAACTGGTGGGCCAGAGGCGGGTGGCCAGGGCGGTCTTGCCGGAGCCACCGACGAGCACGGTCAGCGTGCCGGGGGCGAAGGGCAGGAACACGAGCACGAGCGGGGCGGTGCGGGGGCTGGGCGGGGGTGGCGGTGAGCAGCTGGACGACGGAGGCCAGAAGACGTGGCCGCTGGTCTCACGGTGTCCGGCGATGACGGCGAAGGTGCCGACGAGGTAGGCGGCCTCGCAGACGATGCTGCTGTCCGGCCGTCTGCAGGGCGAGCCGGATCGGGGTGGTTGGTGGCGACCAGGGTGACGCGGCGGATGGCGTAGGCGAGCGCGGCGCCCGGGACGCTGATCGCGCCGGTGGTCGCGGGGGTCATGTGCGCGATGTTGGGGAACTCGGCGCCGAGTAGCCGGGTGACGAGCTCGGCGCCGCAGTGGGACCAGCCGAAGGGTCACCGTCGGTTGCAGGGTCAGCGGCCGGTCCCCGTCGAAGCTGCGGATGACATCGGCCATGGTTTTCGCCGGGATCAGCGCCCGCGCCGGCCCGTCCGGCGGGGGCGTCGGCTTCTTGCGCGGGTTCCTCCCGGCTGGTTGGCGGTGGCCGGGCGGCTGGCCCCGTCCCCGGGCGCGGGAAGGGCTCCCTGCTCCAGGCAGGATGGAGCCGGAAGCCCGCTGGCCGCGTGAGGGGCTGTCAGGCCGTCGCTTCGGCGGGCTCCGTGGCCTCGACGGCGTCGGTCTTGCGTACCTTCCGCTTCTCCCACCACTTCTCCGCGTCCCAGCCCGTGGCGTAGGTCAGGAGCAGGTAGGACGCGGAGACACCGACGGATCCCGTGGGCTCAGCCCCACTGGGTGGCGTTGAGGCTGGCGCTGATGGCGTTGCCTTCGCCGACGGCACTGGCCAGCGTGGCGATGACGCATGCGGTGATCAGGGCGAACTCGGTGTTGTCGCCGAGGCCGCGGGCAATGCCGTGACGGATGGAGTAGCGGACGTGGAGGGCCAGCGTGGTCAGCTGGACAGCCCAGAAGGCGAGGATGAGGGCGCCGAGGCCGGACAGTGTGACGACGTGGTGCATCGGGGAATCCCTTCGGAGGGTGGTTCGGTCAGTTTCGGGAGCAGTGCTGCGGTGGGCGGGAGAGTTGGTGGCTTTCGACCGGTTCGGGTGGTGCCCTCTCCCGTTCTGCGAGGGGCCGGCTGCGGAGCGGTGTTCGCGGTGGGGGAGGATGAGGGGCGGGCTGGTGACGAGACCGGTCCTCCCGGGCACGTGGTGCCCGAACCGGCCCCGGGGTGGTTCGTTCAGCCCGGGGCCGGGCCGTACGGTTCGTGAACCCTGCGGCGAACCCGGTTCGTGGTTCGCGGCAGGCGGGTTCAGAGCGTGACACGGTTCGCGAACTCCTTGCGTGCCTCCGCGAGGCGGTGGTGCGCGGTGGTCTTCTTCATGCCGAGCTCCGTCATCACGAACTCGAGGTCCACCACGTCGGAGCCGTGCTGCTCGATCAGTTCGAGAATCTGCTGAACCTGCGCGGCGGCGGCCCCCTGAGCGGCGCTGCGCCGGTTCGAACCGGACCCGGCCGGGGCGTGCTGTGCCTGGTCGGGGGTGGTTCGCGGCTCGGGGTCGGTGGCGGCCGGTTCGGCGGAGCGGGGGCTGTGGTGTGCGGCCTCCAGTTCGCGCCGTCCACCCGGTTCGCCGGAGCGTGCCGAGGGCAGCGCCTGGTTCGCCGAACCACCGAGCCGGTTCGCGGCCCGGTTCGCCGAACTGGCGCGGGTGGGGCGAACCGCGAACTGCGGGACGGTGGCCGGGTTCGCCGAACCACCGAGCGCGACGGCCAGCGTGTGGTTCGAGACGCGGGGCAGTGAGCGAACCGGCACCCAGTCGCCGACCCCGATCAGCGAGGCGACGAACCGGCGAACCACGCCGAGGTCGGTTCGCCGAACCTCCGCGCGCCGGTTCGCGGCGGCGGTCCAGGCGAGCTCGACCGTCGAGAGGGACTCGTCGGTGATCGCCAGCGACCACGCGGTGAACGAGTGGCCGGGGTAGCGGGCCCAGCGGATCAGGCCGATGGTGGGCCGCGACTTGGCGACCTTGCCGTCCGCCCGCAGCTTCTGCCGGTGCAGCAGGCTCGCGTACAGCTCCCACAGCACCATGCCGGTGATGCTCATGACCGAGAACGCGACCGCCTTGGGAGTGGGGTCCCAGTAGCTGATCTGATCGACCAGCTTGAGCGTTGCCGGGTCCCACATCTGGCCGACGACGGTGGCCGAGGCGTGCCAGTAGTTCATGACGGCCGCGCCGATCGCGAACACCCAGGTGCTGATCCGGTACAGGGCGCCGCTGTCGCCGCTCTGCCGGGCCTGGTGGTACATCCACGCGACGAACGCCGTGCTCAGCTCCCACGCGGCGGCGAACAGGATGGTGAACGGGGCGATCCAGCCGAGGATGTCGTGGGCGAAGCCGGCCTGCCCCGTCCAGGCCACGGCCATCGGGGCGGTGATCGGCACGATCGCCAGCAGCCGCCGCGAGTTGGCTTTGACGAACGCCTTCGCCTTGGCGGTGAGCGTGGTCTTGCCCGCCCGCTCGGCTGCCCTCGCCTCCCGCTTCAACCGACGGCGCTCCAGCTTGCGGACGGTGCGGCTGGTGACCTGCTGGAGAGCCCGCTGTGCGGCGAACCTGGCGACCTCGGCGCGGTCGTTGGCCTCCTGCGCCGCCGTCTCCAGCCTCTGAGCCCGCTCCAGGGCCTTATCCGCCTCAGCCCGGACCCCGGCGGTGCCCTTCCCGGCCTCCCGAAGCATCCGCTCGGCGTCCTTGGTCGCCGCCTCCAGCAGACGGGCCGCTTCGGCCGTGGTCCGGGTCCGCTCCTGCCGTACCTCCGCCGCCGTCTGCGCCTGGATCTGGTCGGCCTCGGCCGCCGCCTTCGCCCGCACCTCCCGGGCCGCGTCGGTGGCCTGGTCGATCTCCCGGTCTGCCTCCTCCCGCAGCCGGCGTACCTCACCGCGCACCCGGTCGGCGTCGGCCTGTGCGGTCCCGTGCAGCTCCTCGGCCTGCTCCCTGGCCCTGGCCAGCAGACCGTCCGCCTGGGCGCGGGCAGCGGCGAGCACCTGGTCGGCCTGCGCGGTCGCATCTGTGCGGACCTTGGCCGCGTACTGCTCGGCCTTGGTGCGCAGCTCGGTGATGTCGCGGTGCACCTGGGCGCGGAGCTGCGCGGCCTGATGCTCGGTGGTCCGGGTGGGGGCGTTGGCCTGCTGCTCGGCGTCGGCTAGCAGTTGGTTGGCCTGCGTGCCGGTGAGCCGGGCCTGCCCGGCTGCCTCGTGGCGTACGGCCTCGGCGTGACGTTCAGCGGCCTGGGTGAGGTTGGCCGCCTTCTGTTCGGTGTCGGCGTCAGTGGCGGCCTCCGCGCGCAGCTGCTCGGCCTCGGCCGTCCACTGCTCGGCGGTGGCCAGGTCGTGGCTGGCCGCCTCGGTCGAGTACCGGGTCAGGGTGAGTGCCTGGTCCTCGGCGAGGCTGACGATGTCGGCGGCGCGGTCGGCGGCGTCGGCCAGGAGCGGGTCGGCCGACGGACTGAGCAAGGTGGTGGCGAGGGCTTTGGTGAGGGTCTTCGACTGGGTGGTGGCGGGGGTCTGCGGGCGGGGCATGGGTGCCTTTGCGGGGGTGTTGGCGGTGGTTTTCCTGGCGGGTGTTCGGGTGTGGCGGCTGGTGGTGCGGGCCGGGGTCATGGCGGAGACTCCTGTCTCGTGTGGTGACGGTGTGTGGTGGCCGGGGCGGCCGGAGTGGGTCCCGGCGTCCTGGGGGCGGTGCGGGTGTGGAAACGGCCCCGGGCGGGGGCGGCGGGGCCGTTTCCGGGGGGTGTGCGGATCTGATCCGTCTGATCCGTTTTCGCAGGTAGCGATCTGTTGTCTGATCTGTCGCCGATCTGTCGCTGATCTGTCCCGGGGACGGATCAGGACGGGTCGGAAACGGATCGAAAGCGGATCAGGGGACGGATCGCGGGTAACCGCTGCCAGTGACGCTGGGTATCAGTCCGGCAGGCTGCCGAAGGCGGCTTCGACGTCGCGCAGCCAGTAGCCGGAGGGCGGGTTGGCCTTGTCCAGATCACTTCGGCGGTCCGTCCTGAGGGTGCTGATGCCGGCTTTCTTGAGCTCTCGGCCGATCGCCTTGACGCCCTCGCGGCGGCGGTCGACGGGGTCCTGCCCATCCCACTTGCGCCACTCGGGTCCGGTGCTGGCGAGGTGGTCCAGGACCTGGTCGGTGACCAGGAAGTCCGGGTCGGCGGCGCGCTCGAACGCCTCCCGGATCGCCAGCAGGATCTGCGGGAGATCCTCGTTGGCTTTGCCGGCGGGCTCGGGGGTGATGGTGACGGTGCCTGCGGCGAGCCGTTCCTGTGTACGGAGGGTGGCGGTCGCGGCGTCGAGGTGGGTGGACTTGCGCAGGATCGGGTCGCGCAGGCCGGGGGCGACGATGTAGAAGCAGCCGGCGTCGGCGGGGTCCCAGTCGCCGGGGCTGGGGGTGAGCCGGTGCGGCATCCAGCCTTCGGAGATCGCGGTGTCGGAGCCGACCACGAGCGGGACGTCCGCCTTCCGGGAGGGCAGCATGATCCGGATGCCGAAGGTGTCGGCGATGGCGTCGCCGACGACATCGCTGGTCGCGTCCTGGGAGAGCAGGACCGCCGTGACGCGGGCCTTGCGGCCGATCCGGCTCAGCTTGATCACCTTCTGCTTCTGCTGCGCCGTCAGCTGCGGGTGCTCGTCCACGACGGCGAACACGGCCGGGTCGTCGGCGGTGATCTGCCAGTTGTCGACGTCGTCGCCCATCTGCTCCGTGCGCAGCTCGGCTTCGCGGATCGCCCAGTCCAGGACGTCGTCGATCCGCTGCTCGTCGTAGGCGCGCATCGCGGCCAGCCGGCGCATCGGGCCGAAGCCGCGGCCGGTGGGGTCGATGTCCAGGGCCATGGCGTCGGTGCAGCTGGTGATGTAGTCGACGAGGTTGCGGACGATCTGCGACTTACCCCCGCCGGAGACCGCGATCACCATGATGTTCTGCCCGGCCAGGGTGACCTCGGTGGGTGTGCCGTCCAGGGACGGGCCGAGGTTGACCGGCCGCAGGATGCTGTTGGAGCGCGGCGGGTGCACCGGGTGCGGCGGCATCGGGTCGAACGGGTCGGCCAGGAGCACCCGCATCACCACCGAACCTGCGGCAGCGGCCTGCGGCTGGGCCATCACGCCGCCACTGCGCACGCCGAGGGCGACGTCGAGCTCGGGCAGGCGCAGGACGAGAGCGGCGGGCTTGCCCTTGGTGAGATGGGCGGTGGCCTTCCAGCCCCACCGCTCGCGGGTGACGTCGGTGACCGATCCGACGGCCAGGCCCTCGCCGGCCAGGGCCCGCAGGATGGCCGTGCCGGCCTGCTCCTCGGTGGTGGCTTGGCCGATCCGCGGGGGCGGGGCGGCGGCGCCGGCGGTCGCGGCCGTCGGCTGCGCCTCCTGCTTGTTCTTCTTCTTGTCTTTCTTCTCTTTGCCGGTCTCGATCTCGTACGCGAGCGCGGGGACGTCGGGAAGCTCGCGGCGCCAGCCGGGGAAGCGGCCCTTGGCCCAGGCGGTGAGGGTGAGGCCGGTGGCGGTGAGCGCCGGGAGGACCAGGCTGCCGATGGCGAGCTCGAAGCCGCCGACGGCCAGGAGCAGGGTGGCGAGGCCGACCCTGCGCTTGTTGGCGGTGCGGCGGCGGTGGCGCTCCAGCTCGGCATCGCTGGGGTCGATGTGGCCGGTGTAGGTCTGCTGGTGGATCTCGCGGACCCGCTCACGCCAGGCCGCGGCCTCCAACCGCAGCGTGGCGGCCGCATCGGCGGCCTGCTTGTGCTCGGCCGCGGTGACATCGTCGCCCTGCCCGGCGGAGGCCGCGCGGCGGGCCTTCTTCTCCAGCTCGCCGGCCTTCTCCTCCAGCTCCTCCACCTCGCTCTGCTGCTTGGACACCCAGGTGTTGTAGCGGCGGTTCAGCAGGTCGGCGCGCAGGTGCGCGGCGGTCTCCTCGGAGGCGTTGAGCCAGGCGCCGCGCTCGGTCTTCAGCACGGTGAGGCCGCTGCGCAGGGCGGTGCACTCGCGGCGGCCCTGGGTGACGGCGGCGGTGGCGAGGCGGTGGGCGATCCGGGCGGCCAGGCTGGGCCCGTCCAGCGCCGTGTCACGGTCGCGGCCCTTGGTCTGGTCCCGCTTGTGGCCGGGGACGGGCTGCTCATCGGTGATGAACTCGCCGTCAGCGAGGTCGATGATGATCCGCTCGGGCGGGTGGGTGGTCACGAGGCCCTACTTTCTTGGCGTGGGTCTTGATCTGGTCACTCGTACGATCAGAGGGCCCAGGGGGCCCGGGTATGGCTGTCACGTGGATGCGCCTCCAGGCAGGACGGGGCAGTTCACGGGGCTGAAGTGAGGTCCGGACGGTTGCGGTCGCCCGCGCACCGCGACCCCCGGGTGCCTGGTGTGCGGGGTGTGCGGGCGACCGGTGGCGGCCGGGCACGGGGTCAGGCGATGGTGCCGACCAGAGCCGCGCCCGCGTCGTTGATGAGCGGGATGACGTACGCGGCGAACCAGCCGCCGAGGGTGGCGGAGAGGCCGAGCAGGACGCCGGAGATGATGCCCAGGCGCATACGGGGCTTGGCCTTGCCGGGGATGCCCTTCCAGGCGCCGAGGACCGCGACGGTGATCAGCAGCAGGACCAGGTTGCCCAGGCCGCTGAGCTCGGCCAGGTTGCTGCGGGTGCTGAGGGTGGTGGTGCCACCGGTGGCACCCCACATGGCCAGGCTGCCGGCGCCGTTGCCGAGGAACGTGATGGCGCCGGTGGTGAAGCCGATGAGACCGCTGGTGGTGGCGGTCGCGAGGCCGCCGTAGAGCATGCCGGCGCCGAGCGGCACCAGGTCCAGCGCCTTCTTGGGGTCGCGGCGCTTGACCTGGGCGATGGCGAAGCGGCTGATGTGCCACAGGGGCAGGGCCATGCCGACGAACAGGCCGCCGACAGTGAGGGTGGTGGCGGGGACGTTCATGAGCGACCTCCGGGTCAGATGGTGGTGAACAGGCACAGGGCAACCGGGATGAGGTGGATGCCGGTCAGGACGGTGACGGCGGGCGGTGCGAGGAGAGTGAGCAGGTCACGGGCCGCGCTGCGGGAGCGGGCGGAGCCGTGCCGGGCCGGGCGCCAGAACCGGACGGTGGCCAGCAGGTAGACGGCGACCGCCGCGGTGTGGGCTGGCCACCAGGGCAAAGCGAGCGTGAAGCCGGCCACGTCGGCGATCACGGCGGCGGGGCGGCCGCCCCGCCGCGCCGAAACAGCGCCGGGCCGGCAGGCAGAGGAGGCCGACCGCGGCGGCCCCAGGTCACGGACGGACACAACCTGGCCTCCGACGGCGGGCGGCCGGGGCCGTCCGGGCTCGGGGGACAGGGCGGGGCGCCTGCGGCGCCCCGGAGAGGCACGACAGCCAGGTCCGCGAGGCACCCAGGCCCTACAGGACAACCAGCCCGCCGACGGCCCAGCACACCGGGGCGATCAGCTGAAGGACAACAACACCGGGCAGCGGACTGCCGGACCGCTCAGCGAGCAGACCAGCTGTGAACAGCACAGCGAGATACACCAAGGCGGGCAGCAACACCCGGGCCCACAGTGGAAGCGCGCCCAAGGCGGTCAGCACAGTCACGGGGCTCCCGGTTCGGGTCAGCTGAGGAAGGCGAGGAGCAGGCCGCCCGCGGTGTTAGCGGCGGGGATGAGGGTGACGGCAGCCAACCCGGAGATACCCCCGGCGAGGCCGAGGCCGGATCCGGCGAACGCCCCCGCAGCGAGCTGACGGCGTAGCTGCGCGTCGCAGCACTGCCAGGCGAGGACGGCGGCCAGGACCAGGACGGCGGTGGTGACTCCACCTTCGGCGGTCATGCCGGCCGGGCCGGCCTGGGGGAGGAGCTGTTCCATCCCCGCACCGCTTACCTTGTTGCCGAGCGGATTGGTGACCTCGGTGGTCACGCGTCGGGCCGCGAACCCCGCCAGGCCGCCCGAGCACAGCGCGGACAACAGGCCGACCGCCAGCCCGCCGGTCACAGCGGCCGCACCCGGCAGCTGGCGCCCGGTCCGCCACCACCGGACGCCGGTGAAAACGAGGACGGCGACGGCCAGGACCAGACCGCCCAGGGAGAGCTGTCCCGGGATGGTCACTGCCAGGCCCCCGAGACGAGATAGCCGACCAGGTACAACCCGGCGGGGGTGACCACCAGGGAGGTGACCATCGCGAAGGTCAGCACCCGCAGCAGCCAGATCCGCCGCTCACGGTGGACGAGCTCCAGGAACATGGAGCCGACCAGGCCGAACAGCGGCACGGCGTACTCGTCACCGAACACGTGGAACACCGGGTTCAGGACGATGCGGGCGACGAACACCCCGGCCAGCAGGGCCAACCCGTTGGGTACCGGCCGCAGCCGCTGCACCGAGAACCTGGCCTCCGCGGCCGGCTCCTGCGAGGCCACCGGGTAGTAGTGATTGCTCACATAGATGACCGGTGCGGGAGCCCCGTACATGGGCGCCGAGGCAGTCACCAGCCCACCACCGCTACCACTCCCTCGGCGGCTGCTCCCACGCCACCACTCCCGCGGCTCCGGCAGCCCCGGTGCACCAGAGACCGGAGACCCCGGCAGTGCGGCGGGCGGCTGCGCCGGGGGCGGCGGGGTTTCGCGGCGCGGAGGCGGGACGAAGTCCGGTGCGGTGGCAGATGGTGGAGTGGGCGGCTTCGGCGGGATGGTGACGCCGTCGGTGCGCTCCCCGGAGAGCTGGATGCCAGTGGGTTCGATCGGTTCAGACATCGCGTCGCTCCAGTCGCTGCTGGTAGGGGGTGAATATGGCGCGGTCCAGCGCCATGGCGAGCAGCACCAGCCCGGAGGTGATGGCGCTGGACGCGAAGAACAGCAGGTAGATCAGCTCGAAGCTCACGACTCTCTCCTTGGTCGGGCCGCGCCCGGGGCCGCGGTGGTCGTGGCCCCGGGCGGAGCGGCGGGTTCAGGTAGTGGGTGTTGGTGCTGCCGCCTGGCCCGACCAACCCGGCCAGTCGGCCCGGGTCAGTTGGCGGTGCGCAGGCAGACGGTGGCGACCGGCCCGGTCACGGTGGCGAGGGCCTTGCAGGTGAGCGGGCCGGTCGACACCGTCGATCTGAAGGCCGGCGCAGGTCTGGAGGAGGGTGACGGCGTCGCGGGTCAGCGGCCCGAAGTCTCCGTCGGCCTCCAGCGGGGTCAGCTGGGTGATCGCGGTGTTCAGCTGGCGCTGCAGGTCGGTGACGGCCGCCGATTGGGAGCCGACGGCGAGTAGCGCGGTGGTGCGTGCCGTGGCGGCGGCCGGGGTGGTCGCACTGAGTGCGATGGCGGCGGCCAGGGCGGTCCCGGGCCGGGCGGCAGGGCTTGCTGCCCGGCCCGGCTGGTCAGGTCCCGTTGTGCGTGGGGTCCGGGTCGGCGGTGCTCTCCGGACGCAGGAGTGCTTGCTGTGCGGGAGGTCAGCGAGGCCTGAGGTGCCGGGCCTCTCGGTGCGGTCCACCTGCTGGTGGGGCCCGGGCCTGCTTCCCCCGCCAATCGTGGCATGGACATGTCATTGAACTGGAGAAGGCAGGCCTCGGAGTCGCACAACTGCAGGGGAGAGGGGGAGTGTTACTGGCCGGAGCCGGAGGCGCCCCCGGCCTTCGCAGCGTCGCGGCGAATCTGGTCCTCCCGCATCCGGCGGAGGACCTCATCAGCCTGCGAGGCGCCGAGCTGAACAGTGATCGTGGTCATGGCCAGTCCCTCCAGAAACTGCGACCCACGTACTGCGGGTCGGGCTTCGGGCTGCACTTCCTGCGCCCCCACTTGTCGGTCTCGGCGGGGGCCGGGTGAACCTCGCGGACCGTGGGCAGCGTGACATCCGGGCTGTGCCAACCACCGGACGAGCTACCGCCGCTGATGCGAGTCGCCGTACCGGAAGAGCCGGAGGACTCACCAGAGCCGAACCCGAAGAAGCTGCGGAAGCTCACTCGGCACCACCCTTCGGAGCCGGCGGGACCGGCGGCACGGGCTGAGAAACGGGAGTGCCACCGCCGATGTACGAGCGGCAGACCGCCAGCTGCCTGACAGTCACGTAGTGCCTCCCTGACTGGCGGCCTGCTGCTGGCGGAGCTGCTCGGCCTGCTGACGCGCGGCCTCCGCCGCCGCGGCGGCCTGGCGAATCGACTCCAAGCGGCGAGCCAGCTCGGCCTCACCCTGGTGCTGATGGCTCACAAGGACTCCCCCTCTCCGGATTCGCGGCCGCCATGAACGGCACGATCGGGGTCGGCGGCCTGGCACACCGCCCGCATCTCCTCCACCGTCCGCGCCGAGTGAAGCGCCCGGTGGAGGTCAGCCGCCCGCTGCGCGACCGCCCTGACCTGCTCCGGGGTCTGCTGATCCACCACCGCGATCACCCGACCCGACGGTCGGCACGAAGTAGCTCACGGCGCTGCGCGGCGGTGGTACCGCCGACGACGCCCCACTGAGCGGTGGGGCCGTAGGCGAGCTGCTGGGTGAGGCAGGTCTGGCGCCGGGGGAGGGGGCAGCGGGCGCAGACCGCGAGGGCGATCAGCTCGCGGTCGGTCGGGGTCTGCGCGGTGCGGGACTCGGGGACGGGGAAGAACAGCTCCGGGTCCACCTGGCGGCACGGCCGGACGGGCGAGGCCGGGGTTGAGGTGGTGCTGGTGGCGGTGCGGGCCACGCCGGTCATCGGCCGGGCTCGGTAGGTGACGATGGGCATCGCGATCACCCGGCCAGGGGGAGAGCGGCGAGGGCCGTGACGGCGTCGGACACCCGGGCCGGCAGCACGATGGCGGCCCGACCGTTCGAGGTCCGATCGGTAGGGCTGGTCGGGATCGTGCGGGTGAGACCGGCGGGGAACTCCTGCTGGCGGGCCTGGTCGCGGCGGACGCGGCCGACCATGCGGTCGGCGATCTCGAGCAGGGCCTCAAGCGAGGTGCGGGCCCAGGGCAGGCCATGCTCGGCCAGGTACGTCCAGACGTCCTGGGTGACGTCCTCGTCCAGGACGATGGCAGTCGGGCCGACGGCGACGAGCCGCTCGGTCACCGCCGCCAGGAGCCGGCAGGAGTAGCGGGTGTAGAGGTCGTCGAGAACGGTGGTCCTCTGCGAGATGATGTCCACGGTTGTGGTGCCTCTCTGCGATGGTGGCGCGACCAATGACGGCCCCGGGGCGCTATCCCGGGGCCGTTCCTGTGTTCTGGCTGCTGTACGAGCAGCTACGGTCGCCGCCGACCCGGTAGAGATCGGGGTCGGCGGCGACCGTGGTCGTTCGTGTGGGCAGGAGGTCAGGCGGCCCGGCTCGGCCTATCCGTCGGAACCTCGAGGCCGCGGATCGGGCCGATGATGTCGCCGAGGAGCGGCTCCGCCCGCCGCTGGTTCATGTCCTCGGCTGCGCCCAGCACGTCCGCCCACTGCTGGATGCGCTCGCTCGACGTGTACTCGACCTCTGGCCGTGGGGTGGGCATCAGGTGCACCGGGCCGGGCTGAGCGGGCAGCGGCTTGTAGTGCTGGGTCGCTGCGCGGCGCGTCGGGGCCGGCAATGCGTCCAGCTGCTGACGCCGCAGGCGGGCGGCCCAGCGCTCTGGGGCGATGTCAACCTCGACCTGCTGGTTACCACCAGGGCAGCGGCCCGTCTGCTCGCCACGCTCGTTGTC
Source organism: Kitasatospora sp. NBC_00070 (assembly GCF_045041205.1). Taxonomy (NCBI): domain Bacteria; kingdom Bacillati; phylum Actinomycetota; class Actinomycetes; order Kitasatosporales; family Streptomycetaceae; genus Kitasatospora; species Kitasatospora sp. NBC_00070. The sequence goes on along the minus strand of NZ_CP108248.1, from coordinate 611,517 downwards.
GCGCTCGTGGCCGATCACCCTGCAGTCGGTTGAGCCCACGATGCGGCGCCAGGTGCGGCACTCACGGCAGACGATGGCGATCTGCACGCCTGGGAGCATGCTGATGTCGGCCACGTTGAGCTTGCTGAGCTGGAGCGGCGCCCGGCCGTAGGTGCGGCGGGAGCGGGTGCGGTTGGTCGACATCGGGTGCCTCCCGAGGCGGGTCGAGGGGAGAAGGGGCGAGAGTTTGCTGCTCACTCCGCCCGTCAGGGCCCGGCCCAATATCGGGTGGCCCTGGCGGACAGGCAGCGCAGCACGCTGCTCAAAGAGTTAGTTCTGGTGTTGCCCGATATGAGGTACAGGTGTCCGACGTCGGGGGAGCTAGAGCATCAACCCCTTGTCACCGAAGTGACCGCCACCGCCCGAAGGCGGGTGACAACCGCGTGTTCTACTCCGGCATTGTCAGCGCCGACCCTGCTCAATCAAGGTAATCATCCTTGGCAACTATGTCAACATGCATGGCATGGCTATCTATGGCGGGGCGCCAGATGTACGATGCGCCCATGAGTAGTGACCCGAGCCGGCAGCAGGTGCCCTATCAACAGCTGGTGCAGGTTGTCCTTGCGCAGATCCGACGTGGAGAACTTCGCCCAGGTGACAAGCTCCCAAGCACCAGCCAGCTGGCCGCCGAGCACGGCCTGGCAAGCGGAACGGTGCAACGGGCCCTGGCCGAGCTGCGTGCCCGCGGAGCCGTCTACTCTCAGGCAGGGCGCGGCAGTTTCGTGAGCTCCCCGGAAGCCAAGGAGCTGGCTGTTCCGACGGTGGAGGATCTGGCGCGCGAGCTTGCCGAGCTTCGCGAGCGGGTCGAGGAGCTAGAACAAGCTCAGCAAACTGGGCTTCGAGTCTCCCCAGATACGTAGGAATCACTCACCTCCGGCTGGCCGAGCGGAGTGGGGATGTCCAGCTCCAATATCCAGAAGCGTGCCGGGACTTCCCGACGCTGTGGCTGGTGCGGTGCTGCGGCGGCGCTGCGAACTGGGTACGCGTTGACGAAGATCTAATTCATGATCCACACCACCCTGCAGGCAGACGTGGCGGTGGCGCTGCGGGTCTGCTGCGGAGTGGGCCCGCGACCGCGATTTGGGCACAACCCGTTGTTAGCGTCGGAGAGTCGGTCGAGGGGGTCTCGGTGGGCACAGTGCAGCGCTGGACTGGAAGGGAATCGCGCGCATTGCGGGAATCCAAGCGTCTGTCGGTGCGGGGGTTCGCGGCCTTCCTGGGAGTCGGAAGCCGAACAGTGTCTGACTGGGAGTCGCCTTCCAACCCGAAGACGATCAGCAAGGTCCTCCAGGAGGCGCTGGACTCAACCCTGGAGCGATGCAGCCCGGCAGAGCAGGCGCGGTTCTGGGAAGCGATCGGCGAAACGTCAGGAGCTTCCGTCGCGCCATCGGACAGCTTCCTCCCTATTCCGAATGCGGAGCCCAGTCTGGTGCGCAGAAACACTGACTTTGATGGCCTCATCTCCGTCTTGGAGGAGGCACGCAACGCCGAGGGAGTTGCGACGGTCGCCGTCGTGGGCCCCGGGGGATTTGGTAAGACGACCATCGCGACGCAGCTGGTCAACAGTGAGTTGATCCAAGAGCTCTATCCGGAGATCCTCTGGGTTGAGACTGGCGAGGACTGCACCCCGGCCCGCGTCGTGGAACTCGTCTCCGATCTCTGCGTCCATCTCAGCGGCTTCCGACCTGCCCTGGCAGATCCTGGGCAGGCTGGCTTCCATCTCGCGCGGCTGTTGCAGGACCGGCGTGCACTGTTGGTCATCGACAACGTATGGTCCGCCGCAGACCTGTCCCCATTTCTCCTGGGCGGTGAAGAGTGCGTGCGCCTGGTCACGACACGGAACGTGCGGGTGTGTCCCTCGACCGCACAGGTCGTGCGGCTCGGGCCCATGACGGCGGTCGAGATCAGCGAGATGCTGACCCGCAACGTTGCTTCGCTGGAGCGCCCGGAGGCCGAGCAACTCGCCGAACTGCTCGGTGGATGGCCGCTGTTGGCGCAGATCGTCGGGTCGACTGTCGGACAGGATGTGGCGTCCGGGGCGTCGTCGAGTCACGTCATTGCGGAGACATCGGAGACAATCCGCGACTACGGACCGCAGGCGTTCGACGTCCTCGATGCCGACCAACGACGCAGCGCGATCGGCCAGGCGATTGCGTCCAGCCTCGATGGTCTGGAGGACAGCGTCGTACTCAACGGCGCGTCGGATCTGAGGATGCGTTACCTGTCGCTGGCGGTGTTTCCGCCAGCGACGGCGATTCCGGTCCGGGTGCTGTCGCACTGGTGGAAGGTCGCGTTCGGCTGGTCACCGCACGCCGCTCGGCAGTTCTGCCGTGTTCTGGCAGACAGGTCGCTGGTGAGCAGTTACCGGGCTGACACGGAGACAATCACTCTGCACGACGTGTTTCGGTCCTACCTTCGGCACTCGGTCACGGACGACTGGGCCCAGCTTCACAGCTCGCTGCTGGATGCGTTCCGCGAGTCGACCGGCGGCCGCTGGAAGAATCTGGATGCTGAACACGGGTACCTGTGGCGGCACCTGCCTTACCACCTGTGCGAGGCAGGCTTGGAGGACGAACTCGCCACTCTGCTCTCCTCTCCGTCCTACGTGGTACGGAAGGTCGCGCTGGTGGGGGAGCAGCCACTGGTCGCCGACGCGGCGATCCTTGACGCCGTACCAGCGGGGAGGCACTCAGCCAGGTGGACCACAGCGCGGGTAATGGCGGGCTCCGGGTACCTGCTGACCGGGCTGGTGGAGCCAGCCGATGTGGCGGCGACGCTCTCAATTGCCCTTCACCGCTCGCCTTCACCAGTCGTGCAGGAGGCGATCGTCGAGGCCGCCTCGCTCGGGGCAGCGTTCACCACTGGGTGGCTGCGGCGCAGCGCAGTGTCGGAGTCCAAGGACACCGGACATGTGGGGGCAGTCATCGACGTCTCCACCGTGGCGAGGCTCGTCGTCTCCGGAGGAGAGGACGGCACCGTGCGGCTGTGGGATCTCGACACCCATCAGCCGGTGCGCACGTTCCGCGTGCACACCGGCTGGGTCTTCGCCACTGCGCTTTCTCCGGACGGGGCGGTGGTCGCCTCCGCTGGGGATGACGGCCTGGTCCGCCTGTATCGCACCGACTCCGGCACTCCCATGGGTGTGCTGGCCGGGCACTCCCGCCGAATCCGGACCCTGGCCTTCGTACCGGGCCAGCCACTGCTGGTCTCGGGCTCCGAGGACGGGGCCGTGTGCGTATGGGATACCGAACGGCTGCTGTTGGTCCGCCGGATGCAGACCACCGGCACACCCGTGTGGTCGGTCTCGGTCGGCGGCGGGGACGAGCCAGCGATTGCCGTCGCCGGTGAGGATGAGTTCGTCCGGCTCTTCGACCTGGCGACTGGTCGGCTGCTGGACGAGAAGGCTCAGCACCGCAACTGGGTGCGCTCGGTGGCCTTCGCTGCAGATTCGGGCCTGCTCGCCTCCGGTTCCGGCGACCGATCAATGGTGGTGTGGACGACGAAGGGCGGCACACTAACCCCGGTCCGGCGCACGACAGACTTGCCGGGCCGAGTACGGTCCGTCGTCGCGTCCCCGGACGGCGGCCTCGTGCTCGCAGCGACGGAAGAGCCGACAATCCACGCGTTGACCGTTGATGGCGAGGCTGTGAAGACCGTGCTGCCGCCAGGCGTCGACTGGGTCCGCTCCCTCGCACGAAGCGGTGACGGCACGGTCGTGGCTGGCTGTGAGGACGGCGCCGTACGGCTGTGGCCAGCACACGGCGGTCCGCTGCGGATGCTGGCTCCTGGGTCGAACACGACTTGGTCGACGGCGTACTCGAGCACAGGCACGGTCGCACTCATCGGCGACGGCACGGGGCAGGTCGACCTGGTCAACGCTACCGACTCGACCCTGCTGCGCCAGCTTTCGGCAGGGCACGGACGGGTCTGGTCCCTCGCCTCTGGTACGAACCTGGTGGCGGCGGCGTGCGGCGACGGCGCCGTACGGGCCTGGTCGCTCACGGACGAGGCCTGGGAGCTGACCCTCAACCAGGACACGACCCGCACCTGGGCGGTGGCCATGGCCCGCAGCGCCCCGAGGCTTGCGGCGAGCACTGGAGACGGGCACATCCGCTGCTGGGACCTCCCTGGCGGCGATCTGTTGTGGTCGCAGGATGTTCACGCCGGGCGTCTGCGCTCGATCGCCTTCAATGTCGACGGCCAGGTCCTCGCGGCCTGCGGTGGTGACGGGTCCGTCCGCGTATGGAGGGCCACTGACGGCGAGTTCGTCTCCCGGTTCACCTGCCCCACTGGCTGGGCCCGGGCCATCACCCTCGACGACCAAGGCGCCCGGGCAGCCGTCGGCGCCGGCACCGGCGACATCGCGGTGCGCGACCTGGCGAGCGACCGTTTCACCGCCCAGTTGAGCGGGCACTCCGGCCGCATCCTCATGGTCGGATTCACCAACATCCCGGACCGGCTCGTCTCTGCTGCCGCCGACGGGACCGTCCGGCTCTGGTCGCTGGCTGAGCAGCAGCAGTTGGCCGAAGTCCGGGTCGACGGCAGCCTCAACTGTGCCTCCTACGACCCGGTCCAGGGCCGCGTCCTCGTCGGCAGTGCCGCCGGCGTCGTGGCGCTGGACCTCAACCTGAACCCGATCTGAGAGGGATCCACGTTCATGTCTCAGCAGGCCCCGGTGATCATTTCCAGCGAGTCGCCCTTCGCCAGCGACGTGTTCGCCAAGCGGCATCCAGCGCTGATCGAACGGCTCACTGGGGCCTGGCCCTTTGGCCCCGATCAGCGCCAAGCGCTGTCTGAGCTCGCAGAGGAGAACGTCGGCGGGGTGATCCGTCCACTGCCCGACGGTGCCATCGACGCTCGGCTCTGGCGCGAGTCGGGGATCGAGTTCTACAGCCGCCGGTGGGTGGATGCGCCGTTCATGTGGGCGGAGAGCTTCTTCTACCGGCGCCTGCTCGAGGCCGTCGGCTTCTTCGAGCGCGGGCTCTGGCAGGGCGTCGATCTGTTCGCGCCGTTCAAGCGGGCCGAGCTCATGGGTGAGGTGGTGTTGGCGGAGATCGCAGCGCTCGACGGAGTCGCCGGCCTGGCCGACGACGAGCGTGGGCAGGTGCTACTCCTGTCCAGCCTGTGGGGTAACCGCGCCGATCTGGCGCTCCAGATCACGAACGGCCGCGGCATCGAGGCTTCCGGGTTGGTGGCCGACGACAGCACGGTCCTGTGGGAGCTGCTCAGGTCAGCCTCCGGCGGAACGGTCGCCTTGGTTGCTGACAATGCCGGTAGCGAGATGGTCGCGGACCTGGCTCTCATCGACCACCTCCTGACGAGCAACCTGGCCCGCCAGGTAGTACTGCACGTGAAGCCGCAGCCGTACTACGTCTCCGATGCAACCCTCTCCGATGTCGCTGACTGCCTTCGGGCGCTCGTGCTCGGAAAGGGCGTGGCCCGTGAGGTTGGCGAGCGGCTGCACAACGCTGCGACAGTCGGCCGGCTGCAGCTGCGCACCGATTCGTTCTGGTGCACACCCTTCGACTTCACCGCCATGCCGGAGACGCTGCGGAAGGAACTCGCGGGCACCACAGTGACGATCCTGAAAGGAGACCTGAACTACCGCCGGCTGATCGGCGATCGCTGGTGGGAACCGACCTCCTCGTTCGAGCAGACCACCTCGTACTTCCCTGGACGAGTCGCAGCGCTCCGGACCCTGAAGTCCGACGTAGTGGTTGGGCTGAGGGATGATTGCCTGGATGAACTGGCGGGGTCCGGGGCTAACTGGCGGACCGCTGGAACACACGCTCTCATTCAGGTGCGTTCATGACGTACCAGGAGGACTGCCTGGCAGGCCGTCAGCCATTGCTGCCTCGAGCCACGTGCGCACTATCGGGCCAGCTGCAGGGTTAGATGGTGGACTTGTCGGCCCATCAGGTCCTACAGCACGTCAGATCGACACCGTGTACACGTGGCTGCACGCGGTGTTATCCACAGGGGTAGGCTGACTTCCAGCAGTCAGCAGAAAAGACTTCGCCGCCCGGGTGTAGGAGCCCGGACGGCGGTGAGTTGGATCGGCGCCCCTAGCCGGGGGCCCGTCCCGGTCAACCACACGAAGGGTGGTGACGTGATGAAGGATACCCGCATCCGTTCCCTGGCATGCGTACGGCACCCCGCCGTGGAGTCGACCGAGTGGGTCCTCCGGCTGGGTGCCGTCGTTGATTCTGGACGCACCTCTCCCCGAAGGGAGTTGGTGAGGTGATCTAACCAACTAGGGCCCCTGCCCGTGGCAAGGCAGGCAGCCCCGGCCGCTCCTCGATCTGGTGTTGGCGCACTGGATCAGGTACTGCGGCCATCGATCCGTATTCGGCTTGGCGGCCGGCTACGAGGGCTCTTCGACGGCTTGGCAGCCGACGTCGAGCGATTTACAGGTTCCACACGAACCAAAGCTCCCGAGGAAGCTGCCTGACCCGTAAACGCGGGCCGGGCCCTTGTCGTTGCTCAATTGAGCGCTTACTAGGAAGGCTCTGCCATTTTGCAGCAGCCCTGGGGGGCTGGCCAGCCTGTCCGTGCTCGTCGTGCCGTCACTGGCATGCGAGGTCTCGGTGTTGCTGGTGTCCCCTTCTCGATCTCTGTGGGCCTGGAGCCCGTGTCCTACCTGGCTCGATACGGTGGATGGGTTCACGGACCGGTTGCCGGCAGCGCGTTTCACTATCCCGGAACTGTGATGCAAATCACTCGCTCGGGTGAGGGTGTTCGTGTCGCCCTGGGTGGGCCGTCGATGTACGGCGCTACGTGCTACGTGCTCTCAACCGATGCGCCTGGTACCGGTGATGTCCGATGAGGACACCTGAAGGGGCCACCGTTTTCACGCTACCTGGCCAGCGTCGGTCGGCGGATTGGCAGTCCAAGATCCCTTCTGAGGTGTCGCCTCGGATGCGGGCGCTGGTGGTCGAGGGCGTCGGGATGGAGCGGTACCGGGAGGGCGGATCCGACGGCGGCTCCGGGGCCGGCCGGGACACCCACCGCATCACGTCCGCAATCGCCTTCTCCTTCGCCCGGGCCGGTGCGGACAGGATCGCCCTCCAGGATGTCCTCCTGATCTCCCCGGCCCCCGGTGGCGCGCTGCTGCGAGACTTGGCCCGGGCCAAGGGGCACGATCACGCGGTGCGGTACCTGGACCGGGTGTGGCAGCGGGCTGCGCGGGTGACGGGGGAGTCCACTCCGATCGTGGACCGGCGGGACGCCCTGGTGCGGCTGGCCGAGCTGCGGGTGGCGGTCGAGAGGGCGGTGTGGCGGGGGCAGGCTGGGCAGACGGACCGGGCGAACCTGCTGCACCGGCTGGAGCTGTGCGAGAGGGCTGGGGGCGCAGATCACGAGGTGTCGCAGCGTCAGCTGGCTCTGGGAATCGGGGCAAGTGAGTCCACGGTGAAGCGCTCCGACTCCCGCCTGGCGGCTGCTGGGTGGCTGTGGCGGGCCGAGGTCGGGGGTGCCGGGAAGTCCTCGAAGTGGGTACTTGGCAAGGGCTCGCCGATCGGCATGTCGCCGGTTGACCCCACCCGTCAGGGAGGGCACAAGGCCCCCGGGTACCTGGATGGGGTCAACCAGCGACACACACCCACTACCCGCACTGTGGATCCGTCAGTTCGCCCTGCTGAGCTGGACTTTCGCCTCCTTGCGGACCTGGTAGCCAGGGACGCGTTCCGGGCCCGTGGTCTGGGCAAGACGGCCGCGGAGGTGGTGGCGGCCCTCGCGCACCGGGACGGGCAGAGCGCGGCGGAGCTGGCAGCCAGCACTCGCCGGCACCGTGCCACCGTCCACGCCCGCTTGGTCCCGCTGATTGAGCTAGGCCTGGTCGTGAAGGTCGGCGAGCTGTACTACCTCGCCGACGGGCTCCTCAAGACCCCCGCCAAGCGCCCACAGGGTAGCCGCCTGGCGTCCTGGCAGGTCATCGACCGCTGGGACGAGGTAGCCGCCGACCTGGGCGTTCTCGGAACGGGCTACCGGCAGTGGTGCCTCTACGCCTTTGACCGGATTGCGGCGGACGAGGTATACCGCCGGGTACGAGAACACGCCTGGCCGGCCCGGCCGACCACTGAGCTCACCGACCAGGACCAGGCGTTCCTGAACTCCTGGAGCTCCGACTTCGAGGATGCCGACCGGATGGTGAGCGCCTGATGAGCCAGCCCCTCACCAGCGGAGCAGATCAGCATCAACTCAACTCGACTGCCGGGTGATCGAGGTGGCCAAGGTGGCGGCAGCCGCGGAGCCCGACCAGCCTGCGCCGGTGCGGCAGCCCACCTGAACCACAGCATCCAAAGTGGGGCCGACTGACGCGCGGTCGGATCGCAGGGGCCCATCCGGAACCATCCCCGCGAGTGCGGGGCCGACGTGGCTCAGCTGGCCAACGTGGCGGCGTCTCTGCTCCTCGCGGTGAGAGGAGGAGCGCCTCCCCCCGTTCGTTGACGGCGGTGGCCAGGGCGACGGGCCGCTGGCGGAGAACGTAGTGGTCGAGGTGGCGGCCGTCAGGCAGCTCGACATCGGCCAAGTTGACCCGCAGTTACGGGTTCTCGTAGACCGTGTGCTCGCCGAGGTTCTTCCGCACCGACACGTCGTGCTTCTTGTCCAGCGCTGACCTGATCAGGGGTCAGCCTTTCAGATCGGCACGGCCAGCGACGCGTCGATCTGCTCGACGGCGTCCGACGCTGCCGCCGAGCCGGTTCCGAGGAGTTTCTGCCGGAGTGCCTCGAAGCGGTCCCTCAGCCGCTGCGACTCCATCCCCGCTGCCAGGGTGAGCGCGTCGACCGCGTGGCCGGCTGCCCGGTCGACGTCGCCGACCTCGGCCTGCTGGCGTTCCTTCAGCTGGAAGCCGTTCTTTTCCAGGAGCCGGATGGAGTTCAGGTGGCGGACGTCCGCCTCATCGGACATCTGGTGCAGGCCTCGGTGCTCGAAGTAGCCGGTCAGGACCCCGCGCTCCGCCTCGGTCGCGTACTCGTTGCCTTGGCGCTCGACCCTGATTGTGAAGCCCAGCATCGCGTCCACGAGGTTGTCGTCCAAGTTGACCCCGACATCACCGATGTGCAGCCGCCAGGCCTGGACCCTACGCGCAGGCGAGTTCGGGCTCGAGGCTGCGTACGCCGTCGAGGAAGCAGTCCCACTCGAAGGCGGTGTAGTGGTGCGGCGCCATGTGGTGGATGAGATCGTGCAGGGCGATGGTGCCGTCTGCGGTGATGGTGACCTGGATCTGCCCGGTCGTGAAGGGGACGGCGCCGAGCGCGCGCAGCCGTGAGGTGAAGTCGCGCCAGGCGTTGCGCGGGTAGAGGTGGGGGGGCCGCTGGAGGTCTTTGCTGTCGCGGACGGCGACCAGGTCCCCGAAGTCGGCGACCTCCACGCAGCCGCCGGTGCCGGAGCTGGCGCGGGCTTTGTGCCAGGTGGCGCGGTCGGTGCCGGGGGCGGGGATCTGGGTCGGCATGGTGCTTACGTCTCCTCGATGACTCGGGTGATGAAGCGGAGGGTCCCGTCCTCGTCCAGTGCCTTGGCACGGACGCGGTTGTAGATCCCGGTGAGCTGTTCGACGTCGCGGTCCTTGTGCAGAAGCAGGTTCCCGGCGGGGGAGTCTACGTAGGCGACCGGGTTCTGGTCGCCAGCCGCGATCAGGGAGAAAGCTCCGGAGAGGCCGGCGTGGGCTCCGCGCTCGCTCGGGACGACGAGCACCGTGACGTTGGGCAGTTCGGTGGCGCGGGCGATGGCCTCGAGCTGTGCGCGCATGACGTCCCGGCCGCCGACCGGGCGGCGCAGTACGGCTTCGTCGAGGAGGACTTCGAGTTCCAGCGGGTTCGGGGTGCGGTGGAGTACCTCGGGGCGGCGGGCGCGCAGGGCGACCAGGCGGTCGATGGCGCTGGGGCTGTGGATGCCGACCTCCTCGAGGACGGCGCGGGCGTATGCGGAGGTCTGGAGGAGTCCGTGGACGAGGACGGTCTCCAGCGCGCGCTCGTGAGTGGCCGCGGTCTGCAGTCCGAGGAGGGAGTCCATGCCGCTGGGCAGGACGTCCTCGTAGGGTTCCCACCAGGCGGTCTGCTCGGTTTCGCTGAGCAGGTGGAGCAGTTCGTCGACGGCGCCCTGGCCCTGGACGTCGAAGAGGGTGGCCAGACGTCGTAGCTCGCCGGCCTTGAGGGTCGCGCCGGTGAGCTTGCCGGTCTCCAGGCGGGAGATGCGCGGTTCGGAGCAGTCGAGGAAGTCCGCGACTTCGCGCATGGTCATGCCCTTGGCCTTGCGCAGTCGGCGGAGCTCGGCGCCCAGTTGCAGGCGGGAGTCCAGCGGGTTGCTCAGGCTCACTCGGCGGACTCCTCGGAAGGGCTGGTTCTTGCGCGACGCAAGTTCGTGACGCAAGTGTGCCTGACGGGTAGCGCGGCGTGCCATGGGGTCCTCCAGCTGGGTCCCTGTGGTGCGGGGTGAGCGCATATACCAGTGCGCCACGAAATTTCGTGGCGCACTTGCGGCGAACTTGCGCGAGGGTCCACTGTAGAGCCCGACGCCAACGCACACAGATGCCTGGCACAGCTCCAGCCCCGCCAGCGGGGACCCAGGAGGTACCACCATGGACATCGAGGCCCCAGCGCCCACCCCCGCCGGACACCGCGCCGCGCAGCCCCTGCTACGCCCCGGACAGCACCACTGCCCGGACACGTCCATGCGGGAAAACCCGCCGCCCCCGGCCCGGCTCCGCCTCTCCCGCGCCGACCACGGCCACGCACCCGCTCAGCAGGGCGGCACGGTCGTCATCCTCGCTGGTGCGCTGCCGATCGAGCAGGAGGCGAACCGGGAGACCGTCGGCCGTTATCTGATGGACGGTTTGCTGCCCCGTCAGCTCTGGCTCGGCAAGACCCGACTGTCAGGCCGGTGGACCATCGCGCAGCTCGCAGGGGAGGCATGCATCCGCTGTGGCGCCAGTACTGGCCCTTTGCACAGGGACGGCACGATCCCCGTGCCCGCTGGACAAGGTGTTGTCCGGGATACCCCCGTCGTTCGCTGCACGCCCTGCCTGGCGGTCAAGCCGTGACCCCGGAGGAGCGCTTCCTGGTTGAGGAGCTGGAGCCGGACAAGGACGGCCGACCTGGCTGGGGCCTGCGCGACCAGGTGACCGGCGACCTGGTCCTCGCGGGCGGCGAGACAGATCGGTACGGCACCCCCGACACAGCTCGGATGCACATCCAGAGCCACTGGTACCATGCCCAACGCCTCGCTGTCGCAGCCCACATCGAGCAGTTCGTGGCCGACGCCGCGCACCGTCGCGAAGGCCAACTGGGCCCACGACCCGACCGGCGGCCCAGGGCCGAACCCCCGGAGGCCATCTGGGTGCGGGGCGCCACCACATGGAGGGAAAGCGCATGACCCGTGCCGCCATGGCGGGCGACCGCTACGAGGCCCGTCAGCTGCCGCCGGTCGGCAACGCGCTTCCGCTGTGGGGCGCGTGGGACCGTCGGCACCGCGACTGGGTCCGCCGCCTCGGGACCGGGGCCTGGGCCGGCGAGCCGGAGCCGTTCACCTCCGAGGACCGGGTCCGCACCTGGGCCACCCAGCAGATCACCGCGAGCAGGAGCAGAGCGTGAGCGGAACCGTCCCCGCCGGAGAATCCAGAGGCTGGCACGAACCCCGGCGCGGCACCCGAGGCCCGACCCGCGCACACCCGCGACTGAGCCGGCACCCATGCGAACCGCAGGCCCACCAGCAGGAGGAGGACACCGTGTCGATGGATGGTCAGCGTGACCCATCCGACCAACTCCGTCCCGACGGCAGCCCCTCGGTTCCGCCGCCGGGTCCGGCCCAGCCGACACCTCCTACGCAGCCACCCGCCGAGTAGGTCCACTGAGTGCTCGGCCGTACACTCAGCCGTTCTCGGCGTCGCGGAGCAGGCGGCCCGGGGGGTACGCCAAGGGCGTGCGCGATCTGCAGAAGCGCGTCCAGCGTGGCCGGGGTGGTGCCGAGCTTCGTGCGGTAGACGGTGTGCCACGCGAGCTCAGCCCGCTCGGCCAGCAGCTCCTGAGACAAGGCGCGGGAGCATCCCCGCGCCTGCGGGGCCGACTTACCGCTGCCGTTCGGCGCCACGCTGTAGCTGGGAACATCCTGCGTGTGCGGGGCCGACCCGGGGACCGGCTTGTACTTGGTCAGATTCATGGACTTCCCGAAGCGCTCCTGGCTGGACTGTCCGGCGAACAGCAGGAGTAGACCCGCGAGCAGCAGGAAGGCACCGCCCGTACCCGCGCCGGTTCCGGGTCGAGGACTGCGACGGGGACGTCGTTCTCGTCAACGAGGGGGATGCCGCCGACGTACCGAGGATCGCCGGTGCTCCAGCCCACGGTCGTGGTGACGTCGTGGTCAGCGGCGAGCTTCGCGATGGCCTGTCGACGTCGGTGCGGAAGTTGCCGCGGTCGGCGCGGCGGGACTGTGCTGCGTACAGGGCTTCATCACCGACCTGCCGGAACGGGTGCTGATCACCGAACTGAACATGCGCGTCGCGGGCGCGTTCGCCCTCTCGGAGGCAGCTGGCGCCGACCTCATCGCGCAGACCGTGAACAGACTCTTCGGCCGGCCCGTCGACCACGACTGGCTGGCGTACCGGCCCGGCGTGTTCCTCACCAAGTACACCGAGACCCTGACCAGCGGAGACGCTTCCGCGATCACCGCACTGAGGGAGCAGCTATGACCACCAGCACCACAGGCGGGCGGCCCGGCGTGTGCCGCAACGCCAGCCCCTACCTCTACGGCACCGAACTGGACGCCGTCGCCCGCGTCCTGACGGGCGGCCAGTTCGGCCACACCGAAGTCACCGAGGAATTCGAGATCGGGACGGCAGCGCCGAACGACACCAGCAGTGCCGCCGCCTTCAGACGCAGCACACTAGTCGGCTGGCGTCGGCCGCATGCTGGCGAAGGAACTGGCCCTCGCCGAGGACTGGTTGCGCAAGGGTGGGTTCTGGCCGGAGAAGAATATCCGGCTGTGGCTTTAAGCAAGCCCGTGGGGGGACCGAGGACGGCGTGCAGATCTACACCAACTTCTACCGCCTCGCCTCGGCCTGGGCGCACCCGACCGCCGAGTCAGGACAGGACCCCGGTGACGCCGAACCGCTCACGACGTCAGTGGGTGGCCTGGGTCGCCGACGCGACGAGATCGAGAATGGCTCGGCCCGCCGGGGTGGCAGCGATCAGGACTCCGAAGACGACGCAGCTGAGAGCGCTCATCTTCTCGTCGATGCGTGTGCCCGGCGCGGTGTTGCGCATCAAGCGGATGACGATGATGACGCCGAGCAGAACGGACGCGCTGATCGTGTACTGCATTCGCCACCTCTGGTAACAATTTGATGGCTCTGGGTGAGAATGCCAGAGGACCGAGGCGGTGGGGGCAAGGTTCCACAACTCCGTCAGACAGAGGTGTTCCGGTCGGCCTCCCAGCAGCGCGATCCGGTCAACTCCACCTCCGAAGCGCAGCAGAACACCCAGTTCCCCGGCGGCCAGCCGCCCACGACTCCTACGGTCACAGGCACACCGTGCATCAAGGGGGAACACCGTGGCGCGCAGGCCCGCACGACGACGCCAAAGCACCACGCGCCGGGCCCAACAGGCCCGCGACGACAAGATGCTGCTCCTCGGCCTTGTGATCGGCGGCGGCATCCTGGCGGTTCTCGCCATCACCTGGCTCTTCCACCACTTGCTGCTCCTGCTCACCCTGTTGGCCATCGCCCTGGCCGTCATCGGGACCGTGATCCGCCGAAGGCAGCTGGCCGACCGGAGGGCGTTCGAGGCACACGTCGCGCAGCTGCGGCACATCGGCCCGTTCCTCAGCATGAGCCCGAAGGACTTCGAGCACGCCCTGGCGGTGCTGTGCCGCCGTGACGGCTGCACGAAGGTCACCGTCGTCGGCGGGTCTGGCGACCTGGCCGCTGACGTCCTCTCCACCACCCCGGCCGGACAGCGCATCCTCATCCAGGCCAAGCGCTACGAACCGCGCACCTTCGTCGGCTCCCAGGACGTCCAGAAAGTCAACGGCACCTACCGCGACGTCCACCGCTGCGACCTGGCCGTCGTCGTCACCACAAGCACCTTCACCAAAGCCGCCGCAGCGTTTTGCCGGAAGGTCGGCATCCGCACCGTCGACCAGCGAGCCCTCGCCCTGTGGGCGGCGGGAACCGGTAAGCCGCCCTGGGGCTGACTTGTGTGCCGGAGCCCGTCGCTTCAGTCGCCGCAAGCCTGGCGGTCAGCCGGGCCGCAAGTCTCACGCCGTAACGGGCTGCTCAGCGAGGATGGCGGCGCGCCGCATTGGTAGGCGGCTGCCCCCGTTCGAACGGGGCCAGCCATCGGTCATCGGGCGCTCTCCGAGTCGGAAGGGGGTCGGCCCCGCGCTCGCGGGGATGGTCCCGGGTGCGGGGCAGGGTGGTGTCTGGCTGCTGCTCTTGTAGCGCCTGATACGGCACGCTACGTTGGGGGTATGAAGCAGTTGAACGTGCGTCTTGATGACACCGCTCATGAGGTTCTCGAGCAGCGGGCGGAGGCTGCGGGGATGAGTCTGACGGACTATGCCCGCAAGGTGTTGGTGGAGGAGGCCGATGAGCGGCGGGAGCGGTTCCTGACGGCGGCTGCGCATTTTTCGCAGGCGTGGGGGCCGGCGTTCGAGGAGGAGTTCGGCCCGTACCCGTCGACGGGTAGGCCGGGTCGGTCCGGGAAGGCGGACGCGGCGTGATGTTGCGTGTGGACCGAGGGTGGTTGCTGGACATCGCGCACCAGTTCTTGCCAGCTGATCCGGATGTCACGGACTACGGGACGCTGGCTGCAGCGGTGGCGCGGCATGTCGATGAGGTGATGGACGTGCCGGTGTACGGTGCGGTCAACCAACGGGCGGCCGCGCTGATGCACCAGCTGGTGCGGGTGCCGGCGCTCGAGTTCGCGAACGAGCAGTTCGCCTCTGTCGTCGCCGCGTCCTATCTGAGTGCCGCGGGTGTGATCGTCACTGCGGAGCCCAAGCAGGCGGTCGAGCTCGCGTCGCGTATCCGTGACGGCCAGGCAGACATCCGCGACACCGCCACCGTTATCCGCACCTGGTACCGCTGACCCTTACCGGTCCCGCGTACGCGGGAGGTGGTCTTCCGCTGGCGGCCCCGCGCCGCAAGGATGGTCCCGATGAGTCCCGGTGTCGGCTGCTCGGACTGGAGTCTGCCCCGCACGCGGGGCCTGCACCATGCGGCACCGCCGCCGCAGTTGAGGCCGGCGAGCCGTTCGCCAACGGAGCGTGCGGGGTGATCATCGCCGCCCACCTCTCCCGGGACGAGGGCCACACGGAGCGGCTGGCCAGGCGCCGCGCCGCCCTAGACACCATCGGGGCGATCGAGGCGACGTACGCGAGCGGCCACGGCGCATAGGCAGAGAAGCCGCAGCCTGCCCGTCCTGGCATCGCGCCGGTACCGCGAGGTACTGCCCTGCCACCGGCCACATCGGTAGACTCATCGCATGACGCTACGTCAACTGGATCCGTTGGTCCTGGAGTCCGGCCTTGCCGACTGGGTCGAGGCTGCCGCCGCCAAGGCCGGGCTGAGCACCACCGAGTACTTGGCCGGCCTGGTCGCCGCCGACCGGCGTAGCAGCGGACTGGACCGTGCGCATCGGCTCGCCGCCGCCGCCCACCGCGAGTGGGTGACCGACGGACGTCCGGTCGACGGCCTCACCCTGGACGAGGTCTTCGGCCCGTGAACCACCCGCACCACCCGCACCACCCGTACGAATTGCGCATCTCCAAGCCGGTCGCCGAGAGCATCCGCGACCTGCCCGCCGCAGCCCGCGACGAACTGCGCGCCGCGCTGATGCGCGCCCAGGCCGACCCGCTGAGCTGGCCGCAGGCCGACCGCTACGACCTGGACGACACCGTCCGGGTCGTCACCACCAGGACCCTGGTGGTGCATTACGCACTCGTCCCCACCAGCCCGCACCTGTGGGTCTTCGCCATCACCGTCCTCTGACCCGGGCGTTGTTCGGGGTGCCGTATCCCGGCGCCGGGTTCCTGGCCAACGGGTGCTGCCCATAGGGGAGTACGGCGAAGGCGCGCCTGCGGTGAGCATGGACTTGATGGTGTCGCCAGGGGTGGTCGGGTTGGTCTCGTGCTCGGAGGCGATGACAACCAGTGAGCCGGGCGTACCCGTCAACCACACGGCGGGGAGATGCAGGGGAGGCGGCACAGCACCTTGCCGGGCCGGGCGATCTCGAAGTGGCCTGCGGCCAGGCGCACCCTCCAGCCCCGGCCCGGGGCGGCCCGCAGTGGGGCGAGGGTGTGCCGCCGTCGGTGCAGATCCAGCACTCGGTGCCGACCAGCACGGTCGGCATCGGGCGGTAGCTGCAATTCTTGTCCGTCGACTCGACGTGGAACGTGGGGTCGAGCAGCACGGCGAGGGTACCAACGCCTCCGGCAGCACGGCGGCCCCATAAACCGTCAGCTCGGCCAGCTCGGCGAGGCCCCGGCGTACTTGGCCATCCGTTGAGTGATCGTCAGGTGGTCGGACACCAGCTCCACGTTCACCTTCTCAGCATCGAAGATCCAGAAGCCTTCAACAGGCACACGGGTCCTGCACGCCCACCCGATCGGGTGTACCGAACTGCCTGGTTCACTTGACCGAGTGAGGCGGACCATGTGGCACCGGCCCGGTACGTGCTGCTGCGCTACGCCGCGGCGCAGCAGCGGGCCGCCCGCCGCTGCCGACCGGCCTGGCGAGAAGGGGCACGGAAGTGGCCGAAGCTGAGTAGGCGGTCCGGTACCGGCCGCAGCCAGCCAAGTTGGCCAAGCTGTTCGCCTCGTGCGCGGTGTTCCCGCACCAGGTGCCCGGCTGGGATGAGGGGTGCAGGGTCCGTGCGTCCGGATTCGTCCTTACCTACGCTGAGCAGCCTCCGCTGCCACTACGTCGACTACGAGGGCTACGAGGTGACCGAAGGTCAGTACTACGACCGGATCCGCTGGTTCCAGGCCCTCGCCGGCCATGAGGCCGGGCAGATCGACGCCCCGGCCTGCAGCAACGTCGGGGTCAAAGTGACCGGTGTCCGTCGATCGTGGCCTGGCAGAGGCCGTGGTCCCCGGCGTACGCCGGCACCCCGTTCTGGGGTGCCGGCGTACGCCGCTCATCGTTCGTCCGCCCGCTGCTGAGACGGCTCCTCGCGCACTGTGGCCGCAGCCGGCGAGCCCGGCTGCGCGGGTACGGCCGGGCTTCCGGTGTGGCGCGAGTGCGCTACGCCCCTGGTAACCGGGGGCCGGAACGCGCGGCGCCACAGTTCTCCCAGGAACTTGTAGAAGCGGTCGGGAAGGAATACGGCGTCTGCGACGATCATGGCCCCGGAGAAGAGTGGAAGCCCCATGAGAATGGCGATGCCCAGGTGCATGCCGAACAGCATCGTCAGGACGATGTACTTCAGTCTGCTGAACAGGACGAACGGGAAGGCCACCTGCAGGAGCACGGTCATGTACGTGGCGACACCGATCAGCATGGGGTGGCTGTCCACCATGAGTGACAATGCGGGCCATGGCCGGAAGAGATCGAGGTTCACGACGTAGTGGAGGGCAGTCCCGTTCTCCCATGAGCCGCCCTGCACCTTGTACAGGCCTGCGGAGCCGTAGACGATGCAGACCTGGGCTGCGATGACGAACATGGCGCAGTTGTGCAGTGCCGTACTCAAGACTCGTTGGGCCGCCAGGAGTTGATTCCGGAGGTTGGACGGTCCTGCGATGGGTGACGGGCTGTCGGCCCGGTCCGGGGAGGCGCGCAGGCGGGCCCTGCGCGCGTCGAGGGACCAGCGCCGGCCGCATGCTGTGCAGCAGAGGTACACGGCCATGAGGAGGATGAGGTTGTCTCCTCCGTCCGTCATGAAGATGGCCCGCGCGTGGAACGAGGCCACCAGGACCGCGAACAGGATCGACACGGCTCTGGTCCGCCAGCCGATCACGAACAGTACGGACGTGATGAGGGCCGTCGCATAGCAGAGCTCGAAGTACCCCTGGCTGTCGGACAGGATGAGGATGCTGAACCAGCCGGTCTGGTCGAAGAGTTGTCTCGCCAGGGCGGGCGTCCAGGGTGAACCGGGGCCCCAGATCTCGTCGCGGTGCGGGAACTCCCGCAGCAGGAAGGCGAGGTAGAGCAGGCCGTACCCGATGCGCAGCACCGCGGCCGCGTGGAGGGAGACCGGTCGGTCGGTGATGGCGCTGCCCAGCGCGCCGGTGTGGCGGAGCATCGGCTGGGTGCTGGTGTCGCCGGTCCGCAGGGCTGGTTGGTGTGGAGCGGGCGCAGGAAGTGAGGTCTGCTCAGTTCCCATGGGGTGTCACCTTCCACCAGGGCAGGTACCGGGTGTCGACTGCGGTCGGTGTTGCCGGGTGCGGGGCTCCGGGTGTGGTGGGCGCGGCAATCGGCCGGGTGATCACCCGCAGCTGGACGGCCTGGAAGGTGCCGCTCTGGTGGGCGGTGATTCGCTCTGTCGCAAGGTTGCGTAGGTACCTCTGTAGCATCAGAGCCCGCGCGGAGTGCGGCTTGTCGTCGGTGCCGTGCAGTTCGAGGTAGGAGGTCCAGGCCCGGCGCAGCATGTTCTGCGTGGTGTGGCTCGGAAAGATGTTGTGCTTGACATCGGAATCGTCCACGGCGGTCAGGTCGAACCATTCGCCGATCTGAGTCGTGCCGTCTGGGGAGGTCCTTGTGGTCCTGGCAGAAATCTGCCTGGTGACCGACTCCGGATCCGGAGCGAAAAGCTGCCAGTTCTGTTCGAACAACGGGTAGATCCACGCGTTGATCTGCCTGCTGTAGTACTGCGAAATCTGGTTCGGTGGGGCTACGTGCAGAAATACCAGAAGCACGTGGACGAGGGATGTTGCCAGGCACAACGCCACGGCCATGACCAGGGCCGCCGCCAGCGGGCGCGGTGGTTCGGGGGTGGTGACGGTGTCGTTGGGTCGTTGAAGGCTCGACTCCATCGTATTCATGGACTCTGTGCCGCTCAGCACGTGGCCGGGCCCGGTCCCTTCCATCTTCCCTGCTCCCTCGGCTTTGATTCCCCTGAGCGTCCTTGGGAGCGCGCGACGGAATCTGGGACGATCCGCCGCGCGCCGCCAGGTCCGTGTCCGGCTCTTGCGACTCGGCTACCAGCTCACGGGCTCGTCGCACCCGCAGTCGCCGCCGTGCTCACCGCCGCCGTGCTCACCGCCGCCGTGCTCACCGCCGCCGTGCTCACCGCCGCCGTGCTCACCACCGCCGTGGTCGCCGCCGTGCTCACCGCCGCCGTGCTCACCACCGCCGTGGTCGCCGCCGTGCTCACCGCCGCCGTGGTCGCCGCCGTGCTCACCACCGCCGTGCTCGCCACCGCCGTGGTCACCGCCGTGGTCACCACCGTGCTCGCCGCCGCCGGTGGCGCCCCCGGTGGTGCTGCCGCCGGTACCGCCGGTGCTGCCGGCGATAAGCCCACCGAGAATGCCGCCCGTTGTGCCACCCGTGGTCAGGACGCCGCCAAGCAGACCACCGAGGGCCCCGCCGGTCCCGCCGCCTGTGGTGGTGCCGGCGACCGCGCCACCGGTGGTTCCCCCGGTGGTGGTGCCGGCGATAAGGCCGCCTGTGGTGGTGCCGGCGACCACGCCACCTGTCGTGGTACCGCCGGTGGTGCCGCCCGCGCAGTTCGGCCGGGTGATCACGTTGGTGTCCAGCGTCACGGAGCCAGCGGTCTGCGCCAGCGCCCGGCCTTCGAGGGCCGCTCCAGTGTCCAGGCCAACCGAGGCCAGGGCCATGATGGTGCCCACGAAGTCGGTGCCGGTGCCGAGAGTGGCGGAGCTACCGACCTGCCAGTAGACATTGCACGGCGACGCGCCGTTGACCAGGAGCACGTTGCTGTCGGATGCCGTGATCAGAGTCGAGCCGATCTGGAACACCCAGACGGCGTTGGGATTGCCCAGCGCGTCAAGTGTGAGGGTGCCGGTGAGATTGATAGAGGAAGCGGCGGTGTAGACGCCGGGAGCGAGCGTCAGACCACCGAGGTTTCCGGGAGAAGTGAGGGTGACATCCGAGGCCTGGCCCGCGGCGTTGTTGTACGCCGCAGTCAGGTCGGTCTGGGCCTGGGCTGCAACCGCATCCGTCTGGTGAATGGCACCGGTCACCTGGACCGGGAGCAGCCCGGTGATCGACGTGCCAGGACTCACGCCGACGTCTCCGGTGATCACGGTAGGACCGGTGTTGGTGACCGACTGGCCGCCCAGGACCGCGAAGCTGTCGGCTGCGCCAAGACTGGGGGCGGTGGCGACGGCATGGGCCGGCGACGTCACCATCGTGATCGCCGCCGCTGCGACGAACACCATCGTCGCGGTCCACGTGGAAATCGTGCGCCAGCGAAGCGCATCAGAGATGTTCAGTGTCATCTAGGGACCTAATTTCTGTGGGGAAATATGACAGGTCGGAGATTTTCGTCGATTTGCGACGAGTGCTATGCCCCTCCCGTCGACAGGTGGCATTGGCTCGAAGTCTTCCGAAAGGAAGGGATTCGGCGCCACGTTAACTGACATTAAAGATATGTATACGATCCACTGGGGGTGAGCCCCAGTCTGACTGTTGCTCAGTTCGTCAAAAATGTCAGATGCGCACATGGACGAGCCTGTGGATCGGCGGCTCTCCAGTTTGCGCCGCGTGGGCGCCGGGTCCGGGGTGCGATTTTCGTACGCCGAGACATGAGTCGGAGTCGGCGGTCGGGCGGGCAGGGCCGGTCGGTGCTACCGCGCGAATGGCGGGAGCTGGCGATCGCACAGGGTTCCGCTTGATCATTTGGCTACGAAGTACTTGCGATCCAGGACAGGATTGCACGCTACTGAATTTGAATTCGTGATGTCGGTCTGAGGATGGTCAGCCGTCCATGATCAGGCCGGTGGTGGTGAGGCAGGCGTCGATGAGGTGAGGGCGGTACTGGATCTTCTTCAGGCCGCGTCTGACGGCTCGGGCGAGCTGGTCGAGGTCGGCGGCGGCGAGGTTGCCGATGGTGCGCTTGACCAGCGACCAGATGCCCTCTTGCGGGTTGAGGTCAGGTGCGTACGAGGGGAGCTGGAAGACGGTCAGCCAGTCCTGGTTCGCCTGGATGAACTCCTGCATCGGCGGCATCAGGTGGGCGCGCAGGTTGTCCCACACGAGAACGATCGGGCCGCCGAGCCGGATGTGCGCGCGGATGAGCAGGTCCCGATAGTCCTGCCAGGTCAGGCCCTTCTTCTCGCCCTTGCGGCCTCGGTAGACGTGGAAGCTGTAGAACATCCGGGAGCGCCTGCCGGGCTTGTAGCAGCTCAGCCCCGCCATCGAGACCCGGCCGGCTCCCCGGCCCCGCACCCGCACCACCGGCGTGCAGCCGAGCCTGCCCCAGGTCCTGGCACGCGGCGGCCTCATCGACTGCCCGGCTTCGTCCTCGAAGACGAGCCAGGCCCCGCGGGCCGCCGCCGCGCTTTTACCCGCGGCCACATGTCCTTCTTCCACAACTCCACTGCCGCATCGTCGCGTTCGATGGCCCGGCGGGCCGGCTGCTGCCAGGACCAGCCGTGGCGCTTGAGCAGGACCCAGGTGCCCTCCACGGTGTAGGAGACGTGGAACAGTCGGCCGATCAGCGTCTTCACCCGTGCCAGGGTCCACCGCTGGTCCTCCCAGCCGTGGGCCAGCGGCCCACGCTCCAACTCCCGCTCCAGTCGCGCGATCTGGGCGTCGGACAGCTTCGAACGACCGGGTGAGCCCTTCGAAGCCACACCTGCCGCACCGCCCTCGCGCCACTGCCGGCGCCAGCGCTCCACCGAACGCACGCTCACCCGCAGACCGGCCGCGATCTCCCGGTTCTTCTCGCCGCCCTCGAAGCGTTCCACGGCCTGCTGCCGGATCCGCTCCCGCGCGGCCCTCTCCGCGTCGGTCAGACCGCCGCCCTGTGCATACCTCACAGCACATGACTACCGGGACCGTCCCTCCGCCGGCAGGCGAACGCTACTGCTTCACCCATCCGAGCGACATCACGCATTCAACTTCAGTAACCTCGATCTTGCATGACGGTTCGTCAGCTTGGCTGGCGGGCCGTTTCTGCTTGTCCGGGCGGGGTGTTTCCGCCGGTGGGCAGGCTTGTGACCCGGCTGTCGCGTCGGGTGGGCGCCGGGTTCCACGGTTCCGGATGTTGTCTGGTGTTCGTTGGGGTGGGGCGTTGTTGCTGGTCAGTCGGGGTCTGGCAGGGCGTGCAGGCGGGCGAACGCGCCTGTGATCACGTCGGTCCAGGGCCAGTGGCGGGCGAGGCGGAGGTAGCGGCGGCGGCCGGTGGTGACGAGCTGGGCGGCGGCGGAGAACAGCCGCAGCCGTAGGCGTTTGGGTTCCCAGCGGCGGGCGGTGCCGGTCAGGGCGAGCATGGGCATCCAGGCGAGCAGGTCGAGTGCGAGCTGGACGATCTCCAGCCAGACCTGGTTCTGCGCGAACCGGTGGAGGGGCAGGTTGCGCAGGCCGGTGTCGCGGGCGGCGCGGATGCGGTCCTCGGCGCGGGCCCGCTGACGGTGCCGCAGCTCCAGGCGGGCGATCGGGGCGTGGGTGGTGTTGGTGGCGAAGCAGGTCAGCCGCATTCCGTCGGCGTCGGTGAAGCGCAACTGCGCTCCGGGGTGCGGCCGTTCCTTGCGGACGATCAGCCGCATCCCCTTCGGCCAGCCCTTGAGGACGTCGCCGGCGAGTTCGGCGACCCAGGCGCCGTCGCGGACCTGCCCGTCCGGTTCGAGGGCCGGGGTCCAGGCCGGGGCCGGGATCTTCAGTACCGCCTGGTGGATGGCGTCGGTGATGGTCATCCCGACCGAGTAGGACAGCCATCGGCCGCGTGCGGTGAGCCAGTTGAGGAAGTCGTGGGTGCCGCCGGCGGAGTCGGTTCGGATCAGGGTGCGGCGTCCGCGCCGGTACTTCTTCGGTAGCTGGGCCAGTGCCGTCCGGGCCGCTTCGATGTGGTCTGCGGCCGTGTTGCTGCCGGCGTTCCCCGGCCGCAGCAGCCCGGCGACCGGCTCCCCGGACCCGTCCGGGCCGTGGTCGACGAACGCGAACAGCGGATGGTGGCCGAACGTCTTCTTCCAGGTCTTGGCCGCGTCCTGCTTCTCGGAGTGCGACAGGACCAGCACTCCGTCGATGTCCACGACCACCTCGCCGCCCGCGTCCGGGGCCGCCTCGCCGGCCAACCGCCAGACCCGCCCGCGGACTTCGGCCCGTGCCCGGCGGATCGCCGCAAGGGCACGGGGTCCGGCCGCGGCGAGGGTGTCGACCAGGCGCGAGACGGTCGGATCGGAAGCGACCGGTCCGAACACCGCGGGCTCGGCCCGCAGCATCGCGACATCGGCCAGGCAGTCCCCGCCCAGGGCCACCGCGAGCGCGACGTCCAGCAGGATCTTGCCCGGGTCATGGACCGCGCGCGCTTTGCGCCACGGCGCCAGTGCCGCCGATATCGCCGCGTCCAGCCCCACCTTGCGGGCCGTCTCGACCAGCAGAACGGCACCGGACTGCGAGACCACCCCGCGACCACCGCCCTCGACGCGGACACGCGGATACGACCCGCTACGCTTACTCACCTGGAAAGTGCCTCCGACCGGGGCGGGAACAGGGACCTAGACAATCCTCATTCTCGCTGGTCAGAGGCCCTTTCTGCTTTCCTGACCACTCGTCGGACAGCTGGCCTCATGAAAGCCCGAGGCTAATGCGCCGACGTCACTGAAAGACACAATAGTTCCACCCTGCGATGGACCTGTCCGGCGGACAACCACGCCGCACAGGCCCCTGAGCAGGGCAAGCACCCGCGGCTCCGAGTGCGTGGTGTGGCATTCGGCGGTATACAGCGGCACTCGCAAGTGGCGCGGAGCTACCGCCTCGGCCAGGTTCCGATTGCGCACGGGGGAGCAGCTGGTGCCGGACGAGTCGTGGGAGCTCCAGCGGGTGGCGCCGGCTCGTCCGCAGGGCGGTGGCCGACGGCCGGCCCGGAGACCAGGCTGGCCGTCGGCCACGATCATGTTCGTGGTCACCTCGGGCTGTACATGGGCACAGTCGCCGCCCTGTCCCGGTCCGTCCGGACCGACCGCGCACCGGCCGTTCGCCGAGTGGACCCGGGCGCGGCCCGGGGCAAAGCTGTACCGCCTGGTCCTGGACGAACGCGGCCGCCTGCCCGGACGGCAGGCGCGATTCCCGGTGTTCCGATCCCACAGCACCCACTCACGCAGCGTCGCCCTGTCAACGACCACGTCAGCGGCAAGGTCCTTGTACGCTGCCCCGGGCGTGGACTCGTACAAGGCCACGGCATCGGCCCTGAACTCAACCGAGCAATCCTTCATCGCCATCGGCGGTGTTCTCACTGCCCCAGGCCCCAGACAACCGGACGCTGCGGCCGAAACCGAGACCCTCAGGTCAGGAAGGGCGCCGCAGACGCTCGATGTCGTGCTCACGGACAAGCCACAGAGCGAGGGCCGCCCCGAAAAAGCTCACCAGGGCACCGGCCAGCAGAACGGTGTTGAGCCCGGTGAGGAACCCCTGGCGGGCGGCATCGGCAGCGCTCTGCCGCAGGGCGTCCGGGAGATGGGGCAGAACGGTGTCCAGAGACCCGGACGAGGCTGCCTCGACGAGCTGCCGCGCCGTGGTGTCACCGGAGAGGGGCGTGCCGGCGGCTGCCTGGCGCACATGGTCGGTCCCCTGGCGGATGGTCACCGCGCCCCATACGGCGATGCCGATGGCGATACCCACCTGGCGGAAGGTGTCGTTGACACCTGCGGCCATGCCGCTGCGTTCGGTGGGTACGACGCTGACGGCCACGTCGGCGATGACGGGGTTGAGAAGGCCGACGCCGACCCCGGCGACAACGAAGCCCGGAAGGAGGGTCGTCCACGGGTCGTCGGCGGTGATCCCCGCCATCAGCACGAGGCCGGTCCCCACGGCGGTCAGACCGGCGCAGAGCATGAAACGCGCATGCAGGCGCGAGAGCAGGATGCCGGCGAGCGGGGCGACGGCGAAGTTGAGGAAGGTGGTGGGAAGATAGCGCACCCCGGCTTCGAAAGGACTCAGGCCGAGGTAGTTCTGCAGGTAGAGGGTGATGTACGGGTAGAGGGCGAAGATGGAGCCGGACAAGGCTGCCGCAGCGAGCTGCACCCCGGTGAAGGCGGGGCTCCTGAACAGTTCGAGCGGCAGCATGGGATCGCCGACACGCCGTTCGATGACGACGAAAGCGGTCATGGCAACAGCCGAGGCGGCCAGGAGCAGAAGGATGGGGGCACTGGTCCAGCCCTGTTCGTTGCCCCGGATCAGGGCAAGGACCAGGAGGAACAGCGCGGCGCTGAAGGTGGCCACGCCCGGGACGTCGATACGGGCGGCCACCGGGTCCCGGCTCTCGGCGAGTTTGAGGCGGGTGACGGCGATGGTCGCAACGCCGATCGGCACGTTGACGTAGAAGACGGCCTCCCAGCCGAACCAGTGGGTAAGGGCTCCGCCGACGAGCGGCCCGATCGCGACGGCGGCACCGACGGTCGCGCCGAAGATTCCCATGGCAGTACCGCGTTCTCGCCCTGCGGGGAACTCCAGGGCGACGAACGCAAGCGAGACGGCGAACATGACGGCCGCACCGACACCCTGGACCGCGCGGGCCAGGTTCAGCATGAGCGTACTCATGGCCAGGGCGCAGACAAGGGAGGCGAAGGTGAACACGGCCAAGCCCACGACGAGTGTGCGCCGCCGACCGATCCGGTCGGCGATCGATCCGGCGGTCAGAACGAAGGCGGCGAGAGTGAGGGTATAGGCATCGAACACCCACTGGATCCCGTGGAAGTCCGTGTTCAGGTCGGCCCGGATGGCAGGTACGGCGACGTTCACGGCGGTGATGTCGATCAGCAGCATGAAGGTCGCGACGGAGACGGTGAGCAAGGTCCACCATTTGCGCGCCATATGAGGGTCCGTCTCCTCCCGTCGGTCCGGCCGGGGCGGCCTGCGGCCAGGCCCTTCGAGCCGATGGCCGAACGCGGTGCAGACCACCGACTGTCGTCCCCCCAACAGCGCCCGGCAACGAGCTGCCGGGTCGGTCACCGGGCCGACAGAACTGCCCCAGGTACGGCCCGACCACAACCGGCCTGCTCCCCGGGGCAGCGTTCGGGGCAGACTCCCGCCGGGCGCACGATCCCTCCTTCCCTCCGATCAGCGGGAAGGAGCAGAATCCACTTACGCCCGGAGCCCGCAACAGGGCCGGTTCTGCTCAGTCACCACCGATCCGGAGGTCTGCACACCAGCCGCCGGCCTCGGCCCGCCACAGCGGACCGATCGCCACCGACTCGGCCCTAGCCCCGTTGCTCCATGACCCGTTGAGGAGCGATGGCATGACCTCCCTTCAGGAACACGACGAGAACCATCTCGACAACGTCGAGCGCGCGATCACCGACACCGCCCTCGGACGCCCCGTGGTCATCGTCGACGACCACCCCGAGAGCAGCGCGGGCCACATCGCCTTCGCCGCCCAGTTCGCCACCGCCGAACTGGTGGCCTTCGCCATCCGCCACGGCTCCGGCATGGTGTGCGCGCCCATGCCGGGCAGCGAACTCGACCGCCTGGGGCTGCCACCCATGGCACTGGGCGGCAGGAGCCCCCACAGCACCGCCTTCGCCGTCTCGGTGGACGCCCGGGAGAACGTGACGACCGGCATCTCCGCCTCCGACCGGGCCCGGACCGTCAGGCTGCTCGCCGCCCCCGACACGCAAGCCTCCGATCTCGCCAGGCCCGGGCACGTCTTCCCACTGCGAGCCGCCCAGGACGGCGTCCTCGCCCACCCCGGTCCCGCCGAGGCCGCCGTCGACCTGAGCCGCCTCGCCGCACTCACCCCCGCCGGTGCCATCGCCCAGATCCTCGACGAGGACGGTGAGATCGCACGCCTGCCCGACCTGCTGGCCTTCGCCCGTCGGCACGGCCTCGCCGCTGTCTCGATCGCCGACCTCATCGCCTTCCGGCGGCGCACCGAGCTGCACGTGGAACGGGCCGCAGTCACCAGCCTGCCGACCGAGTTCGGGGACTTCACCGCAGTCGGCTACACCGGCACCATCGACAAGGTCGAGCACATCGCCCTGCTCGCAGGGCACCTCGACACGGCCGGCCGGCTGACCGACGGCGAGGACGTGCTCGTCCGCCTCCACTCCGAGTGCCTCACCGGCGACGCCTTCGGCTCACTGCGCTGCGACTGCGGGCCCCAACTCCAGGCCTCGATGCGGCAGGTTGCCGAATCGGGCAACGGCATCGTCCTCTACATGCGCGGCCACGAGGGCCGCGGCATCGGGCTGTCCCACAAGCTGCGCGCCTACCAACTCCAGGAACAGGGGCGCGACACCGTCGACGCCAACCTCGACCTCGGCCTGCCCGCCGACGCGCGCGACTACTCGATCGGCGCGCAGATGCTCGCCGACCTGGGAGTGCGTTCCCTCATCCTGCTCACCAACAACCCGGAGAAGGTCTCCGCCGTCACCGAGTACGGGCTCAAGGTGAGCCACCGCATGCCGGTGGCCGTCAAGGCCTCCGAGCACAACCTCACCTACCTGCGCACCAAGCGCGACCGCATGGGACACGAGCTGCCCTGGCTGGAGGGGCCCGAGGTTCTGTGAAAGGAAACGGCTCTGACCTCGACTCCACGCCGTGAGGGAAGGTCAGGCCGGTTCCCCACGGCGTTGACGAGGCCGGGCCGCTTCTATCGCAGAGCTCCGCAGGAAGTCCTTGGGTGGACGGATATGCCCTGCTCAGCCGCCACTTGGCCCGCTACGTTCTCTCTCGGGCCTCCCTGCGGCCTCATATCCGGCGAGACGACTGAGCTGCAGCACGCTGTGCTGTCCGACATCGTCGGCCGGGCCCAACACGGCATCGTCAGCGCCATCCAGACGGGATCACCGAGGGCCGCCCCCGTCGCCTACAGAGGCAGCGGGGGACTCAACCCCCTGAACGCAGCGACTCCACGAGGGGCGCAGGCCCGGACAATGCCATCACGCACACTCCTGGTGAACTTGCCATCTCATAAAGAGAGTTGCGCGATGCCGGCCCCGTGACCCGGGGTCACTCCAATATCCCTGCTACCGCTCTATGAGACGTCATCCCGTTCCCGCGCTCTGCGAAGAGGGAGCACAATGCCTGCCGCTGCCGATGCGTCAGCGGACCGGTTTCTGGCCTGGGCCGGGTTGCCGGCGACGAGCAGCGTGATCTCATCGGCGAGGTGCGGGCCGAGCTCACCCCAGCCTTCCTTGTAGCCGTACACGCCGGCCAGGGTGCGGGCCTCGTAATCACCGTTCATGATCTCGATGTCGTTGGCCGTGATGAGTGCCGGGTGGGCAACCCCGAGGGCGGAGGAGACCTTGATCAGCTCCGCGCGCAGAGTGCGCAGGTAGACCGCGGCCCGGGTGGACTTCGAGGCCGGGTCAAGGCCGCGGGCCAGCCACGGGTTCTGTGTGGCGATACCCGTGGGGCACTTGTCGGTATGGCACTTCTGCGCCTGGATGCAGCCGATCGACAGCATCGCCTCACGTGCCACGTTGATCATGTCGGCGCCCAGGGCGAACGCGACCGCGGCGTTCTCGGGCAAGCCGAGTTTGCCCGAGGCGATGAAAGTCAGGTCGTCGGTCAGCCCCAGCTCGGCGAAGGTGCCGTAGACCCGGGAGAAACCCATCCGGAACGGCAGCGACACCGAGTCGGCGAACATCCGTGGTGCCGCCCCGGTGCCGCCCTCACCGCCGTCAACCGTCACGAAGTCGACACCACGGTCGCCACCCGCCATCAGCGTGGCCAGCTCCTGCCAGAAGCCCAGCTCTCCCACCGCGCTCTTGACCCCGACCGGCAGACCGGTCTCGGCGGCCAGCAGCTCGACGAAGTCGAGCATCGAATCGACGTCACTGAACGCGGTATGCCGCGAGGGGGAAGCGCAGTCCTCGCCGACCGGGATGCCCCGGATCGCGGCGATCTCCTCAGTCACCTTCGCACCCGGCAGCATCCCGCCCAGCCCCGGCTTGGCTCCCTGAGAGAGCTTGATCTCTATCGCCTTGACCGGGGCGCCGGCCACCACCTCCTTGAGCTTGTCGAGGCTGAAGCTGCCGTCCTTGTTGCGGCAGCCGAAATATGCCGTACCGATCTGGAGGACGAGGTCACCGCCGTTGCGGTGGTACGGCGACAGGCCGCCCTCACCCGTGTTGTGCATCGTGCCCGCCAGCGCCGCCCCCTTGTTGAGCGCCGTGATGGCCGCGCCGGACAGGGACCCGAAGCTCATCGCGGAGATGTTCACCACGCTCGCCGGCCGGAACGCCCTGGCGCGCCCCCGCGGTCCGCCCAGCACCTTGGCCGAAGGCAGCAGGGCCTGCGGGTCGTGCCTGTCGGACAGAGTGCCGGCGAACGTGCGCTGCTTCAGGTAAGCGTGCCCCTGCACGTGCTCGACGTCGACTTCGGTTCCGAACCCGAAATAGTTGTTCTCCTCCTTCGCCGACGCATAGATCCAGCTGCGCTGGTCACGGCTGAACGGGCGCTCCTCCTCATTGGAGGTCACGATGTACTGGCGCAGCTCCGGCCCGATCGCCTCCAACAGGTACCGGGCGTGCCCGATCACCGGGAAGTTCCGGAGCAATGCGTGCCTCTTCTGGATGAGATCACGGGCGGCCAGGAGCGCCACCGCTGTTGCGGCGGCCGCACCGATCTTCCGGGCGTGCATGAACGTTCCTCCTCGGTGAACGGCTCCACCGCCATGCGGTGGAGCCGTTGTGTCGCGTTGGGCGCTGGACGGCAGGCACACAGCCAAATGGGCATCAGCGTCCGTCGAAGAATGTGAAACGATATTAGGAGGCCACGTGGACGGGCATGCGGCCAGGGGGTCGGCCAGGGATTCGGCCTCGCACCAGCAGGAGCCGCCCCGCCGTCCGGCACGGCGACGCTCGAGCAGGCCGAGCACCGCGCACAGCCCTACGCGGCAGCCGCAGGAGCCTGACAACCACTCACCACAAAGCTCCACCCTGTGAGCCGGCGAGCAGGACCGCGGCTGGAGGGCATCGCGGCGAACGGCCTGCCCGGGGCAGAGGACTGCACCCCTGGGAGATCATCCGAGCCCCTGCGTGGCCGAACTCGCCGCTGCCCGCCAGAGCCGCACTTCCTGACGCCCGGTCAGCGCATCTGCGCCCGGACCGGGCTCGCCGAGACCCACGTCATCGACCCCGCCGACGGTCGTCGCCGCGACCGGCCCTCCGGCGGCCGGCACGACCAGCCCGACGCCCATGACAGCGGCGGCCTCATCGCGAACAGAGCTGACCTGTCGTCACCTGGGCTTCGGCACCCTTGCGGGTCCATGACCAGCGCCCGGGCGCAGGGCAGGGCACCGGCGCCATCGCTCAGGCGTGTGAGCATCCTTCTTGCAGTCACAGCCGTTACAGTCCGCGCTATTCGGCCAATTCGCTGTGCAGGCCACTGATCTGGGGAAAGCGCGAATCGCCGCCGCTGGTGACCGTGGCCGGGCGCCTCTCGCCGCTTCACCGCACGTCACCGTGATGTGCGCCCAGTGCCGGTGGATGACGCATACCGCCGACGGCAAGAATTTCCCCCCGCATTCGTAACCCGCCCTCGAACTTCGGGCGCGCAACGACGCCCCCGCGCCTGATTATGATCGCCGTGGCGGATGTTACTGGGTGTCGGTGAAGAATAGGACAGCGACCGGATGAGCCTGACCGGGCAGGAGGCGGCCAGAGACGGACACCCCGGCGGAAGACTCACCCTTGTTGCACCCGGAGACCTCACGCCTTCCCTGGCCGGAACTGCCGAGCCCGAGCTGCCGCAGGGCCGGTTCCTTGACCGTGAGCGCAGTTGGCTGGCGTTCAACGAGCGGGTGCTCGAGCTCGCCGAGGACCCGCAGATCCCGTTGCTGGAGCGGGCCAAGTTCCTGGCTATCTTCGCCAGCAACCTGGACGAGTTCTTCATGGTCCGGGTGGCCGGGCTGAAGCGCCGGATCGCCACCGGGGTGGCCCAGCGGTCGGCCTCCGGGCTGCAGCCGCGCGAGGTGCTGGACCAGATCTGGACCAGGTCCCGCGAGTTGATGGCCCGTCATGCCGCGACCTTCCAGCAGGAGGTGCTGCCGGACCTCGCGACGGAGGGCATCGAGCTGGTCCGCTGGGCCGAGCTGGCGGAGAAGGAGCAGGCCCGCCTGCACACGCTGTTCCGGCAGAAGATCTTCCCGGTGCTGACCCCGCTGGCGGTCGACCCGGCGCACCCGTTCCCGTACATATCGGGTCTGAGCCTGAACCTGGCCGTGGTGGTGCGCAACCCGGTCTCCGGGCACAAGCACTTCGCCCGGGTGAAGGTGCCGCAGTCGCTGGCGCGCTTCCTGGCGGCGGGTGACCAGCGTTACGTCCCGCTGGAGGACGTGATGGGGGCGCACCTGGAGGAGCTCTTCCCGGGGATGGAGGTGTTGGCCCACCACGCGTTCCGGGTGACCCGGAACGAGGATCTCGAGGTGGAGGAGGACGACACCGAGAACATCCTCAAGGCGCTGGAGAAGGAGCTGATGCGGCGTCGGTTCGGCCCGCCGGTGCGGCTGGAGGTGGAGGAGTCGATCGACCCCTACATCCTCGACCTGCTGGTGCGCGAGCTGAACATCACCGACGCCGAGGTCTTCCCGCTGCCGGGCCCGCTGGACCTGACCGGGCTGTTCGGCATCGCCGACCTGGACCGGCCGGAGCTGCGCTACCCGAAGTTCGTGGCGGGCACGGCCCGTGGGCTGATCGAGGTGGAGTCGGCCTCGCAGCCGGACATCTTCGCCGCGATGCGCGAGCGGGACGTGTTGCTGCACCACCCGTACGACAGCTTCTCCACCTCGGTGCTGGCCTTCCTGGAGCAGGCGGCAGGCGACCCGGACGTGCTGGCGATCAAGCAGACGCTGTACCGCACCTCGGGCGACTCGCCGATCGTGGACGCGCTGATCGACGCGGCCGAGTCCGGCAAGCAGGTGCTGGTGCTGGTCGAGATCAAGGCGCGCTTCGACGAGCAGGCCAACATCAAGTGGGCCCGCAAGCTGGAGGAGGCGGGCTGCCACGTGGTCTACGGCCTGGTCGGGCTGAAGACGCACTGCAAGCTCTCGCTGGTGGTCCGTCAGGAGGGCGACACGCTGCGGCGGTACGCCCACGTCGGGACGGGCAACTACCACCCGAAGACCGCGCGGCTGTACGAGGACCTGGGGCTGCTCACCGCGGACCCGCAGGTCGGTGCGGACCTGTCGGACCTGTTCAACCGGCTGTCGGGCTACTCGCGCCGGGAGTCCTACCGCCGGCTGCTGACCGCGCCGCGCGGGCTGCGGGACGGGTTGGTGGCGCGGATCCAGCAGGAGATCGCGCAC
This sequence comes from Kitasatospora sp. NBC_00070, assembly GCF_045041205.1. Classification (NCBI taxonomy): domain Bacteria; kingdom Bacillati; phylum Actinomycetota; class Actinomycetes; order Kitasatosporales; family Streptomycetaceae; genus Kitasatospora; species Kitasatospora sp. NBC_00070. The sequence goes on along the minus strand of NZ_CP108248.1, from coordinate 579,115 downwards.
CACCGGGCGGGGCGGCCGGCCTTCGTGAAGATCAAGGTCAACTCGATCGTGGACGAGTCCGTGATCGACGCGCTGTACCGCGCCTCGCAGGCCGGCGTGCCGGTCGACGTCTGGGTGCGCGGGATCTGCGCGGTCCGCCCCGGGGTGGCCGGGCTGAGCGACAACATCCGGGTGCGCAGCATCCTGGGCCGGTTCCTGGAGCACTCCCGGATCTTCGTGTTCGGCAACGGCGGTGAGCCCGAGGTGTGGTTCGGCAGCGCCGACATGATGCACCGGAACCTGGACCGCCGGATCGAGGCGCTGGTGAAGGTGACCGACCCGGCGGCCCGTGCGGAGCTGTCGGGCCTGATCGACCTCGGGATGTCGGACGAGACCGAGTCCTGGCACCTGGGGCCGGACGGCCGCTGGACCAGGCACGCGCAGGACGCCGAAGGGCGGCCGCGTCGGCACGTGCAGGACCTGCTGATCGACTCCAGGCAGCGCCGACGCAAGCTGCCTGGTCCTGGCTGCACGCCGCGTACCCCGGCCCCGCCTCTCGTAGCCGCACCCGGGGACGCCCGCAGGTAGCCGCCTGCGTAACGGGCTTGAGGAGTGAAGATGACCATCATCGCCGAAACCGCCATGGGTCCGAAGCACCCACGGCCAAGCGGCAGCGAGGTACGCAGCCGAGCTCTGTCCGAGCCGGCCGGCCCGCACGCCACTCCTGACCAGACGTGATGACTGCGCCCAGGAACCGGCCCCGGAGACCTTCATGGCAGCTGATGGAGTGCGTTCACCGACCTGGACCTCTTCGGACCCCGCCGCTGTAGTGGCTGAGCACCCTGAACCCTTCCGGGTTTCGTGGAGTCCGCGATCGTGTGATCAAGCGGCCTGCGGGACTGGCTCCGGGCTCGCCCGGTACCTTCGATGCCGAGCTCGTGCATCAGCCGCTCGACCGTGCAGCGTGCCACCGCGCGGCCGTCGCGGACCAGGGCGCGGGTGATGCGGCGGGCGCCGTAGGTGCGGCCGGATTCCTCCCAGACCGCGGTGACCAGCGCAATCAGCTCCTCGTCCCGGAGTTGCCGGGGCGGCTTCGGACGCGTCTTGCGTGCGGAGTGCGTTGAGGGAGACAGGTCCAGCACCCGGCTTACGGGATCGACCCCGAGCCGTCTCACAGGAGGTCGATCACCTGCTCGGGCTCGTCCGGGGGGATTTCCTGGGCAAAGACACCGAAGCGGCCTTGAGGATCTCGTTGGCCCGCCTCAACTCGGCGTTCTCCTTGCGGAGTTCCTTCAGCTCGTCGCACTCGACGGTGGTGCGCCGGTCGTCTCGCTCACCGGCGTGGGCCTCCACCTGACGGACCCAGGAGCGAAGGGCTTCCTTGTGAATGCCCAGGTCGCGGGCCACATAGGCGACGGGGCGGCCGGTCGAGCGGACCCCGCGTACCGCGCGCTCGCGGGGTTCATCGGGGTGCGGGCATTGTGCGTGGTTCTCCTTACGCCTGGATCGCAACAAACCCAGACATCAGGGACTCCACGAGAACCGGAACGGCCCATTGAGATGATCTTGGAGCTCCTGGCCAGCGGACCCGGCCGGCGTGGCCTGAGGAGCGCCAGGTGTCGCCCAGACTCGTGTCGGCGTCGCAGGACCCCCGACTGGCCATGCCTCAGTGAGCCTTTTCAGCACTTGCTCGGCAGGGTGAGGCGTCGTCTGACGTTGGCAGCTACCCGGACCAGCGAGAGCGTGGTCGGTCACACTGAACCGCGCTCCACCGAACGCACGCTCACTCGCAGCGCGGCCGCGATGTCCCGGCTCTTCTCTCCCGCCTCGAAGCATTCCACGGCCTGCTGCCGGATACGCTCCCGCGCGGCTCTCTCCGCGTCGGTCAAACCGCCGCCCTGTGCATACCTCACAGCACACGACTACCGGCGTCGGCCCTCCGCCGGCCGGCGAACGCTACTGCTTCACCCATCCGAGCGACATCACGAATTCAACTTCAGCAGCTCCACCCGAGCCCGTCTCGACCGATCGGCAGCCGCTCGAAACGCTCAGTGCAGGGTTGTGTGCCTGTCCGGTGGGACCAGAGGGCCCTGACCAGGTGGCGATGCCGTGGTGAGACTGAAGGGGAACTGTCCGGGCCGGCACGTGTCCAGGCCCTGCTCCGCGCGTCGACACACGTTCCTGGAGTTCCCATGCCGCGTTCTGCCCCTGATCGCACCCGGGAGACCGAGGCGATGACCGATAGCTCCTGTGCACGCTGCGACCCGTGTGGCGCGGCCCGTCACACCGTCTGCCCAGGCGGAGGACACATCCGGTCGCGTGACGCGCTTTCGGGCCCGCTCCGGGCATGTGGAGGACACCGTCAAGGACGACGACGGTGTCCTCCACATGCCCGGACGGGCACCCATGCCTACCTCAAAGGAAATCGCCGCTGGCTGAGCGCCGAGGACTTCCAGATCGGCGACGCCCGCATCATGCCGACGACGACCCACCAGAGGGGTGGACCGCCGTGCACGCGCCCGGGAAACCCGGTCCGGCGACCCGGGGATGAAGCCGGCCAGCTGGCGGGCCCCCGGGCATACGGAGAAAGACCAGTGGGTGTGGCTTGGCCCCAGCGCACTGCGGCTGACTGCCCCTTCACGACCCGGAGGTAATGCGATGGACCCCAGTGACCTTAAGAAGATCGCCACGTTCGCCAGGGACGTGATCACTGAGACGAACGATGCGCTGCTCTTCAGCGCGCTCACTGCGGCCAAGGGGCTGAGTGGCTGGCGTGAGGACGGTGATGTGCCGTTCGGCAACGTGCTGGAGCAGCTCGCCAACGGCCAGTGCGGCAGTTACGTCGCCAACCTCGGCGAGCTCGCGAAGGAGCGCGTAGAGGGTGAGGAGTACAGCGACTCTGTCCGTAACAAGGCACTTCAGATCCTCAACCGTGTGCTCCGCTATCCCTACCCGTACCCCGGTCACCACCCCGGAGAGTGGCTGACCCACGACGCCCTCGTGGGCGGCCTGTTCCAGACCAACACCGCGGGGGGCCCGCCGGATCTTGACTCCACCTGGTACGCCGTCCCCACGAACGCCACCACGGTGGTCACGGCCACTGGTGCCACCAACGCCGGCCCGGCCCCCATGAACGCCGCCTCCGTGGTACCCGACACCCCCGTCATCAGTAACGTCCCCGCCAACCCCTACCTCTGGACCCGCTCTGTCACACGCCCCGTCCCACAGATCCTCTACGCGTTCTCCCTCACCCAGCCAGAACCCACATCCACCGCCTGGACCACCAGAGAGGCCGCCACCAACCAGGCCCAGGCCCACCACGCATGGCTCAAAGAAGGAATCAGCTACGTCAAGAAACAGATCAACGCCGACCCCGGCAGCTACGACATCCCCACCGAAGACCTCACCAACGCCAAACTCATCCAAGCCCTCGAAACCGAAGCCGGCCTACGCCCACACCAATGAACCGCTCGGGTCTGTCCAGCGCGACTGGCTCTGTCGCACATCCGGTGGTGACGGAGTGTCAGGTAGGCCGGGCGGGTGTCGGTGAGCGGATCGTGGCAGGTCGCCATGCTTCGGGCCTCCGTGTGGCGTCACACCCTCACGGGGCTCTCAACCTCGGAGGACCGCACGCTTCCGGTGCCACCAGCCCCGGCCGTATGGCCCTCGACCTGGGACCAGCACCTTCAGCGACGGCAGTTACGTTTCGTTACCACCGGATGTGAGACAGAGCCGGTCACCGTACAGACCCTGGTCTGCTGTTCGAGGCTGTGCCGGCGCAGGCAGTGAAGGTCTTCGCGTTCGGCGCCGGTCAACTCGCCCGCCCCCCGGTGACGGTCTGGTTTCATCCTGCTTGACCCAGTTCCGCAGTCTTTCCGGGCTGGCCCCCAGGTCCCGGGCCACCTCGGTGACCGTCTTGGCGGAGGAACGGGCCAACGCCACGGCGTCCCGCTTGAACTCCTGCGAGTACCGCTTGCCCTGCTTGAAGCTCACCTCGCTCTGCTTCCTCTGGACCCTCACGTCCCAGACTCCAGGTGTCCAGGTCTACGACTCTGCTGGCCAATTCACACTGCGAGGGTGAGCGACTGTCGCGGGGTGGTGAGTCGTGAGGTCCAACTGCCGCCGAGTGGTGTTCCGGTGAGCCAGGCGTCGGTGCGGACGAGGTTGAGGGCCATCGCGGTGAGCACGTGCTGCAGGTGGACCTTGGGTCTTGGCCAGGCCTCGGTGGCGGGCGTGGTGGACGTCGCAGCGGCGGGAGGCCTGGGCCATGGTGCCTTCGACGCCGGAGCGGGTGGCGTACTGATCGCGCCAGGCATCGGTGGCCTGTTCTTCGCGGATGCGACGCTGGGCCTCGAGTTGCGGCCGGGCTCGGAAGGTCAGGCCACGGGCGTTGGTGGCCGAGCGGGTGCACCGGGACCGGTCGGGGGCAGGGCCCGCAGTCGGGCATCTTGAAGGTCACCTGGACGATCGGCAGACCTTCGGTGCTGCTGGTGTTCCTCCAGTTACGGCTAACAGCTCCGTTGGGGCAGGTGACCTTCTGATGCTCCCAGTCGATGGTGAAGCGGGCGAGGTCGAAGGCCTCGGGGTCGCGGGCCTGCCAGGCGGAGTCCGGGGGCAGCGGGCCGACGAGCTCGACTCCGTGCTGTGCCCGGGCGGCCAAGATGTGGTCGACACTCACGTAGCCGGCGTCGACGAGTTCCTGGTCGGGCAGCAGGTCGGCGTCGGCGAGGTCGGCGTGCCGCGCGGCGACGGTCTCGACATCAGCGGTCGTTGCCGCCGTGGTGGCGACGTGGACGATGACGTGCGGGCGGTTCGCTTCGCAGGTCTCGGTGAAGTGGCCCTTGTAGCCGTTCCAGCCCACGCCGCGTTTGACGCTGCAGCGCGTATCGATGTCGTACGGACTCCTGATCGCCACCGCGCCGGGCGGCAGCTCCCCCTTCCCCCGCAATCGGGACCCACCCTGGTCCGGGTAGTACTGCTGCGGCCACACCATCCGCAAGACCCGAACCGCGGGGATTTCCCGCAGCCAGCCGGGCGCGTCCGCTGCGTGCACCGCGTCCAGCAGTTCATAGCCGTCCGAGCCAACCGTGCAGGCCAGCGGGGCACGGGCCGCCTCGCCCTGCGGCAGACGGTAGTCACTCGCACGCTGGGCATAACGCTCCCACCAGGCGCCCGGCGCGTGACCGGCCAGCCACACGGGCACTGCCACGGACAGGCCCTCCAGCGCCGCCCGCATCGTCTCCATCGCGAACTCCAGACGGTTGAGTAGCCGCACGGCCGCCAAGACGTCTGTGGCATCAGTGCGTTGACGGCCTCCCTTGACCAGTAGGCCGTGCTCCCGCAGGACCTCCAGCATCCGTGTGAGCAACAGCTCGGCCCGGTCGCCCTGCGCCAGCCGGGCGCGGAACTCGCTGAGCACCGACGCGTCGAAACCCGGATCGGTCAACTCCATGGACAAGCAGAACTTCCAGTCCACCCGGCCCCGTACCGCGTCGGCCGCCTGGCGATCCGTCATCCCCTCCGCGAACTGCAGCACCGGCACGACCGCCAGCCGTGCCGGCGAGATCGACGGATGCCCGCGCACCGCGAAGTACTCCGCGAACGGAACGTCGGTGAACATCTCCCCGAGCACATCCCGCATCCGCATCGCCAGGCAGCCCTTCGGGAAGGCGGCGCGCGCGACCTGCGCCGTCAACACCGGGACCTCGCAGCCCGACCTCGGCCACATCGACACCACCGACCCCCACCCCATTCAAGGACGTGTACGCACCACTACGGTCCCACGGGCAGGACGATCACCGCAGCAGTCCCTGTGAATTGGCCAGCAGAGTCGTCTACGGGGAAACTTCAGGTCAGCACGTACACCACCGCGGTGAACACCGCCCGCTCGTCCCGGGGGGTGGTGCCGCCGCCCTGTCGATCTCGGACCGGATGCTTCCCTGTCCGCCGGGTGGACGGCCGGTCAACAGCCACCGGCCGAACTCGGCCTGCCCGTCGGCTGGAGCCGGATTCGGCCAGCTCCGAGGCCCTGCTCGCCAGGGCTCGGAGAACTCCCGACAGGGACCCCGATTTCCCCGCGTCTTCAAATGTCCATTCTCCCTCATTCGGACATCATTTCTATTTCATTGCCATACTGCGGCATGAATGCGGCACTGTGAGTCGCGAGGCGGGATGCCCGGTCTCCCGCCTTGCCGACAGGTGGATCCGCAGCGGGACAACCGTGCGGCGGATTGCTTGCCCATGACCCGCGGGGTACTTCGCGGGCCGAAACGACCAGTACAGGAGTCTTATATGAAGATGGCAGCGGCACTTCTGACAGCAGGGCTTGCCCTGGGAGCTGTCGCCGTTCCCGCAACTTCGGCCGGCGCCGCCACCGCAATGGGCACGCCGACCGAGAGCATCGTCAGGTCGAGCGGGATCAAGCTCATGAACCTGGTTGAGACGACGGTCGAAGGGAAGGTGGGACCCATACCCGCCCTGGCCCTCGCCTCCAAGCCTCGCCTCCTCCGCCAGCCGGCCGGGTCGGCGTTCTTCGTCTACGATCCCGGGCTCGCGCGCGTGGTCCCCATCTGGCTCAGCGGAGACACCGCTGCCACGTCGGTGGCCGACTGGAAGGACGTCAAGTTCTCGGCCCTCAAGCCCGGGCAGCAGCTACTGGAAGTTCGCTACGGGTCCCCCGAGAACCCCCGGCGGGCCACGGTGGTGGCATCAGCCAGCCGCACCGACCACCGAGGTGGTTTCTAGGAGCTTCTGCCAGGCCCGAAGCGCCCCGGGAAGAACTCATCGCACCGTCCGGCCATCACTCCACCGATCCCGCCGACCGCACGGCCGTCGACCTTGAACACGACGTACCCCTCGGTGCCGGGCAGCGCGGCGATGCCGGGCGCCGGGATCGCACAGGGACCCCACTGACCGCCGCGACGCGCCGGCACCTGGCTCGGCCGGCCGGTGTCCCGTGGAACACGCGGGACTCCGCGGCTCGGACATCGACCTCGGGAGACCGGCGAACGCCTGACGGGCATCACCACGGGCGGGGCACCTGCCCGGTACCCCGCTCGTGGGTGACGGCGTCCACGGCGCCGGGGCTGCGTGCACCACGGTGGTGGCGCGGCGCTGAGGGTGCGGCCCGCGAGGAGCCTGCACCCTCAGCGCCACGCCCGGGCGATTCACCGCATGGTCCGGGGCTTTCCGGTGCCCGACCCGTCACCGGTGCGGAAGGTGGCCACCGAGGTGGCGGCGAGTGCGAGGAGAGTGGCGACGACGCCGGTGATCAGGTTGCTAGTGACGGAGCGCGTGTGGGCGAGGTCGCCGGAGACCACCCAGGGGGCGAAGCAGGTCCAGACGCCGATCGCGGCGGCGGCCCAGGCCATGGAGTGGGTGCGCTCGTAGGAGGTGCCGAAGCCGCCCAGGAGCAGCATGTAGGCAATACCGCAGATGAGGTTGGTGACCGCGAGGGAGGTGAAGCCGTTGAATCCGGCGATCCACGGGGACGCGGCCAGGTAGAGCCCTGCGACGAGGGCGAGGGCCTCGATCGCCTGGGCACGCGGTGTGACGGCGGCCCGGTCGTGGGCGGCGCGCAGTTCGATCAGGTCGGGATGTTCGTCGATGGAAGGGCGGTGGACTGATGCCATGGTGACCTCCAAAGAGGGGTACGTGCCGACGACATACCCGGGGAAGCCTTGGCCAACAGGGCGGATCGGGCATCCTTTCGGCACCTGGCCGACGCTGCGACAAGGGCGGCACGGGCACGTGTGACGCCGATGGAGGCCGACGCCCTCCGGCCCGTACGGCGACAGGGGCGGTTCCGCTCACCGGACTCAGGGGAGCGAGCTGTGTGCGGCACCTCGCTGGATCGTCCCTTGAGCCTGCGACCGTCGTACAGGGGCACGGGGATGGTCCGAAGCGGCCACGTCCCGGGCACAGTGCTCTGCGGACGGCTCGGACCGGTCCGCGTCCCAGGGCTGATTCATAGTCCGGCCAGGTGACGTTAGTGCAGGTCACGGATGGGTGATGGGCCGGCATGGACCGTCACGTACGCATCGAGGCTCCGGTGGCACGAGGCGACTTGGGAAGGTCACCCCGTTCAACCGGCAAGGCCGCGAAGTTAAGCGGCCGACGGGTCTGTCAATGGCGCGGGGCTGCTGGTGATCGTGGAGCATCCAGGCCGGCGCGAGCGTGTAGGTCGCGCGGGCGACCTTCTGCAGGAGGCCTTCCCTTGCCCAGTAAGCGAGTTGGGTGCAGACGCTCCTGTAGTTCGTCCACCCCAGGACCTGTGCGATCTCGGTGGCGTGCCAGGCCCGGTCCGGGGAGGCCCGCAGGAACTGGAGGACCTGGTTTCTGCGGCCGGCTCCGGTCTGTCCGTTCGAGCTGCCGCCCGCCAGTGGGGCGTCGGGCCTGGAGATTTCGCGATGGATCTCGATGTCCAGACGCATGATCTTCTGGCTGGTCAGCGGGTGCGCTGTGGCCGGGTTGGCCGGGTAGCGCGAGGTCGGGGACTTCACCTTGCGGGCGCTGATGCGCGGGCGTCGGCTGGGCAGGAGGGCGGCCAGGACGGCATTGGCGATACCTCCGGCTGCTGCCGGGCCCTGACCCTCGGGCAGGACGCCGCCTGCGCAGACCACCAGATCGCGAGCCGATTGGAGCGCGACGGTAAAGCTGGCCCGGTCGGGATCGGTGCCGGGGGAGCCGCGTGCTTGAAGCCGAGGACGCCGCCCCCTCCACCTGCCGTGCGGGCGCCGCCCGCGCCGCCCACACGGTGGCCTGCACGGTCCCCACCCCGGCCGCCGGCGACCCCGCTGCTCTTGGTCTCAAGACCATCGCCGAAGCGCTCGGCATCTCCATCACCACCGCCTCCGACCGCCGCCCTCCTCCACGCCGCCACCACCACCGAGCTGCGCCACCTGGCCGACGCCGCCGTGGACACTGGCCGCCGCACCCTGCACTTCCCCACCCCGCTCGACACCGCGACCTGGACAGCCCTGAAACGCTGCCTGGACCACCGCGCCCGCACCGGGTCGGCCAACCCCCACATCCTCACCACCCGCCTCACCACCACCACCACCGGCGCCGCCCACATCCGCGACACCCTCATCCCCGTCGGCCTGCTTCCGCGCGTCCTGCGCGGTGGCTTGCCGGGTCAGAGGAGGCCGGCTTCGCGGAGTTCGGCTTTGGCGATGGCTGAGCTGATGTGGGGGTGGCGTAGGAGGGTGTCGATGGCGCGGGTGAGGGTGATGAAGGCCCCGAGGGGCGGGCAGTCGGCTGGGTAGGTGTCGCCGACCTGGGCCTGGATGCGGTTTTCCTCGTCGATGATCTGCCTGAGTTCGGCTTTGCAGATGTGGATTCCCCTCAAAGGGCCGCCGTCTGCCACAGGCGGCTCCGGTGGTGATCTGAAATGAGAGGTGAGGCGTCCGAACAGCCCTGCACCTCCGGATGTGGCAGGCGGTTCGGCGGCGGGGTCTTTTGGCGGTGTGGTCCGGCTGCTGTCATCGGCCCGCATTTTCCGCGTCATGTCGTTGTGCTGTGCGCTGGTGATGATGCGGAGGAGGTCGGTTGCGGTGTTCGTGGCGAGTTCGCATGCTGTGGAGAGTTTGGCGGCCAGTTCCTTTTCGGCGGCCGCCTTTTCGGGTTGCGCGCTGGTCTTAGCGGTCAGGGCTGCCGCTTCGACGGATTTTGTGAATTCTTGGACAGCCGACCGCATTTCGTGCGGGTCGAGCCCTGCGGTGACGCTGGTCTTCTTTTCCCGGGCGACGTAGTCGGCTTGCATTGCACCCAATTCACTGTCCTGGAACCCGTATGTCGCGATGTGTATTCTGGCGTATGCCGGGAGGGCTTCGTAGGTTTCCCGGTCCGTCAGTGCAGACTGGAGCATTTCTACGCGGCTTCCTGGCCGCTTGCCGGTGCGTGATTCGATGGATTCCTCGATCAGGGCGGTGGCAGTGTCATGCATGGATTGAGATGGCTTGATCCCTGACGGTAGGGAGCCTCGGCATATCGGGAGGAGGAGCTTGTTGCCGAGGAATTTCATCCCGAAGAGCCCGGTGCAGCCGGCGTCATGCCGCCCGTGGTTCACTGTCTGCCTGGCAAAACAAACTCCGGGCTGCGAGCAGAGCCCGGTGACGTCCTGCAGCGGTGGCCCGCCGACAAGGAGGACGGTTGCCTGGGGGAATTCACGGATGACTTCGGCTCTCCGGAGTATGTCAGTCGGCGTTGGGGGGCCCAGGGCATAGTTGCTGATCGTATCGCCGGGTTCGACAGGGGCCGGTAGTGCGACAGTCATCTTCCCCTGCGCGATATCGGTGATCAGTGCCCCTCGCGACGAATGCCCATGAGGGGTGTAGAACTGGATCTGGAGGTCTGGTACGAAGGTTTCGTCAAGGCCGGGTTTGCCGTGGCCGAGGACGATGTAGGTGTCGTCAGAGCGGGTGAGAGGGCTGGATTTCGGGCGTGGGGCTGGTGTTTCCGCCCTGGTGGGCGGGGTTTTGCGTTTCTGGGATTTTATTTCGGCCAGGGTGATGGGGTGCCCGGTGAGGTCGGTGCGGTGGATGATGCCGCTGTCGTCGGTGCGCACGTCCTGGTCGCGGAGGGGTCCGGTGGCGCCGCGCAGGTAGGCGCGGGTGCCGCGGCGGACGGTGTAGAGGCGGCCGTCATCGTCGGCGTAGACGTTGTGGAAGGGCGGGCGCCCGCCTTCGCCGAACCGCATCAGGATCGGCTCGGAGACACCACGGCCCTGCCGGTCCCGCAGGTCGGGTGTGGGTGCGGCTGAGGCCTGGCCGCGCGTGGTGGTTGTGGACGTTGGTGCTGCGGATCCTGGCGCCGGGTCGCCGGCGCTGGCTGCGTGCGCGGACGTGGTGGTTGTGGGGGGTGTACGTTGCCAGGCGACCGGTGCGGTGGACCACGGGTCGGTGCGGCCGTACACGGGGATCCGGATCTGGTTCTCCCGCACCACCCAGCCTGGTCCGTGGGGCCTGGGGGAGTGGAGAGCGAGGAGGTTGTGGGCCTCAAGGTTCCAGGACGCGTCGTGGTCCCGGCACAGACTCTCGAACGCGCTCCCGTACAGGTACTCCCAGGACCAGCAGAACAGCAGCAGCGCCTCGCGCTCGACCTCATCAGCCCACCGTTGGGCGAGCTCGGCACTCCCACCATCGCCCCAGCCCGGGATCCACGAGGCGCCCAGGCCGTCGGCGATCTCGTCCGGCGCCTCGCCGGCCGCCGCCCAGAACTGCCGCGCCGTACTCTCGTCCACCGCCATCACCTCCACCAGCCCGGGAACCACAGGTCTGCCGCTCCTGCTCCAGCGTCCCGCCACCAGGGCCCCGCGATAAGGGCCTCCCGGGCAGACCCGGCAACCACCACACCCGCGCCACACAGCCCCGCCCAGACGACAACCGCGCCGCATACGGGGCCACGCGGGGAAGTTCCCCACGGCCACGATGGCGGCCACCAGACGTACTGGCAGCCGACGCCCCGGGCGGACCGCCAGAGCGGCCTTGGCGCCGGCCGCGGCGCCTGCGGGCCAGTCCTCGCCTGGGGTCCTGCCCTGAGTCCTGACGCTGGTCCCCTGGCCAGCCGGGTAGGTGACATCGCCGCAGATCAGGCCGCCTACCAAGGCGGAGGGAAATTCCGACAACCGGACCTGCTCCCGACACTGTTGCTCCTGAGCGGTGAACCCACCCCCCCCCGCGCGTCAGGGCTGATTCATAGTCATCGTGGCTACGGGTTGTTGCTGTTCAGGGCAGGTTGAGTAGGTCGAGGGGGGCGGCTGTGAGGCATGTACGAGACCTCGCGCAGGCCGGCCGCGATGCTGCGGTGCCCGGCCCGACGGAGGGTGTCGATGGCAAGGTTGCGAAGGGTGGCCATGTTCTCCGGGCCGTGCCCCGTGCGGATCTTGGAGGCGTCCTCGGCGAAGGTGGTGTCGCGCACGAAGTGGAGCCGGTTTTCGATGGTCCACTGCGAGCGGGCGAGCTGCGCGACCTTCTGCGGGGATGCCTGCTGGGCCGTCAAGTCGGTGATGGCGTAGACGGTCTGGCGGGTGACCTTGCCCTTGCGGACATCGGTTCGGTGACGCAGGATCTTCGCGGCCTGGACCACGTGGGGGAAGTCCAGGTGGAGATCGGTGGCGGTAAGGACGTGGGTGGAGCGGGTCTCCCGGCGGCCGTGGCCGCGCTCGCGGTCGTAGCGCCGGGCCCGCACCTGGCACCAGGGCAGGGACCGAAGAGCGGCGTGCAGTCGGGGCTGGTTGCCCTTGACCAGCAGCAGGTAGTGCGCGTTCTTGTCCTCGACCAGGTAGCGGGCGTGCTCGCGCTGGGTGTGCAGGGCGTCGGCGGTGACGGTCACGCCGGTCAGATCGAAGGGAGCCAGCAGGCGGGCGAAGCCGGTGACCTCGTTGGTCTTGGCCGGAACCCGCAGCTGGGTGACGGTGTTCCCGGCCCCGGTGACGGCCGCGAGCAGGTGGGCGGCGGCCTGTGTCTCGGTGCGCGAGCCGCGCGCGGTCTTGCCGGCCACGGCCACCGTGTCGGTCCCGCCTGGAGCCGTGCCGAGCAGGTCGGCCAGGCCGCCGGGGCACACCAGGATCAGCACGCGGCGAAGGGTGGAGGTGGACGGCGGCGTACGGACCCCGAGCGGCCCGTGGGCGCGGATGCCGAGACGGACAAGGGTGTGCTGGGGAGCGTGACGGGCCCACTGGCCGATCGTAAGGTAGGAGCGGGCGCCGGCCAGGACCGCGCAGGCGGCGGCCAGCAGCATCGGGGTCAGCTCGTGGCGCCGTCCACGACGGTCGCGCGGATCGGGCAGAGCCGTCAACCGATCCGTCAACACGGACAGTTCACGCGCGGCGGGGCTGGGCGACTTGATCAGGCAGGCAGTGGCAGACTGGCGGCACATTGAGGCTCCGGTGGCACAGGGCGACTTTGGTCGGTCACCCCGCCAACCGGAGCCTCGATGCGTACGTGACGGTCCCTGCGGGCCCATCACCCATCCGTGACCTGCACTAACGTCACCTGGTCGGACTATGAATCAGCCCTGGGACGCGTCCCCCGCACGACGAGGGGCTTCTCCACCGTATTGATCAGGTAAGGGGCGTCCGTGCGCCGGTAGTGGTCCAGGCGAGGCTGCCGTCGTTGCGGAGGATGCTGAGTTCGTATCCGGAGAACTTGAAGGTGGCGCCGGTGACCGCGTCGTTGGCGGAGGACCACAGTTCCCTCCCACCGTTGGCTGCGCTCTTGGAGATCCTGAGGATGCCGTCAGTGCCGAAGGTGGCGGTGGCACCGCCGTTGCCGCTGGTGTTGGAGGCCCAGATGAGCTGATTGGAAGCGTCGCACATCACGAGGTTGCCGTCGTACTGCATCGTCAGGGAGGTGATGTCGTTACCGGTACCGGTGGTGTAGACAGTGCCGGGTGCGAGCGTGGTTCCTGCTGCACACGTGTGACCGTCTGAGCTGTGGTGCGGGTACAGCATGACGTCTGCTGTCGCAGCACCGGTGATGCCACCTGGGGTGGTCGCTCTGACGCTGACCTTGTACCGGGTGTCTGGGTCCAGGCCGGTCAGGGTCAGGGAGTTCCTGTCGACGCACTGGGCGGTGACGATGTTGTTCGGGTTCGAGGCATCGACTGCACGGCCTGTGTAGGTGACGTTCATGCCGCTCACCGTGCTGTAGGTCATGGTGGCTGCGGTGCCGTCTCGTGTCAGGGAGCCGAGAGCCAGGTTGCCTGGTGTGGAGGGCGCGGTTCCGTGAGCGAAGGCCACTGCGGCATGAGGTGTGAGGTCATAGGTTTCTGTGGACCAGTCCGTGAGAGTTCCGTCTCCAGCGACGTAGAGCTCGTTCGCCACCGAGTCGTATTCCATCCAGGCGACTCCATGCAGGTTGGTCTCCACCTGATCAGAGTCAATACAGTTGCTCTTGGTCGTTCCACTGACGCTTTTAACCGCTGCATGCAGGCTGGAATCGTAGTAGGCGTCAGCATTGTCCCCGACATATGCGACCCCATCACGGGAAACGGCAACAGATTGTGCATCGTTGAAATCAGCCAGGCTGCTGACGGAGCCGTCGGGTGACCATTTCCACAGATGCGATGCGCCTTGTATCGGGTCGCCCGCGCTGGCCACGGCTCCTGTCGTGATGTACGCATTTCCGGCTCCGTCGACGGCTACGGCCGTTGCATCGGTGCCGTAGGTCGGGAGCCCGAGATCTGGTATGTACGTCACAGAGTACGTTCCTCCGAAAGGAGAAAGCTTAGCGGCGGATGCCCCGACCAGCGAAGCAAATATCACACCAGTGTCGGTGACTGCGAGGTCGGTTATTCCGGAGGTGACGATATTGTCGACGCGCGTCAGGGTGCGACTGGAATCTCCGGATATCTTCCAGATCGTCTTCTGACCCTTCTCGGCGAGGTAGACGTTCCCAGAGGAGTCCACCGCCATCGATCCGATAGAATGCCCGGGAATCGTTTGCAGGGAGTCCGCCGCTCCGGTTGACAGATCAGTTCTCTTGACTATCGTGTCGCCGCCAGATTGATCTGCATAGTACATTTCTGCCTTGGCGGCCATGCCTCCGAGCATCGTGGAAGCCACGGGTCGGCTGATCATCTTTCGCCTTGTTGCAGTCGCCAGAGGGGCCTTGGGGCCGCTTGATCCGGCACTAGAAAATGATTCATCCATGGGAATCCTCAAAAGGTTTCAGCCGTGAGGCATTTAGCGGATATCTCTCAGTTTCTACCGGGCATAATTGGGTTCGAAAGTGTCCAATCGGTGCCATGGTACGCATATCAGGCAGAATTCTATCAACGCATCGAGGGCTTCCACTTGCACTGGGAGCGATACGAGAAAGCCTCCTCCCTGGGCAGCTTTCTCGTCTCCGCCACCCACCCGAAAGGGAAGTCTTCTATTCGCTTTCGTGAACCCGGATGGTAAACTCGGACCCAAAGTGAAATGGTCAACGCCCCTGTGGCCTTGGGGCGGACGCTTCGTGATGGCCTGTCGGCCCGGTGCTGCCTCTGAGAGTACGTCGGGAATGGCTCCAAGATCCTTTGATTCTCTACCCCCACGACCCGCGAGTGGAGCCGCGATGCTATCGCTGATCCGCCCGCCCGTGACCAGCTTCGTGAGCAACCCGAAGGAGGTTCCGGGCCTGTGTGAGTGCCTGACCTAAATGCGGGTCACGGCAGGGGAATCCAGGGACTGACTGTTGAGGCTTTCCTCAATTGCGCGAAGCCGTCGGCCGACTGAGCCTTTTCAGCTCGGTACCTGATCGGGTGATCTGACGGATCGAGCGGATGTTCTGCGCTACTGAAGTTGAATCCGTGATGTCGCTCGGATGGGTGAAGCAGTGGCGTTCGCCTGCCGGTGGAGGGTCGGCCTCGGTAGTCGTGTGCTGTGAGGTATGCACAGGGCGGTGGTTTGACCGACGCGGAGAGAGCCGCGCGGGAGCGTATCCGGCAGCAGGCTGTGGAACGTTTCGAGGGCGGGGAGAAGAGCCGGGACATCGCGGGGGCGCTGCGGGTGAGCGTGCGTTCGGTGGAGCGCTGGGGCCGGCAGTGGCGCGAGGACGGTGCCGCGGGAGTCGCCTCGAAGGGCTCGCCCGGTCGTCCGGAGCTGTCCGATGCCCAGATCACCCGGCTGGAACGGGAGTTGGAGCGTGGGCCGCTGGTCCACGGGTGGGCGGACCAGCGGTGGACGCTCGCGCGGGTGAAGACGTTGATCGGCCGGCTGTTCCACGTGAGCTACACGGTGGAGGGCACCTGGGTCCTGCTGAAGCGGCACGGCTGGTCCTGGCAGCAGCCGGCCCGCCGGGCGATCGAGCGTGACGACGCGGCCGTCGAGCTGTGGAAGAAGGAGACATGGCCGCGGGTAAAAGCGTCGCGGCGGCCCGCGGGGCCTGGCTCGTCTTTGAGGACGAAGCCGGGCAGTCGATGAGGCCGCCGCGTGCCAGGACCTGGGGCAGGATCGGCTGCACGCCGGTCGTGCGGGTGCGCGGCCGGGGAGCCGGCCGGGTCTCGATGGCGGGGCTGAGCTGCTACAAGACGGGTCAGCGGTCCCGGATGTTCTGCAGCTTCCACGTCTACCGGGGCCGCAAAGGGGAGAAGAAGGGCTTGACCTGGCAGGACTACCGGGACCTGCTCGTCCGCGCGCACATCCAGCTCGGCGGCCCGATCGTGCTCGTGTGGGACAACTGTGAGACTTCCGATGTGCCGCTGGGACCGGAAGCCTGACCCGTGGGACAGCTGGCCGCAGGTGCCTTGCACAGGATCTGTCGGCATCCGGCCCCAGCGGTGCTTGCTGCCGCCGGCCTGGTGGGCGTGTCCCGATAGGGGCTTTGCCGCACAAGGCACCATCACAGTTCTGACCGCTCAGCGGACCGGCGTCGGCCACCAGCCCCAGTCCGAGGAGCCTTGTGACCGTCACCAGCCTGCCCCAGTCCGCACTCACCGCGCAGCACGCTCCGACGCCGGCCGAGGATGTGATCCTGGGGGTCGACACCCACAAGGACATCCACGTCGCCGCCGTGATCACCACCCTGGGAGCCTCTCTCGCCCATCAGGAGTTCCCGACCACGGCTGTCGGCTATCGCCAACTGATCTCCTGGGCACGGTCGTTCGGCGTCGTCCGCCGCGCCGGCGTCGAGTGCACCGGCTCCTACGGAGTCGCACTCACCCGTGCCCTGCGCCGGGAGGACATCAAGGTCGTCGAGGTCAACCAGCCCGACCGCTCCACCCGGCGCAAGCGCGGCAAGACCGACGCCATCGACGCGGACGCGGCAGCACGAGCCGTCCTGTCTGGACGCGCCACCACCACGCCGAAGACCGCAGACGGTCCCGCAGCCGACATGCGCGTCCTACGGCTGGCGAAGGAATCGGCCGTCAAGGCGCGCACCCAGGCGATGAACCAGCTCAAGGCCGTTCTCCTGGTCCTCGAACCCGATCTGCGCGAACAGCTCAGCGGCATGACCAACGCGGCCCTGATCGCGACCTGCGCGGCACTTGACGGTGATCACAGCGAGGCGGCCTTCACGATGCGCCTGCTCGCCTGCCGGGTCCAGAACCTTGCCCAGGAGGTGAAGGAGCTGACCAAACGCACCACCAAGGCCGTCAGGGCCAGCCGGCCACAGTTGTTGGAGCTGGTGGGCGTCGGGCCCGACAGCGCCGCAGTCCTCCTCATCGCCGCGGGCGACAACCCCGACAGGCTCGCAGATGAGGCATCGTTCGCCGCCCTGTGCGGTGTCAGTCCGGTCGAGCAGTCGTCCGGCAAGACCAAGCGCCGACGGCTGAACCGCGGCGGCCACCGACAGGCCAACGCCGCGCTCTACCGCGTCGTCCAGTCCCGCATACGCTGGGACGAACGCACCCAGGCCTACCTGCAACGACGCACCGCCGAAGGCATGTCCAGGCGCGAGATCATCCGTTGCCTCAAACGCTACGTCGCTCGAGAGCTCTACCGGCACATCCGGCCCTCGGCGACCACAACGACGGTGCCTGCTGCTTGACGAACCATAGGGGCATCCTGCGCGCCCACCTGATGCCGCCGATGCAGGAGTTCGTCCAGGCGAACCAGGACTGGCTGACCGTCTTCCAGCTCCCCTCGTATGCGCCGGACCTCAACCCGCAGGAGGGCATCTGGTCGCTGGTCAAGCGCACCATCGGCAACCTCGCCGCCGCCGACCTCGACCAGCTCGCCGTAGCCGTCAGACGCGGCCTGAAGAAGATCCAGTACCGCCCTCACCTCATCGACGGATGCCTCACCACCACTGGCCTGATCATGGACGGCTGATCACCTTCAGACCGACATCACGAATTCAACTTCAGTACAGACAGGGCCTCCTGGCCGTTGAGCAGGTTCTCTACGCCTCAACTCGTCAGCCGGGAAGCCCCGTTGGTCGCATATCCTGCCGCACTCGACCTGCCCCACGCACTCGTCGAGCTGGTCACCATGCTGATCGTCACCCGAGAGGGTGACCGCCGGTGCAAACTCCCGCCCCACCAACGGGCCCTGCTCGCCTTGGTCTACCTGCGCAAGCACGACACCCTCGCCCAGCTGGCGGCCGGCTTCCGGATCAGCGTCGGCACCGCCCACGCCTACGTGCGGGCAGTCATCGGCCTTCTCGCCGAACACGCGCCGGACCTGGCCGAGACCCTCAGCGCCGCACAGCCGGAGTATGTGCTGGTCGACGGCACCCTCGCCGAATGCGACCGCGTCGGCGACAGCGAGGGCGACTACTCCGGCAAGCACCGTCGCCACGGCGTGAACATCCAGGTGGTCACCGACCCCACAGGAACGATCCTGTGGTTCTCGCCCGCACTGCCGGGCCGCACCGCGGACCTGACGGCCGCCCGCACCCACCGCATCATCACGATCTGCGAGGAACTCGGGATCCCTGTCCTCGCCGACAAGGGTTACGTAGGCGCCGGCGGCACGTTCGAGACCCCGGTCAAACGCGCCGCCGGATGCGAACTGCCCGACAAGTACCGGGCGTTCAACAAGGTCCATGCCCGCCTGCGGGTCTCCGTCGAGCGCGCTTTCGCCCGGCTCAAAACCTGGCGGATCTTCCGCCACGCCCGCTGCAGCCCGAACTGGCTCACGTCAGCCGTCGCAGCGATCCTCACCCTCACGGTCTACAGCTGAAAAGGCTCACTGATCCTGGATCCACCGCCGGGCATTCGGTGAGTGCTCGGCGGTGATCTTTGGGGCGGTGTCGAGGTGGGTTCCCGCTGGTGGGCAGGGGTGAGTGCCGGGTGGCCGTCCGGTGCGGCGAGGTTGCAGGTGAACGCGCGGGCGGTGGACTCCAGTTGGCACACGTGGCCCCAGGAGAAGGAGCGCAGGAACGAGCCGAGCGTGGAGGGCGCCCGTACTCCGCCGAAGAGCTTCGGGAGTGCGCCGTGTCGCAGGACGTCCAGGTCGTGGCCGGGATGCTGTCCGCGCCGGCCAGCATCCCGGCCACGACCTGGACGGCTTTGGCGTCCGCGTGGGCGCCGGAGCCGTGCGCCGACCCGGTGATCCGCACGTTCGCCCGGACCAGAGCGGGCAGGTCACACCGCTCCAGCAGCCGCACCGCCGGAACGAGACCGGCGGGCGCGAGCAGATTCGGATCATCGAACGATGCGAAGACCGCCGAAGCGGTATGGGAAACTATCAGAGCGTGGTGGTGAACCATGCTGTAGCTCGATGAGCTGGGTTTTCCGGTTGGGTGTGGTGGTGGCCGGGGCGGGGCAGCCAGCGGACGGTTGGTTCTGTCTGTCCGGGAGGTGCATGGTGCCGTCGGTGATCGCTTTGCTGGAGTGCCGTGAAGCGCGGGCGCGCGAAGAGCTCGAGTCCTGGCTGGAGGTGGTGCGGGAGGCCGAGGAGCACGCTGTCGCGGCCCGGCAGCGTGTGGACCACGCGCGCATCGCCCGTGAAGAGGTGTTGCGCGCGCTGGCCGAGGAGGGGGAAGGCGCCACCCGGCGCGCGGAGAGCGGGCTGGGAGCGGCATCCGCGCAGAGCGGGGAGGATGACCCGCCGTCAGGATCGGTAGCGGTGCCGGTGACCGTGCCGCAGGCGGTGCCGGCCGGGGCGGGTGGGGGTACTGACCGTGACCCGCGGCCGCCGGCCTGGCGGGCCGGTCTGGGCGAGGAGGTGCTGTCGGGGGTTTACCGGCAGGTCTTCGCCGTGGCTGCGGCAGCGTCGGGGCCGGTGACCGTGCTGGAGCTGACGCGGGCGCTGGGCCGGGACGCGACACGGATGAACGAGGTGGAGAAAGTGCGGCACCGGGCCTATGCGCTGGAGGCGCGGGGCCGGTTGCTGCGTGAGCGCGGCGGAGTGTTCAGGGCTGTGGCGGGTCCAACCGGCAGGGCTCGGTCATGGTCCTTGACCAAGTGGGGTGAGGTCGTTCGGGTTGCGGTGACAGGCTGGGCAACGCCACAGGGTCGTGATCAGTGCGATCTGTAGGAGGGACACGACCTGATAGAGGCTCAGGGCGTGTCCTGGTCTTTTGGGTTGAGGTGCTGCTCCAGGCAGAACAGGTGCGCGGCTGACACCAGGGTGACGTGGTGATGGAATCCGCCGTAGGTGCGGCCCTCGTAGTCGCCCAGGCCCAGGGCCTGTTCCATCTCCCGGTAGTCGGTCTCGATGTGCCAGCGGCTGGTGGCATGCCTGACCAGGGTCGACAGTGAAGTATCCGGGGGCAGGTCGGTGATCCACGAGCGGAACACTGCGCCGCCGTGCTTGCGTCGCCACTGAATCAGCAGGGTGCGCTGAGGCAGGAGCCGGCTGTCGGTTTCCGCGACGTGTCCGCGTTCGATGATCCCGGCGATGTGCACGGGGATGGCGGCGAACCAGCCGGACCGGGCCCGGTGGTTCGCGGTCTTGGCGCGGTAGATGAACCGGGTGGCGCGGTGACGGTTGGTCTCGGCGATGGTGTCAACAGCGATGGTGGGGCGTCGTTTTGCCCAGGCGGTGACCGGCGTGCCCGTGGCGGGCAGGATCACCGTGTCTCCCTGGACCGCCAGTAGCCAGCGGATACCGCGGGCGGTGAGCCCCATGCGGAACGCGACGTTGGTGCCGTAGTCGCTGTCGGCGATGACCAGGGGCGGGACGTTCCCCCACTCGGCGAGCTCGTCGAGCAGGTCCAGGGCGATCTGCTGCTTGGTGCGGTGCTCGAGCCCGGGCGGGACTCCTGCCTTCGCGCACCGGACCGGATCCTGTGCCCACTTCTGTGGAAGGAACAGGCGCCAGTGCAGCGGGGTCGACCCGCGTCCGGACACCGCGTGCACGGACACTCCGACCTGGCACAGGTGCTGGTTGCGCTCTCCGCAGTGCTGCACGATCGCCCCGGCGGTGCCATGCCCGTAGCGGACGAACGGATGGTCGTCGATCAGCCAGGCCGTCGGCGCGATCACGGCGACCGCCCGTGCCGCGACCCGCCGCATCACCTCGCAGTAGTCCCAGGTGGACTGGGCGACGAAATGGCCCAGATTCTGTCGCGGGATGCCCAGGCGCTCAGCCATCGGCTCCACCGACTTGCGTTTGCCGTCGAGCATCAACCCACGCAAGTACTGGTGTCCGTAACCGCGTTGACCCTCGTAGGCCAGGTACCTGAAGACATCGCTGGTGAACTCCGCGAGGTCCGCGTCCAGCGCGGACATGACCTGTAGGTCCATAGTCTGACCATCGCCCCAACGGCCATGGTCAATCAGCTACTTGACTGAACAGGTCGAGGATCATGACCGAGCCCTGACCGGTGGGCTCGCCGCTCCGGCCAGTGCAGCCGCTGCCGCGCCATCCGCCGGGTCAGCGTGACCAGGCCGGCCCACCACACCATCTGCTCGTGGTGATCGGGGCGGCGCTCATGGTCTCGGTTGAGCCGGCGGGCCCGTGACAGCCACCCCAGGGTGCGCTCCACAATCCAACGGCGCGCGAGCACCACGAACCCCGTCTGCCCGTCGCTCCGCCGCACGACCTCGACCTTCACCCCGTGCCGGGCGAAGGCCTGCGCGAGGGCCTGGCCCTGGTAGGCGCTGTCGGCCCAGACCAGCTTCAACAGCCTGCCCGGCGCGGCCATGAACCGCTCCAGCAACTCCGGGGCGGCCATCGAGTCGTGCACGTTGGCCGCGGTGACGCCGACTTCCAGCAGCAGGCCCAGCGTGTCGGTCAGGATGTGGCGCTTGCGTCCGTCGCGTGATTTCGCGCCGTCGTAGCCGCGGCTGTCGCCGGTGACGGTGTCCGCACCGTCCACTGACTGCGCGTCGATGATCGCGGCGCTCGGCTCGGCGGGCCGTCCCTGCCGCTGTCGTTCGATGCGACGCAGCCGTTGGTACAGCTCGCGTACGTAGCCGTGCCGGCACCACCGCCGGAAGAAGTCGTATACCGCCCGCCACCAGGGGAAATCGGCGGGGACAGCGCGCCATTTCGCCCCGTTGTCGACGACGTACCGGACCGCGTCGACCATTTCCCGGTGGCAGAACGACTCCGGTCGCCCACCTCGGCCCTCCAGCCAGGCCGGGACCGGCATCGACGCACGGATCTGGACCCACTCCGCGTCAGTCATATCGGTGGGATAACGCTCGGCACGCCTCCCGGCAGCGATCGCCCCGTACACGTGCACGTAGCAGTCACACGGAAGAGGGACCGGAATAGACCACGCGGCATCGGAAGTGGTCAACTGGATACGCAGCGGGTCTCCTTGGACGACTTTGGTCTCGACAACCGCGTCTCTACCGAGGGACCCGCTCTTTCATGCCTACCTCGGCACCAGCACCTGCGTGCGAGGCATCACCCACCCGGGGTAGCCGAACGCCAGTCGCTTCACCACCACGCTCTCAGCGGCATCCCACCCGGCTTCCGGCCTGGCCGACACCTGATGACCGCCTCCGGCTACCGCCTCGAAACGATCGTCCGCTTCACCATCTGGAACGACGTCACCGGCGTCACCGGCTTGCCCGCAAGCACCTGAACCAGCACCCCACCAGGGCCCGGCACGTCCCGACACGGAGTCAGATGATCAAGCACTCGACAACGTGACAGCACCCCTGAACGCCGTCCGGGGGGCTGCCCCCTCGGGCGCCACCGTGCCGGTGAGCGGATACGACGAGGGCCTGATCCACCCAGAGGGCGTGCCCCGGGCAGCTCTTCAGGCCGACCCCGGTTCCTGATCGTACGACCCGCAGCATCGTGGAACGCGCGTGCGGAGCTGGAGAATTGGAGTACCGAGGGAACCACGTGCCGCCCACCGGTAGCAGCACACGGCTCCGGGCGGTGCCTGAGAGCCCACCGCTCGACCAAGCGCGTTTGAGGAGTGATCGCACATGCCTTGCGCCGCCACGGACTGCACCCGAACGGACTCAGCGACTGCGCACTGCAGCAGCTGCGGCGCGGCGATCCACAATGCCTGCCTCCGCGGGCAGGGCGCCTCCTGCACCTCGTGCGGCGCGCCGTTCCACCCGGCGACCGCTGTGGCCGGGCTGGCCGCCGACTTTGCCCGGGAGCATCCGCATCCTCTGCCGGTGACGGTGGCGGACCCGAAGCCGAGGGCGGCCGAGCGGGACCGGGAGGCCGCCCATGAGCGGGAGAAGGCTGCGTGGCGGCAGCAGGCCGCCGTTCAGGCCGAGCAGGGCGCTCCGGTGACGGTGGCGGACCCGAAGCCGAGGGCGGCCGAGCGGGACCGGGAGGCCGCCCATGAGCGGGAGAAGGCTGCGTGGCGGCAGCAGGCCGCCGTTCAGGCCGAGCAGGGCGCTCCGGTGACGGTGGCGGACCCGAAGCCGAGGGCGGCCGAGCGGGACCGGGAGGCCGCCCATGAGCGGGAGAAGGCTGCGTGGCGGCAGCAGGCCGCCGTTCAGGCCGAGCAGGGCGCTCCGGTGACGGTGGCGGACCCGAAGCCGAGGGCGGCCGAGCGGGACCGGGAGGCCGCCCATGAGCGGGAGAAGGCTGCGTGGCGGCAGCAGGCCGCCGTTCAGGCCGAGCAGGGCGCTCCGGTGACGGTGGCGGACCCGAAGCCGAGGGCGGCCGAGCGGGACCGGGAGGCCGCCCATGAGCGGGAGAAGGCTGCGTGGCGGCAGCAGGCCGCCGTTCAGGCCGAGCAGGGCGCTCCGGTGACGGTGGCGGACCCGAAGCCGAGGGCGGCCGAGCGGGACCGGGAGGCCGCCCCGGCCCCGGGCGGCAGCGCGACCAGCCCGGCGGATTTCGACTGGATGTTCGATGATCAGACGGAGCTCAGCGATGCCAGGACCGTATCGTCCCTGAAGGCTGGCAACTCCCCCAGCGGGACCCCCGGGGGGACGCCCGCCGGCACCCCCAGGGGCACGCCGCGCAACTCGGTGTCCGAGCCTCCTCCGCTGGAGGTCGACCCCGACCTGCTGGAGACCGACGGCACCTCCGGTCTCGCCCACACCCACACACCGGTATCGGTCCGCCGGAGGGAGAGCGTCCCGAAGCTCAGCCACGAGAAGATCCGGAGCACTGTCTCGAACCTGCTGGGAACGGGAACGGACAAGGTCGACTACCGGGCCATCGCTAACTACACCAACGAGCACAACAAGCTGGTCCTGGCCGCGGCTCTGCCCCCGGGCGGCGGCGGAAAGACGGTGCAGTTCTGGCAGGTGCCCGGGGTCGGATTCCTGTGGCTGATCGCCGAGGAGGCCGACGAGATCGTCAAGCCGAGGTTCAGCGATGTCACTGGCGACGAGGACCAGGACGAGGATCGGCAGGCCCGGATGCCGGTGTACGCGAAGGGCCAGATCGAACTCTCGGCCAGGTCGGATAACCCGCTCGCACGAGCGGTCATCACCTACAGCCAAGGCGGCGACGACGCGACCGCAGGGCCGGCCCTGAGACAGGCGCTCTTCATGCTGGCCCCCAGCCGGTTCGCCCCGCCTCCTGCCGCCCCGCCTCGTCCCGCCACTTCGGCGAGAACGGAGCAGAAGGCCCTGGTCAAGGGCGATAGCCAGGGTTTCGCCAGGCGGTGCTCGGCACGACGCGAGTCGATCACCGAGGAGAACCGCTCCGTGGTGGCGGCCGTGATCCAGGAGCTGAGGAAGGCCAAGGCACCACCCACGGTCGAGCTCGACTACTGGATCTTCGACGAACGTCAGGTGTGGTTCGCGCGGACGGGCGAAATCCCGGACCTCGTCCGGTCCGCCCTAGCCGCCAGCATCCCCCTGAAGCACGAGACGCTCTCAGCGGCCGTCCCATTGCTCGGCCCCATTCTGCGGTACTCCAAGGACGCGCTGGAGGAGGCAGAGCGTCTGGCCCTGAAGTCCTGGGCGAAGGTCCTGAACGTTCGGATCCAGCGCCGCAGGAGCTGACCGGCGGGTGCTGTCACGTTGTCGAGTGCTTGATCATCTGACTCCGTGTCGGGACGTGCCGGGCCCTGGTGGGGTGCTGGTTCAGGTGCTTGCGGGCAAGCCGGTGACGCCGGTGACGTCGTTCCAGATGGTGAAGCGGACGATCGTTTCGAGGCGGTAGCCGGAGGCGGTCATCAGGTGTCGGCCAGGCCGGAAGCCGGGTGGGATGCCGCTGAGAGCGTGGTGGTGAAGCGACTGGCGTTCGGCTACCCCGGGTGGGTGATGCCTCGCACGCAGGTGCTGGTGCCGAGGTAGGCATGAAAGAGCGGGTCCCTCGGTAGAGACGCGGTTGTCGAGACCAAAGTCGTCCAAGGAGACCCGCTGCGTATCCAGTTGACCACTTCCGATGCCGCGTGGTCTATTCCGGTCCCTCTTCCGTGTGACTGCTACGTGCACGTGTACGGGGCGATCGCTGCCGGGAGGCGTGCCGAGCGTTATCCCACCGATATGACTGACGCGGAGTGGGTCCAGATCCGTGCGTCGATGCCGGTCCCGGCCTGGCTGGAGGGCCGAGGTGGGCGACCGGAGTCGTTCTGCCACCGGGAAATGGTCGACGCGGTCCGGTACGTCGTCGACAACGGGGCGAAATGGCGCGCTGTCCCCGCCGATTTCCCCTGGTGGCGGGCGGTATACGACTTCTTCCGGCGGTGGTGCCGGCACGGCTACGTACGCGAGCTGTACCAACGGCTGCGTCGCATCGAACGACAGCGGCAGGGACGGCCCGCCGAGCCGAGCGCCGCGATCATCGACGCGCAGTCAGTGGACGGTGCGGACACCGTCACCGGCGACAGCCGCGGCTACGACGGCGCGAAATCACGCGACGGACGCAAGCGCCACATCCTGACCGACACGCTGGGCCTGCTGCTGGAAGTCGGCGTCACCGCGGCCAACGTGCACGACTCGATGGCCGCCCCGGAGTTGCTGGAGCGGTTCATGGCCGCGCCGGGCAGGCTGTTGAAGCTGGTCTGGGCCGACAGCGCCTACCAGGGCCAGGCCCTCGCGCAGGCCTTCGCCCGGCACGGGGTGAAGGTCGAGGTCGTGCGGCGGAGCGACGGGCAGACGGGGTTCGTGGTGCTCGCGCGCCGTTGGATTGTGGAGCGCACCCTGGGGTGGCTGTCACGGGCCCGCCGGCTCAACCGAGACCATGAGCGCCGCCCCGATCACCACGAGCAGATGGTGTGGTGGGCCGGCCTGGTCACGCTGACCCGGCGGATGGCGCGGCAGCGGCTGCACTGGCCGGAGCGGCGAGCCCACCGGTTGGACCCGCCACAGCCCTGAACACTCCGCCGCGCTCACGCAGCAACCGGCCCCGCGCCTCCAGCGCATAGGCCCGGTGCCGCACTTTCTCCACCTCGTTCATCCGTGTCGCGTCCCGGCCCAGCGCCCGCGTCAGCTCCAGCACGGTCACCGGCCCCGACGCTGCCGCAGCCACGGCGAAGACCTGCCGGTAAACCCCCGACAGCACCTCCTCGCCCAGACCGGCCCGCCAGGCCGGCGGCCGCGGGTCACGGTCAGTACCCCCACCCGCCCCGGCCGGCACCGCCTGCGGCACGGTCACCGGCACCGCTACCGATCCTGACGGCGGGTCATCCTCCCCGCTCTGCGCGGATGCCGCTCCCAGCCCGCTCTCCGCGCGCCGGGTGGCGCCTTCCCCCTCCTCGGCCAGCGCGCGCAACACCTCTTCACGGGCGATGCGCGCGTGGTCCACACGCTGCCGGGCCGCGACAGCGTGCTCCTCGGCCTCCCGCACCACCTCCAGCCAGGACTCGAGCTCTTCGCGCGCCCGCGCTTCACGGCACTCCAGCAAAGCGATCACCGACGGCACCATGCACCTCCCGGACAGACAGAACCAACCGTCCGCTGGCTGCCCCGCCCCGGCCACCACCACACCCAACCGGAAAACCCAGCTCATCGAGCTACAGCATGGTTCACCACCACGCTCTCACTTACGAGATGCCTTGCTGATCCGGTGCGATGGAAGCCTAGAGAACTCCCATCATCCCAGGTCACAAGGCATCTCTTCGTTCCAGCCCCTCACACCGCTGACAACCCGCGCGGTGGATCCAGGCTGAGCGGACAGACCGGTGATCGTAAACGGATATTGTCGCCCTGAACCGCCGGAGCTTCGATGTGCTGTCAGTCAGCCACTGTCTCTCTGACCAAGTCGCCCGCTCTGGATCGCGTGGCGGAGTTGTCGCTGGTGGAGCGGTTGCGGTTGCTGCCCGATCCATGTCGACGTCGAGGGGTCGTCACCCGTTCGTGGCGGTGCTCACTGGTCGCCGCCTCGGCGGTGGTCGCCAGCGCGCGCTCGTACGCGGCCATCGGCCAGTGGTCTGCGAACGCTCCGCAACACACCCTGGCCCGCCTGGGCGCCCGGGTCGCGGGAGCGCTGGGCGTGCGTGTCGCACCGAGTGCCTCCACGATCCGGCGGGTCATCGGCCTGATCTGCCCCGGCGGGCTGGCCGACCTGACCGGCGCCGATCCGGTCGGTTCGGACTCGATCGCCGTGGACGGCAAGGCCGATGACCCGCCGGATCGTGGCACGGCACCTCGCCCGAGCAGCTCGGCCGGCTGGCCAGATCGCAGTGGACCATCGAGAACCGGCTGCACTTCGTCCGCGACACCACCTTCGCCGAAGATGCCTCGAAGATCCGCACCGGTCACGGCCCCGAGGGCATGGCAACCTTCCGCAGCCTGGCGATCAACACGCTGCGGCAGCACGGGCATCGCAACATCGCTGCCAGCCTTCGGCAGACCTCCCACGAGTCCTTCACCCGCTCGCTCGACCTCCTGGGCATCGCCTGACCGGCACACTCACAAGATCACGGGACTCTGCAACGGCCCTGAGCCCAGGACTTGCGGCCGTTCGAGGGGGGCGGAGGGACATCTCGCGGAGGCTGGCGGCGATGTTGGTACAGCTGGCGGCGCCAGTGCCGCGAGCCGGTTCGCTGGGATCACCGGCGTCCCGCAGTCGGCTCAGGAAGTGGCCAGAAGCTTGAGGATCCATGCAGGGAGGGTCCCGGTGTTGCCCTTGACCTGACCGTTTGTACAGGACTGCCCACCGGCTGGGCCACCATTGAAGGAGTTGCCACAGACGTTCACCTTGACGCCACTAGCGGCCTCGGCGGTCACGGCCGTCCCAGCCACCACCAGAAGGGCGCTCGCGCCTACCAGTGCGATCTTCTTCCGCATTGTGTGCTCCTTCGACTCGCGTCCGATGCTGCTTCATTTTTCCGGGCGCGGGGTAGAACCTCCTGACCCGATCGACTACCACCCTGGGCCACCAGTCATGACCGGGCAGCGGCACGAAGGGGCGGGCATACCCGTGGCGGCACCTGGGTGTCCACACGCCTGTCCCTAAAAATACGGGCGAACAGCTCAACCCATCACAGGGCCAACCTGGCCTTCCGACATGACCGCGGCCAACAAGCACGGCCCCCGACAAGGCTGCGTTGATCGACGGGCACACCCTGACGCCGACAAGAGGACTGTCCAGCAAACGGCTCTGTCCCGTAGGGAGTGTCAGGAATTCCGCTCCGTCCTGTAAGTGGTGGTGACGCTCTGTGTGAATCACTGCAGAAGGACGCGGTGCCGGAGGCGGTCGAAGGCAGCTCGGCCGTGTATCTGCCACCCAGGCGGTGAGCTTGGCATCGTTGCCCTGGGCCGGCTGAACCATTGGGGTGGGTGGGGCTGGATTGCGGGGTCACTGCCAACAGGATTCCTTTGAGGAAGAGAAGCGTTCCCGATGGGGCGGCTTCGGGTACCCGTTGGTGCATTAACCGGACTTTGTCCGCCAGCTATCAGGATCTGCGGGCACA
Source organism: Kitasatospora sp. NBC_00070 (assembly GCF_045041205.1). NCBI lineage: Bacteria > Bacillati > Actinomycetota > Actinomycetes > Kitasatosporales > Streptomycetaceae > Kitasatospora > Kitasatospora sp. NBC_00070. The sequence continues at coordinate 550,520 of NZ_CP108248.1, read as the reverse complement.
ATCGGGTTCATCGGCAGCAGAAGCCGTGGCGCTGCAAGGGCCCGGTGGTCGTCTGCCCGGCATCCCAAAGGCCCCGTCCCAGGGAGTTCCGATGAACCAGATCCGAATCCGGAAGCCATCCCCTTCCCGGCCCGCGCCAGAACCTGATCTGCGCACGCCGTCAGGACGCCAGCTTCCCTACTGACGCCCCTGTCGGGCTTCCTGGGCCGGTCGAGGCCAGGGCCCGGACAAGTTCCGGTGTGCCCGCGCACGTCAGCAAATCTGGTGCCCGGCTGCCGTCTCATGCTGGCCATCGCGCCGTCGGTATCGGTCGTCCTGAAAACCCTGGAATTTTGCCTGTCGATGTGGATGCGTTTCCTTTCCTCTCTGTTTCGATCGCGGGATCGTCGCACGCGGGCGAACTTTTCCATTTCAGCCAGCACGTATATCGCTCGGGGTCGGAGAGGTGAAGTGCTACCGGTGAGCGTCCCTGGACCCGTGGACTCCCGGGGAAGGGCCTCGGGGTGGAACGACCGGGAGGGTTCTGAAGATGTCAGTGGAGTGCTGCCCGTCCTGCGGCTGTTGATGCTTCCTGAAGACTGGTTCTGGATCACTTTCCGTGCCAGGGCCACAGAGGGTTCATGATCGCGGCTTCGGTGACCCTGAGGGTTATTCACAAGGCTCACCACGCCATTCGGAAGAAGGCGAGTGCGGTGACGGTCTTCACGATTTTGGGGAAGGCGGTGAGCGGGCCCCGGTAGCGGGTGGCGGGGATCTTCCAGTCCTTCAGATGGGCGATGGCTCGTTCGACGGCGGACCGTAGCGCGGAGAGATCCCTGTTGAAGGCCTTGTGTGCTTCGGGGAGTGGCCGGCCGGGCGGCTTGCGGTGGCCGGTGAGCAGGCCCAGGCCGAGATAGCCGAGGTCACCGACTATGTCGCGGTCGGCGAGAGTCTCCGGCAGGCCCGACTCCCGCCAGGCGTGGGCGTCGTGCCACGACCCCGGCATCGGCGCGGAGACCGCGAGCAGGTCCCCGTCCAGCGTGGCGGCGATCTGCAGGTTGAAGCCGGTGTCGCGGAGCTTGCCGCTGAACAACTCCGTGCCCTGGCAGGCCCAGTCCCACGTCGTGACCAGGGTTCCGTCGACCAGCACCGCCCGCCCCGCGGTCGCCTCGGCCGGGTCGGGGACGAAGCCGGCCAAGACCTGCTCCAGCAAAGGCCCGAGCAGCGCGAGGCGACGCGAGACGGTGGACTGGCTGCAGCCGAACAGCTCCGCCGCCGCCTGCTGGACCGGGTTCTGCCGCAGCAGGAACAGCACCATCACCACCGACTTGTACATCCCGAGCACAAACGGGCGTCCCCGCGAGCGAAGGCCGTCGACGCCCGGCACGGCGTGTATCCGGGCCACCAGCTCGGTCAATTGCTCCGCATCCAGCCCGGTTGTAACCTTCCAGCTCAACGACCCCGCCCTGTGTGCAGTCCGATGTTGTGTGAGAACTCGTCAGACTACAGAGCGGGGTCGTTGCTGTTGATCAAGGACGGCAGCGATGCCTGCAAGCTTGTGAATAACCCTCCCTCTGTGGCCCTGGCACGGAAAGTGATCCAGAACCAACTTTGCGAGAGCGTTGACAGCGGCTGACCGGTCGGCCCGCGAGGCAGCTGGTCGGGGACGTCACCTTCGCGGGTGAGGTGGGAGTCCATCCGTGGGCGAGGGCATCCGATGGAGCCCAAGTCTTCCCTGCGAGGCGGGTCACCGGGGGCGTGGGACGGGGCGGGTGCGAAAGGCTACTTTTTAGCGACGGATCGAGTTATGGCCTTGTCGACTTTCTGATCTGCGTCCACAGTGAGCGGAACCGCAAGCCGTCGGCTGCCACCAAAGGAAAGATCATCCATGAACAGCTCTCTGATCCGCTCAGTGCTCGTCATCGTGCCGGTTCTCGCCGGAATCGCGCTGGCCTCTCCGTCCTACGCGTGCTCGTCATCGCCGACTCCTCCTGCGCCGCCGGAGATCCACTTCGCGACACCGGTCACAGGCCCGGGGTCGCCGGTCGTTCCCGAGCCGGTCGCGCATTACCCCGGCGAAACTCTCGCTGGGCCCGCGAGCACGGCGATCCTCTTCTGACGGCAACCGGTGGACGGACGGCGAGCCGTCCACCGACGTGGAGAGCCGTGGCAGAGACACCTCCGGATTGGCCAACGCGCGCGCGACCAGGTGGGAGCCGGCGCTGTGCAGGGCGCTGGAGTGCCCGCCCAGCGGGCCACGGTCCCCTCACCCGAGGACGGCATGAGGTCCATACCTTTCGTAGCGGGGTTCGTTCGGATCATTCGTAGGATCGGGACACCCAGGGGTGCCGGGTGTGGCTGTCATGGGCTTGCCGCTGTTGTGGCTCACGGAGACTGGCCGTCCGGTGCCCCGCGACGACTCGACCGCTCATTGGGATGCGCGCACCGACACCGGTTCGCCACCCGCACCGAGGCCCGGCTGAAGATCGCCACCTGGATCACCAGTTTCTACAACACACGCCGCAGGCACAGCGCAGCCAGCGGACTACCGCCGGCGGAATTCGAACGGATCATCAGCGAAGCACGAGCCAGCCGCCATCAGGAGGACCTGGCCGCATAAGGAAATCCTCTACGAAATCAGGGGATCGACAGATCTCACCGGCCGCCTGGCCGAGGAGGTGGTTCGCGTCTTCAGCGGTCGTCGGCAACCCCGGGGACAAAGCAGTCGAGCAGTGCTTCGAGGCCGTCGGACAACCCTTTGAGACCGCCTTGCACGGAGAGGTCCAGGGCGAGTGCCCGCAGCATGGGGAACTCCTTCACGGGCATGTGGTGGAGGCCCAGGCGGAACGCGGGATCGGACTCGTCGGGGTCGTCCACCATTGCCCGGAGCTCCGTCAGGATGTAGCCGAGGATCCAGGCAGTGACAGCTCGGAACGCTGTTGCGGCGTCCTGGGCGTCGAGGCCCGCTTCGACGAGCAGCTCCAGCATGCGCTCGTGGTCTTTGAGGACTGCGGGCGGGCGGCGGGCGAGCGGCACCGCCAGCATCCGGGTGGCGAGAAGGGGGACGGCGTGGGGGTGCGCCAGTGACACCTGGTAGGTCGCGCTGGCGATGCGATGCAGTTCGGCGCGCCAGTGGGGAGTGCTCGAAGGAGTGCGTGGCTTCTTCCCGTGGGGGTCGGTGGTGGGGTTCGCCAGGGCATCGTTCAGTTCGATGTAGAGGGCCTCGACGAGGCCGTCCAGCAGTCCGTCCTTGCTCGACGTGTAGCGGTAGAGGGCCATGGCCTCTACGTCCAGTTCGGCCGCGACCCTGCGCATGCTCAGTGCGGAGAGGCCTTCGTGGTCGACCAGTTCGAGGGCTGCGCCCAGTACACGTTCGCGGCTCAGCCTTGTCTGGCGGCCCCTGTCATCCTCGTTGTCGCCAGCGTCTGGGGGTGCCTCATCAGCCATGTCCACCTCCGGAGAAGTCGGATCAACTGAAAGAACCTGTTGACCCCAGGGTATGTCGGATGCAACCTGTACATATACAGCCTAAACGGACAGCGTTAATTTACCCCCGCATCGTCCGCGTAGACCCGCCGTAGCAGCGCAACAAAGTTGTCGCTGCCCCGGTCCGCCGAGGCAACGGGTACACCCCGCGGCCCCGCAGGCCGACCGTGCGGAGTCCGCTCGCAACGGCCCCCCGCACACCTCCGCCGGGTCCGGGCACGGCTGACCCGCGACCGGGGAACACCCCGCCCCGCACGCGTATCGCCGGCAGAGAACTTCACAGGTCCAGCACACCTGCGGGATCCCCGCGAGCCGGCACCGGAACTCTCCGGGCCGCGAGCTCACCCGGTCGGCGATGCGCGACGGCTCACCCGGCGGGGACCTCTCCCCATCACCAGATGCGACAAGCCAGCTGGAGCCCCCATGAAAACCCTGTCCATCGTCATACCCGCGCTCAACGAAGCCCCCAATCTGCCCTCTGTCATGGCATCCATCCCCATGACCGCGCTCGCGAATGCAGGCTGGGAGCCCGAGGTGGTCCTGGTCGACAACGCCTCGACCGACGGTACGGCTGAGATCGCGCACTCCCTGGGTGCCCGGGTCGTGCACGAACATCGGCGCGGCTACGGCCAGGCCTACAAAGCCGGATTCGCGGCCGCCAGGGGCGAGGTGATCGCCACCGGGGACTGCGACGGCACCTATCCGTTCGGCGATCTCCCCGACCTGCTACGGGTCCTGATCCGCCGTGAGGCGGAGTTCCTCACGACCGACCGGCTGTATCACGACAACAGGGAGGCCATGAAACGTTCGCACTCGATCGCCAATCGCGGCCTCAGCGCGGTCAGTCGAACACTCTTCCGGAACAGGCTCCACGACTCCCAATCAGGGATGTGGGTGTTTCGCAGCTATATCTGGAAGGGTCTTGACGTACGCTCCTCGGGCATGGCGTTCTCCCAGGAAATCAAGAACGCCGCGATGCTCGCCGGCTACCGGTGCTTGGAAGTCCCAATCGAGTACGGCAAGCGCGGGGGAGAAGTGAAGCTGAACGCGTTGCACGACGGAGCAGCCAACCTGGTTCAGCTTTTCGAACACCGCCTGCGTGCGTCCACACACCTCGGCGGGGGCATGCCCCCCGCCCGCCGCGCCGTCGCCAGGTGATCCGGTGCCGCACGAGGGCCACGTCCCGCACCAGCTGTCACGCCTGAGGCGTCCGCGACGGCGGCTGCGGCCCGTGCTCGGTGCGGTCCTGCTTATCGCCGTGGGAGCGATCACCGTGTCGGTGTGGTCTTCCCCCGCTGCGCGCCGTGTCCTGAGGGAGTCCTACACACGGCAGTCGGCGCCCTACGTGGAGCTCTACTTCACCGGTCCGCCGGTCGTCGGCGAGGGTACCGTTGCGGTCCCCGTCTCGTTGGTCGGGCATGGCGAGCAGCCTCCCGAACTGCGGGTGCTGGCCAGCGTGCAGGACGCCGCGGGCCAGGTCACGGCGCAGGCCGCGGTCGACGTGATGATCCGTCGCGACGCACCTGTGCCGTTGACTGTCCAGCTTCCTACGGGCACGGACCCGGCCACGGTCACGGTCGTCCTGGCCGGCCGGCCACAGACTCTGCATTACCGCATCGGGAGCGTGCCGCTCCCCGCACTCCAGGACTGAGTTATGAAAGCGAATGGGACTGTCCCGGCCCGGCCGGCGCTGCGCCGATGTGAGGTCACCACCAGCTGGGACGACGGGCACCGCCTTGACCGCAGGCTCGCTGCCCTGTTGGAGAGGTACAGCATCGCGGGCACCTTCTACATCGCACCGCGCAATGTGGAGATCCGCCCTGCCGAGCGGCTTCCTCCGGAGGGGATCCGTGAGCTCGCCGACCGGAACTTTGAGATCGGCGCTCACACGCTGACCCACCAGCGGCTGCCGATGCTCCCCAGCCGGCAGGCGGCGGTGGAAATCCGGACGGGCAAGGAGGAGCTGGAGGGGATCACGGGATCTGCGGTGACGAGCTTCTGCTATCCGTGTGGGGCGTACACGGCCACCCATGTGCGTCAGGTCAGGGAGATCGGGTTCCGGCTGGCCCGGACGGTGATGCGCAACTCGCTGCGGCCCGGGCCGCCGCTCGAGCTGCTGACCACTGTCAATGCCTACGCGCACCGTGTGGACGGACCGCTGGCCTTGCGGCGCTCCGGGCTTCGGCTGCGTACTGCCGCGCGGCTGTACCTCAACTGGGACGACCTGGCCATCCACTGGTTCGAGCAGTGTCTTGGCCGCGGAGGTGTGTTCCACCTGTGGGGGCACAGCTGGGAGATCGAAGCGCGGGGTGACTGGCGGCGGCTGGAGCGGGTGCTGGCCCACATAGGCAACCGGCGGGACGTGCGATATGTAACCAACCGTGAACTGACCGAACCGGTGGTGCCGTAATGCGAACGATCCTCCAGATCACCCCCTACTACCCGCCGCATCTGGGGGGAATGGAACGGGTGGTCGAGCACCTCTCCGAATTGCAACGCCGGACCCATGACGTGTCTGTCGTCACGACGGCGATCGGCTCGCAGCGGGGCACCCGGAGGGCTGCCTCCGGCTCCGTTCCCGTACGGCGGCACCGAGCGGTGGAAATCGCTCACACCGCGGTGGCTCCAGGTCTGCCCTTGTCACTTCTCCGCGCCCCGCGCTCGGCCGTCCTGCACCTCCACGTGGCTCATGCTCTGCTACCCGAACAGGTTGCTGTGGCTGCGCGGCTGCGCCGCCAGAAGTTTCTCGTGCACCTCCACCTGGACGTCGACGCCTCCGGACCCCTTGGCCTGCTGCTCCCGCTGTACAAGCGCCAGATGTTCGGCCGAGTGCTGCGCGCCGCGGCCGGGGTGCTGGTGTTCACCGAGCCCCAGGCCGCTTTTGTGCACACCACCTACGGTGTTCCGGCTGAGCGGGTGTTCGTCGTACCCAACGGTGTCGGGGATGAGTACTTCCGGCAGGTCCCTGAGCGCGAATCGCGGCCCGGCGTTCTGGAGCTGCTGTATGTGGGGCGGCTCAGCGCGCAGAAGAACGTCGCGCGGCTGCTGGACGCGATGGACCTGGTTCGGGAGCCGGTCAGGCTGAATGTGGTCGGTGATGGAGGCCTGCGGCCTCAGCTGCTCGCTCAGGCCGGGCGCCTCGGCCTGAGCACGGGCGGGCAGCCGAGCGTGCGGTTCTCGGGCAGTCTGCTGAACTACGACCTGCGGCAGGCATACGCCCGGGCCGATGCTTTCGTCCTGCCCTCCGACCGGGAGGGGATGCCGCTGGTCGCCCTGGAAGCGATGGCATCGGCGCTTCCGGTACTGGCCACCGACGTGCCGGGCAGTGCCGAGCTCGTGCGCGGCATCGGTCTGCTGGCCGCTCCCGAACCGCGCGCCCTGGCCCTGTCCATCGATCGGCTCGCCCGTGACACTGCCCTGCGGCTGCGGCTGGCCCGCAGCAGCGCGGCCGCCGCGCGCCGCTTTACCTGGCAGGCAGTCGCCGAACGCGTCGAGAAGGTCTACACGGACGTCTACGGGCCCGCTGGTCCGGGGCTCCTCGCGGACGCCCGATGAGGGCTCCCGTCCGTGTCACCGGGTCCACGGCGGTTGTCCTCGCCACCGTGGCGGCGGGTGCGGTGCTGCTCCCTCCGGGAGTCCCGGCCGTGGTCACGGTACCGGCTGGGCTGTGGGTGATTTTCGGTGCGCCGGCTGTGTTCTGGTCCGGCACCGCGTCGAGGGTGGCCTCTACCCGTGACGGCGCTGTGCTGTTGGCTATCGGCCTGTCCCTGGTCAGCGCAATGGTGGTCGGACTGCTGGTCAACACGGTTCTGCCCCTGGTCGCGGTCGACCGCCCGCTGGAGCGGGTGCCGCTGGCTCTGTCCTTCACCTGCGCGGCGCTGCTCGTCCGCCTGCTGGCTCCCGGATCCCGCCGTCTCGATCAGACGTGGGGCGGTACCCGCGGGGGAACATCGCCCAGCGGTCTTGCCCGGCGGCCGAGGGCGGATCTGGTCATGGTGGTATTCCTGGGTGCTCTTGCGGTGGCGCTGTCCGTGGCGGGCGCGGTCCGGCTGAACAACGGTCTGGGCAACGGTGTGAGCGTCGCCGCGCTCGGTGCCGTCGCCGTGCTCCTGGTCCTGTTGTTCGCCCGCCGCCGGATCTGCCCGACCGGTGTGCTGGAGCTGGGCATCTACCTCGCGGCGGCTGCGACCTTGCTTCTGGTGTCCTTGCGGGGCTGGTACATCACGGGGCACGACATCCAGAGTGAGTACAAGGTCTTCGTCCTCGCGCTGGATGCCGGGCGCTGGCGGATCGACTCCTTCCCCACCGCCTACAACGCCTGCCTGAGCATCACCGTCCTGCCCGCGTCCATCACACGGCTCACCGCGATCCCCGGCGTCTATGTCTTCAAGGTCGTTCTGCCGCTGCTGTTCGCCCTGACCCCGGTGCTGGTCTACCGCTCGGTCCGCAACGTCGCACCGCAGCTGGTCGCCTTGCTGTCGGTTGTCTACTTCATGTCCTTTCCCACCTTCTTCACCGACATGGTCTATCTGGGACGCCAGGAAGTCGCGTTCGTCCTGCTGGGGTGCGCCCTGATCGTGATCACTGACCGGCACCGGCGACGGTCCGCCCGGCGGGTGATGCTCCTGGTCCTGCTCATGGGGATTGTGCTCTCCCACTACTCCACCACGTACGTCCTCGTCGCGACGCTGGCCCTCAGCTGCGCGGCGGACAGTATGTGGCGGCTGGCCCGGCGCCGCTCCCGCTCCCGAGGGCGGATCCGGCCCGCGCCCGGGTTCGTGACCTGGTGGATCGTGGGCGCCGTCGCTGTCGCAGCAGTGGTCTGGTCCGGCCCTCTCACACACAGCGGGGGCCAGGTCCGCAGCACCCTGTCCGCTGCCCTCTCCGACATCCTGCACCCCGGGCAGAGCCACAACGGATCTTCCGACACTTCCTACAGCCTGTTCAGCGGCGTCTCCGCGAGTCCCGCCGAGCGCCTCGGCGAGTACCGCGCGCAGACACTGCGCGACACGGCGGCAGGCCGGGCCGCAGGGCAGTATTTGCCGCTCGATGTGGTGGACCGATACCCGACCGAGGCACTGGGCGAGCAGAAGCTCCCGCTCACCGCGGCCGGAAAGGCCCTGCAGGACACCGGCCTGGACGTGGCCACCGCAAACACCTTCGTGCGCACGTCCGCCGCCGTCCTGCTCCAGCTGCTCCTGCTGACCGGCCTGGCGGTGACAATCCTCGCCCGGCGCAGCCGCCCCTTCCGTCCCACCCGTGACCAGATCTGCCTCGCCTTCGCCACCCTCACCATCATCGCCGTACTCACCGCACTACCACAGTTGTCCGTCGACTACGGCGTGCTGCGCGCCTTCCAGCAAGGACTCTTCGTCCTCGTCCCGTTCATCGCGGCCGCCACCCTCTGGCTCCTGCACTGGACACGCCAGGCATTGGTCCCGCTGGCCTGCGCCCTGGCGATCGCCTTCTTCCTCGACCTCACCGGAATGCTCCCCACCCTCCTCGGGGGGTACCCGCCCCAACTGCAGCTCAGCAACGCCGGCCAGTACTACGACATCTACTACACCCTCCCGGCCGAGCGCTCCGCTTCCGCTTGGGCCCAAGGGGAAATCAGCAAACACCCCCCGTACGACATCGCCTCGCAGCTCCAGACGGACACCTTCACCTACGCCCGGCTGCAGAGCGAGATCGACGCCCGCTCCCTCCAGGACATCTACCCGACCCTCATCCAGACCGACAGCTACGTGCTGCTCGGCACGAGCACCGTGACCGAGCACCGGGCCACCATCTTCTTCCAGGGCGACCTCATCACCTACCGCTACCCCCTGGGTCTCCTGCACACCACCAAGAACCAGATCTACAGCAGCGAAGGAGCCGCGGTCTTCCAATGAACACAGCGAACCTGCGCGTACTGTTCGTCTGCCACTACTACCCGCCCCACCTCGGCGGCATCGAGAACGTCGTCCGCCACGAAGCCGTCGGCCTTGCCGAGCAAGGGGCGCACGTCACCGTTGTGACCAGCGGGAAGCAGAGCAGCACCACGACCCAGGACGGCGTCACCGTCGTCCGCATCGCCGCGTGGAACGGCGCCGAGCGGCACCTGGGCGTCCCCTTCCCCCTGTTCTCACCCCGGCTGCTGCCCGCCATGATGGGCTGGGCCCGCTGGGCCGACGTCGTCCACGTCCACGACAGCCTCTACATGACCTCCTGGGCAGCCCTGGCAGCCACCGCACGCACCACGACGCCCTACCTGCTCACCCAGCACATCGGCCTCGTCCAGCACCCCTCGCCACTGGTGCGCGGCGTCCAGCGGGCGATCTACGCCACCGCAGGCCGGCTTCTCGTACGCCGTGCACGACGGGTCTTCACCCTCAACGCTTCGGTCGCCAAGCTCACCGCACGTCTGGGAGCACGAGCGGAGAACAGCGTCCACCTCCCCAACGGCGTACACACAGACCTGTTCCGGCCCGCGGTGTCGCCTGCCGAACGGCGGCTGGCCAGAAGCTACTTCGGCCTCCCCCCGGACCGTCCCCTGGCCCTGTTCGCGGGCCGCCTGGTCCCCAAGAAGGGCTACGCCCTCCTGCTCGAGGCCCGCCGGGCCGATCCCGATCCCCGCTACGACCTGGTCTTCGCCGGGGAAGGCGGCGGCTCCGCAGCACTGGTGGGCCGCAGCGGTGTTCACTTCCTCGGCCCGCTGCCGCCGACGCTGCTCGCCGAGGCCTACCGCGCCTGCGACATGTTCGCGCTGCCCTCCAGAGCCGAAGGATTCCCGCTGACCGTCCAAGAGGCGATGGCCAGCGGTCTGGCGGTCCTCACCACCGACGATCCCGGCTACGCCCCTTACCGGCTCGACGCCCGCCAGGCCCGGCTGCTGCCCCGCACGGCTCCGGCCTGGACGCGGGCCCTCGCCGAACTGGCGGCAGATCCCCGCACCCGCCGCTTGATGAGCATCGAAGCACGGCGCTACGCACTGGCGGAGTTCGGCTGGCCCGCACACCTGAGTGCGCTCCTGCACGCCTACCGGGCTGTCCTCCCAGCCCCCGCAGGACAGCACCATTCCACCGGAGCCCAGACGGGTACGGCACCCAATACGCATGAGGGGCCCGACGGCGCCCAGAAGGAACACGGCAGCTCATGAGCACGGCAGTGGAAGACATACCCCCGGACACCGCGGACCAGGTGGTGAGGAACTCCTCCCTCCTCCTGCTGTCGACGGCCACCATGGCCGGCCTCGGCTTCGTGTTCTGGATGATCGTCACGCGTCTCTACACCCCCGTCCAGGTCGGCCTGGCCACCTCACTGATCTCGGCAACCAACCTGATCGCCTACACGAGCCTCCTGGGCCTCAACAGCACACTGGTGCGCTTCCGTGCGCCGCGGCGTGCCCGCAACGGACAGCTGACACGGTGCTGCCTCCTGGTCGGCGCCGCCGCCTGCGCCGCCGGCTCGGCCTACCTGATCGGACTTCCCCGGTACGGGGAGAAACTGCTCTTCATCCGGCAAGACCCGCTCCACGCCGCCACGTTCGTGTTCTTCTGCGTGTGCGTCGCCTTGAGTCTGCTCACCGATGCCGTCTTCATCGGCGAGCGCATGCCGCAGTACAACGTCATCACCGACGGACTGGTGCAGGGCCTCAGCAAACTCGCGCTCCCCGCCCTGCTCCTCGGCCTCGGCGCGTTCGGCATCATCGCGGCCTCGGGCGCCGGGTACCTCGCCGGCACCCTCGCCTCGTTCATCCTGATGTACCGCAAACTGAAGTTCCGACCGCGCCTGCGTGCCAAGGACACACATCTGCGCGATCACCTGGGCTTCTCCCTCGCCAGCTACGGGTCGAGCCTGCTCAACCTGGCACCCCTGCTGGTCCTTCCCCTGATCGTGCTGCAACGGCTGGGCGCGGCCCAGGCCGCGTTCTACTTCGCCGCATTCCAGATCGCCACCCTCCTGTACGCCATCTCCTACTCCGTCGGCGAGGCACTGTTCGCCGAAGTCTCCAACAACGAATCGCGCTTCGTCCCCCTGCTGCGCCGCTCGGCCCTGGTCATGGCTGGCGCACAGATCCCCGCAGCCGTTGTCGTCGTCGCAGCCGTCCCGATGCTCCGCCTGTTCGGAGCGGAGTACGCCGCCGGGGCGGGACCGCTGCTGATGGTCCTGGCGGTGGCCTCGGTGGCAGTGGCCATGAACACCTGGGCGAGCTTCGCCCTGAAACTTGCCCGGCGGCTCAAGCACCTGGTCGTCGGGAACGTCCTCTACGCCACGGTGACCATCGGGCTGGCCATCGCGCTGGCACCACGCGGCCTGGTCTGGCTGGGGTGGGCATGGACGGCGGGAAACCTGGTGGCAGGCCTCTATTGCTCGCTGGCGCTGCTGGGCGCCCGCGCACCGGTTGCGCCGTCTGCGGCCCATTCCAGGCCGTCCCGTCAGGCCGGCGCAATCGCCCGGCCGCGGCGGGCAGAGCGCCCAGACGCCTCTACCCCGCCGCCGCGAACTGCGCTGTCGTCCGAGGACGGCGCACTCGCGTTCGACACGAACAAGATGGCGGCACGCCAGGCACATCGGCCTGGACCCACCGGAGCACTGGTCACTTCGTCGGTCCTTCCGAACCAGTCATGTGCGAGGAACGGGACTAGCCTGGTGCCGCGGAACGCGCCGGAAAACGGCTGGAGGCCCGAATGAGGCGGACCGTCCTTCTCGCCTGCCCGTACTTCCCCCCACACATCGGCGGGGTTGAGAGCTACGTCTGGAATCTGGCCCGCCAGCTCCAGCGCCGGCACGGGTACCGGGTCCTGATCGCGACGACGGCCGACCCGGGGACGGCACCCGGCCGGTGCACCGGACCGGACGACATCCCGGTCTACCGGCTGCGCGTTCTGGCACGGTTCTCGAACACACCGTTCTCCCCCACCTGGCAGCAGGCCCTGCGGACACTTATCGCCGCACACCGCGTCGATCTGGTCAACGCACACGCCCCAGTACCACTGTTCGCAGACGCGGCAGCCCGGGCGAACTCCCACGTCCCGTTCGTCCTCACCTACCACACGGGCCGGATGCGCCACGGGAACCGGCTCACCAACGCGCTGCTGGCAGCATACGAGAGGACCGTGCTCACAGGGACGGTACGGCGGGCCCAGGAGTTGATCTGCTGCTCCGACTACGTGGCTGCCGACCAACCTCGACTGTTTGCCAGCCGTGCCACGACCATCTCACCGGGGGTGGACCTGACCTGCTTCACGCCTGCTCCCCTCGTACGGGAGCCCCGGCTCCTGTTCGTCGGCTCCCTGGAGCCGGCGACAGCGTACAAGGGGCTGGACCAGTTGCTGCGGGCCGTGGCCCAGCTCGCGCCGGACTGCCCCGTCGGGCTGACGGTAGTCGGCGCGGGCAGCGCACTGAATCACTACGCCGATCTGGCCGTGACCCTGGGCATCTCCGACCGGGTCGAGTTCGCCGGGCGGCTGGAGGGCGCAGAGCTGGCCCAGGCCTACCAGCGGGCCCGAGTGCTCGCGCTGCCCACCGCGTTCGAGAGCTTCGGGAGCGTGCTCGCCGAGGCGATGGCCTGCGGCCGGCCCGTGGTCACCACACCAGTGGGTGGAATCCCCTCGCTCGTCACCCACCGTGGCAACGGACTGCTGGTACCTCCCGGCGACGTCGACGCGCTCGCCTCCGCGCTGGGTGAGCTGCTCCGCGACGATGTGCTGGCGCGCCGTCTCGGACAGGTCGGTCACGCACGTGTCACCGCCGACCTGTCATGGGACCGGCAGGCCGACCGAACGGCGTTCGTTTTCGAACGAGCGCTGGCTCAGTAAGGGCGGATGCCCCGAAGCGACCCTGACTGCGACGGTTGTCGTCACCGGCGCCCTGGCAGCTGTCCAGCGGCAGGACGCCGGGGCCCAGGCGCCACCACGGATCCCACCGCAATGACAGCGCCACTCTTTCGGGAGGCCTCACCGGCCAGCGACACACCACGTTTCCAACGCTCCTGACAGCCTCAGGAGCCCGACACAGCGGCGGCAACCGCTGTCACGCAGGATCAGGGCCACCACCACGGGCGCCGGACAGCCCGGAAATTCGTGACCACCAGTGGGGACGGGCCCCGGGCCCCAGGCCCGACCCCGTCATCGTGCGCGCCCGGCTTGGCCGAACCAGTGGGCAACCGGCTCGGTTCCCGATTCCCCATCACCCCTGGTGCCGCATTTCCGATACCTGTCGCCCTTCACAGGCGTTGAGCCCCACATGACGACCCACCTCGCCCCCACTAGCCACACCAATACTCGCGCTGTGCGTCAGACTGCGGCCCGCACCGCAGGTGAGACAGCCGCACTGGACCTTGCGCTGGCGGTACTAGGCCGCGACGCCGTAGCACTGGTCGCCACCATCGGGTGGCTGCGCACCGTCCCGTATCCCGCCCTGGCCGCGCTCCACTGCGAGAAACGGCTGAACGTTCTGCTCGCCGACGCCCTCGATCAGGTTGGCGTACGTGCCGGCAATGTGGCCGGTACGGTGCCCACCAAGGTGCTGGGCAAACGGCTGGAACTCCTGTTGCACCACCCGATGCGCTACCCGGTCGAGACCAGGCGGGCAATGGCCGCGTTGGCGAAGGGTGACCTGGAGCCGTTGCGCTGGTCGCAGGGCACCGCCGGGCTGCTGACCCGTGCGGTCGCCACGGTAGGACTGCACCTGGTGGTACGGCGGGAACAGACGCTGCGCGATGTGCTGGAATCCGCGCGTACCTAACGGCCTGGTGCGTGGTTGCGCAGCGATGTGACCAGCGGTGTTGCGGGCGGCATGATCTGGCGGTGTGACGATCAAGGTGAGCCGTGCGGTCCTCGGCCATCGGGTGCTGACCGGCATCTCGCGGCGGCACCTGGCGGATCTGGCCATCGAACTGGCCGCTCCGCGGCAGGCCGCGGTCGAAGGGCGGCGCGACGCCGTCCGCGGTGGCGTGCGGCAGCGGGCAGCCGGCGCGGGTGCAGGCATCGGCCCGTGTTCGTTGACCGGGTGACCGCGGCGCTCATCCATCCGCGACACGATCTGCTTCACGCTGTCCTGGCCGTGCTCGTCGGAGTCGACTGTTCCACGATCAGCCGGGCGATCGGCGAGTCAGGGGCCTGCTCGCGGCCCGAGGCTCCGCAGTGCCCGGCCGTCCCGGGGTCGGGGTCCGGCTGCGGACCCCGACGGACGTCTTCGCCCACGCCCAGGCCGGGAGTGCCGCGCTACGACTGGACGCCACCGAGGTCCAGGTCCGCCGCCCGGCACCGCACCGCGGTGGCCGGAGGGCGTTCGTCTCCGGCAAGAAGAAGCAGAACACGATGAAGGCCACCGTCGTTGCCGACGCGAAGGGCCGCACCCTGCGGGCCGGCAACCCCTGCCCCGGACGCATGCACGACGCCACCGCGATACGCGGAGAAGGCATCGACGACCTCTTCCAGCAGTTTCCCAAGGCCCAAGTGCTTCTCCGCGATGGCTGCTCGGGCCTCCGCAAGGATCACCCCGGCAAGGCCGTCACACCGCCGCGCAAGCCGAAGATCGCCGCGCCGGAAGTCCACGAGGCCCGGGAGCAGGCCCGCCACGACCACTCGTCCCAGCACATTCCCGTCGAGCACACCCTCGCCGACCACAAGCCCTGGAAGGGACCAGCCCGCTGGACCCACCGCCACGACACCCTCCCGGCCACCTACCTCACCGCGCTGGCCCCGCCTCCGACCGGACCCCCAGCACCTGACCAACGGCTCTCACCCAGACGGTCACATCGCCGCCACAATCACGCACCAGGTCGTAAGACGTGTCCTCACATCGGGGGAGCCCCAAGGCCGGGTAGTTAAGAGCGTGTCTCATGTGGGGGTTGGACGATCTGCGGCATGATGGGGCTCATGGTGGTTGATCTGTCTCATCGGCTGGTGCCGGATGGCCTGTGGAGGCTGGCGGCGCCGTTGATCCCGTCGTTCGCGTCCCGCCGTCAAGGTGGTGGGACGGCGGGGCTGGAGGACCGGGCGGTGTTCACGGCCGTGGTCTACGTTCTGACGTCCGGGTGTGCCTGGCGGCATCTGCCGCCGACGTTCGGCGTTTCGCCGGCCACCGCGCACAGGCGGTTCGCCGCATGGTCGAAGGCCGGGGTGTGGGTACGGCTGCACCGTGCGGTGTTGGACGAGCTAGGGGTGCGTGGTGAGGTGGACTGGACGTCGACGATCATCGATGCCGCCTCGGTCCGCGCGAAAAAGGGGCACGCTGACCGGGCGCAATCCGGTCGATCGGGGCAAGAAGGGCAGCAAACTCCATGTCCTCACCGACGCCCGGGGCCTGCCGCTGGCCGTCGGCGTCTCCGGTGCCAACGTCCATGACAGCCAGGCACTCAAGCCCCTGGTTCGTGGCCTGCCGGCGGTGAGGTCACGCCGCGGACCTCGTCGGCGACGCCCGGACAGGCTTCGCGGCGACAAGGCCTACTACTCCGCCGACACCCTCGCCTGGCTGCGTCAGCGCGGCATCACACCCCGCATCGCCCGCCCGGGAGTCGACAGCTCGGAGCGGCTCGGCCGCCACCGATGGAAGATCGAACGCAGCATCGCCTGGCTCTTCGGCTATCGCAGACTGACCGTCAGATACGAGCGAGAGGGCTCCCACTTCGCCGCCTTCCTCGGCCTCGCGGCAGCCCTGACCTGCTACAAGAAGCTCGCCAAGATATCCACATGAGACACGGTCTAAGGCATTCGCGCTGGTGGTAGGGGGCTTGTGGATTGCGCTTGCGCCGGGCCCGGATTCGCGGACCGCGGTTCCACCGGGAAGTGCACATAGCACCGGAGGGGCGCTGCCGACTGTCACAATGGAAAATCTTTGCAATCATTCATAAGCGCTGCTCAAAAATGACCGAAGGTGTCTCATGGACCCCCTTTAGGCGAAATGCTCAAATCAACCTCAAATCGACTGGCCCGCCTGATGATCCGGGTAATCATTGCCTGGCGGCCCCAGAAACCCAGGGGCCAATCGATGTCACTTATGAGGAGCATCTATGCGTAAGATCGCATCTTTCGTGGCCCTTGGCGCTGTTTCCCTGCTGGGGCTCGCCGTCGCCTCTCCGGCTTCGGCTGCCCAGCAGAGTGGCGCCCCTGCGACGGTGGTCAGCAAGACCTTCACCTCCGTCGGCTCGACCGGGACCGCCGCCCACCAGAATACCCAGAAGCAGATGCAGAAGTTCGCGCAGAAGAACAAGGTGAAGTGCGAGGAGGTCTCCTTCACTTCCAAGCGCATCCTCACTGTCACTCCGCCGGTTCCCCTCTACACAGGGACGCTGGTGGCAAACTGCGGCTGACCGCAGCTCTAACGTCGCAGTCGCGGAGGGAACGGTCCGCTGCCGAATTTTCGACTGCGCATTCTGCTGAATGGGAGGGCCTGGACCACCGCTGCGGTGCTTCAGGCCCTCCCATTTCGGGTCACACTGGCCGTACTCCCGACGGGCACTACAACTGCGGTACGGCTCCGGGGGTGAACCGCTCCGGGTTTGACCCAAGGCCGGGTGGTTAAAGGGCCTGCCGGAGAACAAAGCGTTGCTTCCCGTTCTGGGCATCGTTGTTGTGGTATGGGCATATCTGTGGAGATCGAGGCGTCGCTGACGGCGAAGTTCGAGGTCATGCTCCCGCATCTGGATGAGCGGCAACGCCGTCTGCTGGCGGGTGCTGAGGCGCGATCGCTGGGGCACGGCGGGATCCGGGTGGTGGCTCGGGCTGCGGGAATGCGCGAGGGCACCGTCTCGCGCGGGGTGGACGAACTGGACGGGGCGGTGGAGCCGACCGGTCGGGTCCGCCGGCCTGGCGGGGGCCGCAAGAGGCTGGCCGACCTGGACCCGGAACTGGTGCCCACGCTGCTGGCGCTGGTCGAGCCGGACATGCGCGGGGATCCGATGTCGCCGCTGCGCTGGACGACGAAGTCGACCAGGAAGCTGTCCCGGGAACTGACGGCGGCCGGTCACCGCTGTTCGGCCGACACCGTCGCCGGCCTGCTGCACGCAGAGGGCTTCAGCCTGCAGGGCAATGCCAAGACCATCGAGGGCAAGCAGAGCCCCGACCGCGACGGGCAGTTCCGCTACATCAACGAGCAGGTCAAAGCCTTCCAGGCCGCCGGCGACCCGGTGGTATCGGTGGACACGAAGAAGAAAGAGCTGATCGGCGAGTACCGCAACGCCGGCACCGAGTGGGCGCGGGCCGGGCAGCCGGTCCCGGTACGCACCCACGACTTCCCCGACCAGAGGCTGGGCAAGGCGATCCCCTACGGGGTCTACGACGTGTCGGCGAACACCGGCTGGGTCAACGTCGGCATCGACCACGACACCGCCGCGTTCGCCGTGGAGTCCCTGCGGCGCTGGTGGACCGCGATCGGCAAGGACACCTACCCGCAGGCCGGACGGCTGCTGATCACCTGTGACGCCGGCGGGTCCAACGGCTACCGGCGCCGGTCCTTCAAAACCGAGCTGGCCGCGTTCGCCGAACAGAGCGGCCTGGCCGTCACCGTCTGCACACTGCCGCCAGGCACATCGAAGTGGAACCGCATCGAGCACCGGCTGTTCGCCCACATCAGCATGAACTGGCGCGGACGCCCCCTGACCAGCCACGAAGTCGTGTTGAACTGCATCGCCGCGACAACCACCAGTACCGGACTGACCGTCACCGCCGCCCTGGACACCAACAGTTACCCGACCGGCATCACGATCGGCGACACACAGATGGCCGCCCTGCCGCTGGACCGCCACGACTGGCACGGTGACTGGAACTACACGTTGCGCCCCGAGGAGCACTGCCGCGACGGCGTCCCACCGATCCCGCCCCAGGACCTGCCCGGCCCGGGCCGCTCATGGCTGGTCCACCCGGCCCTGACCGGCATGCCGGACGAGCAGTGGAGCGGGCTTATCGCCGCGCTGAGCGCGGCACGAGAAGGCCAGCGGGAAGCAGACCTCCACCAACGACGCGGCGGTGACCAGCAGAAAGCACCCGCGCCTGGTCGCTACACCGGCCGGCGACCCGGCCTGACCCTCGTCGACCGGCTCCTGGCCACTCTCCTCTACGAACGACACCGGCTTCCGCAAGTGACGATCGCCCCGCTCTTCGCAGTGGTTCCCCAGAGCCTGAACCGGGTCGTCAGCCAGACCCGGCGCCTCCTCGACGAAGTCGGCCACACCATCGAGCCCGCCGACACCCGACTGGCAACCCTGGACGACCTCCTCGGCCTCGCTGCCCGCCACGGCATCACACCACCGGCAGAGATCAAGACAGCGAGTTGATTTCCGGCAGGCCCTTAAGCGATATCAGCCCAGGCTAAGGCCGTGTTTTAGGAGCGGAAGGGGTGGATTGAAAGGATCGTCGGCGAGGGTGTAGGCCCCTCTGCGGGTCCTGGTGATCAGCCCTTGCCGTGCCCGGCGGGCCATCTGGACGCAGAACCTGTTGATGTTGGTGATTCCGAGGGTCTGGGCGACTTCGCTGGGGCTCCATGAGCGGCCGGACTGTGACCTCAGGAGGGCGAAGGTGCGGTCGATGCGGGATGTCGGGGGCAGGTCCTGGGCTGATGGCAGGCTGGTGCCGGTCTCGGGCCCAGAGGGCAGTGACTGGCGTCACTGTCGGCTGCGCGCCGTGGACGCTGATGGCGATGGATTGAATATTCGTACTGGCCAGGGGCCTGCTGTCCTCGATTCTTGCGTGTAGCGGGACAACGGGTGCGGGTGCTGACCCGTGGACGGCAGGCGGGCAGAAGGCCGGCCAGGCCCGCGCGGCCGATGCCACCGACCAGGCCGGCGCCGTCGGTCAGGACACCGCGCGCGGCGACGACTTGGTCGCGGGTCGATTCCAGGGCAATCGTGAAGCTGGCGCGGTCGGGATCGGTGCCGGGGGTCGACTTGACGGCGCCGAGCATGACCTTGCGGATCACCTTGACCAGGCCGCTGTGGTGGCCGCCGATGACCAGGCGGACCCCGGTCAGGCCGCGTTCGCGCGAGTGACGCGGGAACTGGGCCCTGAACATTTCGGTCTCGCTGTCGCCGACCATCAGCCCCAGCACCTCGCGGCCGCCGTCCTCGGTGATGCCGTTGGCGACGACGACGGCCTGGGAGACGATCTGGTGGTTCACCCGCGTCTTGCAGTAGGTCGCGTCCAGGTAGGTGCAGGGCAAGCAGGTGTGGCCGAGCGGCCGGGTGCGGAAAGCGGTGAGCTGTTCGTCCAGGTCGGCGCAGATCCGCGAGACCTCGCTCTTGGAGATACCGGTGTCCGCGCCGAGGGCTTTGACCAGGTCGTCGACCGAGCGGGTGGACACGCCCGGCACGCAGGCCTCCATGATGACCGCGTAGAGCGCCTGGTCGATACGGTGACGTAGTTCCGGCGGGCTGGGGAAGAGACTGCCGGTGCGGACCTTGGGGATGGCCAGTCCAAGTCGCCGGCCCGCGTGGTCAGGGTCTTGTCGTGGTGGCCGTTGCGCCAGGTCGTACGGGCCTCGGTTCGCTCGCCAGGCTCGGCGCCGAGCCGGGCGGATTTTGCCGTGACACCGCCGAGGCGGCGTACAGGATGAAGCTGGGCGACGACATCCCAGGGCTGTCCATGGGCAAAGCCACAGCCGACCCCGGGAGGCTCTTCACCGATGTGACGCTCACTCTTGAGTACGGTGGGGATAAGCGGCGCGAGATAGCGGAACTGTTCGCCGCCTCGCGTGTCAGGTACAAGCGCGCGTAGCCGACGCCGGATGCCGCGGGACCGCTCGTGCCACGGCCGACCCACAGGGCCGGGCACGCCCTGGTGTTCTCGCACTCCACGAGCCTCGGCCCGGCCGGCGGGAGCGTCCCGGTGGCCGGGGACGGTATGTGCCGCGGGCGGTCCCGGTCTGCCCGGGCGCTGGGGGACTCTGTGGCGCCGGCTCAGTCGGCACGGGTCTGCTGGGGGCCGCGCCAGCCCAGGCGGCCTACCTCGTCGTACCAGTACTGGTGAACCCAGACTTGCCGCAGGACTTCCACCTGCGGCAATGAACGCAGTCTGGCGGGATCATCCGGAGCAGGCAGGGCGTGGAGCAGGTGCTTGCCGTCCTCACCGACCGCCACTGCGTACTGCTCGCGTTCCTTCGTCTCCCGGGGAAGTCGGTTGTCACGTACCGCCGGGTCATAGCGATGGCCCGAGTCGTCCGTGACCAGGGCGGACCCCATCATTCCTCATCAGCGGCTGCCAACTCCTCCAGAGCCCGCGCGCATGGTTTCGCCCACCAGCTCGATCCGGTCCAAGCGTCGCACCGCCGCAAGGAGTCCAGATGATCCCGCACCCACATCGCGGCCGTGCCCCGAGGATTGCTCGCCCCGAGCCATTCTTGCGGTCAGATGCGGAATTTCGCGCCGGACCAGGAATCCGTCGCCAACGCAGCCCACCCCTTCACCCAGCCGAAACCTCCAGGTCATAACAGCAGGTGAGCAGGGCCGGCGACGTTGATCATCAGCAATCTCACCCTCACTATTGAAGATCACCAACAGCATCCCAAATAGTGGTCCAGAACCAGATTTCGGAGAGCGTTGACAGCGGCTTCGGCCCATCCGACCAGCACGGATATCCGTCAGGTGGCGATCTGTAGCTGTCGTGATTGTTAACCTCGATCTTGCATGACGGCTCGTCAGCTCGGCTGGCGGGCCGTTTCTGCTTGTCCGGGCTGGCCTCGATTCGTCAGCGGCTGGTGCTCGGTGATCGTCTCGGCGGTTCGCCCGGAATGTCCTCGATGCCGGTGAGGCGGGCCGTCGCATGACGCTGCGGGTGCGCCGGATTCCACGGGTCCGGGGGTGCTCTCCTTCCAGGTCGTCGGGTCGGTGACCGGCAGTCAGGTGACGGCCGGGAGCTGGGTGAGCCGCTGCCAAGCGAGCACGAACACGTCGGCCCAGGGCCAGGTGCGTTCGATCCGCAGCCGGCGGCGACGGGCGTGGGCGGCGAGGCGCGCGGGCAGGTGGTAGAGCCGGTAGCGCATCGTGTCAGGCTCGGCCCGCTCCAGGTCATCCTGGTCGTGCAGGGCCAGCAGGCGGACCCAGCAGTCCAGGTCGTGGCCGAGGTTCGCGGCGAGCATCCAACCGCGATTCGCCTCCCACGACTTGCTCGGAAGATTCCGCAGCCCCATCGCCTTGTCCGCTCGCACCCGGTCCTCCACCACGGCGTGCTGACGGGCGACGGCATCCAGCCACTGCGGCTGGTGCGAACCGGCGATGCCCCACATGTGCCGGATGTTGGTCGCGATCACGGAGTACTTCCAGCCCGTCTTCAGCTCGAACGCGGTGAGCTTCTTCCTGTGGCGGCCGGCGGGCCTGACCCGGCGGACCAGCAGCCGCATCCCCTCGGGCCAGCCCGGTCGGTTGCTCAGTCCGGTCAACTCCGCGATGCCGTAGCCGTCCTGGATGTCGCCGTCCTGGCGAAGGGAAGCCTCCCACGCCGTTGCGGGGAGTTTGGCGATCGCCTTCTCGTCGTCCTGGGTGATGGTCCAGCCGACCAGGTAGCGCACGGTGCGGCGGGCGGTGTTCAGCGCTTCCAGGTGCTCCAGCAGGTCGTGGGTCGCGCCCGCGCCGTCGACCCTGACCAGGATCTTCGCTTGCGAGGAGTGCGGGATCTGCCGCAGCGCGGCGGTGAGCACGGTGATGTGGTCGGCGACCGTGTTCGACCCGGCGTTACCGGGCCGCAGCAGCATCGACAGCGACTCCTGCGTGTTCGCGCACCAGCATGCGAGTGGGTGGAAGCCCCAGGTCTTCTTGAAGGTCACCGCCGCCCCGGTCTTGTTCGAGGCGGCGAGGATGATCGTGGCGTCGATGTCGATGACGATCCACCCGGTCAGCCGCTTGCCCGCCACCACCAGCCACGGGAAGCCGCCCGGCCGCAGCGCGAGCAGGCCCCACACGTGGCGGCGCACTCGCGCGCGGGCCTTCGCGATCCGGTGCAGCGCGCTCTCGTCCAGCGCGGCCAGGGCGCGGTACGCGGTGGAGTCCGACGCCGGGGTTCCGAGCAGGGCGGTGTGGTGGGCCTGCAGTTGCTCGGCCTCGGACAGGTTCTTCGCGCCGAGCACGATCGCGCCTGCCAGGCCGAGCAGAAGGTGCGCGCGGTCACGCCAGGTCGCGCTCCCACCGCCGGGCCACAGTGCGCCCAGTGCGGCGGTCAACCCGACCCGGTCCGCGACCTGGTGCAGCAGCACCACCCCGGCGTGCCCGACCAGGCCCTTCCCGTCGGCGGCGACAGACAGCCGCCGGTCCCACCCTGTACGCTCACTCACCGAGAAGGTGCACCTGTTCCTGCTGTGGATACGACGTCGCAATCGCATCCTTGCAGGCCAGAGGCACCTTCTTCTAATTGAGCGTCAGATCACCCTGATCGGCTGAATACCCAAGGCTGGGTCTTCTGCCTATAGAAATACCGAGGGCCCGACTGGCGCGTCGGTTGGGCGCCGGGTTCCACGGTTCCGGATGTTGTCTGGTGTTCGTCGGGATGGGGTGATGTCGCTGGTCAGCCGGGGTCCGGCAGGGCGTGCAGGCGCTCGAAGGCACTGGTGATCGTGTCGGTCCAGGGCCAGTGGCGGGCCAGGCGGAGGTAGCGGCGGCGGCCGGTGGTGACGAGCTGGGCGGCGGCGGAGAACAGCCGCAGCCGTAGGCGTTTGGGTTCCCATCGGCGGGCGGTGCCGGTCAGGGCGAGCATGGGCATCCAGGCGAGCAGGTCGAGTGCGAGCTGGACGATCTCCAGCCAGATCTGGTTCTGGGTGGCCTGGTGGAGGGGCAGGTTGCGCAGTCCGGTGTCGCGGGCGGCGCGGATGCGGTCCTCAGCGCGGGCCCGCTGGCGGTGCCGCAGCTCCAGCCGGGCGATCGGGGTGCCGGTGGAGTTGGTGGCGAAGCAGGTCAGGCGCATGCCGTCGGCGTCGGTGAAGCGCAACTGGGCTCCGGGGTGGGGCCGTTCCTTGCGGACGATGAGCCGCATCCCCTTCGGCCAGCCTTTGAGGACATCGCCGGCGAGCTCGGCAACCCAGGCGCCGTCGCGGATCTCTCCGCCGGGTTCGACTGCGGGGGTCCAGGCAGAGGCCGGGATCTTCAGCACGGCCTGGTGGATGCCGCCGGTGATGGTCATCCCCACCGAGTAGGACAGCCACCGGCCGCGTGTGGTGAGCCAGTTCAGGAAGTCGTGGGTGCCGCCGGCGGAGTCGGTGCGGATCAGGGTTCGGCGTCCGCGCCGGTACTTCTTCGGTAGCTGGGCCAGTGCCGTCCGGGCCGCTTCGATGTGGTCTGCGGCCGTGTTGCTGCCGGCGTTCCCCGGCCGCAGCAGCCCGGCGACCGGCTCCCCGGACCCGCCTGGGCCGTGGTCGACGAACGCGAACAGTGGGTGGTGCCCGAACGTCTTCTTCCAGGTCTTGGCCGCGTCCTGCTTTTCGGAGTGCGCGAGGACCAGCACTCCGTCGATGTCCACGGTCACCTCGCCGCCCACGTGCGGGGCCGCCTCGCCGGCCAACCGCCAGGCCCGCTCGCGGACTTCGGCCCGCGCCCGCCGGATCGCCGCGAGTGCGCGGGGCCCGGCCGCGGCGAGGGTGTCGACCAGGCGCGAGACGGTCGGGTCGGAGGCCACCGGGCCGAACACGGCGGGCTCGGCCCGCAGCATCGCGACATCAGCCAGGCAGTCCCCGCCAAGGGCCACCGCGAGCGCGACGTCCAGCAGGACCTTGCCCGGGTCATGGACGGCCCGAGCCTTGCGCCACGGCGCCAGTGCCGTCGATATCGCCGCGTCCAACCCTGTCTTGCGGGCGGTCTCGACCAGCAGCACGGCGCCGGACTGCGAGACCACCCCGCGGCCACCGCCCTCGACGCGGACACGCGGATACGACCCGATACGCTTACTCACCTGGAAAGTGCCTCCGACCGGGGCGGGAACAGGGACCTAGACAATCCTCATTCTCGCTGGTCAGAGGCCCTTTCTGCTTTCCTGACCACCCGTCGGACAGCTGGCCTCATGAAAGCCCGAGGTTAAGGGGGTGCGTTTGCGGCCATGTGTGCTGTCGTGGGTGGTGGGTGTGGGGTGGGTGGTGGAACGCTGCGGTCACAGCAGCTTCCTTGCACGGCCCCTCGCGGAAGTCCGGGGCGGTCCCTTCGGAGGGTCACGAGCCCTGGGACCGGGTCTGGGTTGTTTTCCGTCTGGGTGGTACCGCCGCGTGTCCGAGGAGTGACCCGTCCTCACCGGAACGCGTATCCCGATTCCGCGGACAGCCTGTCCGCGGTCCTTGGCGGATCACGGAGACCAAGTTGCGCACAATCCTTCACACCCGCTCCAGGGCTGTCCCCACCGTCGTGATGACGGCGGCGTCCGCGGCGCTGCTGCTGACCGCCCTGCCCCCTCAAACCGCTCATGCTGACGATGGAGGGGTTACCTTCACCTCCCACTCCGAGGGCCAGCCCGCGATCGTCCTGAACGACCTGGTCCGGGCCAACCTGCCCGAGTGGTACTACCGCTATGGCCTCGGCGACCCCAAGTACCTCATTCCCGCGGTGCTCTTCGGAGTTGACTGCTCGAAGGTCACGATCGCCGGCACCTCCTCCGTACCGGTCACGGCCGTCGCGTCCATGGGAAAGCCGGAGTTCGCCCTGGTCGGCACCGGCACGGGCGGGGACAAGTACACCAGCCCCGCCTGGAGCCAGAACCTCACACGCACCTTCACCTCCAACCTGAGCAACACCATCAGCACCTCGCACACCACGACCTTCAAGGTCTCCCCGAACAGCGTCGGTGTGGACCAGAGCTACACCATCGGCTACGCCTACAACTGGGGCACCTCCACCGGGACTTCCACCGCCCAGACCGTCAGCCTCAGCCCGCAGACGGTCACTGTTCCCCCGGACTACGCCGCCCGGGTCGAACAAGTCCTGCGCAAGGTCAACGTCTCCGGCAAGGAACACACCACCGGCGTCCTCGGCGGCACCTGCCACATCAGGATGGATCCGACCATACCCTCGAACAAAATGACACTGGTGAACGACGATGTCCCGATCGAGGGTCTGCTCGGAATGGAGATGATCCTCAAGGGCAAGACCTACTACCGGGACAAGAGTGCGCCGCCCAAGCTGCCCACCGGGATCTCCTGGAACCCCACGACGAAGAAGGCCTACTTCGACGCCGACGTCACCTACAGCGGGGTCGCCGGATACCGGGTCGACACGGTGGTGTCGATGATGCCCCCGGCCTCCTGGACGAAGATCAAGGGTTACGGCGGCAAGTGCCTGGGCCTGGCCCCCGCCCAGAACGCCGGCTCCCCCGTCCGCTACCAGAACTGCGCCACCACCAAAACCGTATGGCAGTGGAACGGCGACGGCCAGCTCACCACCCGCGCCGGCGACGACAAGCCCACCCTGTGCGTCGCCCCCACCGGGAACTACAACGGCGCCCCCGTCTACGCCACCACCTGCAACGGATCCCCCGAACAGATCTGGCGCCCCCGCAGCGGAGGCGACTACTACAACGCCGCCACCGACCTCTGCCTCGACGACTACGCCTTCAACACCGCCGACGATGCCCCCATCGTCGCCTGGCCCTGCAACACCAACACCAACCAGAAATGGCAAATCGTCAACAACTGACCTCCCCGACAGAGCCCGGCTCTCCCCGCCGATGCCACCACTCCACGGTGGCATCGGCGGGAAGAGCCGTTGGGGGATCTGTAAGCCAGCAGCTCCTGGACCGATTCGGTCGAACTGCTGCCGAGCGGGGCTCCGGTGAGCCAGGCGTCGACGCGGACGAGGTTCAGGGCCATCGCGGTGAGTAGCGCAGGTGGGCCCTGGCCGAGCCTCGATAGCGTGTGCGGTGGACGTAACAGCGGCGAGAGGCTTGGGACATGGGCCCTCGACGCCGGAGCGGGCAGCGTACTGCTCGCGCCAGGTCTCGGTGGCTGCTCTCCGCGGATGCGACGCCGGGCCTCGAACTGTGGCCGGGATCGGAAGGTCAGGCCACGGGCGTTGGTGGCTGAGCGGGTGCACCGGGGCCGCAGTCGGGCATCTTGAAGGTCGCCTGGATGATCGGCAGGCCGTCGGCACTGCCGGCGTTCCTCCAGTCGCGGCTGACGGCTCCAATGGGGCAGGTGACGTCCTGGTGCTCCCAGGCGATGGTGAAGCGGATGAGGTCGGAGGCCTCGGGGTCACGGGGCACGGGCGGCCAGGATGTGATCCACACTCACGTAGCCGGCGTCGGCAAGTCCCGGGTGGGGCAGCAGCTCGCCCCTGCCGCCCTGTGCCAGCCGGGCGCGGAACTCGCTGAGCATCGAAGCGCCGCAGCCCGGATCAGCCAACTCCAGGGACAAGCAGAACTTCCAGCCCACCCGGGCCCGCAACGCGTCGGCTGCCTGGCGGTCCGTCATTTCCTCCGCGAACCGAGCGTCGGCGGACGTCTTCCCGAGCACCTCCCGCGTCCGCATCGTCGCACGACACCACCCGACCACCCCATCCCGTCCAACGGTGCCCCGAAGCGCAGCCGTCGGTGCCGGGCATCCCAGCGCCCGATGCCGGGACAACTCGAGGTGGTGTCATGGAAGGAGCAGAGGCTTTGAGGAAAAGGGGCGGTCCGTGGCCGAACCGGAGAGCGTTGAGGTGATCAAGACCTGCATCCGCGAAGGCAAGGCGTTCGTGGACGCCACCCTGCGGCTGCAGTCCTACCTGCCCGACGACTGGCTGAAGGCCGGCACCGAGCACGACGGTCTGGGCACAATCCTGGACGACCGGGCAGACCAGCAGCACCAGGGCTTCCTGGACGCCTTCGCCCGGGACTGCACCGAAACGGGCTACAACGAGCGGAGCGTCGAAACCCTGCTCGCCCTCGTCGAGCCACTGGTGCGCTACTTCCCCGTCCGGCGCGCCGAGGACCCGGCCCTGACCGCAGCGTTCTGGGAAGCCTACGACAACATGGCCGGCCGCTGGGTCTACGCCCACCACCCACACCCCGAACCACCCCCCGTCGACATCCCCTGGAGAACCCATCCTCCCGGCATCCTGGCCCTGCACCCCGTCACCAGGACCGCCGTGCGCGCCTGGTGCCAGTGCCCCACCTGCACCCGCCCCCGGCCCGACCGCACCATCACCGCCCTGGCCCCCGGCGACGACCTCTGGATCTGCCCCCGCTGCTGCCGGGCCTACCTCAACGCCCACCTCACCGACACCGACTACACCTGCCCCGCCTGCTACGGCATCGCCCTGCTGCGCCCGAGGAAATTCCTGGCACTGGGTACGGATCGCACCACCGCGGCACCCGTGGACGAGCCGGTGCCCGAACGCAAGATCCTCGTCCGCAACACCGAGGACCCGCGCAGCGAGGTGCCCGAACGCAAGGTCCCCCTCCGGGACGCCGAGACTCGGTGGACCGGGGAGGAAGAGAAGAAGGCACCAGCCGGCGGGCGAAAGATCATCGTGGTGCAGATTTCCGCACACGGTGCGGAGGCTGCTGGCGGCGACACGTTCAATGTACCGCCGGGGATGACCATCCATACCCAGGTGCCAGACGGGGAGCAGATCGCGTTCAGGGACCTGGTTACCGCCGGCCGGGAGCGGTCTGCACCGGTGCGGACCTTCGAAGCCGGCGAGCCGATCCCCAACTATGAGCTCTCCGCGTTCACGAACGAGGCGCAGTACGAGCTGTCGGAGCTGACCACCCATCGCAGCGCGGTGAAGAACTACCGGGTCGGCGTTGAGCTGGTCAGGCTCACCAACCTCAGGGACGCCATCGGCCGCATCCAGCGCAGGCCCCTACCCGGCACCTCACCAGGCGACGAGGTCCACCGCGTGGTCTTCCTCGCGGCCTGTCTGGGCGGGGGCGAGGCTGACATGACAGCGCGCACAGCAAGTGAGGAGAAGGCCGTCGACAGCCGTGCGCCGTCAGAGGTGAAGGAGCCGAAGCGGCGCACGGAGATGGCCATGCGCCGACAGGAGGGCGAGACCCTGGAGCAGACACCGGGCATCAGGGTGAACGCGCGCATCGAACTCCCCGGCGAGGTCGAGCGGAGGATCAAGGCCCGTACGTTCCCCGTCTCCGAATTCATGTCCTTCTCCCCCGAGGCCCGGGCCGGGGTGCTGAGCACGGCAAGCGGCCAAGACTGGTGGGTGGAGTACCAGGAGGCCATCAAGGCTGCTGAGCACCTGTACGGGGATGAAGGCAGCGACCTGGTCGAACTGCTCACCACCGTCAAGATCTACCTGGAAGACCGGGAGCAGCACCTCGACAGCATCGACCGCAACCTCACGGCCATCTCCAAGTTCTTCACCGGTCCGGCCTCCACCTGCTACTCCGGCGGCACCGGGCCGCCGACCAAGGCCCTGAGGGAGGCGGTGTCCGGCATCATCGACGGGTACGACAGTTACGCCGGCGAAATCGCGGACCGCATCCGTGTGAGCTTCGACTTCTCAACGCACGTGGAAGGGCTCTCTCAGGCCGTCGCCACGCTCCACGAGTGGCAGGGCCTCGTCAGCGATGCCGTCGCCGTGCTCAGGTCATCGAGTGCGACGTTGAAGCCCGGCGCACCGGCCGCGGCGATCACGGCGAAACTGGCGACACTGGCCCCCGACATCGCGGCCGTCTCGGAGGAACTGACCGCCCTCCACGACGCACTCTGGAGCACCTTCAAGCCGACGCGCCGCGGGGTGGTCGTGAACGGCTGGACGGGCCCCCCACCCGCCGAACTCAGCCGACGGACGTGAACGGTTGCCGGCCCGGTGACGGCGCAACCTTCGCCGCGCTGGCCAACCACCCGACCCGCAACGCCTTCACCACCGGGCCGAAACCGCTCAGCCGGGCCCACACCCGACTGCGCCGCCCCGTCGAACCTGGAGCCCGGGTGCCGTCAAACGGCGGCGCAGCTTTTCCCCACCTCAACCGCCTGACGGCAGCAGCCAAAGTCATCCTCGCGTTCGAGAGACAACGCTGAAAGAGCTCACTCACGCAACGGGTCAGCCGCAACTTCTGCCTGGTCAGCAGCTGGCCCTGCCGGTGGAGAAGGTTCACCGCGGTGTGGCGAACACCTGCGTCCACCACGGCCCTCCCTTGGCGGCGGAGAAGCCGACGCCGATGTCCTGGTAGGCGCAGTTGAGGATGTTGGAACGGTGTCCGGGGCTGTTCATCCAGGCGGCCATGACTGCGGTCGCGCTGGGTGACACTGCGACGTTCTCACCCCAGTTGCTCCAGGAGTAACCCGCGGCCTTGATCCGGGCGTCCGCTTGGCTGCCGTCCGATCCGCTGTGCGTCATCGTCTGCCTGCGGTCCTGGTCCTCGGAGTGGGCCTGGGCAGCCTGGGTGAGTTTGCTGTTGACCTTCACCATCACAGTGCAGCCAGCTTTCACCCGTTCCGCGTTGACCAGATCGGCGACCTCCCGAACGTACTGCGCGGTTTCCGCAGCAGGTGCCGTCGCACCGGCCGACGGAGGCGGCGGCACCGCGGGCACGGACGGCGCGCCTCCCGGAGCGGGCCGTCCAGCCGAAGTCGAAGTCGGGCGACCAGCCGCCGGCGAGCGGCTTCCCGCCGCCTTCGGCGTCGCGGTCGCCGCCGCGGTCACCGCAGGCGTGGGTGCAGGCGATGGTGCCGCGGCAGTGGCCGAACCCACAACTGCCGTCGGCCATTCGGACGGCATGCCTGACGTACCCTCCGTTATCGAAGGCACCACCGGCATCGAAGCGCCTGCCCCGTCGGCCGCGTCAGACGTCCCGCCCTGCCCCGTACAGGCGTAACCGCCCGCTGCGATCGCTACGGCGACCGCACCCGCCAAGGCAACGCGTCGGCCGCGCGAGAACAACGGCCGACGATGACGTCTCGTCGGCAGCTGCTCCGCTGAGTGGTCCGTGTCGTTGTAAGGGGGCTGACTGTGCATACGCTTCGCCTGTTCTCGTGTGCTCTGCGACTGCCCGCAAAGGGTCTACAGACCAGGAGACAGACTCCGCACCGGCCCGATAACAGAAATCCAAGCCACCCGAGGCCGAGGTGGTGGCCGGCTTGGCCGTAGGTACAGCCCGACAGACCCGGAGCGCGTCATCGTCTCGTCCGCGCTCCGCGCCCGAGGCCTACGGCACCCGCGGCTTCCAGGCCGGCCGCGCGCGGATGCCGAGTGGCCGACCGCAAGCGAGTGGCGAGGCCGAGGCAGGAGTACCCACGCCGAGGCTCCGGGGGACGGCGGAGTCGCGTCGGCCCGCATTCATCAGCGCTCGGTTCGGATGGCGGACGCCACGACAGTCGCCGGCAGGGGATTCTCCAGGAAGCCGTAACGGACCTCCAGGAGCTTCTGACCCGGCTTGGGAGCGGAGAAATCGACGTCCTTCCACTCTCCTACCGACATGGCCAGGGTGTCTCCGTTGAGCCGGACCGGGGTTGGAGCTGCACGTACCGGGTCGTAGATGAAGAACACCAGATCGGTCGCCGGACAGAAGACACGGGGGCTTGGAGGACAGGGCCCAGGACGGTTCAGGGACCCGCCTTGCCCTCGATGGCCACCTCGACCAGGTTCCTGAGTGCGAGCGCGTCGCCTGAGCCGAAGGGGCGGCCAACGCGCTCACCACAGGGGCCGGCGCCGGCTGAAGCCATTGGTATGGCGAGAGCCCCGATGGCAGTACCTGCGGCTAGAAATGCCGCAGCCGTCCTCTTCAGAGCCCCTTTCAAACATCATCACCACAGGTCAGAGCCATGATCTCGGAATGGCTGGTGAGTACAGCCGTTCGTTTTGGTGTCACGGTGACGGCAGGGTGTGGCGGCCTGGCTTCCCTGAATGGTGCCCTCGGGGACCCGCCGATGCGGGTGAGGACGGGGGAGGCTGATAGGCAAAAACGTGTGTTTGATCGGATGTGGGAGGCGGGACGTGAGCGACGATGAGCTGGCACTCAGGTTGTGGGAGGTCCTGGCTCCTAAGGAGAGCGTCACCGGCCCGGCGGCAGAGCGGCTTGACGTGTGGTGGACCACGGTCGTCCTGGACAAGGACACCGACGACGAGTGTGAGGTCGACTCGGTCTGCGCGAGCCGCAAGGCCCTCGCGGACATCGTGACCGCATGCTGGTTCGCTGGCACTACCGAGTGGAAGGGCCTCGGCCTCGACCCCCAAAGCCCCCGTAGGGGCGAGCTCCTCACCCAGTGGAAGGAGCTCCTGGGGCCGGAGTTCAGTGCCCTGTGCGACCGGCTGCCGGACCGTTTGGCCTTCGTCCTCAGCGTACCCACCGCGCGGGCCGCGCAGGCTGTGGTTGCTTTCGATGCCGCCGCCGGTGCGTGGGCGGAGGAGGCCGAACGGCACCTGCGCATGTACGAGCCCAACGCGTACGACGCCGTCCCCGGCTGGGGGTACCGCACCAACCCTGCGGCCGTCTACATCTTCACCAACAGCCCCATGGGCGCCGAAGGGTTCTGGAATCCCGACAGCTGGTTCAGCCAGGCCGTCTTCCAGCAGCAGATGGCCACCCGTAAACCCAGGGAAGAGAAGATCCCCGCCCCGCTGCCACGGGCGAAGACCCGGGTCAGGAAGGACCCCGAGCCGCCCGCCGACGGCCAGGCGCTGGGGGAGGGCGTGGCCTCCCACACCAGTAGGATGCTCAGCCACTTCCCCTACACCACGCCCGCCCCCGGCATCCCGGGCCGGGAGAAGAAAGCCCGCGGCGGAACCCCTCGCCCCGCCGAAGAATCGGCTGTGGTCGAAGAAGTTTATCGGTCGATTTCTTTCAAAAAAGGAGAATGGCGGTTCGAGTACCCACACGGCCCGCTCTTCTACTGGGGCCGGCGGGCGACGTTCGAGGGGTCTCCACTGATGGGAGATATCGGCGCAACCATCTACTCGATCACCGGCGACGGGACGCGCCAAACCCTCTATAAGAGTACCGCTGGCAGCGATCCCCGGTCTTGGCCGCAGGTCTTCACCGGTGACCTCTCCAGTGACGCGGCCACTGCCGAGGAGGCGATCAAAGATCGCTACCCCGAAGCAGCCCTGGCGGTCAGGACCTGGGACGTTATCGAAGGGTTCGTCCTCTACAAGGGCCAACGCGCGAAATTCGCCGGGCACTCCGTCAGATCCGACTCGAACAGCCGGCTGTTCGTGATCAAAAACGGCCAAGCGAACCTCCTGGTCGACGCCGGTACCAGCGAAGCCAGACGCTACCGAGGCGCCGATAACAATCAGTCACTTCACCTCCGCCCCGACCCCCGCCGCTCCGCCGGCGAAGCCCTCGCCAGCGCGTGGAACAGCACCACCATCGTCAGCCCGACACCCAACCCAGAACTCACCAAGCTCATCAAAAGCGCCGTCAAGTGAACCACCGCCACCACGGAAGCGCATCGGGCCTGGCGGAACATCGGGAACGGAAATCGCCGTTCGCGGGTCTGTCCAATGAACGGCTCTGTCGCACATCCGGTGGTGACGGAGTGTCAGGTAGGCCGGGCGGGTGTTGGTGAGCGTGGCAGGTCGCCATGCTTCGACCTCCGGGTGGCGTCACGTGCTCACGGGGCTCTCCATCTCGGAGGACCGCACGCTTCCGGGGCCACCTGCCCCGCCCGTACGGCCTTCGACCTGGGACCATCACCTTCTGCGACGGCGGTTGCGTTTCGTTACCACCAGATGTGAGGCAGAGCCGTTCTTTTTACAGACCCCCTCCCGCCGTGCCCTCAGCGACGCCCAGGCGGGCCCGTAGGTCCTCCTTGGCGGCGGGCCATTCGTCACGCAGCATCGAGAAGTAGTCGCTGTCGCGGAAGGTGCCGTCGGCGCGCTTGCGGTCAGCCCGGTGAGTGCCCTCGTACCGTGCGCCCAGACGAAGGAGGGAAGTGCGGGAGCGGTCATTGAGATGATCGGTCTGCCACGCGACCCGGTTCATCCCCAGCTCCTCGAAGGCATGGGTGAGTGTCAGCAGTTTGGTCTCCAGGTTCGCCCCAGTACGCCAGGCCGCCCGCCCGTACCAGGTCCAGCCGCCCTCGACGCTCTCATCCGCCAGATTGAACCGCTGGAAGCTGGTGGACCCGACAGCCTGGCCGCCGGCCAGCTCTACCACCGCGAACACGACGCGCTCCCCGCGTTCCATTTCGGCAATCCTCGCCCTGAGGAACGCGTCGAGCTCGTCCACAGTCCGAGGGGTCGCGACGGGGAGCCAACGCCAGACCTCCTCGTCGCCCCCAGCGGCTGCGAAGAGATCGGCCAAGTGGCGACGGGAGAGGGGCTCGACACGGATGCGGCCTCCGGTCAGAACCACGGGCTCGGGCAGTCGTGCACTCATC
The DNA here is from genome assembly GCF_045041205.1 of Kitasatospora sp. NBC_00070. Lineage (NCBI taxonomy): Bacteria > Bacillati > Actinomycetota > Actinomycetes > Kitasatosporales > Streptomycetaceae > Kitasatospora > Kitasatospora sp. NBC_00070. Next base: position 516,851 of record NZ_CP108248.1, on the reverse strand, counting down.
GTCGTAGCGGCGCCTTTCACGAACACCTCGGAAGGGTGCGTCAACCGGGGTGACGGACGTGGACGGCCGGTGACCGGCCTGCGGCCACCGCCATCGGACGGCGCTCTCCAGGCTGCGGTCACGGCAGACTCGAAGCCGCGCCCATGAGAGCGGCCGGTTGGGAAGATTCCGGCGTCGGCACAGGCAGCGCACAACGCGGCACCGACCTTGCCGGGAACGTCAACGGCCGCCCGGGGACGGAACAGCCCCCGACAGCGCTGGTGCGCCGCCGGCCAGGACCGGCCCCTGGCCCTGCCCCACGGGTCCGTCCGAAGGACCGGCCGGGATCACCCGGGGGCCAGCACGACCCAGACCGGGCCTGGTGCAAAGGCCATCCGTTGGCCGTCGGCGAGCGCGAAGACCGTCCCTGACGGCGCGTCGGGCCGGGACCAGGTCACCTCGAAGGCCTTGCCGTCCCGCAGTACCGTCGCCGTTCCCGAGCCGACCGTCGGGGCAAACGGGGAGAGGACACCCGGCGAGTCCTCGAACCCACGCGGCGAGGTCGTCTCCGCGACCCGCTGCACCACCACAGTCGGAGCGCCCAACCGACCGTCATCGGTACTGGTGGCAGCGGTGCCGTCCATTGACACCAGCCACTTCCCCGACTCGGGCGACCAGGTGAACCCGAACCTCGCCGCCGGGAAGCGCACCGTGTAGTCGGTCGTCTCGGTGCCGCCTGCCGGCGCCGGGCCGAACCTGAAACCGATGTCCTTCGCCTCCGCCGCTCCAGGGAGGGTGGACATGAGCTGCTCCGGCTTCAGGTACAGGTTGTACGGAATCGGACGAGAGCTACCACGGAAGAAGGGGGCCGGGACGTTGTCGGCCGAGGCGTTGAACACGTCGGCCGACGCCAGCACAGGAAGGAACTTCGTCAGCGCCCCCGAGTACGCGAAGCCCGCCTTCCCGTACTGCTGGAGGATCTGCAGGTCGCTCTCCCGGGCGCTGCGCACTGGTCCGACCGTCGGTGGGAGGTGGTTGGAGTCGTACACGGCCATGAACCGTGACAGGCCCCCCTCCACTTCGATCGCGTAGACCACCGAGGCGGCGTTCAGGCCGGTCTGGGGGCGGGAGTTGACGATGTTGTCAATCTTCACCGCCAGGACCCTGCCGGCTCCGCCGGGCAGACCGGTCAGCGGGGATGTGCCAGGCAGGGTTCCAGCCCCGGTCTCGGGTGCGGGGGACGGTGAGCCGGGGGACGGGCCCGGGGTGTCGGCCGGGCTCGCGGCGGTGGAAGTGGGGTTGGCTGCAGGTGGTTCTGCCGATCCCCCGCCACCCGGGGCGGCCAGGGCGATCGCTGCCCCCAGGGCCGCCGCACACCCGCACCCGATGGCCAGCCGGCTCGCCAGGGATTGTCTCGCCCACCAGATCCGCACCTTCCTGGACGCGGTCCGGACGGCGTCCAGGGCCGTCCGGAGTCTGCTCGTGGGTATTGGAGTCATCGGGCCGCCCTCGTCCGGCTCGGGTGTGCCGGACCTGCGCCGGACACTGGTCCCAGGGCAACACCCCGGCCCGCCGCCGGGAAGGGCAGGGGTGGGTCGCTGCCCGGACGGCCGCGGCTGCTGCCCCGGCGGGCTCCGGAGCGTGCCGGTGTGCCTGATCGGCTGGTCTGGCGGGCAGAACTCCGGCCGGGGGCTCTGCCAGCGTTGAGGGATGGTGTTTTACACGATTGAGAGGGGAAACACGCAGCTCCCCGTCCTGGTCGGCCAGTACTACGAACATCAGATACGCAGTAACGAGCACTGGCCGGTCTCTGGCGGGGGAGCTTCGGAGATCTTCGTCTGCCCAACCGGCGAGGTCTGTTTCGAGTTCCGGAATGCCTACTTCCAGGAGCCGGTGCTCTGCTGCGTCATGTGCTACACGCCGGCCGGGCGGACTTTCATCGGGTACGACCATCCGCTCTGCGTGCCCTTCGGCAGGCGCGAATCCGTGGCCAAGTCGATCAAGATCGACCTACGGGATGCCCGGCTGTTCCGGTTCGAGGTATGGCTCGCCAAGCCGTCGGACCCGAGCGACAACCCCGACATCGCCATGATCAAGGCCTCGGTCTACGTCGGCAGGAGGTGACAACTGCCGGCCGCCGGTCGGACGAGAGGCCGCCCCACCCCTCCGGTGGGCGGCTCTGTTTGTACGACATCACTTGAGTTCGTCTGGCCTCACGTGAGTGCTCAATTCCGCGGACCCCGCCCCGCTCTCCCCGGCCGAGCGTAACTTTGATGGCAGAGAGCCACTTGTCACTTCGCCGTAGTTTCGGAGAGCAGGGCCATCCTGCCGGGAGGGTGCATCGGCAGGGGCGGCCGGTTCCCTGAGATCCCTTCCGGGGGCCTGGGTTTTACAGGTCAGTCAGGTGGCTGCGGGCCCTGAGGCGCTTCAGCCGGGCGGTGCGGTCGTCGATCGTCTCCTTCAGCCGGCTCCCGAGCTGGTGCGAAGCGCCGCGAGCCGACGTTTCCCAGGCCCAGGTCCCTTTCCAGGGCCGGGAGCATGCTCGGTAGAGTGCCGCGCAGGTGGTTGATGGTACGGGTACGGTCCTCGACGAGGTCGGCTGGCCGGCGGCTTGAGTTCGATGGCGGCCTCGTTGCCGGGACGGATGGGCCGCAGGTCGCGGCGCATCCTCGCCTGGTCGCCGGCAGTGTCCCTCCCACACCGGCCACCGGCCCGAGCAGCTGCCGCACGACGCGATCTCGTGCCCCCTTCGCGAAGGACGAGCGCGCTCCGCAGCGCGCGCTGAACAGCGGGCCCCAGGACAGGCGGCCGGGGCAGGACTTCGCCCTCACGGCCGCCCTCAGCCCGGCGGCAGGGGCCGTCCCTGGGCTTGGGCGCCACCGTAGGGGCGGCGGCCCCGACCGCTGCGGCCTGCTGTTCACTGCTTTGTCCCGGACGGACGACCTTCTACGGTTCGGGGATCAGCAGGTCGCCGATCTCGCAGCCGAGCACGACGCAGATGACGTCCAGATCCTGCAGCTTCAGGGAGACCGGCTGGCCGGCCAGCTCACCTGCCCAGCCGCCGAACAGCTGGTCGACCTCCGGTCCGGACGGCGGGATCCTCAGCTTGGCGTCCTTGGACCGTGCGGCCGGTTCATCTCGTTGACCGGGCACGGGGCAGCCCGGCCGGTCGACCGATGGAGTTCGACCTGGTGCCGCAGCTCCAGGGACATGGAGTGCGTGCTCAGAGCCTGAGAGCGGGCCGGCCGGGTGCCGCTGGGCGAGCCCCGCAACACCCGGCCGAAGTACGCATCGGCGTCGACCGGCTCCATGTCCCACAGCGGCCGACCCAACCAGGTCCGCATCTGCTCGAGGCGCCCGACATCCCCGCGGAAGGTGCCGTCCGCCAAGCCAGCCGAGGCACTCGCCAGAACGAACCCCGCCAGCACATCGGTCTCGAACACCTCCAGCTCCTCCGCCGAGGCGGGAGCCCGGAACCAGACGAACTCGAGTGATGTCCCACATTCCGGGGTGCGGGTTGTGGTGGGCCCGCCCTCCCCACGCGGGGAGGGCGGGCTCAGTAGGGGAGGGGCCGTCCCGCAGGGGTTCTGAGATCGGGGGGTTCCGGTTCCCGGCGTGGACTGGCAGTACCAGACCTTTGGAGCTGGATTCGGTGCACGGCTCACCACTCCTTTCACTTCCGGGAACAGCTATCCCGGTAGGCTCAAGGTAAGAAACCGTACGCGCGGTTCGCAGTTGGCCACTGCTTGGGAGACGTCGACCTCCAGATCGTCACGCAGGACCGTGACGTTCCCGAATTCGGCGAGCTGCGCGAATACCCGATGGGACAGTTCCAGCCCCATGGTGATCTTCCCGTCCGCGTCGCCGATGATGAGCCGGATCCCCGTCCCCAAAGGCTCCCGGGTGCGGGGCAGGTTGGACTGCTCACTTGTCTTCGTCACTGGGGTGCTCCTCTGGGCTGTTGCAGCCGTGGCTCGGCTGTGCCCCGGTACGGGGCACCCCGCGAGGGATTGCGGGGGGTCATTCGAGAGTGGCGCATCCTTGCCTTCCGAGGCATAGCTGAAAGAGCAGATTCGCGGGAAGCTACCCGGTATCGGTGCAGGCGGCGGGGGCGCCGGATCCGACAGCAGCGCGGTGTCAGAGGAGAGCGGCCGGCAGGAAGTGCTGTGGGTCGGTCGGCAAGGTGTCCACGAGGTGGCCCCACACGATGATGCGGTACAGCGAGGTGAACACCGGCGTGCAACTGGTGAGGGTGATGTAGTGGCCCGGCTCGGTGTACCCCGCCTTGGCGGGGACCGCCGCGATCGTCCCGACATCGGTCTTGGACGTCTTCGGCAGCGTCCTGTCCACCTGGTAGATGTACCAGTTGCGCTCGGTCTCCAGCACGATCGTGTCGCCCGGCTTGAGCTTGTCGATGTTGTGGAACTTCGCCCCGTGGCCGTCCCGGTGGGCGGCGAGCGCGAAGTTCCCCGGCCCCTCCCACGGCAGTGCCGACTCCACCGGGCTTGTGTAGTGACCCGCGACCCCCTCATTGAGGACGCCGGTGGTGGTCCCCTCCTTCACGACCACGGTGAAGTCTTTGCCCATCGCGGGGACGTGCAGGACACCGATCGGATCGCCGACGGAGAAGGAGGTCGGTTCGGGAGCCGGGGTGCTCGTCGCCCGCCACGCCTGCCGAAGGTCGATCTGGGCCTTGCTGGCCAGCTGGCCGGCTGTGACGTTCGTCCACCAGAACTGGTAGACGACGAACAGCACCAGAACGAGGCCGAGCGTGATCAGGACCTCAGCGAAGACCGACAGCGACCTGCGGGTGAGGCTCCTGGAGTCCTTGGCCCTGTACCGTACGGGCTTCCGGCGCTTGGGCCGACCGCCGGCTTTCATGGGACTCCCAGGCGACGAGTGAGAAAACCAACCACAGCCGAGTCTAATCCTCGACGGGCCGAACCGCCGCCGAGGAACCGATCTGATAATTACCTGGAATGCATATGTTCCGCATAAAGGGAATTGCCCGTCCGTGCAGACCCTGAGGTGCGCCGAGCGGCGGATTCTCATGGCCGCCCGCCCGACCGGACACCGCGCCTTCCCCATCCGGCAGGATTTTCGGCAGGACGGCTTGCCGGTGATGAGCCGGAGTTAATGTTTCCTTCTCGGCTGTGAATCGGAGTACCGAAAGTGGCAGACGGGCACCGGACGGAGGAGGCGGGAGCTGGATGGCCAGCGAAGGGCGCTCTGCTCATAGCCATCGCCGCCGTGGGGCCCGGGTGACGGCGGTGACGGGCGTATGCCTGGTCCTGGGGCTGGTGACGCTGCCCACCCAGACGGCTTCGGCCGAGGGCGGGGACCCGCTCTCCTCCACCGTCGCGCAACTCACCGAGACGATCACGTCCCTGACCGGGTTGGCCACCACGTCGCCCACCGACCCCGGCGGAACGGGGAGCAGCAGTCCAACCCCCAGCGAACCGGCCACGCCCGAACCCGAAGACTCGCAGACGTCATCGGCCACCGGCAGTCCCTCCACCGGAGACTCCGAACCGTCGGCCGAGCCCACCGAGCCGGACACGCCGTCCGCCACGGGCAGCAGCTCACAGCCTTCGACCTCCACGCCGACCGGTTCGACCCCCTCCGCCACGAGCAGCGGCTCACAGCCTTCGACCTCCTCACCGACTGGCTCGACCAGCACACCGTCACAGCCCTCGACCCCCTCACAGACCGGCTCCACCCCGGCCTCCCCCAGCGGCTCGACCGGCACAACGGGCCCGAGCGGTGGCTCACAACCCTCCTCGCCCACTGCTCCCGGCACCGGGACCCCGCCGGCCACCACCCCGGGCAGTCCCGCCACGACGGCGGGCACCACGGCCGCAGGCACCACGACACCCACGCCCGCGGCCGGCTCGCCGACCACCACCCCCGCACCGGGAAGCCCCATCTCACTGCCCGCAGCCGGCGTCACGGTCTTCATGCCTGCGACCCCCGTCCTACCCGCCGCGCCCATCGGTGGGAACAGCTCCTCGGCCCCCCCGTACGGCTCCTCCTCGAGCTCACTGCTTCGGCCCATCACACGGGCCGAGGTCCTCCAACGGGCCCAGCAGTGGGTGGCGGAAGCGGTCCCGTACAGCCAGACCAAATGGTGGACGGACGCCCTCGGCAGCTACCGTCAGGACTGCTCCGGATACGTCTCCATGGCCTGGCGGCTGGACCAGAACACCAACTTCTGGACGGGAAACCTGCCCGTCGTCTCACACCCCATCACCAAGGACGAGTTGTTGCCCGGCGACATCCTGCTGTCCGCCAGCCACACCCTCGTCTTCGCCGGCTGGACCGACAGCGCCCGCAACACCTTCGCCACCTACGAGGAGTCCCGACCGGGGACCAACGCCCACTTCCTCACCGGGGTCACGTACTCCACCTACGAGCGCACCGGGTTCACGCCCTACCGCTACGACATGATCCAGGACAGTGGCGGTGCCACCCCCGTACTCCCCCAGGGCAGCGTCGCCGCCCTCTCCGTGAACGGCACCATCCCCGACTTCAGCCTGGGCATCCCGATCATCTCGCCCGAGCTGGCGGCCTCGGCCGTCCCCACGCCGCTCCCGGAGGCCCCCGCGATCGCCTGGAGCGGCGCTGGTGGCACGATCGTTCCACCGTCGACCAATCCGGGCGCCCTCGGCTCCGGCCCCTCGGGAACAGCCACCGACAGGGCCACCACCGGTCCTGGGAGCCCGGTCGGCATCCAGGCTGATCCTGCCGGCGTCGGCACACCGGACTCTGAAACCACCCTCGTCGTCACCGCTGGATGGTCGGCGGTCCTGCTCGTCGGCTGTCTGCGGGTCCTCCACCGGAAGCGTTCCAAGAACGCGCCGCCCAGGGCTCTGGCCACCCCGCAGCAGCAGGACGAGTATCGCCCGTCGACCGTCCTGGACCGCTTCGGACGGTGACCCCTGTCCTCAGGGACCGTTCAGCGTTGTTGCCCGTTGCCCGTTGCCCGTCGCCGCTGATCCGGACGACGAGGGCGGGACCCAGCTCGCATCAGTGGCTCGAAGCCGCGCGGGCCTGAACGGCCGCCTTCGGGGCAGACACAACAACGGGCGGATCCCGGCTGCGCCCCGTGCCGTCGGAACCCGGCCAAGTCGCTCTCGCGCGTACCGGGCTGCGCACTCGCGACCTTCGCCGTCTTACGGGTACGGGACAGCATGCTGTTGGTAAGCCCCAAGTAGTGACGCTCCTGGGCCGTCCCCTCCGCCGCGTCCCAATTGTCTGTGCGTTCGCCGCTCCCGCCCGGTACGTACTTTTTGAGTGATGGCGGGCGGACGGTGGCCCCTCCGGTTGCGAAGGTCCTCCCTGCCGGAGGCGCGCGAGCTGACGGTACGGCTGGAGGCGGCGGTCGAGCGGCGAAGACCGCTGGCGCGGAAACCCGTCGGCCGGTCCGGGAAGTGCCCCCGTGAGGGGACACCCGGCGGGCCGAACCACTCGGCCGGTGAGCTGCCATCAAGGGGAGCTCCATGTCCGGGCCTTGAGGAGGAGGCCCCCGGAGCAGAGTCCGGCCAGGTCGATCTGGTCGGGTTCTGCAGGAGTCGAAGTCCGGTATCGAGGGACGCATGGATGAACGGTGCTGTTCCTCGCGTACCAGCGGAGAGGAACAGCACCGTTCATTCGTGCCCTGCCGGGCTATCGGCGGGTGCGCCGGTAGAGGGCGGTACCGGTGAGGAGTAGTCCGATGGCGATGAGGAGGACGGAGGCGATGATGGTGCCCGTCTTCGCGAGTTCACCGGCGGTGGTTGGTGTGCTGCTGGTGGACGAGGCGGTGGGGGCGGTCGTCGAGGCGGGAGTGCTGGCGGGGGTGGCACTGGAACTGGTCACCGCCACCGGGCTGCCGGTACTGGTATCGGTGTTGGTGTTGGTGCCGCCGGTGGGGTTATCGGTGGGGATGGGAGTGGGTGTGGGGGTCGGTGTGGCGGCGGCTTTCACGCTGAGGGCGAGGGTCTGGGTGGCGGTCTGAGCGGGGGTGCCGCTGTCGGTGGCGGTGAGGGTGAGGTCGCTACTGCCTGCGGCGGAGGGAGTGCCCGAGATGGTGCCGGAACTGGGATCGAGGGCGAGTCCGGCTGGGAGTGTGCCGCTGGTGAGGCGCCAGGTGAGGGGAGGGGTGCCGCCGACGGCGGCGAGGGTGGTGCTGTAGGTGGTGCCGGCGGTGGCCTCGGGGGCTGTGGTGGTGGTGATCTTCAGGGAGGGGAGTTGGGTCAGGGTGAAGTTCTGGGTGGTGGTGCCGGCGGGGCTGGTGGCGGTGACGATCAGTGGGAACAGGGTGGTGGACTGGATGTCGCCGGTGGGGGTGCCGGCCAGGGTGGCGGTGCCGTCGGTGTTGTCGGTGAAGGTGACGCCTGCGGGCAGAGCACCGGTCTCGGTGAGGGCGGGAGTGGGGGAGCCGTTGGTGACGATGGTGAAGGTGCCGGGGGCGCCGGTGGTGAAGGTGGTGCCGGCGTCGGAGGCGAAGACGGGCTTCTGGGTGATGGTGAGGGTGAATGGTTGGTCGCTGCTGCCGGCGCTGTTGCGGGCGGTGAGGGTCAGTGGGTAGGTACCGGCGGAGCCGGAGGCGGGAGTGCCGGCGAGGGTGGCGGTGCCGTCGGTGTTGTCGGTGAAGGTGACGCCTGCGGGCAGGGCGCCGGTCTGGAGGAGGGTGGGGGTGGGGGAGCCGGCGGTGGTGACGGTGAAGGTGCCCGCAGCCCCGGCGGAGAAGGTGGTGGCGTCGAGGCTGGTGATGACGGGGGTGGCGTTGATGGTGAGGGCGAAGTTCTGGACGGTGTCACCGGCGGTGCTGTGGGCGGTGATGGTCAGGTTGTAGACACCGGTGGCGGAGGTCGTGCCGGCGAGGGTGGCGGTGCCGTCGGTGTTGTCGGTGAAGGTGACGCCTGCGGGCAGGGTGTCACCTCCCAGGCTGAGTGAAGCTGTTGGGGAGCCGGCGGTGGTGACGGTGAAGGTGCCGGGGGCGCCGGCGGAGAAGGTGGTGTGGTCGTCGCTGGTGATGGCCGGGGCCTGGGTGACGGTCAGGATGAAGTTCTGGACGGTGTCACCCAGGGAGTTGTGGGCGGTGAAGGTCAGGTTGAAGGTCCCGGTGGAGGCCGGCGTGCCGGAGAGGATCGCGCTGCCGTCGTGGCGGTCGGTGAAGGTCAGACCGGCGGGCAGAGTGTCACCTCCCTGGCTGAGGGTGGGGGTGGGGGAGCCGCTGGCCTGGACGACGAAGGAGTTGTTGGCGCTGGTGGTGAAGGTGATGTGGTCGTCGCTGAGGAATGCGGCGCCCTCGCTGACGGTGAGGGTGAAGTCCTGGGTGGCGAAGCCAGCGATGTTGGCTGCCCGGATGTTGAGCGGGTAGTTGCCGGTGGCGCTGGTGGGCGGTGTGCCGGTCAGGGTGGCGGTGCCGTTGCCGTTGTCGGCGAAGGTGACGTTCGGGGGCAGGGTGCCGGTCTGGGTCAGCACGTTGTTGGGCCCGCCGGCGGTCTGGAAGGTGAAGGAGTTGTTGCCGCTGGTGGTGAATGTGGTGCTGGTCGGGCTGGTGAAGGACGGTGCCTGGGTGACACGGAGGGTGAAGACCTGGGTGGCGTCCACGCTGCCGTTGGAGGCGGTGATGGTGATGGTGCTGGTGCTAGTGGTGGAGGGGTTGCCGGCCAGGGTGGCGGTGCCGTTGCCGTTGTCGGTGAAGGTGACGCCCAGGGGTAGGGTCCCAGTGATCGAGAGGGCTGGCGTCGGGTAGCCGGTGGTGGCGACCGTGAACTGGGTGTTCTCGATCTGTGCGGTGAAGGTGACGTTGTCGGGGCTGGTGATGGCCGGGTTCTTGGTGTCGGTCAGGGTAAAGGTCTGTGCCGGACTGTCACCGGAGCCGTTGTGGGCGGTCAGGGTGAAGGTATGGACTCCCGGGGCGGGGTTGCCGCCCAGGATGTAGTTGCCGTCCGACCCCTGGACGAGGGTGGTATTGGCCGGGAGGCCTGCCGCCGTCACGGTCGGTTTGGGGTAGCCGGTGGTCGTGACGGCGAAGGAGTTCGCCGTCTCCGACGTGAACGTCGTGCTGTTCGTGCTGGTGATCGCAGGTGGCTGATTGATCGTCAGGGTGAAGCTCTGGGTGGCGGTGGTGGTGGGAACACCCGGCCCGGCCGACGTCGCGCTGATCGTGATGTGGTAGACGCCGCCGTCACCGGCGCCTCCTGCGGAGGGGGCGCCGGCCAGGGTGGCGGTGCCGTTGTTGTTGTCGGTGAACGTGAGGCTCGCCGGTAGTGTGTCGTCGCCGGGCTGTGGGGTGATGGCGATTGCTGGTGTCGGACTGCCGGTGGTGGCTACCGTGAACGAACCGGCGGCACCGGTAGCGAAGGCGGTGTTGTTGGCACTGGTGATCGCGGCCGGTCGGCTGGCCGTCAGGGTGAAGTCCTGCGTGGCTGTCCCGTCGGCGTTCGTGGCCTGGAACTTCAGGGGGAAGGATCCGGCCTCCGTGGGGTTGCCGGTCAGCACTGCCGTTCCGTTGGGCCCGGGGGTGAAGGTCAGCCAGGCCGGCTTGCTGCTCACCAGACTCAGGGCCGCCGCCGGGGAGCCACTCGTGGTGACGGTGAACGTGTTGCCGGCCGAGCCCGTGGTGAACGCCGTGGTGTCGGCGCTGGTGAAGGCGGGTGCCTGGTGCACCGTCAGGGTGAATGGCTGCAGCACGTCACCGGCGGCATTGCTGGCCTTGAAGGTCAGGTGGTAGGTACCCGCGGGAGCGGAGCCGGTGAGGACCCCGCTGTCGGAGTCGGTCCCGCTCCCCGGGAGGAACACCACTCCGGCAGGAAGCGGGGTGTCGCCCGGCTGGGGGGCCAGGCTGAGCGTGGGCCTCGGATAGCCGTTGGCTTTCACCGAGAACGTGTTGGAGGCAGTGGTCGTGAACGTCGCGTCGGCCGCGGAGGTGAACGCGGGAAGCTGGTTCACCGTGATGGTGTACACCAGGTGCGTGGTGCTGAAGACGTTGGTGGCCGCGAAGTCGAGGACGTAGGTGCCGCCTGCGTCCGCAGCCACTTGACCGGAGATCGTTGCATCCCGCGAGCCGGCCGGTTGGTACGTCAGCCCGTTCGGCAGCGCGCCGCTCATCGTCAGACTCGCGGACGGTGGGATGTCCGCCACGTGGATCGGGATGCTGTTCACCTGTTGGCCGGTGGTGAGCGTGATACCGCCTCCGACGGGACTGGTGAAGACCGGGTCGCGTCCGTTGGTCATCTTGAGCGTCGTGCCGACGGTGCCGCCCCCCGAAGGTGTGGTGGCGGAGACGTCGAAGTCCCCGTTGAATCCGTTCGCCGTCAGCTGGGGACCGGTGGCCACACCATCGCCGTTGGTGGTGGCGGTCGCCGTCGTCACCCCGCCGGGGAAGAAGCCGGACGGCGGGCCGGCGCCGGGCACCGTGGCGGGCACGGTGAACGTCACAGGTGCGTTGGGGACCAGATTGCCCGAATCATCGAGCACCTTGACGGCTGGTAGGTTCGGGAATGCGGTGAAGACCCGGGTGAGCTGCGGGGAACTGTCCGGCAACGGGCTCATCGCGCTGGGGGCACCGGCGGTGTTCGTCAGACTGTAAGAGACCGACGAAGCACCTGGGGCGGTCGCAGTGACCTGGTACGAGCCGGCGCGGTCACCGGCTGTGAAGGGCGGGGCCGTGGCGTACCCGTTCACGTCGCTCACCGCCGTACCCGTCTGCCCGTTCCCGCCGGGGAAGGAGCCCGTCGGCCCGGAGACCGGGTCCGGCGCGGTGAAGGTGACCGTCGCGCCCTGAACCGGGTTGTGGAAGCCGTCGTAGACACGGGCCGACAAGGGCGTTGCGAAGCCCGTCTTGACGACGGCCGACTGCGGAGAGGCCCCGGCGGGTTCCAGGGAGAGGGAGGCAGCCGGCCCCGGGGTGTTGGTGAGGGTGAACGTCGTGGCCAGACCGCCGAGGTACTGTGCCGTGACCTGGTACGTCCCGGCCACATTGTTTGCCGTGAAGGTCGGGGGAATGGCGTTTCCGGACGAGTTCGTGTTCACCGTGACGGTCGTGAGGCCACCGGCGAAAGTCCCGGAAGGGCCGGTTGCGGTCACCGGAGCATCGAACCGTACGGGCCGGCCCGGCATGAATCCTCCCTGGGAATCCCTCAGGGTGACACTGAGGGCATTTGGGAAGGCCGTTCCGATCTGAGCCGACTGGTTCACGGAGCCGATGAACGGGCTTATGGACGCGACTTGGAGGCCCTTCAGCAAGAACTGCGCGTCGTTCGGGATTCCGTCCACATGGGCGGTTGCGGAGAAATCACCAGGGTTGTTCACGTGTATGGTCGGTGACGTTGCCAGGCCGCTGCTGTCCGTAACGGTAGAGGCTTGGTCACTGCCACCAGGGAAGGTCAGCCCGGGTGGGAGGGCGAAGGTGACGGTCTTCGCTGCGATGGGGTCTCCGGCGGAGTCCTTCACCACGGCGACCAGAGGCTGTGGCAGGTCGTTCCCGAATCCGACGGCCTGAGGGGACCCCGAGTAGGCGGCTGAGGTGGATGCGGGCACGTTCGCCAATGCGATGGCGCTCACCTGGCCGTATGCCTGGGCGAACGAGGGGGACGTGGTCTGGTCGTTGGCCGTGTCCAGGGTTCTGATCTGACCTGCCGTCACATTGTCGAACGGCCTGGGGGTGACGTACACCCTCGTGCCGTCCGGGCTCAGTACGGACGCGCCACTCCCGTACAGGAGTGTGCCGGTTTTTGCCAGAGGCTGCAGGGTGACGGTCGAGATCCCGTGATCCTGGGTGATGACGTAGGCCTTCGTCGAAGTGACGACGACGTCGTATGCGTCCTCGTCCACGGTGATGTTCCCGTCGATCGCCCCGGTGTTGGCGAGGACGGAGACCAGCCTCGAGGTCGCTCCGGTGGTGGCAACGGGGACGTAGATGTGCCCGCCGTCGGGGGAGACGGCTGAACGCCCTGCGAATCCGTTCGGGAGGGTGGTGTCCCTGAGCACGGTACTGGTCGAGGCGTCGATCGTCGTGAGGCGGTTCCGTGAGCCTCCGGTGATGTCGAGGAGGGAGGTGTATATGCGGCTGCCATCCGGACTTACGGACACGCCGCGCCCGACCGTCTCAGCAGGGCTGGCGGTATTGATGACGGTGGTGCCGGTATAGGTTGAATTATTCCCATCGAGGTTGTACGACTGCAGGATTGATGTCGTAGCGGTATCGCCCACGAGGTAGAGCTTGGAGCCATTCGGAGATATCGCCATGTCGAAGACATCGAATCCGGGGGTGATCAATTTCACTACTGCTGCCCGGGCAGTGTCGACCACCACGACGAGTTTGTTGCCGCCGCCGTCGTACATCGCGTACAGCCGCCTTCCATCAGGGCTGGCCACGAGCTGCTGGAGGGCTTCGCCGCCCGGCATGGGAATGCTCGAGACGAGGCTCCCGGTCGACCGGTCGAATTGGAGGATCGACTCCGGCCCGAAAGCGGTGGCCCGGCCATCCGTGTACAGGTAGGACCCGGGCGGGGTTACTCCGACAGCCCCTGCTTTCTGGGCGGACGACAGGAAGGCGACGGACATGCCGATGAGGGCGAGGACCACGATGATCGGCAGCCACCAGCCGCCCGCCCGGCGTGCGAGCGGCGTGCGAGCGGCCGACTTCGACTGGCCGCCGGACATGCGCCGAAAGGCTCCTGTGGTCATCACCCTGATCCTCGCTGTAGTAAATCGCAGGCAGGAGGCATGGTCCTACTGCCTTCTTGGCGGTTCCCTGTCAAGAAGGAGCATCCTGGATCGCTATCCCTCCCCGCGAGGAAGTCGTGCAAGAGGCCGGCGATACGGGTCTCAGGTAGATTGGCGCGACTCGCTGCGACTTCTCTCGGAGCGGTATGTCTGGGCGTGTAAAGAATTGCCGTACGTTCTTCTCCGTCACGTGGTCTTCTTGGCGCCGCCCTGTACGCGCATCGGACCGGTGATGAGATTTTCCCATGGCCGCCACCGCAGGCCGCGTTCCCATCGGGCGGACGTTCGGGCAGTCGAACCGCTCCCTGCTGGCCTGCGGGCGACGGGCAGAGGGCCCATAGAGCCGGACCGTGTACAGGAGAGGGGACACCGGCACGCCAAGACGTCCCACAAGGGCAGCGGCCGCTGTCCGCCCTCTGCCTTCCGGACCCTGGGAGCGGCCAGGTCCCCACGACATCATGACGGCGCCGACCAGGGCGTTCGACGCCCTGCTCGAGCAGGCGCAGACGTCCAACCCGAGGTGAGCATCTCCAGGACCAGGCCGTGGGCGTCAGGCGGTCGGCCCGCACGGTCAGTTCGGCGGCGACCCGGCCAGACGCTTCATCCCGTAGACGATGAACAGCACCCGGCAGTCCAGGGAGTGGACCTTGATCAGCCGGGCGGCGGCCAGGGCGACCTCGAACTGCGGGCGGACCCGGATGCGAGTGCTGAACCTCTCGGAGAAGATCTTGTCGCGCTCGATGGCGTGCGCACTGAAGCACGTCCAGGCCGGACCCCGGTCGGCCGGGGGCGTCACCCGCAGCCGCCGGTTGAGCCGGGCCACCTTCTTGAACCGGCCGACGTGACAGATCGCGGCGACGGTCCCGCCGCCCAGGCGGCAGGGCGATCCGGCCTGAACCTCAGCAGCGCGGGCAGGCGTGCCACTCGCCCTCGTCGGCGTCCGACTCGGCAGTCTTCCGAAGGTCCATGCTGCCCCAGATCTACGAGGGTGGTCCATGGCTGACAGAGCCTGCCCTTGTGGGAAATTGGAAAGGCAATACTGAAAGGCAGGTGTGTATTACCGCTTACCCGATCCTCCGATTCCATGGCGGCCCACCGGTCACCTCTCAACGAGAGCGAGCCCCGGCAGGACGCCGAAAAGGCACCAGCAAGCCTGTTCCCTTTCTTCTGCCCCCACAAGGGACTCGACTATGGAAGCACCAGTGCTACGGTCGCACTACGGTCACCTGCTCGCGATGGTGTCAGCGACCCTGGCCTGACAGCCCATACCCGCAGCACGGGAGGGACACATGCCAGAACCCCGGCTGCGCCCCGCCGCGGCTGCGCCCCGCCCGGCCGGCCGCTCGATCCGCGCACAGATCGTCGCCGCCGTCCATCAGCTTCAGGCCATGGCCGCGCTCGCCCTCTCCGACCTTCCCAGCCAGCGGCACGCGATTTCCGTCGAGCGGCTTCCGCTGCCTGGCAGCTCCGCCAGAGGGATCGATCCGCTCACCGGACTGGCCGACCGTGCGGCCCTCCGGAAGGCGCTGGAGGAGGCGATCCGTCGCAGCTCGGCCGACGGATGTACGGGAAGCCGGACCAAGGTGGGTCTCATCCTTCTCGATCTCGACGGCTTCCGAGCGCTCAACGTTACTTTTGGGGCCGACGCGGGAGACCGGGCCCTGGTCCACGCCGCCCGGCGGCTCACCGACTTCCTGCCCAACCTTGCCCCACCGTCGCTGCAATCCTCCCCCGGCCAGAGCGGGCCAGGGCCCGCTCTGGCCGCGCGCATCGGAGATGATGAGTTCGCCCTGCTGCTGCCCGGGTCCCCGGCGCTCCCCGTCCTGCGGGACCTGGCCGACGCCTTGGCCGTCATGGTCTTGGCCGCCCGGGAGCCGTCCGCCGTTCCAGTGGTTACCGGCGTCAGCGTCGGGGTGTGCTGTTACCCCGATCAGGCCGGCAGCGCCGAGGAGTTGCTGCGAGGAGCCGATGCCGCCCTGGGCCGGGAACAGTACCGGAGAAGGCCGGAGTCACCCGGCCTCCTCCGGCGCCATAGTGCGGGCCAAGCCCAGGAAAGCCTGCTCGCAGAGCTGACAGGTGCGCTCGCCAAGCGGGAACCTGTCCTTCACTACCAGCCAAAGGTCGCCTTCGACGGCACCGTGGTCGGGGTGGAGGGCCTGCTGCGCTGGTACACCCCGCGCCGGGGCTGGACCGACCCGGCTGACCTGATCCCGCTGGCCGAGCAGGCCGGTCTCATGCCCTGCCTGACCGGGTACGTACTCGACGCCGCCGCACGGCAGTCGATGGAGTGGCGTTCCGCAGGCATTCGCACGGGGATCGCCGTCAACATCTCGCCCCAGGACTTGCTGGTTCCCGGGTTCGTGGACGGGGTCGCCGATCGCCTGGAGCGGTTCCGGCTGCCACCCGGGGCGCTGCGGTTGGAGATCACCGAACGGTCACTGCCGGACGGCTGGCACCGGGTGGCGGAGCAGTTGTCCGATCTGTTCCGGATGGGTCTGTCCCTGTCGCTCGACGACTTCGGCACCGGCCATTCCTCGCTCGAGCGGCTGCGGCGCTCTCCGGTCAGCGAGATCAAGATCGACCAGTCCTTCGTCTCCGGCATGGCGACGGACGAACGGGACGCCGCGCTGGTCGCCTGGTCCGTAGGCCTGGCCCGGTCGTTGGGGCTGACCGTGGTCGCCGAGGGGGTCGAGGACGGCCGGACATGGAGCCGGCTCGAGGCGCTCGGAGTCGACGCGGTCCAGGGCTGGCTGGTATCCCCGGCGATGCCGGCCGAGCAGGCCTCAGGCTGGCTGCGGAGCCGGACCGTACGGGGCGAGCAGTGACGTGGGGAACCCCGGGCGTCCCGCAAGGGCAGACGCCGCTGTCCAGCCCACTGCCTCCTGGACGCTGGGAGCGGCCCCGTCGGCAGAGGACCATGAGGGGCGTGCACCGGACGAACGCTGCCCCCGCGGTGCGGAGGAGAGAGGTCGGCGATGGAGACGACAGCGATTGGCCGGATCCTGATATGCATTGCGAGCAGTGGCCTCTGGGAGAGCATGGAGCGCGAGCCGGAGAAGGTTCTGGAGGCTCTGGCTGATGATGACGACCTGGTAGCAGCCGACCAGTATTTCGGCGAATTGCTCCAGCAGATCCAGAACCTCAACTCGAGAGCCTTCGAGGGGATAATCTACACGTTCAATATGATTGCTACTCAGTTCATTGACGTGGGGATAGAGCTGATCGGGGAGGTGTACGACGAGTTTCTGGCAATAACCGGTATGGATGCCGATGAGCTGGCCTTCAGCGAAGGTGTCCAGGAGATCGCCGAGAAATTCGTCGGGCTGGCCGCGAGTACCGCCGTCTACCGGGACACCGTACAAGCGGCCTGGGGGGAGAAGCTCGCGGAGCGGGCGCTGGAGAACAACAGGGGCGTGATCAGTACGCTTGAGGGGGAAGCCAGCCCCGGCGGGCGGAGCACGAGGCCGTTCGCGCAGGGAAAACTCCCGACCGGTACGGCGGTCTACTGGCTGTGCCGCAAAGAAGGCGACGAGGCCGGGAAGGAGATTCCCGCCTGGTTCGAGTTCGGCAAGTGGGGCCAGCTTTACCTCAACAGGTCGAATTCCCCGGGGGAGAACGTCGCGCTCAGTATATCCGGGCCCGTGGATATCGATGAATTCAGAAGCAATGTTGGCTTCGGTGGCCATATTTCCGGCGGGGTGGCTTCGAATGGCTCCGCGGCACCAGGAATACGCTCGCAGGCGGCATCCGGTGCTCCGGTAGGTGCAGGCGGTCGGGCGGCTGGACGGGGGTCGGCGGACGCCGAACTAATCCACGAGAGGAACACCCGGAAAATCGCCGAGATTTCGCGGCATGCCGATAACGTCCGGCCGCTGATCGAGTTCCGTCAGGCGGGCCGCATGCTACTTCTGACGGAGGAGGGGGAGAGTTCCTTTCGGCCGGATGACAGGTTTCTGCTCCTGCTGGAGAGCTCCTGTCGGGAGAAGGGCTTGCAGCCGGGTCGGGGGCACTTCCGGATCGCCAGGGTCCGCGGCGACGGCAAGTGCGAGGTGGAGCTCCAGGGGGTGGATGAGAACGTCGTCGAGCACCGCTTCTACCAGGCGGTGCACAAGTACGGGTGCCTCCGGTTCCGGGCGCTCTCCCTGCCCGCTTCGGCTGCCCGTGCCGCGCCGGCCCTCGCGGGGGCCGGCGGCCCGCCCGGCGGGCGCGGTGCCGGTCCCGGGCGCAACGCGCCGGCCGGAACCTCGGCGGAAGCGCAGAAGGAGAGGGTCGCGCGTCGCCCCCGGTCGCCCGTGGCAGTCGCCCCCTCGCAGTTGCTCACCGACAATCTTCGTGCTCTGAACGAGCTGCAGAAGGATGTATTCCTGGCCAGGGACGGCTCCGCCCGGAAGAATTTTCACGAGATCGTCTGCAACAAGATAACCTGGGGTGTCGTCCTCTCTCCGGAGCTGATGAAAGACGATGACATCTGGAGCAGTCTGGAGGCAGCCGGTGCCAGGGCGAAGAAGTGGTCTATTTCCCTGGAGAGAGACAGACAGACTCACGGGGAGAGAGTCATTTTGCTGGTCCGGGTTTCCTGTCCGGTGCCCCCGAACGGTTATAGCAGCACGGCCGTAGAGATAATCATTGATCTCATCAGAGTGCTCAATGAGGAGAGAGGCGGATGTCAATGGAAGATGGCCGAGGAGGAGCTTCCACCTGATCCCCAGGAGGTGGAACGTGAAAATGAGAAGAAGATTCTAGGGACCCTCAAGCGGAATACGCTCGAGGCTGACGCTGCCAAACTGGGAGGCCTCAGAAAAGCAGCGCGCGAAGCCCTCGGATATGATGGCAAACATATC
The DNA here is from genome assembly GCF_045041205.1 of Kitasatospora sp. NBC_00070. Lineage (NCBI taxonomy): Bacteria > Bacillati > Actinomycetota > Actinomycetes > Kitasatosporales > Streptomycetaceae > Kitasatospora > Kitasatospora sp. NBC_00070. Next base: position 498,312 of record NZ_CP108248.1, on the reverse strand, counting down.
GTCAGAGTTGACTGCCTCCAGCTCGGCAAGCTGGGAAGCCCGCCGGATCTCATCGCCTTCGACACAGTTCCGGAAGACCGCCTGATGATGATCAAGCAGGTCAGCAAGGGGGTCGACCGCCTTCGGTACGGACTCGAACCAGGAAGCATCTGGCTGGAACTCGGGGATGACGACGATCTGAAGGTGATGCGCGTGTCCGACGGTATCAACCTCGGCGCCGCCATTAAAAACCTGGATGCACTGAAGAAACGGGAAGGCGAGATCATCAGGAAAACTCTGGTCAGGGGGACGGTCATACGCATGGGAGAGAAATGGAGAAAGTTCTTCCCGAAGAGAAATACGCCGGACGCAGCTGAGAACGCCGGCCAGGAAAACGCAGGGCAATGAGATGTCACCGATGGTCGTATCCCGGCGGGACGGCCGGAGCGTCCTCCGCCGATCCGGCACGGTGAACCTCCCAGGGAGGAGAGCCCGGAGCGGACGGCCCCCCGCGACCGTGCACGCTGAGAGCTGCTCCGAGCAGCTGGACGCCTCGGGTGGTGCGCGGGTCGACGCCGAGCAGCTCACTCACCCGGGCCAGGCGGTTGTCGATGGTGTTGGGATGTACGTTCAGCTGCCGAGCCGCGCGGCGCCTGTGCAGGTCACAGGCGAGGAAGGCCCGGACGGTTGGTAACAGCCCCGGATGCCTGCTGAGCGTCTCGACGAGGCCGCCCAGCTCTGCGGCGCTGTCGGAGGGAGCGGACAGGTGGTAGTCCAGCAGGACGTCCTCGATCCCATGGACACCGCCCCACCCGGCCACAGACGCGATCCGAAGGGCCCGGGCAGCGGCGTTCGCCACGGCGCCGGGGCAGGTCGCGGTTGCGTAACCGGCGGCGAAAACCTCCGCCGGGCTCGGAGCCAGCCGCTTGCGGACCGTCGCCAGGGGCAGTGCGGCTGGCACCAGCAGATGTGCCCCCGCCGCCTGGACGAGCCCGAGGACGGGGCCGTCCGCCAGGCCTTCCAGCTGGGCGGTCAGCCGGCGCAGTAGCCGACGCAGTGGTACTTCCGTTGCGGCGCCGGGCAGCCAGGCCGCGACGACGGTGTATTCGGAGCCGAGCGAGAGCCCGTTCCGAGCAGCCGCCTCACGGTAGCCACTGCCGCTGAGCAGGGCACGGGCGAGTTCCTGGGAACCGGTGGAGCCGCGGCCGAGGGCGCCGAGATAGGACTCGGTGACCCGCTCCGTGAGGGTACCGAGGAGTTCGGCCTGATGCCGGGTCAGCCACAGCAGCGCGGCCTCCTCACCGGGCCGGGCCGCTTCTGCGAGGGCCTCGGAGAGCACCCGGGAACCCACCTGGTACGACTGCAGGAGACGGCGGAGCGGGATTCCCTCCTCGGCCCGTTCCGCGGCCTGCTCCTGCAGCAGGCCGGTGCCGGCGGCGATGGCCGTGCAGTCCGCCGCGGCCCGGATGAACAGGCGTAGCGCGTGCCGGGCGGCCGCGGCGGTCTCGGTGTCCAGAAGCTCGTCGGCGACGTGGCCGAACCCTGGGATCTCGGCGTGCTGGCGCATCACCATCTCCCATGCCAGCCGGTTGACTTGTGGGCCGAGGCGGGCCGCGAGCTGCCAGGCCTGGTGTTGCACGCCGGAAGAGCCACCTTGTGACATGTCCCAAGGGTAGGGGGGCGCGGTTGGTCTGACAGCGGGTTGTCCGGGACGGATGCCTGGGTGAGAGTGAGCGGACCGGTTCACGACTCACCAGGGAGTGCCATGCGTTTCTCCGTCACGGACTACGCGGACAAGATCTGGAACGGTGCTGCGGAGGACAGCATCGCCAGCCCCGGGCTCTCCGGAACGGGGGTGCTGGAGGTCGCCGACGGGGTCGGCTGGTACCCGGGGTTCGGGAACGTGATGGTCTTCCGGACCGGTGGCGAGGTGGTCCTGTTCGACACCGGGAACCCCTTCGACGCGCAGCAATTGCACAGCTCGGTCCGGGAATGGGCGAGGGAGCCCGTCACCACCGCAGTGTTCTCGCACGGGCACATCGACCATGTCAGCGGCTTGAGGCCGTTCGACGCCGAGCCCGGGTCGGGCGTGATGGTCGTCGCCCACGAACGCATCGGCGAACGGTTCGACCGTTACGCGCTCACCAACGGCTACAACGCGATCGTCAACCAACGGCAGTTCCAGGCCCCCGGGCTGGAGTGGCCTACCCACTACCGTCGGCCCGACGTCACCTACCGCCAGTCGATGGCCCTCAAACGCGGGGACCTGACCTTCGAACTGTTCCACGTCAAGGGTGAGACGGACGACGCGACCGTGGGATGGATCCCCGGGCTGCGGCTGCTCTGCCCCGGCGACATGTTCATCTGGGCGAGCCCCAACTGCGGGAACCCGCAGAAGGTTCAGCGCTACCCGCGCGAGTGGGCCGATGCGCTGCGGCGGATGGCGGGGCTGGGCGCCGAGATCATGCTCCCCTCGCACGGCGCCCCCGTGTTCGGCGCCGAACGGATCCGGCAGGCGCTGACCGAGACCGCGCACTGGCTGGAGAGCCTCGTCACCCAGACCTTGGAGGGCCTCAACTCCGGCGCGCGGCTGGATGAACTGATCCAGGGCGTCCGTCCGCCCGCCCATCTGGCCGACCGCCCCTACCTCAGAGCCGTCTACGACGACCCGGAATTCGTCGTCCGCAACATCTGGCGCCAGTACGCCGGCTGGTACGACGGCAACCCGGCGAATCTGAAGCCCGCCCCCGAAGCGGAGGTCGCGCGGGCACTGGCCGAGCTGGCCGGCGGAGCGACCGCGCTGTCCGACGCAGCCCTGCGCCACCGTGACCTCGGGCAGCTGCGGCTCGCCGGACACCTCGCCGAACTGGCAGTCCTGGCCGCCCCGTCGGGAGAGCGGCAGCACGCGGCGCGGGCCGAGGTGTACCAGGCCAGGGCCGACGCAGAGCAGTCCCTGATGGCACGGGGGCTGTTCACCTGGGTGGCCACCGAGTCGCGCAGCAAGGCAGCGACAGCGGCGCGGCTCGGTGAGACCGAAACCGGGGACGACAGTGCGAACTGACCAGAGGAGACGGGAGATGATGGCAGGCACACCGTGGACGTGACGGGACATCAGGCCGCGCGCGCCGCCTACCTGGGAGCCGGGCTCGTACTCGGCGCGGTGTGGGTGGCCAGCGGAGGTGTCTCCTGGTGGCTGCACCTGGTGCGCTGCGCGGTGCTGGTGACCGTGGGGCCGGCCCTGTTCCAGCTGTTCCGCCGGTGGCGGGCCCGCCACCGGCCGTCCGGGGCACGGCAGCTGAGGGTCGCGCCGATGGTCGTGGCCAAGACCGTCCTGGTCGTGGCGGGTGTCGCTGCGGACGCCGCCCTCGGACCGGTGGTGGAACGCCCCGAGCTGGTGACCGGGACCGTCCTGGGCCTGCTGGTGGCGGCCGCCGGGCCGGCCTTCCACCGGCGGGCGGTACTGCGGAAGGCATGAGTACCGGGGCCCACGGTCACCCGGGCGTTGCGCTCCAGGCCGTGAGCCAGGACGGTGCCGCCCTGGCGCGCCCAGGGCGGCCGAGCCCCGCCGGGACGGGCGGGCAGCGGGGCCCGTAGGTGCGCAGGACGACCGCAGCGTTGTCGGCGCCGAGAGCGGAGCGTTCTCAGCGCCGCAGCTGCCGCACCTAGCCGGTACAGGACCTTCAACGGGCACGTGCCGAAAAGCTGCGCACCCCCAGTCCGGCGGCGTATTGTCCGCCGGTGCGCGCGCACGAGCCGGACGGATGCGCCGCGAGCCAAGTGCCAGAATCGGCCAGGGAGGTCTCCAATCGGGCCGCCGGTGCCGCCGTTCCGCCCGTCCCGCCGAAGGCGTGAACTAGATTGATCTAGGAGTTTCGAGCAGGGATCCCGCGCCGGGAGTGACGACGAGGACTTCATCATGCTCAGGGACCCCCACCTCCTGGACGGGCTGGTGGCCGCCGCCCAGTCCGGCGACAGCCAGGCCCTCGACCACATCGTGGCCGATTCCCTGCCCCTCGTGTACAACATCGTGGGCCGGGCCGTCGGAGGGCGTGCGGAGACCGACGACATCGTGCAGGAGACGATGACCAGGGTCGTCAGTGCCCTGGCGGGACTGCGGGACCCGGCGGCCTACCGTTCCTGGCTGATCGCCATCGCCATGAACGAGGTCCGCAACCACTGGGAGGCCCAGCAGCGCACGCCGGCGATCCCGATCGAGGCGGTGGAACAGACCGCCGACCCCACAGCGGACTTCGTCGACCTGGCCATCCTGCGACTGGGCCTGTCCGGTCAGCGACGGGAGGCAGCCGAGGCCGGCCGCTGGCTCGACCAGGACGACCGCGCTCTGCTCGCCCTGTGGTGGCTGGAGACGGCCGGCACGATCACCCGGGCCGAGCTGGCCGAAGCCACCGGGCTGTCACCCCAGCACAGCGCGGTCAAGGTCCAGCGCATGAAGCACCAGCTCGAGACCTGCCGAATAGTGGTCCGCGCCCTCACCGCCGAACCATGCTGCCCGGACCTCACCGCCATGACCAGGGCATGGGACGGCCGCCCTGCCGCACTGTGGCGCAAGCGGATCGCCAGGCATGTGCGGGACTGCCCGCACTGCGCGGTCCAGCAGCGGGGCCTGATGCCGGCCGAAGGGCTGCTCGCGAGCATCGGCATCCTCATCCCCGCCAGCGGGTTCGAGCAGGTCTTCCCCGCGCTGCCGCAGGCGAGTGCCACCGCAGCGGCACCGGCCGCCGCACCCCAGGGGACAACCGATGTGATCACGCGCAAGGCCGCCGGGGGGATCCGTCGTCGTCCGCGTGCCGGCCACCCCGCATCCGTGGTGGCGGCGATGGGCACCGCGGCCCTGATCATCGCGCTCTTCGTGCTGCCCGACCCGAAGACCCCCGCTCCGACGGCAGCCCCCCCGGTCGCCATCCCCGTTACCTCTCCCAGCCCCAGTCCGGTCGCCACTCCCACCTCGGCGGATACGGTGGCGGCACCGCCGACCACGCCCATCGTGACGGCACCGACCACGCCCACCGTGACGGCACCGACCACCCCCACCGTGGCGCCGCCGACCACGCCCACCGTGGCGGCACCGCCGCCCGCACCCTCGCCGCCGGCTCCGGCACCGGCCTCCACCAACCCGGCATCCTCGGCACCCCCGGTGAAATCCCTGGAGCAACAGCTCATCGATCTCATCAACGCCGAACGGGCCCGGCACGGATGTGCCGCGCTCACCATCGACCGGCGCATCCACACGGCAGCACAGAAGCATTCCGAGGACATGGCCGCCCGCCACTACTTCGACCACGCCAGCCCAGAGAACAACCGGGCCGACAGCCGGCTGACGGCCGAAGGCTACCCGTGGAGCCGCTGGGCAGAGAACCTCGACCACCAGACCAACAGTCCGGCCACCGTTTTCAACGACTGGGCGAGCGACGCCCCCCACCTCAACAACATGACCGACTGCCGCCTCACAGCCGCCGGCGTGGGGACCGCGCCCGCTCCCGACGGCATGCTCTGGACCCTCGACCTCGCCGCCCCCCGCTGACCGGGCATTCCGGTCCCACCCAGGGTGTCCGGAAGGTCTCCCTTCCGGACACCCGCAGCACCCGCCACCCCCGGAAGAATCAGAACGTCAAGCGGCCGACACTGTCCGGATCGCCGGCACCCTCACCTGCCCACCGCCGCTCACCGGTGCGGCTGCCGGCCCGTGCCCGACACCTGCCGCACCAGCGCGGACAAGCGAGGTCATGGTGGCGCAACCGACTGCAACGAAGGCCGAACTCCTCAGGGAAACAGTCCTCCTGGCCGCCGAACCCCAGGAGCCCTCGGAGACCCCGGCGTACCACCTGCCAGCCTTCGTCGAGCCGTTCTACCAACAGGTACCAGCCGACGACCTCAACGACCGAACCCCTGACGAACTGCTCGGCACCGTCCGCACCTGCGTCAAACTCGCCACCACCCGCTCACCGGGCATGGCCGTCATCCACATCGCCGACATCGAGACCGCCACCGGCGCCCACACCAACACCCAGGTGCGCACGGCCGTCGACATCATCACCGACGACATGCCGTTCCTGGTCGAATCCGTGGCAGCGGAGCTCACCCGGCTCGGTCACGGCATCCACATGGTCTTCCACCCGATCCTCGCCGTCGAGCACAACGGCGGAGGCCCACTGCGGTCAGCGGGCCACTTCGACGCGCACCAGTCCGTCCCCGGCGCGCAGATCGAATCCTGGATCCACCTGGAGATCGACCGCCAAGTGCCGCCGGCCCGGCTCCCGCAGCTGCGCAGCAACCTCGAGCGGATACTCGCCGACGTCCGCACCGTCGTCGACGACTGGCCGCAGATGCGCGCCGCCGCGCTCGGTACGGCGGCCGGCATGGACGAGACCCACGAGGTCAACGTTGTCGACCGGATCCGCTGGCTGCGCGCGGCCCAGCAGGCCGGCGTCAGTTACGAGGAACTGGGTACTGCACGCGAGCTGCTGCGCTGGCTCGCCGACGACCACTTCACTTTCCTCGGCTACTGCCAGTACGAGGTCGGCCGTGACGCCGACGGCACGACAACACTCCTGCCCGTAACCGGGAGCGGGCTGGGCCTTCTGCGGCCGAGCCGTGACGACGGCCCGCCCCGGACCACCTTCACGCTCCCCGTCGAAGCCCGGGCGGTCAAGGAGCAAGGCCTGCTGATGTTCACCAAGGCCGACACCCGTGCGACGGTCCACCGCCCGGCGTACCTGGACTACATCGGCGTCAAGACGTTCAACGACCAGGGACAGGTCACCGGGGAGCACCTGTTCCTCGGCCTCTTCTCGACCAGCGCCTACTCCGAATCGGTCCAGAACATCCCCGTGGTCCGGCAGAAAGTCAGTCAGATCCTGGAGATCCACGACTTCTCCCCGGCGTCCTACTCCGGCCGCAGCCTGGTGAAAATCCTCGAGTCCTACCCCCGGGACGAGCTCTTCCAGAGCTCCGTCAACGAGCTGGCCTCAATCACCGGCACCGTAGTCCACATGCAGGAACGCCGCCAGATGCGCCTGTTCCTCCGCAAGGACACCTACGGCCGCTACTTCTCCGCCATCATCTACCTGCCCCGCGACTTCTACACCGAGGCCGTACGCCTCAAACTCCAGAGCGTCCTGAAAGAGGAGCTCGCCGGAACCACCGTCGACTACAGCGTCCACTCCACCGAGTCGGTCCTCACCCGGCTCCACTTCGTCGTCCGCACCGCACCGGACAGCGAACTCGTCCAGGTCGAGGAACGGGCACTGGAACGCAGCTTGATCATCGCCGTCCGCTCCTGGCGCGACGGCTTCGCCGAAGTCCTCGACCAGACCACCCCAAGCGCCCGAGCGGCATCCCTCCTCCACGACTACGGACGGGCCTTCCCCGAGGGCTACCGCGCCGACTTCTCCCCCCAGGAAGCCGTCGCGGACGTGGAACGCATCGAGGCCATCCACGCCGACGACACCACCGACTCCGCCCTGGCCGTCTACCACCGCGACGGCGAGCCCGCCGACGAGTACCACCTCAAGATCTTCCGGGTCGGCCGGATGATCACCCTCGCCGAAGTCCTGCCCTTCCTCCAGAGCTTCGGCGTCGAGGTCATCCAGGAACACCCCTACGAACTCCGCCGAGCCCAGGGACAGAGCACCTGGATCTTCGACTTCGGCCTGCGCGTGCCCCACGCCGAAACCCTGCAACAAGGAGCAGACCGCGACCGGTTCATCTCCGCCTTCGCAGCCGCCTGGTCCGGCCGCATCGAAAACGACGGCTTCAGCGCCCTGGTGCTCCAAGCCGAACTGACCTGGCGCCAGGTCACCGTCCTCCGCTCCTACGTCAAATACCTCCGCCAGACCGGCCTCCAGTTCGAACCCGCCTACATCGAAGAGGCCCTCGCCGCGAACACCCCCATCGCCCGGCTGCTCGTCGAACTCTTCGAGACCCACTTCGACCCAGCCGGCGGACACCGCCCCTCCGACACCGTTGCAGCCCAGCTGGACACCGCCCTCGACGCCGTCGCCTCCCTCGACGAAGACCGCATCCTGCGCGCCCTCAGCGACGCCATCCGCGCAACCCTGCGCACCAACTACTTCCAGGCCGATCCCGAAGGAGAGCCCAAGCCCTACCTCTCCTTCAAGATCAACACTGCCGCTCTGCGCGACCTTCCCTCCCCCCGGCCCAAGTACGAGATCTGGGTATACGCACCCCGCTTCGAAGGCGTGCACATGCGCTTCGGCCCCGTCGCCCGCGGCGGCCTGCGCTGGTCCGACCGCCGCGAGGACTTCCGCACCGAAATCCTCGGCCTCGTGAAAGCCCAGATGGTCAAGAACGCCGTCATCGTCCCCGTCGGAGCCAAAGGCGGATTCGTCGTCAAGACCACATACGACCCCACCCAACACAAAGCCTTCACCGAAGAAGGCACCGACTGCTACCGCAACTTCATCCGAGGCATGCTCGACATCACCGACAACCTCATCCTGGGATCCGTCGTCCCACCCCCACGCGTAGTCCGCCGCGACGGCGACGACCCCTACCTCGTAGTCGCCGCAGACAAGGGCACCGCCGCCTTCTCCGACACGGCCAACGGCGTCGCCGCCGAATACGACTTCTGGCTCGGCGACGCCTTCGCCTCCGGCGGCTCCGCCGGCTACGACCACAAAGCCATGGGCATCACCGCCCGCGGCGCCTGGGAATCCGCCAAACGCCACTTCCGCGAGCTCGACCTCGACATCCAGAACCAGGACTTCACCGCCACCGGCATCGGCGACATGTCCGGCGACGTCTTCGGCAACGGCATGCTGCTCAGCAAGCACATCCGCCTGATAGCCGCCTTCGACCACCGGCACATCTTCCTCGACCCCACCCCGAACGCCGAAAGCTCCTACCCCGAACGCCGCCGCCTCTACGACAAGCCACGCTCCAGCTGGGACGACTACAACCGCAGCCTCCTCTCACCCGGCGGCGGCATCCACCCCCGCACCGCCAAGTCCATCCCGGTCACCCCCGAAGCCGCCACCGCCCTCGGCCTCCCCGAGAGCACCACCCATCTCACCCCCGCGGCCCTCATCTCCGCCATCCTGCGCGCCCCGGTCGACCTGCTCTGGAACGGCGGCATCGGCACCTACGTCAAAGCCACCACCGAGTCCCACCACGACGTCGGCGACAAGGCCAACAACGGCATCCGCGTCAACGGCGCCGACCTCCGAGCCAGAGTCGTCTGCGAAGGCGGAAACCTCGGACTCACCCAGCTCGGCCGTATCGAGTACGCCCTCCAAGGCAGCTCCGGCACCGGTGGCCTGATCTGCACCGACGCCATCGACAACTCCGCCGGCGTCGACACCTCCGACCACGAAGTCAACATCAAGATCCTGCTCGAACAAGCCCGCGCCGCCCAGGAGATCGACTCCGGCACCCGCACCCACCTGCTCACCGGGATGACCACCGAGATCGCCACCCTCGTCCTCACCAACAACTACTCCCAGAACGCCGCCCTCGCCTGCGCCGTGGCCGACTCCGACAGCCTGCTCAACGACCACATCCGCTACCTGCGCAAGCTCGTCGCCGACGGCCACCTCGACCGCGAACTCGAGTTCCTCCCCACCGAGCGCGTCCTCGAAGAACGCCAGCGCAACGGCAAGGGCCTCACCCAACCCGAACTCTCCGTCCTCCTCGCCTACACCAAGACCATCACCGAGGACGCACTCCTCACCTCCACCCTCCCGGAAGACCCCTTCTTCCAGGACGAACTGACCGCCTACTTCCCCACAGCCCTGCGCGAGGCGCACGGCCACCGCATCCTCACCCACCCGCTGCGCCGCGAGATCATCTCCACGCAGGTCGTCAACAAGATGATCGACAACGCCGGTATCACCTTCGTCTTCCGGGTAGCCGAGGAGTCCAGGGCCCCGGTCGCCGAGATCGCCCGCGCTCACGTCACCGGCTGGTCCGTCTTCGGCCTGGACACCTTCGCCAAGGAGATCAGCGCCCTCGACAACCAGGTGCCGGCCCTCACCCAGACCCGGATGCGCCTGGCCTGCCGCCGCCTGGGCGAGCGGGCCGCCCGCTGGTACCTGTTCAACCGGACGCACCCGCTGGACGTCGCCGCCGAAGTCGCGGACTTCTCCCACGGCGTACGGACCGTCGCGACCCACCTGGCCGATCTCGTCCGGGGCAGCGACGCCGAGGGTCTCGCCCGCGCCACCCGGAGCCTGACCGACGAAGGAGTCCCCGAGCAGCTCGCCGCCGCGGTCGCCGCCCTGCCGGCCTCGTACCCGGCCCTCGACATCGTCGAGATCGCCTGGCAGAGCGGCCTGTCATCGCTCGAGGTCGGGCGCTGCTACTTCAGCGTCGTCGACAACCTCCGGCTCGGCACCCTGCGGAGCCACATCAGCGCCCTGCCCCGTACCGACCGCTGGCAGGCAACCGCCCGCGGCACCCTGCTGGACGACCTCTACAACGCCCAGGCCGCCCTCATCTTCGACGTCCTCGCGGCCGCCCCCCAGTCCAGCGGCCCGCAGGACCGCTTCGAGGCCTGGCTCAAGCAGAACCACGACACTGTCGAGGAGGCCCTGCCCGTCCTCGACGAGATAGCCGGACTGGGCGCGGCCGACCTGAGCGTCGTCTCCGCCGGTCTCCGGGCCCTGCGCTCCCTGCTCAGCACCTGCGGCTGCCGCCAGTGCCACCCAGGCCTCGCCCCCACGGTCGTCCCGGCCCACTCCGCCCATCGCGGACGGCGTCAATAACAGAGCCCGAAGGCGCGTGCGGCCTGCCCCTGAGTTCGGAGGGAAGAATCGAAATGGCGATCTCTCGGGAGATGGTAACGCAGAACCACATGATAATCCTGGTCAGCCAATGGTACTCGATCACATATGCGGGGGCAGTCAATTGGGATGAATTCTCGGAATTCTGCCAGGCTACATCGGGGCGTGGCGCCGAGTTGCGGGAGGATCTAGACCGCATCCGAACGGAAATGATTTCCGAAGACGAGTATCTGGGTGAAAATTTTGAAGCCTTCCTGCTGAAATTCTGGGAATTCGTGGAGTATGCAGCCGAAAGAGACATCTTTCAGCAGCATAAACATGCCGAAAACTGGTGGTGGGGGACGCTTGGGGCAGGCGGTAGTAGTTTCTACAAGTACAGCTCTGGCCCTCCGTCGCTACTGAGCATCGAAGGATTGGTGGGTGAAGAAAAGTTCAAGCAACTGGCAGCTGGCGGCACAGGTGGAGAAGGGCGGGGAGGGGCGCTCGGGAAAAGGAGGACCGGGCCAGTCATGGTAAGGCCTCTGGAGAAGAGATTTCCTTACCTCTGGCAGGGCCTGGCGGACGGCGAGTACTTCTGGAAGATTTCGCTTGACGAAAATCCGCCAAAGGAGCATGCGAAGAAACTGGAAAGCATCGATGCGCGTGATGATTACATGTTTCGGTACCTGCGTTCAGTCGACCTTGAACTAAAGACGACTACAGTTGAAATGGAAGCAAGAAACGCCGATGCCTTGAAAGAGCTCACTCGGGAGGCCCCAAGAAACGGCCGGCTTCACCGGAGGAGGCTTCGCGTCTGGCAGCTGGGAGAAGAGGGTGGCGGTGTTTGGATAGATGACAGCCCTCCGGCCCGACTGCGAGATGACGCAAATTTCCGAAAAGATTTCAGTGCAACCGCCGAACTGAGCATAATAAGGAGGATGAGAGGAAAAAATACGATATTTGTAACGTATACGAGAGGGCGCTCTGATGTGCGGTTTGACAACTTGTGCAATGAGATCCTTTCGGCTTTCTCTGGTGATATAATCGTCACCGAGATGGAGGGCGTGAAGGCCGGGAAGCAGGAGTCCGGTGCGTCCGGTGCGTCCGGTGCGGTGACGAAGACTAGGCTCGACAAGGCCCCTCCGAGGGCAAGGAATATTTCCTTGGAGGAAATCTCCAGGGCATCCAGGCTGAAGAGTGTACAATCGCTGGAATTTGCACTGAAGAGCAAAGAGGAGACTGCCCTCAAAGTCCTCTGGTTCAGGGCTCATGCTGTCGGTCATGTATTCTGCATTGTGCAAAATAATGCAGACCCGAAATTTTTCCCAATTAACCTCTTGATGGCGGGGTTCACTTGGAGCGAAGATGATTTTCCGATCGGAGAGCTGTCGGTTAATTTCACCGACAGGACCTGCGTGGTTACAGTCGACAGAAGCTTCCCTCCGCGAAGCAAATTCCAGGAGAAGCTGAAAGAAATGATCGGAGCAATTTTCAGCGGCCGTGTCAGCGTCAGGTGATTCGCATCTGAACGGCATGTCGGGGTGAAGGAAGTGCCAGCCCGCTGCGCGGCGGGTGCGGAGAGTGCCAGGAGAAGCTCGGGGCCGTCGCAGGAAGCGGCGGCCCATTGTCTTGCACAGGCCGGGCGCCCCGGCGCGGGCTGGCTCCCGGTCAAGGTGGTCCGTGCAGGGCGCGGATCCCGTCCGCGGGAACTGGTCGGGTGATGCGGCCGTCGGCCGTTGCCGAGACCAGGAGCATCGTGTGCAGGGGGGAAACCCGACACCGCCGACTCCATCCCCTGATCGGCGGCTGACAGCCTGGGGCAGGGCTCAGTGAACTGTCACCAGGCCGGGTGGCCAAGCACGGGGCAGCGCCCGTGGTGGCCAGCGGGCCGGCCACCACGAGCAGATGTCGTCCCCCGGCCGGTGGTCGCAGGCAAGTCTGGGCAATGCCTGCATAGTTCGTCCTGCTCAGGGGGCGGGCTGGTTGGGGGAGATGAGCTTGATCGTGCCGTTGATGATGTTCTGCCGGGTGGCGGTGAGTTCGCTGATCAGGCTGGTCGGGACCCGTGAGGTGAAGTCGTGGTACGGCGCCAGGTCGGTGCCGTGGTTGGCGAGGGTGCCGACGTAGGAGGTCGCGTTGAAGCTGCCGTCGGCGGCGGCGGTGACCACGGTGCTGACGGCGCTGGCGATGCCCTTCACCACCGAGGTCATGATCACCGAGCCGTAGTCGGCGTTGGAGTAGAAGCCGTCGTTGTCGACCCAGATGACGTTCATCTTCCCGTTACTGGCCTTGGCCTGGGTGAGGGCTCCGATTCCGGTGCCGCCGGCGACGGGGAAGATGATGTCGGCGCCCTGTTCCTGGAACGCCTGGGAGATCTGGCGGCCGCCCTCGGGGTCGGTGAAGCTCTGGGGGTTGGTGAAGGTGCCGCTCTGAGACGGCTCGTCCCAGCCGAGAACCTCGACCTTGGTGCTGTGCTCGCGGTTGTAGTACTGCGCGCCCTCCCAGAACCCGTCCATGTACACCGTCACGCTCGGGAACTTGGCGCCGCCGAAGGTGGCGATCTTGCCGGTCTGGGTCATGCCCGCCGCGAAGTAGCCGCCGAGGAAGGCACCCTGGGCGGTGTTGAACTGCAGGCCCTTGATCTGTGGGGGAGTGGACTGGCTGTCAACAATGGTGTAGTTCTGCGACGGGTTCTGCTTCGCCGACTCCAACGTGGCGTCGCCCATGGAGAAGCCCACGGTCACCACAAGGTCGCAGTCCTGCGAGACGAACTTCGCGATGTTGCCCGCGTAGTCGTTCGCCGAGGCGGAGTTGACGGTGTCCACGGTGATGGACTTGTCGGCCTTGGCGGCCTGCTGCATGCCGGCCAGGGCTTCGGCATTGAAGGAGCGGTCCTCGAGGCCGCCAGTGTCGGCGACCATGCAGGCCTTGTACGGGCCCGACGCCTTGGGACGGTCGGAGCCGCCGCCGGAGCCGCACGAGGCCAGGGTGAGCAGCGTCGCCACCGCCAGGGCCGTGATTCCCAGGAGTGGTTTCGTTGAGACTCTGTACGTCGTAGGCATGTCACCGCTCCTCTGCCGTTGCGAAGCGCTGGATCTCGTCGGCGAGCCGGCCTATCGGTCCGCCGTCGCGGACCAGGTCGTCGAGTGCCCCGGTGGGCAGCTCCCCCCGGCCTGCGGCTTTGGCGGAGTCGGCCAGCCGTTCGATCACCCGGCCGAAGTCGGCCTGGATCTTCTGCACGTCCTCGCGGGCCAGGATTCCGTTGATCCGCGAGGCGAGGACCAGGGGGTCGACCGGTTTGGCGAGGTAGTCCTCGGCGCCCAGTTCCAGGCAGCGCACGACACTGTCCATCTCGCCCACCGCCGACATCATGATCACTGGGGTCGACTGCAGCTCGGAGTCCTTCTTGATCATCTGCAAGGTGGTGTACCCGTCCATGTCCGGCATCAGGAGGTCGAGCAGGACCAGGTCGAAATGGCTCTCCTTGAGCGCGGCGAGAGCCTCGACGCCGTTCTCGGCACTGGCCGGCTGGTGTCCGCCGGCCTGCAGCCGGTACGTGATCATCATGCGGTTGGTGCGGTCATCGTCAACGACGAGGATGTGCCTGCTAATTGCCATCGTGGAACGCCTTTCGGATGTCACCGAGCGCGCTACGGGCTTGGTCGTACGCGCCCTGGATACGGGGGAAGAGGCCGGACACCTCGGTCAGGCGTCCTGCGGCCCCATGGTTTTCGGCCTCCTGGCACAGCGGGGAGAGCCGGTCGAGCCCAAAGGTCTTGGCGTTGGACTTGAGAGTGTGCGCGGCCCGGCGGGCCAGCTCGGCGTCCCCCGTGTCGAGCCCGCTGCGCAGCTGGTCCAGCAGGCCAGGGGCGTCTTCGAGGAAGGTGTCGATGAGCTGGACGGCGAAGGCGGTGTCCAGGGAGGCCGCCAGCGCCCGCACGGTCGCCTCGTCGAGCACCGCCGCACCGTCCTCCGGATCCGCCACTGGCAGCGCCTGCGACGGTTCCGCCACCGCGGCCGAGGGAGCCGGCGCCGGAGTGACAGCCGCAGGTTCGGGCAGCGTCTCCGCGGCAGGCTCAGCCGGGTACGCGGCCAGCGGCCTGCACCGCCCGAGTGTTGCGGTGAGCTCGGCCAGACGCAGTGGCTTGCTGAGGTAGTGGTCCATGCCGGCGGCCATGCACGCGTCATGGTCCTCCCGCATCGCGGAGGCGGTCAGCGCGACGATGCACGGCCGACGCTCGGCAGGGATCTCCTGGTGGATCCTCCGCGACGCCTCCAGCCCGCCCATGACCGGCATGTGAACGTCCATCAGGACCACGTCATAGACCCGCTCGTGGACCGCCTCCACCGCGTCGGCGCCGTTGTCCACGGTGTCGGCATCACAGCCGAGCTTGGCGAGCATCCGCAGTGCCAACTGCTGGTTGACCGCGTTGTCCTCGGCGATCAGTATCCGCAGGTTGAACGAGCTGCCGACCGCAGGTGCCGCCTGGTCCTTACGGAGAACGTCCGCCGAGACAGCCTCGTCCGCTTCCAGCACCGCCGCAGCGGCTTCCTCCTCGGGCAGCAGAGCGCGGCACAGGTCAGCGTGGATCTGGGCGGCCTTCACCGGCTTGGTGTGCAGTGCGACGAACGGACTGAGCCGTTCGGGCGGCACGTCCGCCCGGCCCAGCGAAGTCAGCAGGAACAGCGGCAGCTCGGCCGCGGAACGGTGCGCACGGATCTCGTGCGCCAGCGTGACGCCATCCATCCGCGGCATCTGCATGTCCAGGATCCCGACGTCGAACGGATCCCCGGCCCGGATCCAACCGAGCGCCTCCTGCGGGTCCGCGGTGGAGCGCACCGACATCTCCCACGCCTCCGCCTGTGCGGTGAGCACCGCCCGGTTGGTGCGGTTGTCGTCGACCACCAGCAGGCGCTTGCCGGTGAGCTTGTGCGGAGTGAGCACCGGCCGCCGGCGCAGCGGCTCGGGAACCTGCCGCGAACCGATCGTGAAGTGGAACTCGGTGCCCACCCCGACCTCGCTGGTGGCCCACATCGTGCCGCTCATCAGCTCGGTGAGCCGACGGCTGATCGCCAGCCCCAGGCCGGTGCCGCCGT
Source organism: Kitasatospora sp. NBC_00070 (assembly GCF_045041205.1). Classification (NCBI taxonomy): domain Bacteria; kingdom Bacillati; phylum Actinomycetota; class Actinomycetes; order Kitasatosporales; family Streptomycetaceae; genus Kitasatospora; species Kitasatospora sp. NBC_00070. Next base: position 482,497 of record NZ_CP108248.1, on the reverse strand, counting down.
ACCGTCGCGTCGTCGAACTGTCCAGCTGTTCGAACGGCTGGAACAGCTTCTCGATCCGGTCGCCAGGAATGCCGATGCCGGTGTCCCGCACGGTGAAGTGCAGGAGCAGCCCGTCGGCGCCCTCGACCGGGGAGGCGTGCCCGTCGGTCGGAGCCATCCGCTCGACGTGGAGGACGATCTCCCCGGACTCGGTGAACTTCACAGAGTTCCCGAGCAGGTTGATCAGGATCTGCCGCAGCCGGACCGGGTCACCCATCACCTCGTCCGGCATGTCGGGCTGAATCGTGTAGGCGAGCTCGATGTCCCCCTTCTCCGCCGCCCTGGGCGCGATCACGTCGAAGGTCGACTCGATGCACTCCCGCAGGTTGACCGGGATGTCCTCCAGATCGAACTTGCCCGCCTCGAACTTCGAGAAGTCCAGGATGTCGTTGATGATCGTCAGCAGGTTGTCCGCACTGTTCTGGACGATCTTGGCCAGGTTGCGCTGCTCCGCGTCCAGCGGCGTGTCCATCAGCAGCTCGGTCATGCCGACGACACCGTTCATCGGGGTCCGGATCTCATGGCTCATGGTGGCCAGGAACGCGCTCTTGGCCCGGTTGGCCGCCTCGGCTGCCTCCATCGAACCCCGCAGCGCGGACGCCGCACCGCGCCGCTCCTCCACCCGCCCGAGCTGAGTGACCACGTTCGCGATCAGAGCGGTGTCGGTCGGTCCGAGCGGTTCGGTGGTGGGAGTGATGAACTCCAGGACCGCCTCGACCAGACCGTTGGCGAACACGGGGAAGGCGATGATCCCGGCGGCGCCCTGCGCAGGGTCGGCCGCCACCGGGCCCGCCGGGACCGGCCCGTACGGCACGCCCTCAACCAGCGCCCGCCGGGCCGCGTCGGAGACCTCGAGGGTCCCCGCCCAGCCGAGCGAGGGAACGAGCGTGCGCCCGCCGTCCTCGGTGTGCGCGACACCGTATGCCCGGCCCGCCCGCCAGCCCATGTGCTCCCGGAGCAGTCCCAGGATCGTCGCGAGCGGCTCCTCCCAGTCGGTCGCCTCGTTCGCCGCAGTGGCCGAGGCCTCCAGCAGGGTCAACGCGTCCGTACGCCGCTGCAGCTCCTCGGTCCGGACGCGCACCTGCCCCTCCACCGCGGTGTAACTGTCCTGGAGACGGTCGGCCATCGTGTTGAAGGCAAAGGCCAGCGCTCCGATCTCATCCTTGCTGCGCACCTGGGCCCGCTGGTGAAGGTCACCGGTGGACAGCTCCCGCGCGGCGGTGGCGACTGCCGACAGGTTCCGCGACAGGCGCCGGGAGGTGTAGGCGGCGAGCGCGATGCTGACGGTCAGCGCCGCCGCAACCGCCGTCAGGTCGATGAGGTTGGTCCGCTCGAACCCCGCCTTGCGAGTGTTGAGCATGCGCACCTGCTCGTCGTACATCGCAGCCTGCAGGGCGGTGGTGGCCTTCAGCGCCTCGGACGTCAGGCGGGCGTACTCGGCCTGCGGGATGGTCGGCGTGGCCGGGTGCACCACCCGGTCGTTGGTCGCGATCACCCAGGAGCTCACGGTCTTCCCGACCCGGTCAAGGAGCGGCTGCAGGTTCGGTTGCAGCGACGGGTTGTCGTTGTAGTCCGAGGTTCTCTTGAAGGCGCGGTTGAGCTCGTCGCTGAGGACCGCCAGGTTCTGGGTGGCGATGTTGGTGGCCAGGGTGAGGTTGGTCCGGTCGTCCGCACTGAGGACGTTGCGGGCGAGCAGTCCGTCGACGGTGTCACCGACGTTGTGCAGCTGCCCCCCCAGAGCCGGGGCCGAGGACAGGAACGCCGCCATCGTGTAGTGCGTGTCCAGATCCGGGTCGAACATGAGCGTCGAGGTGTCCCCGACGTAGCTCTGCATCTCCAGCAGGGTGGTGATGAGCTGCGCGTCCAGGGCCGCAGCCTGGGGGCTACGGCTCTGCTTCACACGCTCCCAGTCGGCGATCATCGTGTCCGGCAGCAGATTCAACTTCTGCTGCGCACCCAGCTCGTCGTACGTCGTTCTGAGGTTCTTCTGCAGATCGACGTCGACCGCGACGAGGCTCTTGAAGTCCGCGTCGATCCGCTCGTTCAGCTCCGGGATGCTCGCGGCCGGCTCCTGGCCCGAGGCGGCCTGCAGCGACAGCGTCCGGTGCAGCGAGACCTCATCGAACAGCGCGCTCAGCGGGCGCAGATAGCGCACCCCTTCGAGTTCCCGGTCCACCGTGTCGATGCCGCTGTTCTGCTGGCTGACGAGGAAGACCGTCGCCAGCGTCATGGGAATCGCGAAAACGATCCCCAGCACCAGCAGTTTGTGCCAGATCCGGTGTACGAAGCGCTTCTGATTTCCGCTGGGCGGAGATCCCGGCGCGGGAGAGTCCATCTCCGCTCCCCAAGGTAGACGGAGTGCCGCGGTCGGCCAGAACGGTCCAGCCCAGCACCGCCCGGCCCCGGAATCCTATCGACGCCGGCATCGCCCGGACTTGCCCTTCCGGTGCGACGTTTGGGACGGGTAGTCCATGTCACGGAAGTCTGCCCATAAGGGGCGGACAGCAAGCCCCGGCGAAAGCACGCTGGAGGGGCGGCCGGGCTCCCTGATCCCGTGCGCCCGAGCGATTCCGGCGGTGAGACCGGAAGGCGGCGACGCGGTCGGTTCGCCGCCGGTATTCGAAGGACGTTCGAGGAACGGAATGCCGGAACTGAGCCGAAGGGCGGAGAGCCAATGGGCAATTCTCCGGAGGAGGACCCCACGGATTCTGCCGATCCTGCTGATCGCCTCAGAGCGGAGAGGAGAGCACAGCGGGAGAACGCCTGGAGAGTCGCCCGGGGGGTGCGGGAAGGCGACACCTCGGTCACCGTCCGGTTCTGGCAGATCGGGCGGGACGGATCCCAGGTCCACCTCTCCGACGTCCCTGAGGGCACACCACTGGTCGACGCCCTCGAGCGGGCGGGCCGCGTCGTCGCGAAGGGCGATGTCGTACTGCCGCTCCCCGCCGCGAAGCTCCCCGCCGAGATCGCCTACACCGACGGCTGGTCGGAGGCCGTTGAGCAGTCGCTCCGGTCCCACCTGGTCACCCGGCCGCTCCAGCGGGTCTGGCGGGGAAAACCGAGCGGGTTCACCGTGCTCCACGGCTCCGAGGTCCCGCCCGCCGAGGTCGATCCGGCGCGTCCCGCCGAGACCCCCGGCCGACCGGCCGACCGCATCATCGCTCTGCCGGAACCGCCGAGGTTCGCCACGTGCTCCGAGTGCGGGGAGCGGCTCACCTACGCCGACCTGATCGAGCGTCAGGTCGTCCAGTGCTTCCGCCCCGGGTGCGGACGGTTGTCCCACGGGGCCCACGCCGCCGGTGAGGTTCCGCCGTGCGGCCATCAGTACCGCGACCTCGCCATCATCAACGACTTCCCGGCCGAAGCCCGGGCCTGGGGAGCGTCCTTCTCCGAGGGCGCGGGCCATGGGCTGACGCCGGCCCTGCGCACGGACGAGAAGCGGTACGTGGGACTCGGGGATGACCAGTACGAGCGCGTCATGGCCCGGCTGTCGCGCACGCGCGCCGGTGTCGCGTCCAACGGGGATGTGGTGACCGGCCTGAGGTCCGACCTCGAGCTCTGGACCGGGCTGGGCATCGACCTCCCCCCGGAGCTCGACTGGGGGGGTGTCAGGTACCGGATCTTCTGCGCCCCGGATCCGGGGATGATCCTCTCCCGGAAGGGCGTGTCCGCCGTCATGCTCGACCTGCGGCGGGTGCGGGTCTTCGCCCAGGGGAGGATCTCTGTCGAGACGGCGGAGAGCGGGCTGCGGTGGCGGATCGTCCCCGCGGTCGGGGGCTGGGACGTGGCACGGCGCCACGTGGCGGCCCTCCTGAGGAAGACGGGCCTGGCAGGGCCGTCCGCTCATACCGGTACCGCGGCCGAGGCACGGCGCGAGTCGCCGCTCTGGTGAACGCTCCGGTGCGGCGCCGGGGCTCAGCTCGAGAAGACCTTCGTGGGTGGCACCGGGGTGATCCGGCCCATGCCCTCTTTCCGCACCATGGGGTCGTTCACTGTGACGCCGGCCGGTGTGATCTGTATCGCCGGGACGACGACGCTGAAGTTCAGCTTGATCAGGCTTCCGGAGGTCATCACCGGTGAGCCGTTGTTCACCATGCGCGTCGTCAGGTTGACCGGCAGAAGCGTGAGGAAGAGCATCCCCTGGCCGGGAGTGGTGAACGGGGGGGACATGTAGTCGAAGATCGTGTTCCCCTGGAAGTCGACCGGGATACCGGAGGCGTAGTCCAGTTGGAGGCAGATCGGCATTCCCATGATCTTGACCGTCCCGCTCCCCGTCAGGGGGATTGGATTCGGCAGCATCGGGGTGACCAGGGGGGAGAGGATCGTCACCGTCAGGAGGTCACCAGTCTTCACCACGGCACGTGGCACTGCCATGCCGCTCACCTCCCGTATTGATGATCTTCACTTCGTGGTGGTCAACCCAAGCAAAACAACTACGGCCCGTCTCCGCCGCGACCGCCCGGGCAGCCTGCCGTGCAGGATGTGCGCCGCGCGGGCCCGGTCACGTCGACGGGGCGAGGTAGCCGAGGGCTTCGAGGCGGCCGAGGTAGAAGTCGAGGAGCTGGTCGTCGACCGGGGGAATCTCGATGCCACTGGCCGCGAGGGCGCGGTCGGCGCGGTCGGTGGTGAACCGGGGGAACGTGGGTCGGAAGTACATCTCGCTGATGGTGCGGTCGATGGTGGGGGCGCGGTCGACGAAGAGGGGGAGGAAAGGTGTGAGGGGATGGTCGGGGTACCGGGTGGTGTGGGCGATCAGACGCCGGGTCCACTCGGGGTACGGCAGGTGGGAGACGGTCCGGCCACGGGCCTGGATGCGCCGGGCGAGGGCGGCGAGCGGGGCGGGGTGGGGGTTGGTGAGGTGGAACACCTGGCCCCGGGCCGGGACGTGGGTGGCGATGTGGGCCAGGGCCTGGGTGAATCGGTCGGCCGGCACGAAGTCGAGGGGGAGGTCGACGTCGGGGAACTCGCCGGTGTCGTCGAAGTACCTGATCAGGGCGCACAGTTCGGTGCCCAGGTTCATGGTGCCGCCCGCCAGGTCACCGGTGACGTCGTTGACCCGGTAGATGGTGACCGGCAGGCCGGCCGCCGAGGCGTTGTTCAGGAGTGCTTCGGCGGTCCACTTGCTCTCGACGTAGCCGACACCCAGGTGCCGGGCATGGTCGAGAGGGGTGTCCTCGGTGACGTCCGAGGTGCCGACGGCGCCGAAACCGGCGAGGACGGCCATGGTGGACAGGTAGTGCACCGGAATGCCCCGGGAGTGCCCGGCCAGGCGGATGATCTCGCGGGTGCCGGAGACGTTGGCAGCGCGCAGCTGGCGGTACGGATAGAGGAAGTTCACCCGGCCGCCGAGATGGTGGATGGCGTCCATGGTGCGGGCGAGCTCCTCGAAGCGGCGGCGGCCCAGGCCGAGCAGCGGCTGGGTGAGGTCACCGACGACCGGGTGGATGCGGGACGTGTCGAGCTCGCGCCCGAGGAAGGACCAGTGGGCCGTGCGCAGCCGCTCCAGCGCGTGGTCGGTGTCGACCGCCCGGACCAGGCAGTGCAGCTGGATGTCCTCCGCCGTGCTGAGCAGGGTGTGCAGGAGATGGGTGCCGCAGAAGCCGGTGGCGCCGGTGACCAGGGCATGGACCGGCGGGTCGGCGGCGGTGTGGGTCCGGCGGACGGGGACGCCGAGCGTGGCGTCGTCCTGGTAGTCGGCCGGCCGCTCCTGAGGGCGGTGGTGACCGGGCACGGTCGCCTCGTGGAGGGCCGCTTCGACGGCGGCCAGGGTGGGGTCCGCGAGGAGGGCGCGGGTGAGGTCGCGGAGGTGCTCGATCCCCAGGCCGTACATGAGCCGGGCGCGGGCGAGCATGTCCATCGCGGTGAGGGAGTCCCCGCCGAGCTTGAAGAAGTCGTCGTCGGGGGAGATGGAGTCCACTCCCAGGAGCTGGGTCCACAGGTACGCGAGCCCGTGGTCCGCTTCGGCGAGCGGGTCCGCTCCGGCGCGGGTGGGGCCGGCCGGAGCCAGGGCGGTCTGTGCGAGCCGCCGCCGGTCGATCTTCCCGTTGATGTCCAGCGGCAGTTGGGAGAGGGCGTGGAAGGAGGCGGGGACGAGGTGCTCGGGCAGCCGGGCCGCGAGGTGGTCACGCAGGCCGGGGTGGGGATCGGCCCCCGGAGCGGGGGTGTAGTAGGCGGTGAGCGCGGCGGTCCCGGCGCGGTCCTTCCCGGCCAGGACAACGGCCTGGCCGACGGCCGGGTGGCTCCGGAGATGGCCCTCGATCTCCGCCGGGTCGACCCGGTGGCCCCGGATCTTGACCTGGTCGTCGATCCGGCCGATGAGTTCGAGCTGGCCGTCGGGCCGCCAGAAGCCGAGGTCGCCCGTGCGGTACATCCGGGTTCCGGGGGCATGGGCGTACGGGTCGGGCAGGAACCGTTCGGCTGTCAGCGCGGGGTCGTGCCAGTAGCCGAGGGCCAGCCCGTGACCACCCACGAAGACCTCGCCGCGTCGGCCGGGCGGCACGGGTTGCAGCAGCGGGTCAAGGATGTGCACGGTGCTGCCGGGCAGGGGGCGTCCGACCGCCACGCTGTGCTGGACGCCGTCCAGCTGCTGGGGCCGGAAGCGTCCGAGGGTGGAGGTGATACCGGTCTCGGTGAGACCGTAGGCGTTGGCGTGAGCGGTGCTCGGGAAGTGGCGCAGACTGGCGCGGCCGTCCTCGGCGTGGACAGTCTCACCTCCGACGATCAGCAGCCTCAGGTCCTCCGGCGCCCGCGCGCCGTCCGTGAGCAGGGCGAGCGCCTGGTGCCAGTAGCTCGGCGTCAGGTCGGCGACGGTGACGCGCGTGCGCCTCGCCTCGTGGAGGAACTCGGCGGGGGACCAGGTGCGACGGCCGCCGAGGACGACGGTGGCTCCGCTGAGCAGAGGCGCGAAGATCTGCTCGAGCGAGGTGTCGAAGCCGAGCGCGGCCAGCTGGAGGACACGGTCACTGCCGCTGAGCCGGTACGCCCGGGCGGCCCGGACGATCGTGACGAGCATGGTGCGGTGGCTGACCGCCACGCCCTTGGGAGTGCCGGTGGTACCGGTGGTGTAGATCAGGTAGGCGAGGTCGTCGGGCCTGGAGGTCTCGGCGGGCGCCACGGTGTCCGGAGCGGAGCGTTCGGGGGTGAGGGCGGGCAGGCCAAGACGGTCCTGCTCGTCGGCGCTGGTGATCGCGAGGGCGGCCCGGGACCCCTCGGCGGCCTGCCGCAGCCGCGGGGTGGGGTAGCCGGGATCGAGCGGCAGGAACGCGGCGCCGGCCTTCAGCACGGCGAGCAGCGAGACGACCATGGCGGCGTCGCGCCGGAGGCACACCGGGACGACGCTGTCCGCGCGTACCCCGTGTGCCCGCAGACGCTGGGCGAGCCGGTCACTGCGACGGTCGAGCTCGCGGTACGTCAGCCGTTCCTCGTCGCCGATGACGGCCGTGGCGTCAGGGGTGCGGGCCGCCCGCCGTCGGAACAGGCCGTGGACCGTAACGCCGGGAGCACCGTTCGAGGGGCGTAACGCCGGGCCGGACCGGGCCACCGCCAGAAGGCACTCCTCCCGGGAACCCGGCGCGCCGACCGGGTCCCATCCGGCGGGGAGGGGGAGAGCGTCGGGCCACAGCGCCTGGAAGCCGTCACCGTTGGACAGGACGCGGAGCGGGCGCGGGGCGGGGCCCGGAGCGTACTCGGGATGTTCCACGGCCGAGACCTCCGGATCGTGCCGGGCGGACGGTGGGAGCGGCTGAGGGCGGCGGCCGGTGCCGCCGGATGCCCGGCCGGGTACGCCGATCATATTCCGGCCGGGGGCTGTCGGCCGTTCAGCACACCAGGGGCACCAGGCGCCTTTCGACGCCGGGCGCCCCGTGGGCACAGGCCGGGTTCACGAAATCGCAGGCTGGAATTCGCCCTTCATATTGGGCCCTTCGGGGCCATTCTCAAGGACGCACTGGTTCACGGGAGATCCCACGCAGGTGGACTCCGGATTGCCCCACCGCCCGGTGTAGTTGAGCCAGCTCCAGGAGCCGGCGTAGGTGCCCGCCGACTGCCAGATGAACTGATTGGCAGGGTAGGAGGCCCACTCCCAGGCAGTTCCACGGCTGGTCCGGTCGACCAGGGAATCTCCGTTCGGGAGCTTCTTGTAGGTGAAGTTCCCCGAGGCGCTGTAGAGCGCGTGGGATCCGGTCGCTGCATACACGACTGGACGGAAGAGATCCAGCTCGAGGTACTTGGAACCGTAGAGGAATGTCTGGTCACCCTCATGCTGGCTCAGGGTCACCTGGTACGGCTGGTCGTCGACGTACCGGACGGTGACGTGCTCCCAGTCGCCCACATGGTTGCCGAAGGTGCTGTACCCGCCCGCACAGCCGAAGGGGGTGTAGACCCCGATGCACACCCGCTTCCCGTTGTTGTACGGGTAGAACATCCAGTACACGACATCGGTGATGTTGGTGGGGCTGCTGTTCCTCGTGCGGTGCACGACCTCGGTGTACATCGGCGGGGTGCCTTCCCGGGTGCCGTCAGGGCGAGTGCCCCTCAAGAACGCCGGATTGGTGCAGGAAGCACAGCCGAGAGGCTCATTGGTCACCCGGTAACCGTTGCTGACGTGGGTGTTGGCCAGGTGCAGGTCGACCGAGGAAGGGAAGTTCTCCTCGGCGGAGGCCAGCCAGACCTTCAGCCCGACGCTCGCACGCTCACTGTCGCTCCACTGCTTCGGCACGCCGGTGTTGGGGATCCAGCTGCCGGCGATGCCCGCGTTGGAGAAATAGTCCTTCCCGAGAACCCGGAAGCCGGACGGGTCCGCGCCCTTGCCCAGCGGGCTGTACACCCGGAAGCCTGAGGTCTGCAGCCCGTGCGTGTCCGACGGGTCGGCAGTCGTTTCGAGGATGTCCGTCCAGCGGTCAGAGGGGACCATCGCGGATCCGTAGCTGCTGGCCAGCTTGGTGCTCCTCGCGGGCCGGGTGTACTCGGTGCGGACGCAGCGGATGACGTCCGCCGAAGGCTTCGACGCGCTGGTGGTCACCACGTCGCCCAGGCAGGTGAAGCCCGGCTTCGGGACGGGGCGCCAGATGAACGCCGGTGGCACACCGGTGCTCTGCAGGCCGACCGCGTTCCACACCATGGCGAAATCGGCCGGCGGATCGACGAACCCCGGATTGTCCCTGACCAGGAACGTGGCTTTCGGGGCGTCTGCAGTCGCGGTCATCACGATGTCACCGAGCGGATGGAATGGTGCGTTCTCGTAGTACCGGGGACGCTGGGGCCGCCAGACGCCCAAGGGCGCCCCGAACACCTGTGGCGTACTCCAGGCCTGGGTGAAGGCACCGGTCGAAACCGTGTCGATCCTGGGCAGGGATTCGGCGGCCGAGGCCTGTTGGGGGAGGAGAGGACCGGAAACCAGCACCAATCCCGCTGTCATGGCGGTCAGGGTGGATGTGAATGCGGCGCCGATCCTGCCCCGGTGCTGTTCGGTGGCTGCGCTCATCGAAACTCCTCATCATGAAGAGCAAGAAATGTTGCGAATGGCACGCAATTGCTGTGGAGATGAACTGGGCGCGGAGGCGGGGGCGGGTGGTTCAGAAGAAACTCTGGCCGCGCCTACGATTCCGGGAAACTCGATGGCCCAGATAGCGCTGTTCGCTCAAGTGAGCGCCGGATGATCAGGTAGCTCGTGTCACAGAAAGCCGAAAAGCCGATACAGACAATCGGCGGGCGTCAGGAATTCGACCGGGATCACCGGTGGCCCAGGACTCTAGAGCGCGCCTGGCAGGGCTGTCTACGGGCCGCCTGCAAGGTGGCTTGATATGCGAGCTGGGTACTTGTCCGGCCAAGCCTGTGCATCCGGTCGGCAGCCAGTGGTGCGGCCGAGGGCGCGTGGCGGCCGGGAAGTGTTCCGGCCGCCCTGTTCTCGAAGGCAGTGCGTTGCTTTGCCGTGCCACCACGGTGAAGCCCGGATAACAGAAAACGCGTAACGTTCCGGGACCGATCCCCGCCCGATTGTGTGGAAAACTTCGGGGCAGCCGGAGTAGGGGAACTTTTCCGCCGCAGTCCCTTTCGGCCAACGGTTGGCTCGGGATACAGTTCCGGGGCACCGGAGGAGAGAAGTCGATATTTCGCTGCCGCAGCAGAACCCGTGGACAGGGGACTGCCAGGGCATGCTTCGATTTCCTGTTCACCGGTGGGAAAGGTGCGGCTGATGGCTCAGGGACGGGTGTCAGTCGCACTGGTGGAGTACGGGTGGCTGAAGTGCATGGACAGGTCATCAGCCGCAGGGGTGACAGGCTTTTGATGCCTGAACCCCCAGAAGTACTCCGCCAGGGTCGGCGCATCGCGACGAGCCTGGCAGGTTCCACGGCCGCCGCGAACCTCCCCTTGCGGCGGCCGTGGAACCCCGAACCGACGAGCGGGCGAACCCGCCGGCCACACGGCGCCGTCAGCTGCGTCCCCAGGATGGGTGGGAATCGGCCCGCTCCGCCTCTGTGCCGTCCACCGCCCGGGTCGGCCTAGCGCCCGAACACCCGGCCGATGCGGTGGTCCATGGCCGCGCGCCCCCGGTCCGTGGTCTTTCCCAGGAGGTAGGCGATGAGCGGTTCGCCGAACGCAGCGGTCGGCAGGCCGTACTGCGGAGCGTAGTGGCGGAGGTGTTCTGCCATGTCATCGAGGTCGACCAAGTCGCGGTCCGCGGCCTCGGCCAGGACGGTTCCCACAACCACGGGGTCGGTTTCGGTGCGCATCAGGTCCACCAGGGTGCGGCGGGCGGTGGTGACGGGTAGGTGCCCGTCGAGGACGGCGGTGTCCTCATGAGCGAGCGGGTGGCCGGCCGTTGAGGTGTGCAGGCGCAGGTTCAGGCCGCCGATGTGATGGTGGTGTTGCACGGTCAGTTCGATGAGCGGGGGATTGGGCAGGGCTTGCAGCCCCAGGCCCCACAGCCGGCAGGCAGTGGTGTGCGAGACGGCGCCGGAGAAGTGGTCCATGGCGGTGCGCTGGCTGGCCGGCGCACTGGGGTCGAGGTGGAGCCAGGCGGCCTTGATGTCCTCGAAGGGCGTCGGCGGCCGGTCGGTGAAGCGGTAGACGCCCAGCCGGACCCGGGTCAGCACCCCGCCCCGGACGAAGGTGGTCAGCCACCGGTCCTCCAGACCCTGTGCGCGCACCTGGCCGGCCGTGACCAGACCCCACTGTTCCCGGGCCAGCCCGTCCATGACCTGAAGCACGTCGGCGCGTCTCATGAAACCAGGTTCACATCCCCAGGCGGGCCGACTGGCTCTGCGGCGCGATGGTGCCCGGCCGGAGGCGGTGCACGGCCCCGGCGCCCGGCCATGGCTGCCCAGTGGGGTGCTCGAAAGAGAGGATTCCCCAGTGCGGCCCGCTCCGGCGTCCCCGCTCCGGCGGGGCCTCACGGTAGCGATGGCCAGGACCTGATCCTCGTGCTCCGCGCGGGCATGCCCTTGGTCGACCCCTTGCGTTCGCCGTGACGGCGAGATTACCGTGAGGCACATTACCAGGGGGTAAGTTGAGGGGGGCGCATGCGCACCAGATCGTGGTGGGGCTGGGGCTGGACGGACGAGGCCCTGTCGGACGGAGAGTGCGCGGCGCTGGGAAGCCTGGTGCCAGGCCTCCCCGGACAACCGCTGCCCGTCCCGGACCCGAAAGCACTCGACCTCCCGGCCGCACGGATCGCGCCACCGGCGCCTCTGGCCCACCTGTGCTCCGCGGACCCGCTGCAGCGGCTGAGCCACGCCCGCGGCAAGGCCTACCGGGACGTCATGCGGGCCCTGCACGGAGTCGTCGACCCGCTGCCCGACCTGGTGGCCGCACCACAACGGGAGCAGGACGTAACCGACCTGCTCGACTGGGCAGCCGACGCCGGCCTCGCGGTAGTCCCCTTCGGCGGCGGCAGCTCGGTGACCGGCGGTGTCGAGTACCGAGGAGACACCCACCGGGGAGTCATCTCGCTGGACCTGACCGCCCTCGACCAAGTCCTCGAGATCGACCGCACCGGCCGGGCCGCCAGAATCCAGGCAGGCATCTTCGGGCCCCAGCTGGAGGACCGGCTGCGCGCCGAGGGAATGACGCTGCGTCACTTCCCACAGAGCTTCGAGTTCTCCACACTGGGCGGGTGGCTGGCCACCCGGGCCGGCGGCCACTTCGCCACCGGGCCCACGCGCATCGACGCCTTCGTCCAGTCCCTGCGCGTAGTGACCCCGGCCGGGGTCAGCCAGTCCTGGCGGCTTCCGAGCTCGGGAGCGGGCCCTTCGCCGGACGCGCTGTTCCTCGGGTCGGAAGGCACCCTCGGGGTCATCACGGAAGCCTGGATGAGACTCCAGGAACGGCCCGTGTTCAAGGAGTCCGCAGCCCTCTCCTTCGATGGCTTCGCCCCGGCCGTCGAGGCCGCCCGGGCGATCGTCCAGTCCGGCCTCACCCCCGCCAACTGCCGACTGCTGGACCCCGTCGAGGCCGCCGTCTCCGGCGCCTCACCACAGGGCAAGGCCATGCTCCTGCTGGGGTTCGAGTCCGCCCAGCTACCCGTTTCCGGCCACCTCCAGGAAGCCGTCGCCATCGCCCTGGGCAACGGTGGCAAACTCCACGAGGCGGCCGGGGCGAAGGGCACGGCCACGCGATCCTGGCGCTCGGCGTTCCTGCGGATGCCGTACCAGCGGGACGCGCTCGCCCGGATGAGCGCCATCGTCGAGACCTTCGAGACCGCGTGCACCTGGGACCGGCTCCCCGGCCTCTACGAAGACGTCCAACAGGAGCTCGGAACCGCCATCCGCCGGATCACCGGCACACAGGGCCTGATCCACTGCCGGCTCACCCACCTCTACCCGGACGGTGCCGCCCCCTACTTCACGGTGATCGCGGCCGGGCGACGGGGCGCGGAGGTCGAGATGTGGGACGAGATCAAATCAGCCGCCATGGACCTGCTGCTCCGGCACCGGGCCACCGTCACCCACCACCACGCCGTCGGCCGCGACCACCGACCGGGCTACGACCGCCAGCGCCCCGATCCCTACGCACTGGCCCTGCGCGCGGCCAAGGCCGCCCTCGACCCAGCCGGCGTCCTCAACCCCGGCGTCCTCGTGGACTGAGGCGTCTCCGGCCGGGCCCGGACAGGGCCCGGCCGGCAGGCCGACGAGCTGGACACCGCAGGACAGTGCAAGGACCGGCCGTACAGCCCCGGCCCCGCCGACGGGGGACCGCCACCGCCCCGCCAGGCCCCCCAACGCCTGCCCCAGGCAGCCCGCACCGCCACCGACCGCCGTCGCATCAGCACGGCGGCGCTCGAGCCGGGCGGTGCCCCGCACCCCTCTCCCGCACGCGCAGTGCGGGCAGCGATGGACGAGTTGCCCACAGCTGCTACGTGCGACCTCGCGACGTTACTAGTTGACAGGCCATGTAACACTGTCACTGTATCCAGGCCGTCCGGGCCAGCAGAGGGAAGAGGGGAAGAGCATGACCAAGAGCCCCCGTTACCCCGCCCCGCCTCGCCCCCGCGACGTGAACGACCTGCTCGACGAGGCGGGGCGGCGCACCGCCGGCAGCTGCTCCCTGCCCACAGCCACCCGCCGGGCCTACCTCGCGGACCTGGCCGTTTTCGACGAGTGGTGCCGGGGGGAAGGGCGGACGGCGATCCCTGCCTCGGGGGAGACGGTCGCCGCCTACGTTCTCCATCTGTCGAGCACCCCCACCGAGCGCACGGGGAGCCCGTTGGCTCCCCGGAGCATCGAACGGGCCCTGGCCGCCATCCGCTCGGCGCACCGGTACGTGGGGATGGACGTCCCGGACTCCGCCGCCGCCCGCCGGATTTTGGCGGGTTACCGCTACGAGTGGGCGGCGCAGCAGGTCGTGACCATCCCGGGACAGCGGAAGCACGGAGGGTCCTGAGCGGACGGCGGGACGACGGTGCTCGCCCGATCCCGTAGTGAGGGCAGGGCCACGTCCGGTCGGGAGCGATCCCGGGCCGGGCCGGTACGGTCACCGCAGGGATGACGACGGGCGGCACCTGCCCTTCCACCGCCTTTCCCCCGTTCCGGTGACACCTCGCCGGGGCCGGACGTGGTTCGGTCCGGTCCGCCAGGAGTGCAGGGCGGACCGGACCGGGTATCGGGTGGTGTCGGCAGGTGTTCCGGGTACGGGACGGGCCCTCAGGCCTTCGCAGCACCCGCGCTTCTGCCGGGGCTGGTTAGGGGCAGGTCTTCCAGGCGAGCTGGTAGATGGTGTTGATGCCGCCGTCGGTGGAGTCCATGGTCATGAAGCTGGTGGCGTTGCGGTTGGAGGTTCCGGCGGCGACGCGCAGTTCGGTGTTGATGTTGAAGTTGCGCTTCTCGCCGCAGGGGGCCCAGACCAGGGCCGCGACGCCGACGCTGTCGGTGGCCTGCCAGTTGTCGTCCAGCGGACCCTGGAAGCGGTGCGTGGAGGTGACGGTCTGGGGGGAGCCTTGGAAGTAGTAGTTGGCGCGCTGCAGGGCGCTGGCTCCGGGTTCGAGGTGGGCGAAGCCGCGGTAGTCGGCGGAGGCGATGGCGTAGGTGAAGCCTTGGGGGACGTGGACGTCGAGGTTGACCTGGCAGTTCTTGCGCAGGTCGGTGGGCAGGGAGTTGGGGCCGACCTGGGCGAGGTAGTCGCTGTAGGTCACGGTGAAGGCCGTGTTGTCGTCTGCGACGGTCACTGCGGCGGTGCCGGTGGGGCAGCCGGAGCCGTTGACGCTCGCGACGTCGATGACGATGTGGTCCGCGGGCGGATTGGCTGGCAGGACTGTGGCGGCCTGGGCCGGCAGGGCCGTGCCGGCGAGCGTGGCGAGGAGCACGCCGGCGGTCAGGATCGATGCGCGCAGAGCCATGGGGCATCTCCTTGGTGATCGAGTGGATGGCCGGATTCGAGAGTGGACGAATGAGGCCAGATTTTGATCGTGGCCATGACACCACGGCGATGCGAGGGCCGTACAGCGGGCGTCGGGCCTCGCTTGAGGAAGGCGGCGGCGGCGATGGCCGCGCCCACATCGCCAGAGTGGCGGGGCAGGGAGCGGGTCGTGGGACGAGTCGCACCTGGTGGGGCGATCGGCCGTGTACGGGCCAGGCCACTCCGGGGCGACCCGGGGACGCGCGCGTGCGTATGCGACGAACTGTCAAGAAGGGCCGCCATGGGCACAAGTGGCGATATCGGCCAGAAGCTGCCCGGGCGGATTCGGGGCCGGTATCCATGCGGACGGCACCGCCTGGTGAAGACTGGGGCTCGTCTCCGGGGCGGATGATCTCGTGCGGGGCCAGGGTGATCGCGGGATGACGGTAGTCACCTGCCGAAGTACGACGGCGCGTTGTCCGCCCGACTGGGACCACTGGAGATACGGTCGTTCTGGGCGCCGCTAGCTCAGTTGGTTAGAGCAGCTGACTTTTAATCAGCGGGTCCGGGGTTCGAATCCCCGGCGGCGTACCAGGGCACACCGGACCGAAGCCAGGCATGGCCGTCCGGTGCCGCATGGCACCGCAGGGGAGATCGGATCCTGGGCGGTCCGAATCGCCGCCGAATGGGGCGGATGCCGGGGATTTGCCACCCGCTGTGGCCTGCCTGTCGCTGTGCGTTCCGGCTGCGGGGGCAAGATGCCTCCGTTCTCCGCCGGAAGCAGATGGCGATTGTCAAAAGCGGTACTTATCCGGACAATCTAATGCTTAAGCCCAGCCAGCCCTGCCGGGGCCCGGCCAAAGGGGATGAGCATGGACGTTCTGGTCACAGGACACCGCGGCACGGTCGGCGCTGCGGTCACCGACCTGCTCCAGCAGCACGGCGACACCGTCATCGGCTACGACCTCAGGGACGGCCAGGACGTCCTGGAGACGGCGGCCTTGATGAAGGCCGCACGCCGCGCGGAAGCGGTCGTCCACCTGGCAGGGCCCGACAGACACCATCCGCCGGCCCATCCGAGTACCGTCCTGACGGAGACCGCAAAGGCCTGGCAGATATTCCGGGCGAACGTCCTGGGCACCGCCAACGTGCTGGAGGCGGCCCGGAACGCCGGGCACACCCGTGTCGTGGTGATGAGCTCGGCCGATGTCCTAGGGGACTTCGCGGGTCGCTCCGCCCCCGACCGCCGGCCGATCGATGAGCATCACCCCTGCCGCCCGGACACTCCCTACGCGATCTCCAAGCTCCTGGCCGAGGAGCTGTGCTCGGCGTTCACTACCGCCACCGGTACCCCCACCGTGTGCCTGCGCCCGCCGGGCCTCCTCACGTCCGGAACCCACCGAATGACACATCAGGCGCTCACCGAGCAGCCAGAGTTCGAGTCGTCTCTGGTGCGCCGGTACGGCGCCCTCCTGGATGTCCGGGACCTTGCCGACGCCGTCCACCGAGCCCTGCACGCGCCGCTCTCCGGATGCCACCGGCTGCTGCTGTGCGCCGACGTACCCTCCGCCTCGCCGAACAGCCGTGAGCTGGTCAGCAACCTGTTCCCCGGAGCCGACCGGCGTGGCGTCGCACAGGAGGAGCAGCCCTGCCGAGCGCTACTGGACTCCGCTCGCGCTCGTTCCGTCCTGGGCTGGTCACCTCACCATTCCTGGAGCTCGACGAGTTCGACGCCACGCCCGAAACCCCCGACGTGAGGAGTACGCCGCCAGGACCTGGAAGATGACAGCTGGTCATCACCCGGTGTTCGCGTGCGCCGATCACATCGAAGCGGCCCGCCCGCCAGGGCGTCTCAAGGCAATGCCGGGCCGTTACGGCTGAGGCGGTGATGACGGGCACCGTCGCTCCAGTTCACCGGCAGCGGGGCGGGACTGGTGGCCAGCACCGGGCCAGGCCACCGGCAGCAGGTCCACCCAGGAGTCAGGGGCGTTGTCGAGCAGGACGCCAGGCGGCGGGGTCCATGCCGGCTGTGACGCTGCGCCACGACGCGGCGGCCTCCTGCCGGGACGTCCAAGGCCCGGGGTGCCCCACCGCTTGAGGTTCCCCCGATGACCTGGACGGCCTGATACTGGGATGGATGGTCCCGGAGGAAGCAGTCCAAGGTAGTGAGTACTGACCTCGGCGCTCCAAGGTGATGGTGGTGGGAGGTCGAGGGAGAGGCCGGTTCCGGCGAGGAACCCGTCCAGGACGTCGGCTCGGTCGTCGTTTGAGGCGGTTGCGGACGAGGGCTTCGAGCCGGTCGAGGGCGACGCTGGTGAGGTTCGCGAGGCTGTGCTTGATGTGGGCCCACAGGTACTCGACCGCGTTCAGCTCGGGTGAGTAGGCGGGCAGGATGAACACCGTCAGCCAGTCCCGCGCGCTGGTCAAGTCGCGCATGGCGTGCGAGACATGGGTGTTGAGCCGGTCCCAGACCAGTACGATCGGTGCCTTGACCAGGTGGTGGATTCCGTCGATCAGGCCGATGTAGTCGCGTTGGAGAGGCTGCGGCGTTCGCCCTTGCGTCCGGTGTGGCGCCGCAGCCGGTGGCACATCCGGGTGCGCGAGCCCGGCCGAACGGCGATCAGGCCGGCGGCCGAGACCCTCCCGGAGCCCCGGCCGCTCACCTTCACGACCGGTGTGATGCCGCGCCGTCCCCAGGTGCGTCCTCTGGGCGGCCTGCGGGTGAACCCGGCTTCGTCCTCGAAGCAGATCCAGCCGCCACAGGCCGCCCGGGCGCTTTTACCTCCGCTCAGGTCACCACCTTCCACGCGGCCACGGCCTGTTCGTCGCGCTCGGCTGCACGCCGCGCGGGAACCTGCGGGGTGAAGCCCAGCCGGTGCATCAGGCGGGTGGCGCCCGAGACGCTATAGGTGACGTGAAACTTGCGGCCGGTCAGCGTGGCCACCCGCGCACCGGTCCACACCTGATCCTCGTCCCAGCCGTGTGCGGCCGGTCCCTGCTCCAGGTACGCGGCGAGCTTCTCCAGACAGCGCGGAGACAGCCGGCACCGTGACCCATCCGGACCACGAGAGGCCAGAGCCTGCCCACCGCCATCGCGCCACAACTGGTGCCACTGGTAGGCCGACTTCAAGGTCACCCGTAGCCTGCGGGCCACCTCGGGCGGCCCCAGCCCATCGGCGAACAACCCCGCGGCCTCCAGCCGCACCGCCTCGCGACGCTGCCGGCCTCCAGCCGTCAGCCCGCCCCCATCCGCATAACGCATACCAACGGCATACCGCGCACATGACCATCAGTCAGCTACACGAACAAGCCAATCACCCCGAAGCGCCGACGTCAGTAAGCACCGAGACGCGCTTCAGTCCCTGGCGGCGGACTCCTACGGCGACTTCCTCCGGCGGTCCGAGAAAGCGGAGAGGATGGCCAACGTCCTCTACCGCGCCGCGCGCCGTGCGGCCCGACGGGAGCTACCACACCCTGGCGGCCGGCAACGTCACCGCGCGCCAAGCGGCTCGCCACCTGGCGGACCGCCTTTCCACCGAGCACCGGCTCGGGCACGTCGTCTACCGCAACGGGGCAAGGGTGTCCGTGAGGGTGTGGGCGAAGGCGGCCACCCTCGCGAAGTCCGGAGTGGCGTACAACGCCGGAACACTCAACAAGGGGCGCGAAGCCGGTGTCCAGATGGTCGAGGTGTTCGACGGCGCCAACTGCGGCTGGACTTCCCACGCTGACCTGGACAAGGCAACTCGGAGCCTGCGCACCGTAGATGAGGCAGCCGAGTGGCCGGTCTCTCATCCACGGTGCCGCCGGACGTTCGGCCTGCGCCCCGATGTGCTGCTGGAGGAGCTGGCGTAGGGAGCGGCCCGCAGGGCAGGATCGGCGCCATGAGGATTCTCGTCTTGGGTGGCACGTGGTTCCTTGGCCGAGCTGTGGTGGAAGGGGCGCTTCAGCGAGGGTGGGACGTCACCACGTTCAGCAGAGGCCGATCCGGGACACCAACGGAGGGTGCGCAGCACGTCCTCGGTGACCGTACGGAGCGCGCAGACCTTGAGCGTCTGGCCGGTTACGGCCCGTGGGACGCGGTGATCGACACGTCCAGCACCGAACTCTCCCCGCAGGGGGTCCTGTTCAGCTCCACGGTTCTGCGTTCCCAAGTCGCCCGGTGGGTGCATGTGTCGACGGTGTCGGTCTACCAGGGCTGGCCACACGAGAGACTGACCGAAGACGGGCCGATCCTCGACTGCCCTCCGGACGCCGACGAGAACTTCGGCTACACCGGGGCCGACGGGTCCCCGACGATCTACGGCTTTCAGAAGGCTGGAGGAGAGCGAGCAGTCCAGACAGTTTTCGGTGACGACTGCACCTTCCTCCGCCCCGGTGTCATCCTCGGGCCGGGGGAGTATGTCGGCCGGTTGCCGTGGTGGCTTGGACGGGCTGCCCAGGGCGGTCGCATCCTCGCACCCGCACCTGCCGGACGGCTGATCCAACCCGTGGACGTCAGGGACGTCGCCCGTTTCACCCTGGACCGCGCTGCCGCCGCTGAGGGTGGGGTTTTCAACGTCACCCACCCGACCGGCATCACGTTCGAATCGCTCATCCAGGAGTGCCTGAAGGTCACCGGCGGCACCGGCGCACCCGCCTGGGCCGACGAACAGCTGCTCATCGACCACGGGGTCACCCAGTGGACCGAACTGCCGCTGTGGCGGACGCACCTCGGCGTCTGGAACGTCGACTCCAGCCGTGCCGTCGCGGCCGGCCTCCACTGCCGACCGGTCGAGCAGACCATCGCGGAGACGTGGGCGTGGCTCCAGGCAGGTGGGGAACTGGTTGACCACCCCAGGCGCCACGCCCACGGAATCGGACCGCAGAAGGAAGCACTGGTGCTCGCCAGCGTCGCCTGAGCGGTCAAGCCCCAATGGCCGGAATCGATCCGATCTGTGCGCTGGCCGCGACAGCGACGTAAGCCTCGATCCGTTCGGCCAGTTCAGCCGTTGCTTGCCCAGAACCCGCGAGAGCAAGGTCCCCGCGGAGACTGCGCATTCGATCCGTGACGCCTTCGACCCGCCACTCACGCGGCAGATCGAACACCGGGGTTACCGCCTCGCTGGCGCCGTCCAGTTCGCCAGCGAGGATGTGAGCGCGAGCCAGATCGGCCTGAGCCTGCGCGAGGTCGGTCCTCTCCTGTGGGCTCAGGTCCGACGCGCCGCCGCCGGGCCGCGACATCTGGCCGATCGCCTCTTCCGTGGACCTGATGGCGTTGGTGCTGTCGTTGAGCAGCAGGTAGGTAGTGCCGTTGCTCATCAGCGCGCGGCGGCGCGTGAATCCGAACTCGCCAGCGACATCGTCGTGAAGCTCGTCGCGTTCACCCCGGCCGACCTCCAGAGCGCCTACGGCAGCGCGGCGGGCCTCCGTAGCGTTGCCGAGGTGTGCGTACGCGCGGGCCTCGATGACGCCGAGCCTCAGACGGGCGGTGTCACCCAGGCCGTCGAAGCCCTTCGCGACGCGGGCCAGTTCGACCGCCTGGGACGGGCGACGGTCCCAGTAAGCGAGGAGTGCCAGCGTTCCATGCGCATGTGCCTGGAGCGGCCCGTACGCGATGACCTGGCCGTACATGGCGGCCGAGCGAGCGAAGGACACTGCAGCGGGAAGTGATCCGAGGTCGAAGGCGGTGGTCGCCAGGATGGCAGCTGCCTGGCCGGCGACCAGGTAGAGGCGGGCGCGCTGGGCCACTATCTGCGTGCGCTCCAGCATCGCCTGGGCGACGGCCAGGAGGTCTCGACCCCGACCGAAGACGGCGAAGGGAGGCAGCTCCAGGTACGCGCGGGCCAGAGCCCTGGCGTCGTCCTCCAGCTCGGCGAGAGTCATGTCGGGAAGGTTGTTTCCTGCGGCATCGCCAGCGTGAGCGGCGGCCTGACGTGCAGTCATGAGTAGTTCACTTTCATCGAGCATGGGTTCCAGCAGGGTCGCGGGTGGCCCATCGGTACACGAGGCGAACAGGTGCTTCGGCGGGAGGTTGTACATCCGTTCGAGAATGCTGGGTGCAGGGTGGCGGGGCATCGCGACTCCTCCGACCTTCCACCGGTGCACAGTCATCGCGGTGACATCAGGCTCGTCGTACGCCTTCTCGCCGGTGGCCTCGTACAGCTCGGC
This sequence comes from Kitasatospora sp. NBC_00070, assembly GCF_045041205.1. Classification (NCBI taxonomy): domain Bacteria; kingdom Bacillati; phylum Actinomycetota; class Actinomycetes; order Kitasatosporales; family Streptomycetaceae; genus Kitasatospora; species Kitasatospora sp. NBC_00070. The sequence goes on along the minus strand of NZ_CP108248.1, from coordinate 461,482 downwards.
GGCTGCCTGCTGGTAGAGGGCTAAGAACCGGCCGAAGGGCATGTTGGCGTCTTCGATCAGCTGGCCGAGCACGGTCATCACTGCCGGGGTCTCCCGTCCGTCGCGCCTACTGAAGTTGAATGCGTGATGTCGCTCGGATGGGTGAAGCAGTAGCGTTCGCCTGCCGGCGGAGGGACGGTCCCGGTAGTCATGTGCTGTGAGGTATGCACAGGGCGGCGGTCTGACCGACGCGGAGAGGGCCGCGCGGGAGCGGATCCGGCAGCAGGCCGTGGAACGCTTCGAGGGCGGCGAGAAGAACCGGGAGATCGCGGCCGGTCTGCGGGTGAGCGTGCGTTCGGTGGAGCGCTGGCGCCGGCAGTGGCGCGAGGGCGGTGCGGCAGGTGTGGCTTCGAAGGGCTCACCCGGTCGTTCGAAGCTGTCCGACGCCCAGATCGCGCGACTGGAGCGGGAGTTGGAGCGTGGGCCGCTGGCCCACGGCTGGGAGGACCAGCGGTGGACCCTGGCACGGGTGAAGACGCTGATCGGCCGACTGTTCCACGTCTCCTACACCGTGGAGGGCACCTGGGTCCTGCTCAAGCGCCACGGCTGGTCCTGGCAGCAGCCGGCCCGCCGGGCCATCGAACGCGACGATGCGGCAGTGGAGTTGTGGAAGAAGGACATGTGGCCGCGGGTAAAAGCGCGGCGGCGGCCCGCGGGGCCTGGCTCGTCTTCGAGGACGAAGCCGGGCAGTCGATGAGGCCGCCGCGTGCCAGGACCTGGGGCAGGCTCGGCTGCACGCCGGTGGTGCGGGTGCGGGGCCGGGGAGCCGGCCGGGTCTCGATGGCGGGGCTGAGCTGCTACAAGCCCGGCAGGCGCTCCCGGATGTTCTACAGCTTCCACGTCTACCGAGGCCGCAAGGGCGAGAAGAAGGGCCTGACCTGGCAGGACTATCGGGACCTGCTCATCCGCGCGCACATCCGGCTCGGCGGCCCGATCGTTCTCGTGTGGGACAACCTGCGCGCCCACCTGATGCCGCCGATGCAGGAGTTCATCCAGGCGAACCAGGACTGGCTGACCGTCTTCCAGCTCCCCTCGTACGCACCTGACCTCAACCCGCAAGAGGGCATCTGGTCGCTGGTCAAGCGCACCATCGGCAACCTCGCCGCCGCCGACCTCGACCAGCTCGCCCGAGCCGTCAGACGCGGCCTGAAGAAGATCCAGTACCGCCCTCACCTCATCGACGCCTGCCTCACCACCACCGGCCTGATCATGGACGGCTGACCATCCTCAGACCGACATCACGAATTCAAATTCAGTAGCGTTCGCAGTCTTTCTACTGCTGAATATCACCGGCGCGGGGCGCGGCGCACGCGATGCGGGCGAAGTGTTAGCAAGTGATATCAGCGCGTTCCAGCACCACCCGATGGTGCGTCAAATGATTGCCCAGCGTTGTGGCTTCGTTATGGCATTTGCCTGCATTCTTGGTCCCCGCAAGCGAACCAGCCCGGGGCGCCAGTCGCCCCTGATCATGGGAGCGATGCACGTGGTGGCCGTCAAGCAGGCGAGCAAGCGCCTCAACGAGTGGGTGTCGACCTTTGCGGCGGCCGCCGTCTCAGTTCCGTCTGCCCGCAGTCAGGTTCGTCAGATCATGACCAGCTGGGGCTGGGAGGGCGCAGGGCTCGATGACCTGCTTGTCATCTTCTCGGAGCTCCTCACCAACGCGATTGAGCACGCGAGCAACCCCGGCGATGAGGTGCAGGTGAGGTTGCAGGAGCTCAAAGGTGACTGCCGGGTCGAAGTTGTGGATAGGAGGCCGGACTTGCTGCCACCAGCACTCTTGAGGCCGCAGGGTGAACGGGGGCGGGGGCTGCTCCTGGTCCGGGACCTCGCGGCCGACATGGATGTTGCTACGACGAAGGGGAGAAAGAGCGTGTGGGCAAGGGTGCAGCGCGCTGAATGTTAGGGGGCATCCCTGTGATGGCCAGCGCCGATCTGGCCCTACCACCGCGCCTGATCCTGCCTGGCATCGAAGCCTTCGTCCGCGGTGGTCGTCCGGCAGTGCCGTCCACCGATGACGGCAACTGGTGGGAGGACGGCCTCTGCTGGCTCTACTGCGGAGAGTGGGCCCGCGTCATGTGGATCGGGCCGGTCACGGTCGCTTCCGCAACCGCGCCCATGAGAGCTTGCGCCGCCTGCATCCGCCGCCTCCACGACATGGTGTGGGAGCACCTGCTGCTCAAGGACTCCGGAAGCCAAGAGCCGGAACTGCCGCTGCCGGAAGCCCCGATGGCTCAGCGAGTGGTGGAGGCGAGGAGCCTGCCACGGCATCGCGCCCGTCGCCGACGATCGGTCCTGGACCGCTGGCGGAACGGCTGGAGGAGGCGCGTCCGGGACCGCGAAGCGCGGTAGCCAGCACACACCAAGGGACTTCCCCGTTCCGATGCGATTCTGCCGCGCTCGGCATTGCCGGGATGGGGAAGGTGGGGCCGCGCCACCGGGAGGGGCGCGGCCCCACCGCCGGTACCGGCTGCCGCCGGGCCGGGCTGTACCAGCGCCACCTCCCGGGTGGCGCGTACCAACAACGAGGGAGAGCAGCATGTCGCTCCAGCAGGACGACCGCGAAACCGCCACCGGGGCGGAGGAGTTCAGGACGGCGATGGTCGCCAAACTGCGCCAGGAGGGCACCATCCGCAGTGAGGCGGTGGCGAGGGCGATGAGCGTGGTGCCCCGCCATGTGTTCGCGCCGGAGTTCTCCCTCGCGCAGGCGTACGACCCACACCAGGCGCTGGTTACCAGGCGGGACGCGAACGGGCTCGCGACCAGCTCAGTTTCGGCGCCGCAGATCCAGGCGTTCATGCTGGAGCAGGCGGACGTACAGCCGGGCATGAGCGTGGAGGAGATCGGCGGTGGCGGCTACAACGCCGCACTGGCCGCCGAGTTGGCTGGCTCTCACGGTCGGGTCGTCACGGTGGACATCGACCCGTTCGTCACCGACAGGTCGGAGAAGTTCCTCGGCGAGGCCGGCTACAGCCGAGTCGACGTCGTGCTGGCCGACGGCAACGAGCCGCTGGAGGACTACTACGGCCCGTTCGACCGGGTCATCGTCACGGTTGGGGCCTGGGACCTTCCGCCGGGCTGGACGGGCCAGCTCACCGAGGGCGGCACGATCACGGTTCCGCTGCGGATGCGCGGAATCACCCGCTCGATCACCTTCCGCCAGTACGACGACCACTTCGTCAGCACCTCGGCCGAGGTGTGCGGTTTCGTCAGGATGCAGGGCTCCGGCGCTCACGACGAGCGCCTGGTCCTCCTGCGCGGCAAGGAGGTGGGACTGCGCTTCGACGAGGATCCGGTACCGGATGTCTCGGGGCTGGACGGTGTGCTGGAGCGCGCGAAGTCGGAGCAATGGAGCGCGGTGACGGTCGGCCAGGCCGAGCCGTTCGACTCCCTGTACCTGTGGCTGGCCACATCGCTGCCGGGCTTCGGGATGCTGTCGGTCGACCCCGAGCTGGACACCAAGACGGTCACCCCCGCGAACCGGATGGCGTGCCCGGCGATCGCGGACGGAGAGAGCCTGGCCTACCTCGGCCTGCGCAGGACCACCGATGAGGTGCCGACTTACGAGTTCGGCGCGTACGGCCACGGCCCCGACGCGGAGCGCCTGATCGACCTGATCGGCGAGCAGATCGCTATCTGGAACGAGAAGCAGCGCGGCGGTCCGGGACCGGTGTTCCGTGCTTACCCGGCCGGCACCCCCGATGACCGGCTGCCGGACGGGCACGTCATCGACAAGCGCCACGTCCGGCTCATCATCTCCTGGCCGTAATCCACGACCAGGCTCGCACAGCACCAACCACTCGGGAGGAAAGCACCATGGCCAACAACAGTGGCGGCACCGTCGCCTTCACCGGCGGCGACTTCGACCTGGACGTGCAGATCGTGGAGAGCGGAGAGGTGGTCGCCGCTCTGCTGCGCAGCACCGATGACAACTGCGGCTCGACCTGTGGCGGCAGCGCGTGCGCCAGCGGCGGCGGCAACGTCTGACCTGAGCTGACGCTCCAACTGGCCCGGTGCGCGGCCGAACTGTGCCTTATCGGCCGCGCACCGGGCCGTCCTGTCTTCGATTCCTGGGGGAACAGTGATGTACCGCGCATCTGGCACGGCGGTTGCCCGTCTCGCGGCCCGCCCGTCGGGCACGTCTCCGGCCGGGTGGCCCGACCTGACCGGCGAGACGGACCAAACCACCGTGGGGTGGCGCAGATGGCTGGAACGGGCCTGGTCGGACAGTCAGTTGGTAGCCGCCATAGAGGTCGCGGCCGGGGCGCAGCTGACCAGTCGGGTGGCGCAGGTCGTGGCCGGCGGCAGTGTCGAGCCCGCCCGGTTGCGGCGTCTGGTGCTGTCGGTGATGCGCTACGCGCTGCGGGCGGGGCGGGCGACGCCGTTCGGGCTGTTCGCCGGCGTCGCGCCGGTCCGTTTCGGCGACAGCACCGAGGTCGCGGACGGCGGTGAGGGGTTGGCGGTGGCGCGGGTGGACGCGGCGTGGCTGGCCGCGGTCGTTCGCCGCCTGGAGCCGCTGCTGCTGGAGCGGCTCCCGGTGGTCGCCAATGACCTGTGCACGCAGCGCGGGCGAAGGCTCGTGGTGCCCGCCCGGCCGAACCCCGGCGGCGGCGCGCCGGTGGAGGTATCGGTGCGGCTGACCCGGGCGGTGGAGATCGTGAGGGCCGCCGCCCGGAAGCCGCTGTCCCTGGGGGCCCTGGCCGCGCTGCTCGGCGAGGAGTACCCGCATCAGGACCCGGTCGTGGTGCGGCAGGTTCTCGCCGTGCTGGTCGAGCAGGGCGTTCTGCTGAGTGGTCTGAGGCCGCCGATGACCGCTGTCGATCCGCTCGCCCACGTCCTCGCCACGTTCGAGGCGATCGACGCCGACGCGGTCCTGGATGTGCGGCAGCTGGTCGCGGAGCTGCGGGCGGTGCGCCGCGACATCGCCTGGCACAACGAGCAGAGCGGCGCGGTCGGGCAGCGTGAGGCGCGCGTGGTGCTGGCCGCCCGGATGAACGCCCTGGTGCCGGGCGGCGGGCAGCCGCTGATGTTGGACCTGCATTGGCCCAGGGAGATCGTGCTGCCGGAGCGGGTGCGCACGGAGGCGGAGCAGGCGGCAAAGCTGCTGGCCCGGCTCACCCCGCGACCCGCAGGGCACCCGGCCTGGGTCGACTTCCATGCCCGCTACATCGAGCACTACGGACCCGGCGCTACCGTCCCCGTCACCGAGCTCGTCAACCCCGACACCGGGTTCGGGTTCCCCGCCCGCTACCGCGACTCGCTGATGCCGGACCCGCCACAGCAGCTCGGCCGCCGCGACGCCCGCCTGCTCGCCCTCGCGCAGAAGGCCGCCGTCGAAGGCCACCTCGAAGTGCTCCTGGACGATGACCTGCTCAACCACCTCGCACCGAAGGACGGATGGCCGGGCGGACCGGTGCAGCCGAGCGCCGAGCTGACCTTCCATCTCGCCGCCGCACTCCCGGAGTTACTGGACAGGGGTGCGTTCACACTGACGGTGGTGGCCGCTCCGCGCGCCGCCGGGACCACAACGGGACGCTTCCTGCACCTGCTGCCCAAGGGCCTGAACGCAGCCGTGGCCGGCACACGGACCCTGCGTCGTGACGCGCTGGCGGTGCAGGTCTCGGCGCCGCCCCTGTTCACCCGGGTGGAGAACGTCGCCCGCGCCCCGCAGCTGCTCCCTGTCCTGCACATCGGCGAACACCCCGGCACCGAGGCGGGAGCGGTCGTCCGGCTGGAGGAGCTGGGGGTGCGCGCGGACGCGCACCGGATGTGGCTGGTCCGCCTCTCCGACGGCCGCCCCGTGGAGCCACGCGTGCTGAACGCGATCGAGTTCCGTGCCAACACCCAGCCCATCGTCCGGTTCCTGTGCGAGATCACCACCGCCCTCACCCCGGTCTACACCGGCTTCGACTGGGGCGCCGCCGGGAAACTTCCCTTCCTGCCGCGCCTGCGCCGTGGTCGCATCATCGTGTCCCCGGCCCGCTGGCACCTGGCGGCCATCGACCTGCCCGACCACACCGCGACGTGGCAGCAGTGGCAGGACGCCGCACGGAAGTGGCTGGACACCTACTCGGTGCCGCCCCGGGTGCACCTGACGCAGCACGACCTCAAGCTGCCGCTGGACCTGGCGGTGCCCGCGCACCTGGCGCTGCTGCGCGAGCACCTGCACCACGAGCCGACCGCCGCCCTCAGCGAGGCCCCCGGACCCGGCGCCGACGGCTGGTGCGCGGGCCGGGCCAACGAGATCACCGTGCAGCTCCACGCCACCCAACCCCGGCTCCCCGGCGCCCGCCGACCCGGCCCGGTTCACGTGGTGCGGCGCGAGGACAGCCACCTGCCCGGAGCCTCCGCGTGGCTGTACGCCCGGGTGTACGGCAACCCCGCCCGCCAGGACGAGATCCTGCACGAGCACCTGCCCGACCTGCTCGCCCGGTGGGCCCACCCACCACAGTGGTGGTTCCTTCGCCACACCGACCCACAGCCCCACCTGCGGCTACGGCTGCGGCTGCCGGAAGCAGCCGCCTTCACCCTGGCCGGCGAGCGGGTCGGCGAGTGGGCCAGGCAGCTGCGATCCCTCGGCCTCGTAACCCGTCTCCAACTCGACACCTACCAGGGCGAGACAGGGCGCTACGGCAGCGGGTTCGCCATGACCCTCGCTGAGACGGTCTTCGCCGCCGACTCCCGGGCGGTGCTGCTCCAGCTCCGGCACGCCGACCTGAGCGGCGACGACCCGGTCGCACTGGCGGCGGCGGGCATGACCGCCCTTGCGACCGGGCTGCTCGGCGACGAGACGGGCGTGGCCTGGCTACTCGACCACATCCCGCACGGCCACGCCGCAGCCGTGCCGCGCCCGCTTCACCAGCAGGCCGTCCGCCTCGCCGACCGCACCGGGCGACGGCCCGCACTGCTGGAGTCGGCGAGCGGCCGAGACGTCCTGCGCGCCTGGCGCGCCACCGACACCGCCCTCACCGACTACCTGCAACACCTCGAAAAGAACGACGAGTTGGCTCCGGGAGATGTCCTGCCGTCGCTGCTGCACCTGCACTACGTGCGGATGCTCGGCATCGACCACGAAGGCGAGCAGCTGTGCCACCGGCTGGCCCGCGCCGCTGCCGGCGCGCAGTCCGCCCGGCGCATGGCCGGTGCCCGATGAGCGGCGACCAGCGGAACCGCGCCCAGTCCCACCTCACCCACCTCACGTCGGAGCTTGCCCGCCCTCCGGCCAGCCGCTCCGCGAAGTGGGGCCAGTCCCTGGCCAAGGGAGCCCCGGGGATCGCCTTGCTGCACATCGAACGTGCCGCCACGGGCCTCGGTGGCTGGGAGAGCGCGCACGAGTGGCTGACCGCCTCGATGCGCTCCCCAGTGTGGTCGGCGCCCGGCACCGGCCTGTTCTTCGGCGCACCCGCCGTCGCCTTCGCTGTCCACACCGCCACCACCGGACCGGGCAACTACCCGCAAGCCCTCGAAGCACTGGACGCCACGGTAGTGCGGATGACCGTGCAGCGCCTGGAAGCCGCCCACTCCCGCATCGACCGGGGCGAGCGCCCGATCTTCGCGGAGTTCGACCTGATCTACGGCCTCACCGGCCTCGGTGTCCTGCTGCGGCGGCGTGACCCGCACGGCGGCCTACTGCGGGATGTACTGCGCTACCTGGTGCGGGTGACCGAGCCGCTTCCCGGGGGCGAGCCCGGGTGGTGGACCGACGTCGCGCCGACAGGTGACCTCTCGCCCCACTACCCGGCCGGTCACGGCAACTTCGGGATCGCACACGGCATCACCGGCCCACTCGCCCTGCTCGCCCTCACCCTCAGGGACGGGACCGAAGTAGCCGGGCAGCGGGAGGCCATCGGACGGATCACCGACTGGCTGGACACCTGGCAGCAGGACGACGAGCAGGGCGTGTGGTGGCCCGAAGCGATCACCCCGCCCGAGGTCCGGCGCGGACACCCACGGCAGGCCGGCCCGCTGCGGCCGTCCTGGTGCTACGGCACTGCGGGCATCGCCCGCGCACAGCAGCTCGCCGCCCTCGCCACCGGCGACCCTATCCGTCAGGACAAGGCCGTGCGGGCGCTGCTCGCAGCCCTCGGCGACCCCGCACAGACCGCCCAACTCACTGACTCCTCGCTGTGCCACGGCACCGCCGGGGTCCTGCTGACCGCCCGCCGGATCGCGGCCGACTGCCGCAACCCGTTCACCGCCGCCCGACTGCTGGACCGCGCCACCACGCTGGCCGAACCCACCCCCGAACCTGCCGAGCCGGGCCTGCTCGAAGGCGCCGCCGGGACCGCGCTCGGCCTGCACACCGCCGCCCTCAACCGGTTGCCCGCCTCCGGCTGGGACGCCTGCCTCCTCCTCACCTGACCCGGGACGACACCATGACCAGCAGCACCAAACCCGCCCCGGCCGCCGTGGCACCCACCAAGCTCTGGCCCGCGCCCGAGCCGTCGTGGCTCCAGCACCACCTACTCCTCGCCGACCCGGTGGACGGGAACCGCGCCGAGCAGTTCGCCGCCACCCACCTCCTCCCCGCCCTCACGGCCCTGGAGCAGGCGGGCGTGGTCACCAGCTGGAACTTCCTGCGCAAGGGCGACCGCTGGCGGCTGCGCTACCACCCGCCCAGCAGCCGGGGCGCAGAGGCGGCAACCGCAGCCGTCATCGTCCTGCTGGACCACGGCCAGCGGTCCGGGGTGCTGGCCGACTGGCGGCCTGTGGTCTACGAACCCGAGGCCCTAGCCTTCGGCGGCGACGCCGGGATGGAAGCCGCCCACCAGCACTTCCACGCAGACAGCCACCACACCCTGAACTACCTCGGCGCCGTCCACAGCGGAGAACGGCCCGACCAGCGGCGCGAGTTGGCAGTTCTGCTGGCCGCCGCGCTGATGCGCGGCGCCGCCCTGGACTGGCACGAGCAGGGCGACACCTGGGCGAAACTCGCCGAACTGCGCGGCGCACAGCGGCCCACCAGTCCGACTCTGCGGGCCTCCGTCCACCGCCTGCTGACCGTCGACACCGCACCCGGCTCCCGCCTCGCCACAGGCCAACTTAGCTACGCAGCAGCCTGGTTCAACTCGTTCACCTTCACTGGGGCCCGACTGCGGGAGCTGAACGACGACGGCCAGCTCCGGCGTGGCCTGCGCGCCGTGACCGCCCACCTGCTGATCTTCCACTTCAACCGCCTCGGCCTCAGCGCCGCCGAACAGGCACTGCTCGCCAACGCCGCCACCACCGTTGCCCTCGACCTGGAGTGACATGCCCCCCACCTGCGGCACCTCGGGCCTCCTGGCCGACGCGATCCGCCACTTCCCCCTGGTGGAACGCCGCCGACCTCTCGCCCGCCCGCTGCCCGAGCGCATCCAGCGCCTGACCGACCTCGCCCGCGAAGCAGACGAAACCGACAACCTGACCAGCGCCTCCGCCGTCCACAACCTCGCCGCGCTGCTCGCCGCCGACCAGGGCCTGCCTGTGGAAGCCCGGCGGCTGTGCCGGGAGCACGCAGACCTCTACCTGCGGGCCCAACCGCTGAACGGCCCCCTGGCCAACCGCGCCATGGAGCCACTGGTCAACCTCGGCAGCCTGGAAATCCGCCTCGGCGACGGCGACAAGGGCCTTGACCTGCTGAACCGGCTCGCCGACGCCGTCACCTCCCGCACCGACACCGCCCTGGACGGCCACCCCATACCCCTTCACATCGAAGCGGCCCGCCTGCCAGAGCGTCTCAAGGCAATGCCGGGCCGTTACGGCTGAGGCGGTGCTGCCAGACGGTCGGTGAAGTCGGGCTCGGCGGGCAGGACCCCTGTTGGGAGGCCCGCTCGACAGGGCGCGCTGGAGGACCAGTAATCACACCGCGAGAGGGCATAGGTGCGGCTCGGCTCGTAGGACGCGGGGGGCGCCCGCCGCTCCTGCAGAGCAATAGTCAATACCTGTGGATGGCTTGGTCATGGCAGCGGGTTGGTTCCCCGGATGGACTGCCAGCGGGAGCGCGGGGTGGCTGAAGTCAGGAGTTGAACTCCTGTGCCTCGGAGGGTCACGAGCGCGGTGTGGACGGGGTCGAGTTCATCGACGGAACGGTGGTAGGCGAGGATCTTCGTCAGTTCCAGGTCGATGGCTTCCGCCGAGTCGTGGATGCGGTCGAAGCGGGCGCCGCAGCGAACCGGCCCAAGCATGCAGCGCACGGTGACTGTGGCCTCGGCCAGACTCACGATGGTGATCTGATCGATCGCCAGTTCCACCTCGACCGCGTGACTGCCGGGGTTGAGGGGCTCGGTCATGCCGCCGCCTCGGTGCGCTCGACCAGGATGCCGTTCTCGAAGCGGGCGCCGGAGCGGACCAGAGCGACGAGGTGGGCGCCGGTGATCGCGCGCCAGCGTTCCTGGGCGGACTCGACGAGCTTGAACACCATCGCGAGGGCCGCGGCCGGGCTGCCGGCCCCGCGGGTGACCTTGGTCCGCAACTTGACGGTCGAGAACGTCGATTCGATCGGGTTCGTGGTCCGCAGGTGGATCCAGTGCTCGGCCGGGAAGTCGTAGAACGCCAGCAGTTCCTCCGCGTCGTCGGCGATCTTCGCGACGGCCTTGGGCCACTTGGTGCCGTAGGTGCGCGCGAACGCCTCGATCGCCTTCTCAGCGTGCGCGCGGTCCTCGGCGTTGTAGATCTCCTGCATCGCCTTCAACGCGCCAGGCTGGGCGGACTTCGGCAGAGCATTCGTGACATTGCGGGATTTGTGAACCCAGCACCTCTGATGCCGGGCGGCGGGGAACACCTCGGCCAAGGCCTTCCACAGTCCCATCGCGCCGTCGCCGACGACCAGTTCGGGGTCGCGCATTCCCCGGCGGCGGCAGTCCCGCAGCAGGTCGGCCCACGACTCCGTGGACTCGCGCAGCCCCTCCGCGAGCGCGATCAGCTCCTTCGTGCCGTCCAGGCGGACGCCGAGCAGGACCAGGACGCACGAGTGTGCCTGCCCCAGCCGGATCTTGGGGTGCACGCCGTCGGCCCACACGTAGACGAAGTCGCGGTCGGACAGGTCCCGGGCTTGGAAAGCCGTGTGGTCGTCGCCCCACTGCTTCGTCAGCCGGGTCACTGTGGCCGGCGACAGCCCGGCAGCCGAGCCGAGGAACTGCTCCAACGCGGGCACGAAGTCCCCGGACGACAGGCCGTGCAGGTAGAGGAGCGGCAGCACTTCGCTGACCTTGGGCGACTTGCGGCACCACGGCGCAAGGATCTTCGAGGAGAACCGCTTGCGCTCGCCGGTGGCCTCGTCGACGCGGCGGTCGTTCACCCGCGGCGCGGTGACCTCGACCGGCCCGGCTGCGGTGGTCACGGTCCGGGGCCGGTGGTGGCCGTTGCGGACCACCAGGCGGTGCCCGCGCCCGTCGGTCTCGGCCGCCAACTCGGCTATGTACTGGTTGACTTCGGCCTCCAGCGCGGCGGCCAGCATCCGGCGGGCGCCCTCGCGGACGATCTCATCGATCAGGGAGCCGGACTGGGTGGAGCCGTCGTCGGTGACTACGCTGAGCACGGGCGTGCCTTCCCGACCCGCGCTGCAACGCGGGCCTACTCGGTGACCATCAAAGGATCAATCGGGAAGGTACGCCCTCCGCGTGCCATCCCGGAACCGATCCACAGGTCTTGAGCATTGCTCCTCCTGCAGGGGTATGGGCGGTGACGGTATGTCCGCAGTCACAGCAGACCTTGTGGAGCTGGTACTCGGTGACGTGCACGATGACCAGGGGACGTCGTGGACCTGGCGCCGGCCGAAACCGGCCAGCTCGGCGCCCGCGAGGCCCTCGCCGCGCTCCCCCACAGGCCCTCGGCCGGTGGTCCTCGACCAGGTCGAGCCGCTCCACCATGCCCAGCGCAGGAGAACCCCGCTGCCGGCCCCGCGTGCGAGCGGCCCTCGGCTTTCGTCGGACGCCGAAGATGCCTACCGGTATTGAGGCTAGCGCTCCTGCTCATGAGGAGCCGGACTCTTGCCAGGCAGGAAAGCGAGCGCAACGACCAGCCCGAGCGCCGAGGCCGTGGCCGCACCTAGGGCAGCGATGTGCATGGCATGGATGAAGGCGTCCTTCGCGGGGTCGACGATCTCGCTCGCACGCAGGCCAAGCTTTGCGGCCACACCGAGGGTGCCCTCGATCGACTCACCTGCCGTGCTGCGCAGCGCTGGGGGCAGGGAGGTTAGGTCGGCCTGGACGCTGCTCCGGTATGTGGTCGACAGCAGCGCCCCGAGGACCGCGACTCCGAGGGAGATGCCCATCTGACGGAAGGTGTTACTGACTGCCGATCCGGAGCCCGCCTCCTCGTGCGACAGGCTGGTCATGATGACGACGGACGCGGGCGGCTGCACGAGGGCCATGCCTGTGCCCTGGGCAAAGGCGATGACCTCCAGGACCCAGATTCCGGTGGTGCGGCCGAGGAGGAGAAAACCGACGAATGCGATGGATATGAACGCCATCCCTAGGCCAACGGTTGATTTGACGCCCAGGCGGCCCACGACCAGCTGCGCCCGAGGGGCCAGGATCATTTGCGCAAGAGCGAGGGGGAGCAGTAGCAGGCCAGCCTGGAGCGGGCTGTAGTCGCGCACGCTTTGGAGATAGAAGGCGCTGACGAACGTGACGCCCATCAGCGCGAAGAATGCGAGACCGATAATGACGACCGAGGCGGAGAAATACCTGTTCCGGAACCAGGAGACGGTGAGCATCGGATGTGTTGAACGTTTCTGGTCCAGAACAAACAGTGCCACCAGAGCAAGCCCTGCGAGGATCGGGGCCCAGCTCTCGGCAGCGCCGAAGTCAGCGCCCTCTCCGCCTCTGATAATGCCGTAGACGAGCAGGACCAGGCCGGCCATCGAGAGCAGCACACCCAAGGGGTCGAGTCTGCCGGGCTTTGGGCCGCGACTGTCGGGGACCAGGTAAGCCGTGCCGACCAGCACTACTGCCACGATCGGTATGTTGACCAGGAAGACCGAGCCCCACCAGAAGTGCGCCAGCAGCAGGCCGCCTGTGACCGGGCCGAGCGCGAGGGCCATGCCCGCTGCACCGGACCAGGCTCCGATGGCCTTCGGCTGTTCCTCCCGCTCGAAGACATTCATGATGATGGCCAGTGTGGCAGGCAGTACGAAGGCACCGCCGAAGCCCATGACGGCGCGGTATGCGATCAGCTCAGCGGGGCTGTCCGCCAGGGAGCACAGCAACGACCCTGTGCCGAACACCGACATGCCGAACAGTAGGACCTTTTTGCGGCTGAGGCGGTCGCTGAGTGAACCGGCGGTGAAGAGCAGACTGACGAATACGAGGGTGTAGGCGGTGACCGCCCATTCCAATTGGCTCTGGCTGGCCCCGAGGCCCACGGGTTTGGGTGTCGCGATTGTCTTCAGCGCGACGTTGAGGATCGAGTTGTCGACCATGACCACCAGCAGGCTGAACACCATGATGGTGTGGATCGCCCAGCGGCGCTGATGCACTGCCGCGGGCACCCGACGCGTGGCGTGGGCCAAGTGCGCGGCTATGCCGTGGTGGTCGCCTCTGGTCATCGCAGGTGTCCTCTCCGCTGGCCAGAGCAGACGGCCGGCACGGCCCGTCGGTGAGGGGGCGTCACCGGCGGGGGCACGATCGTCCTTGGGAGGAGGGGACGCCCGGCTGGGCCAGGGCGTCGAGGGAAGCGTAGTGGCGTGCGCACGGGTGTTGAAGACGAGCCAGACGCACCATCCGCCACGTGAGTACGAGCTGCTTCGCCGCGAGCGCCGCGGTGGCACCCGAGTCGCCCGCCCGGTGCAGCCGGAGTGCGGAGGCCAGGTGACGCGGAGGCGGATCTGTGCGGGGCCAGACCAGGCACGGGCCGCGGTTGGCCAGGGACCTGGGGTGGCCGGCACTGGTCGCCAGTACCAGTGCGGTCACGATCTCGGTGATGGCCACGGGGAGGGTGCTGGTGGCCAGGCCACGGGCAGGGCAGGAACGTGCACCTGGCACTCCGAAGGGTGTGAAGTTCTCCGGAACAGGGGAGCCCTCCGAGGTCCAGCGGCCGGGGCGGAAGGTGTCAGGGGCGGGTAGGCCGGCCCGCTGGAAGGAGGGGTAGTCGAAACAGACGACCGTCCCCTGGGGGATTCGCCTGCCATTGCTCAGAGTGATGTCCTGGGTCAAGATCCGATGCGAGAACCCGAACAGCGGGTACATCCGGAGCGTCTCGTTGATGATCGAACCGAGGAGTTCACAGTTGCCGGGGTCGGCTGCCAGCTGGCTCTGCAGGTGGTCGTCACTGGCGAGTGCCATGCAGACATGGGTCGTGGCCTCGGTCATCTGGCCGACACCGCTGCCAAAGAACACCAATCGGAGGTAGGCGGCTTGCTCCTCGGAGGTGAGGGACGGCGTGCGCAGGGGCTTTCGAAGTTGGGGGAGACGGGTGAGCACCACGGCGTCGAGCTGCTCGGCCAGGGAAGGCTTCGGTCTCGAGCTGGCCTTGATGGTGTCAAAGAGGTTTGCCGAGTAGGACGTGATCAGCGATCGGACCTCTGCCGGGCAGGGCTCATCGAAAAGCAGGCGGAAGAAGAACTCGGCCCACCCGGGGGCAATGACATCACGGAGCCGGACCGCATGGATGCCGGACCGCGGCACCGCTTCGTGGACGGCGGTGCCCATGCACTGGTGTGCCAGGCGGGTCGTCTCCTCTGGGGTCACGCTCAGCAGAGCCCGGGTGACGGGAGCCAGCTCATCGTAGAGAGCGCCGTGTTCGAGGTTCTCCGGGTGCAGCCCCGCCTGAGGACCGAACCAGAGGAAGTGCAGGTCAGAGAGTGCGGCTCCGTGTCGCCGCTGCCGTGCTGCGGGATGCCGGTAGACCTCCTGGAAGTACTCGGCGCCGACCGATGGGCCGGGAACGACCAGTGTCGTGTCCGTCTTGAGAAAAATTCTGCGGCGCACCGAGGCAACGAGCCGGGGCAGGTATCGGACCATGACCACAGCGGCTGCCACGAGGCCTGCAGCTGCGGCTGCGAGACGAGGCATAGGCGGGACTCCTCGCAGGGTAAGTGGGCCGGGGCGGATACGAAGCCGCCTGGATCGAGCGCTGGTGCTTCCCGGAGCCAAAGCGAGGCGGCGGCGGAGCAAGCTGGGACGTGGGGAACCAGCACCGTGCTGCCAGCTGCGTAGGTAAACGGCGGCATCCACTTCTCACGGCGGTCAGGCCTGAGATTCCGGCTGCCGCTTTTGCTCCTTAGATTTCTTACTATGCCGTGCGTCACGTGCGAGCAGGAGAGGAAGGGGCCACTGTTGCGCGAAGAGGAACCCGTCCCTGCCCACCCAGGAGCTGAATTTTTACGGGCCTTCCGCGGGGTTGTCATGACAAATTCCAGATGACTGCCAACGAGTCGTGTGACCTGCGGATGATCGTGTCTTCAGTCCGCCACGGCCGTGGGAGCTTCCAGCTGTCGGTGCCCGTCGTGGGCGAGCCTCGTGTGCCTGGTCGCGGATCAGGGCCCTGCGATCAAGCGGCCTGAGCGACGGGTCGCCGCACAGGATGTCGAGATCGTCGGCTTGAAGCGGCAGGTGGCAACGGACTCCACCAAATCCTCGAAGCCACCTTGCTCGGGGCAGCCCGTTCCGCAGGCCCGCCGGGCTCGCAGCGCAGGACGGCTGGTAGAACGCGCGAGGCAGGACATTCGTATGATCAAGGTCGGATGAAGGTCTCCGGGGTTAGCCTCGGGCTTTCATGAGGCCAGCTGTCCGACGGGTGGTCAGGAAAGCAGAAAGGGCCTCTGACCAGCGAGAATGAGGATTGTCTAGGTCCCTGTTCCCGCCCCGGTCGGAGGCACTTTCCAGGTGAGTAAGCGTACCGGGTCGTATCCGCGTGTCCGCGTCGAGGGCGGTGGCCGCGGGGTGGTCTCGCAGTCCGGCGCCGTGCTGCTGGTCGAGACCGCCCGCAAGACAGGGTTGGACGCGGCGATATCGACGGCACTGGCGCCGTGGCGCAAGGCTCGGGCCGTCCATGACCCGGGCAAGGTCCTGCTGGACGTCGCGCTCGCGGTGGCCCTTGGCGGGGACTGCCTGGCTGATGTCGCGATGCTGCGGGCCGAGCCCGCCGTGTTCGGCCCGGTGGCCTCCGACCCGACCGTCTCGCGCCTGGTCGACACCCTCGCCGCGGCCGGGCCCCGTGCACTGGGGGCGATCCGGCGGGCGCGGGCCGAAGTCCGCGAGCGGGTCTGGCGGTTGGCCGGCGAGGCGGCCCCGCACGTGGGCGGCGAGGTGGTCGTGGACATCGACGGAGTGCTGGTCCTCGCGCACTCCGAAAAGCAGGACGCGGCCAAGACCTGGAAGAAGACGTTCGGGCACCACCCGCTGTTCGCGTTCGTCGACCACGGCCCAGGCGGGTCTGGAGAGCCGGTCGCCGGGCTGCTGCGGCCGGGGAACGCCGGCAGCAACACGGCCGCAGACCACATCGAAGCGGCCCGGACGGCACTGGCCCAGCTACCGAAGAAGTACCGGCGCGGACGCCGAACCCTGATCCGCACCGACTCCGCCGGCGGCACCCACGACTTCCTGAACTGGCTCACCACACGCGGCCGGTGGCTGTCCTACTCGGTGGGGATGACCATCACCGGCGGCATCCACCAGGCCGTGCTGAAGATCCCGGCCTCTGCCTGGACCCCCGCAGTCGAACCCGGCGGAGAGATCCGCGACGGCGCCTGGGTTGCCGAGCTCGCCGGCGATGTCCTCAAAGGCTGGCCGAAGGGGATGCGGCTCATCGTCCGCAAGGAACGGCCCCACCCCGGAGCCCAGTTGCGCTTCACCGACGCCGACGGCATGCGCCTGACCTGCTTCGCCACCAACTCCACCGGCACCCCGATCGCCCGGCTGGAGCTGCGGCACCGCCAGCGGGCCCGCGCTGAGGACCGCATCCGCGCCGCCCGCGACACCGGACTGCGCAACCTGCCCCTCCACCAGGCCACCCAGAACCAGATCTGGCTGGAGATCGTCCAGCTCGCACTCGACCTGCTCGCCTGGATGCCCATGCTCGCCCTGACCGGCACCGCCCGCCGATGGGAACCCAAACGCCTACGGCTGCGGCTGTTCTCCGCCGCCGCCCAGCTCGTCACCACCGGCCGCCGCCGCTACCTCCGCCTGGCCCGCCACTGGCCCTGGACCGACACGATCACCAGTGCCTTCGAGCGCCTGCACGCCCTGCCGGACCCCGGCTGACCAGCGACATCACCCCATCCCGACGAACACCAGACAACATCCGGAACCGTGGAACCCGGCGCCCAACCGACGCGCCAGTCGGGCCCTCGGTATTTCTATAGGCAGAAGACCCAGCCCGGACAAGCAGAAACGGCCCGCCAGCCGAGCTGACGAGCCGTCATGCAAGATCGAGGCTAGCGAACTCTTGACGGGCCGACCTGGCTGATGGTGCGCTCCTATCTGTCCGCCGCCTGCAAGCGCGGCCTCAACCCCACGGCTGTCCTGCGGGATCTGTCCGCCGAAATCCCCGGCTCCAGCCAGCTCACGCGTAACCAGAGACTTGATCAGTCACGGCCCCAGCAGCTTGTTGAGTTCAATTTCGATAAGCTCGTCAACAATTGTTAATGGGGCAATTCTGGGGATATTTTGATTGGCCTGGAGATGTTCTGGGAAAGTAGGGAGACCTGGTCCTGATTTTCGGTGCGCGGGCCGGGCGCCAGCATGGCCGCACCCGCGACATGCTTGGGATCGGCCGACTGCCCGATGTTCAGATCCCTGACCAACAACAGTGCCGGGGTGCGCACGACTGCACTCAGGCCGCGGCGAGGTGCCGCAGCGCCAGTGCCGCGAGCAGCGCGGCGCCGTCGGCCAGAACCGCATCGTCGAAGATCGCCTCGGAGGAATGGTTGTAGGCAGCTGTCGCCGGATCAGCGTCCGGTGGGCATGCGCCGAGGAAGAAGAAGGCCGAGGGCACCTGTTCGCTGACGTAGGAGAAGTCCTCCGCGCCCGCGAGCGGCTGCGGCATGGGCTGGAACCGGTCTCTGCCGAACAGGTCGCGGACGGTCTGGGCGACATGTTCCATCCGTGTGGCGTCGTTGACGGTGAGTGGGTACCCCTTCTCCCAGCGCGCGTCGGCCTCAAGCCCGTGAGCGTGGGCTACGCCTTGTACGAGCTGCAGCGCCTCCCCTTCCACCCGCTCCCGTTGTTCGGGCGAGAAGGTGCGCACGGTGGCATCGAAGTGGGCGTCGTCCGGGATCACATTGCTGCTGGTGCCTCCGTGGATGTTCCCCACGGTCACCACGACCGGGTCGAAGATGTCGCAGCGGCGGGTCACCATCGTCTGCAGGGCCGTGACCACCTCGCACAGCGCCGGGATCGGGTCCCTTGCCAGGTGCGGTGCGGAGCCGTGGCCGCTGCGGCCGCGCAGGGTGGCCCGCAGGATGTCATTCGCAGCCATCGCCGTGCCCGGGCGCCCCGCGAAGACGCCGCCGGGCCAGCGGGAGCTGATCACGTGCAGCCCGTAGGCAGCCACCACCGTACTGCCGGCAGCGGCCAGTACCCCTTCGTCAATCATGATCTTGGCACCGCTCCAGCCCTCCTCCCCCGGCTGGAACATGAAGATCACTGACCCTGCCAGCAGCTCCCGGCGCTCGGCCAGCAATCTCGCCGCGCCCACCAGGCCGGCCGTGTGCAGGTCGTGGCCACACGCGTGCATTGCCCCCGCGACCCTTGACGCGAACGGCAGGTTGCTGGCCTCCTGTACCAGCAGCGCGTCCATGTCCCCGCGCAACAGGACTGTCGGCCCTGGGCGCCCGCCACGCAACACGGCCGTGATGCTGCTCAGCTTCTCGCCCAGCGTCACCTCCAG
Source organism: Kitasatospora sp. NBC_00070 (assembly GCF_045041205.1). NCBI lineage: Bacteria > Bacillati > Actinomycetota > Actinomycetes > Kitasatosporales > Streptomycetaceae > Kitasatospora > Kitasatospora sp. NBC_00070. The sequence continues at coordinate 442,639 of NZ_CP108248.1, read as the reverse complement.
GCCCAGGCCCCCTACTGCGGCCAGAACCTTGGCCTGTGTCGACGGCAGGTGCAGACCGATCTCCGGCTCCTGGTGGATAGCCCGCCGCAACGCCACCAGCTCAGCTTGCAGTGCGGCGGCGGACTCCAGCAGGCCCTGTAGCGTCATGAATGCCTCCAGTCCGCACGGCGGAGGACAAGCCTCCCGTATCTCCAGTGCCGCGGCATGTCGAACCAGTTGTCCGTTGCAGGTTCGGCCGGACTGGATCAGCGTCAAGCAGCCGCGCGGGGGCTCCGCCCGCTGACCGTCTCACGTCCTGAGGCGACACCCACTATCGGGACAAAACCTCCGGAACGGATGGAACCCGTACACCACTTCCCTGGACGCAACCACCTGTTGCCGGGAAGCCGTTCCTCGGCCCAGGCCGGGGAAGAGGCCGTAGGCTCCTTGTCTCGGGCGATTTCATCATGATGCGCAAGCAACTTCTGACTCTCAAGAAGCTGTCCGAAAGGCCGACGGCCTCAGAGGCAGTCGGCCTCGCCGCCAAGTGGGCGGTCTCTGAACCACATCCACAACTCTTGACGGTTGCTCGTGAACCGGCGAGCCCACCGGAGCTTGCCGTCGCTGGACGTTTCGCCCCTGTCAGTCAGCGCCAGCCGCGGGGCACGGCGGCCTGGCCCCGGCTGCTGGAGCGGCCCTTCACCCAGGCGCTCGATGAGCCGGCCGCACCCGTCGCCGGTTCCCCGCCGACGCTCGTCCGGCCCGATCAGCGGGTGGGGCGTTGGCGGCCTGCGGTGAGAATGTCGGCCAGGGCTGCAGCGTGACGGGCCTGGCGCGTGAGGGTCGGGACGTCGGCCGGGTCGTGGAGGACGAGCTCTGCCCAGACCACCTTGCCGACTGCGGCCAGGGTCACCCCAGCGGTGGGCGAGGGCGGCGACCATCAGCAGGCCGCGTCGATGCTGAGTCTCCTGGTCGCCGAGGCGGGTGCCGGGCCGGGGCAGCCGGCGTCGGGGATCGGCAGCTTCGATGCAGGCGCGGTCCCCCACCGGTGCCAGGCGCAGTGTGACGCGGATGGTGCCGGGCGGCGTTGGTGAGCAGTTCGGCGCCGATGGTGAGGAGGTCGTCCAGGACCTGGCCGGTGATGCCCCAGGCGTGGGCTCCGGTGCGCAGGGCGGCGCGGCCGGGTGGGATGCAGGCGAGGTGTCGGTGGGGGCAGGGGAGGTGGTGTTACGGGCGAACGGCCCGACAACAGTGGGGAGTTCGACGAGTTCGCGCTCGACATCGCCGTGGTGGTGGCCGCTCGCCCGAACAGCAAGCAGCGACTGCCGCGGTAACACCTGCCAGGGTGGCTCCAGCACCTGCAGTTCGTTCGCCGAGGACCCGGCCTGACACACCCCGAACAGCACCTTCACCATCCAGCGACGAAGGAGGCCCCCGCCACCGCCGGCCCCGGCGTGCCGGCACCGACCCGGGCGGCCTGGATCTGCCCCGCGACATCAACTTGACGGGCGATCAGGCAACCGCGCTGCGGTGGCTTGAGTCGCCATGGCAGCGAAAGGAGGTCCGCGACGCACTGAGTGTGGCCAGCCCCGGGCGGTGCCGCCGTCCGGAGGAGATCCTCGCCGGTGAGTGGACCGAGCCACGTCGCATCCAGCGAGCGGTCGTGTCACTGGCGTCCTACTCGAACGCGCCGCTGACGCGCCGCGGTGGCCCTGTCCCGACCGCGCTCGAAGGCACGAGCACCCCGACTCGACTCGGGCAGCTGCGGGACCGTCTCGCGCAGAGGTACCCCGCCGCGACGGGGGAGCAACTGAGGGTGGCACGGGAGACCTTGAGCAGTTCGCACGCCCGTTTGACGTTGTGACCTGCCTGTTTCTCCGCCTCGATGAACGGGTGCACCGTCACCGGGTCTCCGTCGCGAAGAAAGCCGTGGTGCAGTCGACCGGTCAGCGCAACAGAGCGGCGAGTCCATCGGCTGGGGTGTTGAAGTCGAGGGTCTTGCGGGGGCGGGTGTTCAGTCGGAGGGCGATCGTGTCCAGGCCGTCCTGGGTGAGGTGGCCCATGCTGGTGCCCTTGGGCAGGTACTGGCGCAGGAGGCGGTTGGTGTTCTCGTTGGTACCGTGCGGTCACCGCGGCGGCACAGCTAGACGATCTCGGCCTTGAACTCCGGCGTGAACGAGCGGCGAGGACGCGGCTTCCTCGTCCCCATGCTCTCGATGATGGACATCATCCTTCCGGAGCCAAAGCCCCTGATCAGGAGCGTCCGTCGCTCCGCTCGGCGAGGGCCGCGCCGAGCAGGAGGATGACCGAATTGCGGTCGGGGAAAGGACCTCCGGGCCTGGGCATGTCGCCCAGGCCCGGAGGTTCGGTGCTCGACGAACGGGGACCGCCACCGTCCGATCGCACGCGGGGTGGACCTCAGTCGCTCGGTGACGTCCTTGTCGGACGCGCCGCCCGCGCACTCCCGAATGATTCGGCACCGCAAGGCTCAGACCTGCGGCGTCGACCGGCGAGGCACCCGCCCCTCCAGGGCGGCCCGCTCATTGCCAGAGAACACCCACTCGACCTTCGGCTGACCCGTCCGCACCATGGGACCGGTCAATATGTATGAATTAAATTCTAGGCTCAGGACATCAGGGCCGGACGGTGAGGATGGTGTCGGCGTCGTTGTTGACGATGTAGACGCGGGTGCCGTCGGGGCTGGCGATGACCTTACCCAGTTCTGACTCGTGGTCAGCGTCGTGCTGTGCGTAGCCGAGAGGGGTCATGCCGGTGACGGTGGCGCTGGCAGCGTCGATCACGGACAGGGACAGGGCAGGGGCCGGGCCGGAGTTGTCGACGCCAGCGACGTAGACGTGGGTGCTGTCGGGGCTGACGGCCAGGTGGCCGGGGATTCCGGCGGGGGTTTCGATGGCTGCGACCGGTGCGCCGTTACGCGTGGTGTCGTAGGCGAAGACGGCCTGCTCCGAGCTGAGGTAGAGCCGCTTGCCGTCGGGGCTGACGGCTGCGTCCGCTACGTCGGTGAGGTCACCACTCGGGTCGATCGTGTTGAGGGGTTGGAAGGAGTCGGTGACCGTGTTGGTCGCCGTGTTGATCCGTATGACGTCGGTCCAGTGGCCGGCGTCGGCGACTGCGTAGACCTGCTTGCCGTCGGGGCTGGCAACGAGGTGGGTGAGCGGGCTCTCCGTGTTCGCCGGAACGATCGCCGCCGGGGAGACCGCCTTCCCCTTCTTGCCGGTTTCGTAGACGAACACGTGCTGTTCGCCGGACTCATTCTTGAGGGTGAGGTAGAGCTTGGAGCCGTCCAGGCTGAGGAGGGCAGCGTCCACCCCGGTCAGGTTCCCGCCGGGGCCATCAGGGTTTTTCAGATCGACCGTGCGGACGACCTTGGTCGACCTGGTATCGATCACCGCCACCTTCGCGCCCTTGCCGTTGTCGAGGACAGCGTAGACGTACTTTCCGTCAGGGCTCGGCGCGATGGCGATCGGGTTGCCCGAGAGCGTGGCGCTGCTCTTCTGCAGCACGTTGGTGACCTCGTTGCTGACGTACATCTTGGGGGCTGTGCCCGTGCTGCCAGGGTCGGCAATGTACATGCGCGATCCGTCCGGGCTCAGGGCGATGTCGGTCGGCGTGTGAGGCATCTTCAGGTGGGAGTAGATCTCCCCTTGGCCGATGGGAGCTGCCACCGCCGGAGTCGCCAGACCGGACAGACCGAGTCCGAGGCAGGCCAGGGTCATGCCAGCAGCCGTCCGACCACGAGTGTTCAACTTCACTGAAATATCCGATCGTTGAGAAATATGAGCCAAGATCACGCTATGGCCATTGTCAGTGATCGGTCAATATTCGTCAGCACTGTTGGCCCAATCGGCGTGCAGGTCGCATACCTGTACCTGGCAATGCAATGCACTGCGCCCAGGACCTCAACCGCCGCCGCTCTCGCCGGGGTTTCTACGACCTGTTCGGCCTCACCGAAAGCATTCCGAGGCCGGCCTGTCACCTCGACAGCCAGAAGGAACGCGGCCCCAACGTCGCGATCTGGTGGCGCTTCTGGGGCCACGAGCGGCAGGCCCTTGCCCCACAGCTCGGGCCACGGCTGCCCAATGAACCCTGGACTGTCACGAATCCGCTCGAAGGTACCGAGTTCGTGCACCTCGTGGCGGCTGTTATGAGCTCGTCGAGCCCTGGGCCATGCCGGTGACCACGGTGATCTTCTTCGTATCGGTGCGGACCGTCGCACTGTGAGATCACCGGCCTGGTATCGCCGCTGACCGCCTGTCAGCCGATTTTTGAGGCGGACCCGCTCTGACCCGCGGGCAGGAGTGGGAGGCGGGCGTGACGGCCATCGAGGCCACCAGAACGGAGGCCCAACTGGGCGAAGAATGCTACGGCGCGGGTCGGATCGATCTTGCCGCTGACGGTCACCCAGTACGCGGGGATGCCGGGGCGGATGCGCTTGATCAGCCGTATGGTGTCGCTCGGGGTGGCCACGACGGTGCGGTCGCTCTCGTCCGCCTCCGCGATCAGCAGGTTGCCGGTGTCCAGGCGCGCGGCCGGGCCGCCGACGGGGGTGCCGCCGATCAGGTGGGAGGGGTTCTGGCCTGCCAGTGCGACGGTGAGGATCGCGGTGGTGGTCTTGCCGTGGGTGCCCGTGACCGCGACGGAGCGGTCGGTGGTGGTGATGAGCTGGGCCAGAACGTCGGAGCGGTGCACCACCGGAACACCCCGCAGGCGGGCGGCCTGGAGCTCGGGGTTGGAGTCGGTGACCGCGCTGGACCACACCAGCACGCTGGCGTCGGCGGGCAGCCGCTCGGCGTCGTGGCCGACGGACACCTGGGCGCCGACGGTCTCCAGCTCGCGCAGGGCGGCGCTGTGGTTGCGGTCCGTGCCGGACACCCGCCTGCCGCTCTCCAGCAGCAGGCGGGCCAGCGGGGACATTCCAGCGCCGGCGATGCCGGTGAAGTGCGGGCGGGACAGGTCGAGGGGGCCGCCGCGGTGGGCGGGGACGATCACGTGCCTGGGTTCCATGCCGTGAGCTCCTTCGGGTCCGGCCCCCGATCGCCGGGGGCCTGCCGATGTGACCGGCCGTCATCTCCGTTCGGGAGGGCGGCCGGTGGGGTAATTGGCGCGGCAGACGTGTTCGTGACGGGATGATGAACCGTTGTCACTCAACGTTCATTCATCACTCAACGGGGGCGGGGAAACGGGTGGAGACACGAGCGGACGGCCTGGAGCAGGCCGGGGAGGCGTTCGCCGCCGAGGTCGCCCACTGGCGGGAGGTCCGCGCTCTCTCGATACGGAGCCTGGCCAAGAAGATGGGCTTCGACCCGTCCTACGTCAGCCACATGGAGTCCGGCCGGCACAAGCCGACCGAGGACTTCACCCGCCGGGCGGATGAGGTGCTGAACGCCGGGAGGGCGATCTGGCGGCGCTGGAGCGAGTACGAGAGCGCCCGGGTCCAGGGCCGACCGCAGGCCGCGCCCCCTGCGCCGCGCCGCCCGGAGCTGCCGTACGCCTCCGGCTCCGCGCTCCTGGTCGAGCAGGACGAGGCCGAGCTCCACTTCGACGGCGCTCTCTACCGGCTGACGATGCGCCGGCGGCTGCGGAACACCGGCACCGAGCCGATCACCCGGTACCTGATCCGCATCGCGGTCGACCGCTACCCCGGTGAGCCGGAGCGGTCCAACGCCTACTACCGTGAACACCCGCTGACCTGGGACGAGTTGGCACTCAGCGCCTCCTGCCAGGCCGAGGAGATGAGGGTGGAGGCCAAGCGCCACCGGGACGCCTTCAAGGAGGTGTGGCTGCTGTTCGACAACGAGCAGGGCCGCTTCCCGCTCTACCCCGGCGAGGCGACCTGGATCGAGTACGCCTACGCGGTGGGCGCCGACAAGTGGGGCCACTGGTTCCAGCGCGCCGTACGGCTCTCCACCGGGCACCTGTCGGTCCGCCTCGACTTCCCCGCCCACCTCGACCCGCCAACGCCACCAGGCAGGCGAGCGCGGGCAGTTCGCCTGGTCGACCGACGACCCGCCGCTGCACGCCCGCTTCCGCCTCGCATGGCGCTTCCGCGCCGACCCCCCACAACCCCCAGAAGGATCAGGAACCCGGGTGATCGACGTGCGGCCCAGCCAGCAGATGCAGTCCCTCGGCGTCATCCAGCAGGGCACCCCGCTCCTGCACCGCCCCGCCGATCCGTTCGACCTGCCCCGCGAGCGGGCTGCCGCCGAGGCGGCCTGCGCGGAGTTGTTCGCGGCCGTCGAGCGGATCGGCGAGGTGCACTCCTTCGCCAAGGGCATGGGCCTGGCCTCCCCGCAGATCGGCATCCCCCGCGCCGCTGCGATCGTCCTGGCGCCCGCCGCCGGGGCGGAGCCGATCGTCCTGCTGAACCCCCGGGTCACCGCCGTCTCCGAGCTGACGGACGAGCAGTTCGAGGGCTGCCTCAGCTTCTTCGACGTCCGTGGCAAGGTCCCGCGCCCACTGCGGATGACCGTCACCTCCACAGCCCCCGACGGCACCACAGCCACCGCCGAGTACGAGTACGGGCTCGCCCGCCTCGTCGCCCACGAGATCGACCGCCTGGACGGCCTGCTCTACACCGAGCGCATGGCACCCGGCACCGGGCCGACCCCGGTCGAGGAGTACCGGGGCACAGGATCGGCCTGGACCTACTGACCTCATCCCGACCGGTCAGCGGTGGTCTGTCAGCTCTTCCACAGCTCGGAGACGGTGAAAACCGACCAGTCCCATTCGCTGTCGTCATCGAGGTCGGCCACCAGGACCAGGTCCTTGTCACTGTCCCGGGCCTGCTTGCGGGCCTGGCCGAGCTTGACCAGCAGAGCGAGGTGGAAGTCCTCGGGCAGGAGTGCGCCCGGCCCGGTGCTCCCGACCAGCCGGACCACCTCGTCCGACTCGACTCGCGATGCGGACACCCGTTCTTCGGAGGCGAGGAGATGGGTGATGGCACCGGCGCGAACCAACTGGCCGCTCCGGCCTCGATCCTGGCCCCAGCTCAGTACCCAGATGTCCGCCATGACTTCCCCTCCCGTGGTGGGCTGCCCCGTCGACAGGGCGGCCGGCGCGGGGCCCGACCGGGCCCCGCGCCGCAGCGCAGCCCGCTGCGGTCCCCTCACGAACGGCTTCAGGCAATCCCCGGACGGGCCGTCAGCCCTGGGACGGGACGGGTTCCATGAGTCGCTCGCGCTGGCGGGCACCGAGACCCGTGACGCGGTGGCTGTCGGAGATGCCGACGTCGGACATCAACTTGTCCGCGCGGGCCTTGCCGACGCCGGGCAGTGCCTCCAGCAGCCGGCGCACGGGCGTCTTCGCGACGACCACGTCCTCGCGCTCCAGCACCTGCTCCAAGGTGACGATGCCGACCTTGAGCTCGCCGCGTTCGCGGCGCACCGCCATCGCCTTGTTCAGCGCCTCGGCGCGAGCGGTGGCTGACAGGCAATCAGTCCGCAGCCTAAGCTCCCTGCCGGGAGGGCGACCTCCCCCCGACGGCCACCCACCGTACGCGCCAGCAGCTCGGGAAGCACATCGGGTCGATGATCCGACTGCGCTGTCGCGCGACCCGGAAGACGGTTACGGAACGCTCTGACCATCACTCTGAGCTGCTTGCCGGGTGGCGGCAGCTATACGAGAACAGGGCCTGGTCCGAAGGGTCGGTTCTGTTCTGGTCGGAGCCAGGGCCGGCAGGGCCCGCTCCGGTCACCAGGGCTGCCCGTTCCGGACGGCGGGGGCCATCGGGGCGGTAGCGGTCGGAGTCAGCCGCCTGGGGTGCCCCGAGCCGGTGTCGGCCCGCGTTCTCGGTCGGTTGACACCAGGTCAACCGGTGTTCCTATCCCCAAGTCCCTGCCGAGAAGGGCCTGCTGTCTTTACGGTGCTACCGCCACCCGGGACCGAGGAAGGTGCAGGTCATGGCCAACCCCGTGACGAACCATCAGCTCGAAGCCGCCATCACCGACGCCGACATGACGTTCGACGCACTCGCCCGCAGCGTGCTCCGGGCAGCCGCCGAAGCCGGAGTCCGCCTGCGGGTGAGGCCCTTGACGGTGCACAGGTGGCCGCGGGGGCCGAACCCGACGACGGGAGCGCCGCTTTCACCGGCGAGGCCGTGTTCCGCAGGACGGGATGCAGCTACTCGCCGGCCGAGCTCGGGCTACGCCGGTGGAAGAATCCGATCGGGGCGTCGGGCTGATCATCGGTCCCGACCCGGTGGACGTCCTCGCGCGGGTGCGGAGAGCTGATCTGGACCCTCGCAGGTTCCTGGCCGCCTCGGCGTACTCGGTGGCCGCGATGCACCCGCCGCTGGCGTACGTCCGCGAGGGCGCCGAACGCACCACCGCCGTCCGGGACATGATCAGCATGTTCACCGAGATCGGCGAGCGCCACGGTGGCTAGCACGGACGCTCCGCCCTGATCCAGGACCTGTGGTCCGACTCCGCCGCCCTGTGCTGATTCCGCACCCACGAGGACGGCCAGCAGATGCTGTCGGCAGCGGTGGTTGGCGTGCACCTGGCCGGTTGGAATGTGTACGACGCCGGAACAGGGCCTCACCCAGCGGTACTATCACCAGATCGTGATGTGAGCTGAAGGGGTGCGTAGTCCATCCCTTCACCTGAAGCGATCATGAAGGCATTCTCCGTCATGGTTCTGTGACGGGCCGTCAAGCTGTTTCCGTGCACCAGCCGGCGCATGATGGACCCGTGCACACGGTGCACGCCAGTCGGCCACGACCGGACGGAGGAGACCGTGAACACCAGCACGCCCGCCCCGCGCCGCAGCGCCCCTGACACCACGCTCCGCCGCGACCTGCGGGAAGCCGCCGTCGGAAGGGCACGGCGCCTCGGCCGCCGTAGCCTGACCGCAGACCCGCGCGTCTTCGCTGACATCGGCCCGGACAACCGGATCACAGCCATCCACGTTCCGAACGTCGACCGGGCCCTGCACCGGGCCCTGGTGCAGTGTCAGCTGGCCACGGGGCGCCGCGCCCGACTCCTGGCGGGCCTGCGGTGAACTCCCCGGATTGGGTGCCTCCGGAGCAGCGGCGCCGGGGCCTGACCGTGTCCGTGTACCGGGTCACCGCGGACGGGAACCGGCAGGAGGTGCTGGCGCCGGTCGAGATCATCGGCGAGGCGGGCTACGTTCCCCGGTACCCGTCTTGGCCAGGCTGCGGGTGCTCCCGGCACAGCGACCTCAGCGCTGAGGAAACCCCTGGTTCTCCAGACACGGCCGGTACTTGACGGCAGTGAGCACTCGATTCCACGGCGTGCCCGCTGCCCGTCGAGGCCCTCCCAGCCGGGGAGGCGTGCAACCGGGGGCCCAGGCGCTTCGCGCGGGACCGGACCGAGACGTCCGGAGGGAGCGCCACCCATGTCCACGCTGGCGACCGAGCGCGAGAGCGTGCCGCTCGACGCGGGTATGTCGTCGGCGATCCGCTCCGCGACCGACTGTCCACGTCCGGAGTCTCCCGTCAGACTCACCCGCGATGACCCGCCAATGGGTGAACACTCCGAGCAGCTCGTGGGCTGGCACGTTGTTGCCGCATAGGCGGAGCGCTGCTTCAGCTGGCGTGGGGGGAGCAGCGCCGATCAGTTCGATCGTCCACGGTACGTAGGTCCTCGTACAGTTCCGGTCCGGCCTGTTGCGGCGTGCTCGCGAAGCCGTGGCAGACGGGTGGAGGCCGATGCGTGTCTGCCCCCCGCGATGCGACGACTGTGGCGCGGGTGAATGCTCTGCTGCCGGTGAAAGAGTTTCAAAGCCCGATGGTGGCCGGTTAGTTGAAGGATTTCCGCTGGCTGACCCGGAGCCGGCGCGTGGGCCAGTGCCGCGAGGAACGGATGCTTGGCGGCCCCGTCGGCGATGTGACGGAACATCAGACTCCTCGCGATCCATCTCCGGCCGATGCGGCCGGGCCACAGCCGCCTGCAGCCGCGTGGAGCTCGGCCGCCGATCCCCCCTTGGCGGGGGGCGGAGCTTAAATCCGGGAGGTCTGCACGAACGGGCATTCACGTTCACCCGGCCGGGCGGCATGGGCGAAGATGTGGGCGCGGTCTGATCGCATCGCCGTATCCGACGAAGCGTCAGGATGCCTTCTCTCTGTTCCGGTTGGGGCGCTGCCCGTGCGGGAAGGCGGTGATTCTTGACGGGGCCTCAGCATTGGCCGGGGTGCCGGCCGCCCTTGAGATCGGTCGGGTCGTACGCCTACGGTGCAAGGAGTTCAAAAGAACGCCCCCGCTCGTCACGCCTGATCCTGCCAGGCGAGCCGGGGACTGGATTCGCACTCTGGCAGGAGTTGGGGCAACCGCATCGATGCGGTGAGCGTCAGTGCTGACGAACTTCGAGGCTTTCGATAGCCGGTTCGCATGGAAGTGCTGTTCCGCCCCCGGCGTGAGAGAGGAGTCACCATGTCGCCCGCTCGCACATCCCGCTCTAGCGTGATCGCATGGGTGTCCGCAGTGATCATCGCTGTGCTCGCCGCTGTGCTGCCCCTGTCGGCTGCCTCCTCGGCCCACGCGGCCTCATCCAGTACCTGGGACGCCGTAGCCGCCTGCGAGAGCAGCGGTAACTGGCAGGCCAACACAGGCAACAGCTTCTACGGTGGCCTGCAATTCACGTCCAGTACCTGGGCGGCGTACGGAGGGAAGTCGTACGCACCCCGCGCCGATCTCGCCAGCAAGGCCCAACAGATCGCGGTCGCGGAGAAGACACTTGCCTCCCAAGGGCCAGGAGCATGGCCGGTCTGCTCGAAGAAGGCAGGACTGAGCGCAGGATCCTCCAGCGCCAAGGCTGACACCTCAGGGCAAGACACCAAGGCGACATCAAGCACGAATACGAAGAAGGCCACCGGCACGGATCAGGGCACCACCACGACTCCCAAGAACACCACCGGCTCAGGAGAGACGAGCAAGGCGACCACCCCGAAGAGTGGCGCGTCCTCCAGTTCGGCATCCTCCGGGAGTTACACCGTCCAGGAGGGTGACACACTCTCCGGCATCGCAGCCGCACACGGCCTGGGGAACTGGCACGGAATCTACAATGCGAACCATGCCGAGATCGGTGACAACCCCGATCTGATCGTCCCCGGCATGCAGCTCAGCCTGCGATGACCACTCAAGGCACGGTCTCTGACCACCAGCTGCAACGTAGCGCCCGCGACTGACCCGGACCCCGTACCCGAGAGGGCAGCGCGAGCTGGAAGGCTCCGGTGTTCACCTCCCAAACGGACAGACACCGAGGGCAGCCGCCGTACAACTCCCGCTCCTAGGCTGGCCGATACCACGACAAAGACCCGGACCAGCACGAGATGGGCAGCCATGTCACCTCATCTTCCGATCCCCAGATTCGTTCCCACCCTGGTGGCGACCATGGCCCTCACTCTTACCTCCCCGGCGTTCGCAGCCAGCACTCCCACTGCTCCGGCCGACACCGGCGGCACCACCGTCATCGTGTGCCGCATACAGCCCGCCAAGTGGCCGACCACCTTCACCAACCTGTTCGCGGCCCTGGGACGCGGAATCCCGATGCTGTCGAACCTCTGCCCGACGATTAAACTGCCGGCCCTGCCCTCCCTGCCGGCTCTACCCTCCCTGCCGGTCCTACCCTCCCTGCCGGGGCTCCCATCCCTGCCGAGCATCCCGGACCTGCCGACCGTGACAGCACCGGCGATACCCCCGTTGCCCTCGCTCCCCACTCTGCCACCCCTCGGTACGGGCTGGCCGACGGGACCCTGGACGGCCATCCCCTCCATCCCGGGCGTACCTGCCGTCACACCGGGACCGACCGCCATCCCTACCCCGAGCAACCCCAGCACCCCCACCCCGACCGCTCCCACCCCCACGGTTCCCGGGAACAGCACGGGGCCGGTCGCCGGCAAGAGCCTCATCCTGGGGGAGGAGTTCTCGGCGCCACTGGATCCGGCGACCTGGAACACATCGAGCACGACCAGCTACCGCTACGGGGACCACAACCCTGACGACAACAAGCTCGACTGGCTGTCCCCGTCGGCGATCACCGTCGTCAACGGCATCGCCACCATCACCGCCGCCCCCTCCTCTAAACAGCTGGAGAACGGCCGCCAGGCCTGGACGACCGGCATGCTGACCACCGAAGGAACCCGCAACGGGATCAAAGCCCAGACCGGTGACTACATCGAGACCCGCGTCCAGCTCCCCAGCGGAGCAGGCCCCTGGCCAGCGCTGTGGACCTGGAAGGACGGGCGCAACGAGATCGACAGCTTCGAGTACCACCCGAACAACTCCACCCTTCTCGAGCTGACCAACCACGTCCGATCCGGCGGCGACTACTACCAGCACAGCTCCATCCGGCCCGGTGGATGGGTCACCATCGGCACCCTGTACGGGGCAAACTCTGTCACCTGGTACGTCGACGGTGTCGCGGTGTACTCCGACAACACCGGCGTCGGCCCCGACTGGTCCGCCTACATCATCGAGAACCTTTCCATCAGTGCCGGGCGGTACCACCCCGCGCCGACCGACTCCGCCCCTAAGACATTCTCGATCGACTACCTCCGCCTCTACCGCTGACCACACCCCTGGCCCCACCCGCCAGCCGGGCACCCACCGGGCACAGAAAGGGTTGGTACTTCCACCCCCCTCTGCGAGAATGTCCCCGTGGCCCTCGATTGCCAGCAAACTGCACGGTTCCCGGGACTGAGGATGCCGCTCCGAGAATCGCTACCGAGGCTGGCCACCCCTCCACCGGTACCGGAACGTGATCCCGCCGCCGAAGTCCTGACCACAGTCGGACGAGCACCAGGACCTCCGGCCACCGACACCCCGACCGCGCCGTGGTGCGCGCTTCGACCCACCCCACGCGACGGCCTTGGATCGGATCGTCCAGGGGACTCCGGTGACTCGAGATGAACGAGACGGACAGGTACGGCACAGCCTTCGTCGGCCGGCGGAACGAACTGGCGGCCTTCAACGAATGCGCACGACACTCGGCGGACGGCCACCCCGGGGTGCTGACCGTCGAAGGCGAACCAGGAGCGGGGAAGACCTCCCTGCTACGCCACGCCACCGTTGCGGCCCCGGGCCGGGCAGTGTGGTGGGCAACAGCCGACCAAGCGGAGCGCGACCTCGCCTTCGGGGTGGTCCGCCAACTGATCGGCCGGGCCGATGCGGTACTCCCGGTGCCACTCAAGGAGATCCCTGGCGAGCAACCGGTGTCCGCCGTCGGCCCGGCTCTGGCCCAGCTGATGGAGAACTGTCAGCAGCGCGCGCCCCTGGTGGCTGTAGTGGACAACCTCCAATGGGCAGACACCCCCTCCATCGAGGCCCTGGCCTTCGTCGCACGTCGGCTTTGGCGCCAGCGGATCCTGCTCGTGGGAACCGTTCGCAGCGGACCGGCCGGCCCCCGCACCGAACCCCCTTATGACCGCTTCGACAGCATCCGACTCTGGGACCGCCTCGTCACCGCCACGCCATGGCAGCGGACGGTAAGCCTGGAAGGCTTCACCGCCAACGACATCGTCCAGCTGGCGGCCAAGCACGGGCACGTCCTTGACTACGACACCGCCGAGCGACTACGCCTCCACACCGGAGGCGTCGCAGCGCACGTACGCGCGATGCTGCTGGGGCCCTCGACGACAGCGCTGGACCAAGAGGAGCAGCTGCCGGCGCCCCAGCTCTTCGCCTTGACTGTCCGTCAGATCCTCGAGCGCTCCTCACCCGACGCGATGAGCCTGGCACAAGCAGTGGCCGTTTTCCAGCACAGGGTGCCGCTGGCCGTGGCGGGCCACGTCGCCGGCGTGGACGAACCCACGGCCGCTCTCGGCCAACTGCTCGACGCCGGGCTGGTGCACTGGTGGCCAGGGCCGGAGCTCAGCCTCGTCGCCATGGCGAGCCCGCTCCACCAGGCGGCGGTGCGCGAATGCACCACAGCCCCGCGCCGACGCGCCCTGCACCTGGCAGCCGTGCCGCTGTCCGACACCTACTCGGCCTGGGGACACCGGGTCGCCGCCGCCAGCCGGGTCGACGGGTCTCTGGCCGCAGAACTGGAGGCCGCTGCCGAGGAGAACCTGGCAGTCGGCCGACTGGGCAACGCCGCACAGTTGCTGACCTGGGCCGCCGGCCTGTCCCCCGATCAGGAACTGCGCACCCGGTACCTGACGACCGCTTTCGAGTACCGCCTGCAGACCGGTGACCTCGGCCACGCGTACAGGATGGCCGAACGAGTGCGGCACGGGGCCTCAGAACGCAAGCTGGCCCTCTTGGGGCAGCTCGCACTCGCGCGGGCGGAATTCGATCAGGCCGAGGGACTGTTCAGGGAAGCGGCCACCGCAGCCCAGCAGGCCGGCGACAGCGACTCCCAGGCCCTTGCCCTCGTCCTCCTAGGAGCGACCCACCTCACCGAGTTCCGAGCCGGACCCGCAGCCGAGAGCCTGACCAAGGCACTGGAGCTGGGGCTGCCGACCACCCACCTGCTCCATATCGCCCAGACTCTGCTGACCCTCGTCGAAGGCGGGCTGTACGGGCCGCACCAGGCGCTCCAGCTCCTGGAGCGGCGGGTCAAGGTGCCAGTGGCCTCACGCACCCGCGGCGCCAAGCGGTCCCTACTCCTGGCCCGAGGCGTGTGCCGCTGCCTCGCCGGGCAACTGCGCTCGGGAATCGACGACCTGTCGAGCCTGGTGCAGACCGAGGGCGACGAGACCTTCAGTAACGAAGGCATAGCAGCAGAGCCGCTCCTCGCCCTGTTCCAGTACGTGGCGGGCGACTGGGCCAGCGCCGCAGCCCGGTGTGAGCACGTGGTGGCCCTGGTGGAAAAGCACCACCACCGCGCGACCGACTACGTGCCGGCACACGCCGCCACCGCCATACTCGCCGCAAGCCGTGGACACTGGCACGAAGCCCACGAGCACCACCGGGCGGCCGTCCAACGCGCCCAGCAGGTGTCCATACCCGCAGACCCGCTCTACCTGGCACTGTCAGCAGCTTCCCTCGCAGAGCAGGCACGGACACCAGACGCCCAACTCAACGCACTGAAACCGCTGGAGGACTGTCCCGAAGACCTTCTGCGCCTGTGGCGGTCCTGGTGGCTACCGCTGCGCGCCGAGGCCCTGATCTCGGCCGGTCAGTTCGGCGAGGGCCGGGCCGCCCTCGCCGAACTGACCGATCTCGCCCAGCAGACTCCCTACCTCCTGCCCTGGGCGGCACGCTGCGCAGGAGCCCTGGCCGAAGCTCACGGGAAGCGTGAGCAGGCCCTGCAGCACTACCGGGAGGGCCTCGTAGTGTCGGGCTCCGACGAGTCGCCCCTCCAACGGGCCCGCCTCTCCCACTGCCTGGGCCGGCTCCTGGCCCAGAGCGACCCGGGAGGCGCCATCGGCCACCTGGGGGCGGCCCACCGGACCTACCTTCTCCTGGGAGCCGAGCCACTGGCGGAGGACGCGGCACGGGATCTCGAAGGGTGTGGGGTACCGGCTCCCTCCCGCGTGGTGCTGCTGCAGCTGACCATCCGCGAGGCCGACACCGTAGGGCTCGCCGGTCGGGGCCGGACCAACCTCGAGATCGCCGGAGAGCTGGGCATCAGTACGAAGACCGTCGAGTACCACCTTCGGCACGCCTACGTGAAGCTCGGGATCACCTCCCGGCGCGAGCTGCCGAGCGTGGTCCCGCAGGAACCACGTTAGCGCGGCGACCGCACACGTTCGCCGGACGGGCGGCGGCAGGGCCCCGCGCGGTTGGACGGAGCATCCGATCCGGCGCACGCAGGCGTGGCGGCCAACTCCGCTTCGCCCGACCCCTCGTCGAGGACGTCCGCAGGCCCGGCGACCGGGTCCGCCGGGGGTTCAGAACCTCCGCCCGGCCTTGCCCTGCCCGACCCGTGCGCCAAGACCCACCAGGCCCGGCCCCGGCAGACCGCCCGGCTCAAAGAACCAGCACCCCGCTGCCCGGTACGACGTCGGCAAAACCGCCCGACGCCCCGAGGCCATCACCGAACGCGACCGAACCAGAACATAAAGCACAAGCTCGGCGGACCAAGAAGAGAAAGGGGTTCACCAGCCCCGGAGCGGACCAAGCACGCTCGACACCCTGGCTGCGCAGAGGCCGGTCCGGGCCGCTCGCCGGACGGCGCCCGGGCTACGTGAGCCGGGACAACATCTCCGCCCACCAACGGCACCAAGACCCCAGATGGGCCGCCGGCCAGACCGTCCACCTGTGCTGCACCCCCGACGGACGCCTCACGGGCGAATCCGAGCGAGGTGGACCACGGACCGCGACGGCAGTTCACCCTCGCGAACTCCGGCCACCCGAGCCACACCGTCCAGCCCCGCGTGCCGCAGACCTGCCTGCGCCGGCCCGAGCGGGCACCCCCTGAGGGGGCAGGCGTGGCCGGGGTTCGGTGTGCCCGGGGCAGGCTCCTGGGCAGGGCGTGCCCAACTCGCCACCTGTCAGGCCTTCTTGTGGAGCGGAACCGGCAGCCTTCGGCACAGGCCGTTCGGGCAGCAGGCCGCTGTTCTCCGACTGCTGGGGGATCCCCGGGGATCCGGCCTGTCCCGGTCCTGTCCCTCGTCCGCCGTACCCGAAGCGCGGCCGCCCGCGTGCCCTGATGGGCAGTCACGGGGCCGAGCCGTTGGGGCAGCCCTAGGCGAAACCCTAGGGGTACCTCCTGGGGCGTCGGGCATCTTCAGCGAAGCATGCTAACTACGTCGAGAGAGGCAGACTTCGGTGCAAGCGCCTCGCTTCGTTATCCGGGCACTGGCCCCAGAACCCGTGTAGGTGTCGGGCATTCGCTCCCTACCCGCTGGGCCGAGCTGAGGAGCAGTCATGATCACCAGAATTCCCGTGTACGTGCACGCCGCAGACCCGATCACCGAAGCCGGACTGGAAGCGGCCCTGCGCCCCCGGCCCGAGGTGGAACTGATGGGGGCCGACGACGTCGACGAGCACACAGTCGTCATCGAGGCCACCGATTCCCTCACCGATACCGCCATGCGCACTCTGCGCAGCCTCAGCCGCAGGGGCTGTCACCGCATCATCCTGGTCATCGGCGCGCTCGATGAAGCCGGACTGCTGAACGTGGTCGAAGTCGGCGTCTGTGCGGTCGTGCGCCGAACCGAGGCCACCGCTCCCCGGCTCGCCCAGCTGATCGTCTCCACAGCGGCCGGCGAGGGCACTCTGCCTCCCGATCTCCTTGGCCGCCTCCTCCAGCAGGTCGGCCGTCTCCAGCGCCAGGTCCTGTCACCCATGGACATGCACCTCACCGGCCTCTCCAGCCGCGAGGTCGAGGTCCTGCGCCTGGTCGCCGACGGCCGTGACACCCGTGAGATCGCGGAGAAGCTCTGCTACTCCGAACGCACCGTCAAGAACGTCCTCCATGACGTCACCAGCCGCTTCCAGCTCAAGAACCGCTCCCAAGCCGTGGCCTACGCTCTGCGCGAAGGCCTCATCTGACGGGAGCTCTCCAGGGCCCCATTACCGCTCAAGCGGTAATGGGGCCCTGGAGAGCTCCCGCCCTGGTGGCCGCCGCCCCGGACGTGCAGGGAACGAGCGGGCAGAGCCGTGTCCGCAATGTGCCGGACCGTTCCGCAACCGACTGCCGCCGACGGGGATGTCCCGTCGGCGGCAGCAGTCCGGCCTTTCAGCGTGTGGCCGGAGCCCGGTGCGGAGGAGCTGTCCACCGATGAACACCGGAGGCACTGGTAGAGCACCGGCTAGAGCTCGCCCGCGCCGCGGCGCGGCGGCGCGGGCTCTCTTCGACGGAAGTAACGGAAAATCAGGGCCCGTGTGAGCGAGGGGCCGAGAGCGGACCGTTGCCCCGCCGGACCCCGGTCGGCCGGGCGGTACCGCAGGAAAGCCGGACCACCTGGCGGGCCCGGGGGAGCGGACGCTGCGCGGGCCTGGCCGGGACGGTTCTGACCGGGTGGCGCCGCACCGGGTGACGGGACCCGTGGCGGCGCAGGGGAGCGGGCGGCTTCTGCCGGGGATGCCGGGCGCCGGGGCGCGCCGGGTGGCTCTCGTCCAGGGCAAGCAGGGCCGTGAACGCGTGTCCTTCCCCACCGGGAACCGCAGTGGCCTCGAGCTCGTGCGCCAGTACGGCGACGGCGCGCAGTCCGTGCTCCGCCGTCCCGCCCGGAGCTGCCCACCCACTGTCCCGGCACTCGTACACCGCGACACCGAGGAAGCCTGGCTTGAGGGCCAGGGCCAGCAGGAGCTGGCCTGTGCCGTGACGGACGGCGTCGGAGAGCAGAGTGTGCACCAGCAGTACCGCCGCGTCGGCCACCGCCGACTCGAGCCCCCAGATGGCGGCTTGACGGCGAATGACCTCTGCGCCCGGGCCGCCGGCCGTTGCCGGGTCCGGGACATGCCAGGTCAGGGCGACACCGAGGACACCGCACATCGGTGGCAACGGCCACAGCGGCTCGGCCCCGGACTGTCCGGTATCGGAAGCAGGTGATCGGCTGTCCATCGTGCATCTCCTGGCGCGGGGCCGGCCCAGTCGGACAGAAAGCGCTCGGTCGAAGGCTTGCGGGTGATGCACGGAAACCGGCTCTACCGCACAGCGGTTCGTAATGCGATGGTGGCAGCGGAGGCGGGGACAACAGCCTCCCCGCCGTGTCGGCGCCCAGGCAGCCATGGCTGCCGAAGGGGCAGCCCGCGAAGGCAGCACCCCTCCGGGCGCTCATTCGGGGGACGGGCCTTGTGCAGCCCTCCTCAATATTGTTGTGACCTCTCGGTCCCCCCTGCTCCGCAGGACCCCTCGATGGAGCGGCGGCCCGGGCACAGGGGCCATCGACGGGACCCTGTGAGCCCCGCGCCCCGTCGAGGCGGCGGCGTCCTGCTCGGCGGTGGTGCAGGGCGGTCAACCACGCACCGCCCTGCTGGGCCACCATCTGCCAGGCATGCACATACATCGGTCGGTAGCGGGTTCAGGCTTGACGGAGGCACAGGGTGCCCCAGTGGAATCCGGCGCCGATGGCCGACATGACGTAGGTGTCGCCAGGGCGCAGTTCCCCTGCGGAGACGGTCTGGTGCAGGGCGGTGAAGATGCCGGCGGCACCGGTGTTGCCGAGCCGGTCGAGGGTGATGGGGACGCGGTCGGCGGCGATGCCGAGGCTGCGGCGGGCCTCGTCGAGGATGTTGATGTTGGCCTGATGGAGGAAGTAGTGGTCGACGTCCTGGGGCGTGAGTCCGGCGTGGCGGGTGGCGTTGGTGATGCTCTCGGGCAGGCGGGTGGTCGCGGTGTCCCAGACGGCCGGGCCGTCCATGCTGACGTAGTGGGCGCCGGTGGTGACGGTGTCGGGACTGGTGGGCAGGCGGGAGCCGCCTGCGGGGATCTGTACGGCGTAGGAGAGCTGCGAGCCGATGTCGTAGGAGAGCAGTCCGGCACCCGCTGTCTGACTGCGGGTCAGGACGACGGCTGCGGCCGCGTCGCCGAAGAAGACTCCGGCGGTGCGGTCGCCGGGCCGGGTGACACGGGAGGCGCAGTCGGCGCCGATGACGAGGATGGTGCTGACGGAAGGATTCTGCAAGAGATGGGCGGCGAGGAGGACCGCGTGGACGCCGGAGGCGCAGGCGGCATGGGACACGTCCAGGGCGATCGCTCCGTTCGCTCCCAGGGCGTCCTTGACGATCAGAGCGGTGGAGGGCATGGGCTGGTCGAGGGTGTAGCTGGCCACGATGATGGCGTCCAGGTCGGACGGGGTGACCCGAGCCTCCTCCAGGGCGGGGTGGGCGGCGGCCAGAGCCATGTCGGAGGTGGCAAGTTCGGGAGCGAGTCTGCGCCGCTCGTGGATTCCGGTGCGTGCGGTGATCCAGTCGCCGCTCCTGCGCGTGGTGCAGGTGAGGTCCGCGTTCGTCACCACGGCAGGAGGGACGTGGATCCCGGTGCCGGTGATCGCGAAAGGCACGGCCAGGCCGTGCCCGGTGTGGGAGGCGACGGCCAGTTCTTGGGTGAGAGTGGTCATGCCAGGGTGCTCCGGTCGGCCGAGGTGAGGGTTTCGAGGTCGGCGTAGAAGCGGCCTGACGGGCGGGGAAGGTCCAACAGGATGCGACGGGCGGCCTCTGCGGTGAGCGCGCCGCCCAGGGCGACCCCGGACGCCAGCTGGGGCCAACTGCTCAGGGTGGTACCAATTCTGGGGATGGCGGCGGCCATGTCGGGACTGATCGTGTCCCGGCCGACCATGGCGAGGATCGCGTCCACCATCTGCTCGTGCGTGAGGTCGACGAGGTCTTTCGCGGTCGTTGCCCCGAGTAGTCCGTGCAGGAGCGGCCGGTCGGGTTCGAGGTCGAAACGCTCGACGTCCAGCAGACCCCGGTCGTTGGCGTCCATGATGACCGGGATGCGCAGAGCTCGGGCACGCTCACGGGCGGCGAACTTCACGTAGGGGGTGTCGCACTCCTCGACCAACAGGTCGATCGGCCCTGAGCCGCCGCTGAAGAACCGTTCCATCACGTCGTCGGTCAGGCCACCGGGGTAGATCTCGATGTCCAGCCAGGGGTCGATCTCGGCCATCTGCCGGGCGGCGATCACACACTTGTTCAGGCCCAGATCATGAACCCCGGCGCGGAGCCTGTTCAGGTTGGAGAGGCTCAGGGTGTCGAAGTCGGCCAGCTTGAACGCTCCGGCGAGGCCCTCCATGGCGAACGTGAGAGCGGCGCTGCTACCGACCGACAGGCCGATGATGCCAACGCGGCGCTCCAGCAGCCGCCGCTGCTGGGGACGTTCGATCCGGCCGCGGTTGCGGTCCGTCCGCACCAGGCGGAACTCTTCACGGGGCAGCAGGTGCACGAGCTGGCCCGACCAGGGGTACCAGACCCAGGCCCCGTACTCCCGCAGCCCGCGGCCGGCCAGCTGTTCCTGGACGGCTTGCCGGACCGTTTCGGCGGAGAACCGCAGCTCAGGGTCGCGGCTGGTGACCAGGTCCTTGAGCTGGTCCTCGATCGTGTCCCGGGTTTCGCGGACAACTCCCGAGCTCAACAGCGCCTCAAAGTCCAGCGCATCCTGATCGCACGTCAGGTCGAACAGCACCGGCTGCCAGCAGTCAGCACCGCCGGGACGTGTGCCCTCGGCCAGGGCGGCCGGACGACGTTCCTCCGGGTGCGTCGCCACGCGTGCTTCGTCGGCCCTCGTCTGTGCGGTGAAGGTCACGAAGGCCGGGAAATCCGCCTCCAGGCGTTCAACCAGGTCGCGGTAATCCCCGGCCGGCTCTGCGGCTCGGCGCAGCATGACGACGACATCCTCGGTGTACTGCTCGACGTAGCGGCGGGTCCCCGGCACGGGTCGGAACCCGAACCGCTCGTGGAACAGGTCCTGGCCGTCGGCGGTGCCGGAGGTTCCGATCATCGCCTTGGCCCCCAGGTGCCCGGCGGCCGCGATGGCAACGGCGTTCAGGTACACCCCCAGGCCGAGCTTGCGCGCGTGGTGCTCGACGACCAGCCGACTGTGCTCAAACGTTTCAGCAGCTCCCAGGCCGTGCTCGCGCAGCACCTCCTCGAAGCGTTCCCACCCCAGGTACGCCCTGGTCTGGAACAGCTCACTCGTCGCGGATGTCGCCAGCCGCACATACCCCAGAGGGCGGCCGTGCGGCTGGCGCCTGGCGAAGAAGTGCCAGGCGCCGAAGTCCAGATCCTGGTCATCTGCGTACGTGCCGATCGCTGTGCGGAAGTCGGGCCGCCGCCCGCGGTCGTACAGGACTCGCGCCCTCAACTGCCGTGTCCACCCCACCAACGCGTCGTCGGCCGGAGTGTCCTGGGCGATGAGGAACGCGGAGACATGCCACGCGCCCTCAGATGTCGAGTGTCCAGCCAGCATGGCCGATCCCTCCCTGTGCATCAACGCGCGCCGGTCGGCCGCGCCCCGGGGCGCATTCCGTAACTCGCGCCCCCCACCACAACGATCATCAATCGAAGTGGTTGCGCCGCATCCGACCGCAGATGAGGAAGGGTGGCTGCGCGACCGGGTCGGAGGTCGAAGGTGCGGGTGGGCAGGCAGATGATCAGCTGGGGGCGCGGTGCATCCCGCTCGACCTCCGGGCGCAACGAAGTGACTCGCACCGAGATCGCCAGGGGCGATGCCGCACTCGACTGGCCTCGGCCTTCACGGCAGGCGCCGTCCGCCGAGGAGACGGCCTGGCCGATATCGCGATGCTGCGGGCCGAGTCTGCCGTGGTCGCACCGGCCGTCTCCGGCTCTGCCCCGGGACCTTCACAACCATCGGCACCGGCACCAGCCGCAGCGGCGGCTCCTCGGCCTCCGGCTCCGGCCAAGACTTCCGATGGTGCCACCCGGGCGATGGTCTGCTGGTGCTGATGAGTGTCGGGGGTCGTGGTTAGGGTGACGATCATGAATATGGCAGCAGTGATGATTACGGTGGATTGTGCGGAACCGCAGGAGCTGGCCCGGTGGTGGGCCGCTGCGCTGGGAGGCGAGATCGCCCAGGACCATGGCGACTTCGTGATCGTCAGAGCGCAGCCAGTGGCACTGGGCTTCCAGCGTGTGGCCGAAGAGCGGCGAGGCAAGAACCGTGTACACGTTGACTTCGCTGCCGCGCCCGGCAGGGGTCTAGCCGGGGAGGTGGAGCGGCTGGTTGCTCTGGGCGCGAGCGTTGTCGGCGAGCACAGCATTCCGGGTCTCACCTGGACTGTGCTGCAGGACCCGGTCGGCAACGAGTTCTGCGTCCACTGACTGATCATTTCAGACTTGGTGTTCGGCCATGGTGGGTCCGCGTTTGACGGTCTTTTCGACGTCGTAGCGGGGTGCGGGTCGGCGGTTCTTCGATCCTGGCGGTCGTCCGGGGCCGGGCTTGCCAGGTTTCGGCACACGGGCCGGGGTGAGTAGAGGCTGTCGCATGACTTCCCCCGGCCGATGGTCAAGAGCGCGATTCTGCGGTGCTGGCGGTGAGTTTGCTGAGGTTGTGGATGGTGCCGAGGAGCTTGATCTCGGTGTCGACGGCTCGGCGGCCGCGGTAGTTGAGGTGCCGGCCGAATCGCTGGAAGAGCTGGGCGAAGCCTGGTTCAACCAGGGCACTGCGCTGTCGGTACTGGGCCCGGCCGGTCGGGGTGGCCAGGCGGTCGGCCATGGCCTGCTGGCTGGCGGGGGCGGTCTGGCGCTTCGCGGGGAATCCGGCTTGGTCGGCCTCGCTGGTGACCGAGACCAGCAGCGGCAGGTCGGCGAGCTCTGTGAAGGAGGCGACGCTGGCGTATCCGCTGTCCGCGAGCCAGAGCAGGACGTCACCCGCCAGACCGGCTGCGCGCTGGTTCTCTTGGGTCTTCCTGACCATCGGGATCAGTGCGGTGCGGTCGGACGGGTTGTCGTGCACGTCGATGGCCAGCAGGATCTGGCGGCGCGAGCACGCGATCTGCAGGTAGCCGCCGCGTTTGCCCAGTTGCAACCGGGAGTCCGGATCGCTCAGGCTGGCAACGGTGGTTGGGGAGGGCAGCGGCTCGGGGCTGCGGGCCCGCTCCAGGTGAGCGAGTGCCTTCGCCAGCCGGGCCCGCTGCCGGACGAGGATCGTCTTGTTCTCCATGGGCACAGGCGGCCGGCCGTTGGCGGCCCGGTGGCCCGCGGCCTGGTCGGCCTCGGTCCGGCCCGGTGCTTCGTCACCTTCTCCTGATGGGCAGCCGTCTCCGCGGCCAGCTGCTTCTCCGCGCGGGCCACGATGCGTTCGGCGGCCTCGACCTTGATCCTGATCTCGTTGGCGGACGGCAGGGCCCGCTGATAAAGCCTGTCCCGGGCCGTGCGGGCACGGGCAAGCAGATCAGACAGGCGTGACAGCCTCGGCCAGTCGTCACACGGTGGCTCGTCGTCGGGGTCCACGGTGTCGCCGGTCTCGACGCGCCGGGCATGGTCTCGCGCGTTGTCCATGAGCGCGCTGATCTCGTCCTCGCACCGAGCGATGACAGCTTCGAGGCTGTGCAGCTGTTTGTTGGAGTCACGGGAGGCATTCGCGTCCATCGGCGAGCCGTCCACTGCGACCGCCGACAGATCGACCAGCTCCCGATTGCCGCACAGGGCCAGCACCTGCACGAACAGCTGGGTCAGTGCGTCGCGGTGACGCTGGACGAACCGCGCGATGGTGGAATGGTCCACCGCGCGGTTCGCGGTGATGATCCGGCAGCCCAGATCATCCCAGCAGGCCCGCTCGATGCTGCGTGAGGAGCGTATGCCCTTGCTGTAGCAGTAGACGAGCAGCGCGACCAGGACCGCCGGCGGGTAGCCAGCGCCGCCCTGGCCGTCGGCACGGTAGCTGTCCTCGAGGGCCGAGAGATCGAGCTCCTCGACCACGTCGAGGACTTTCCAGCACGAGTGTCCGGGCGGCAGCTACTCCCGGGCACTCCTCGGCATCTCAAGATCACGTTCGCGGTCGCACACCAGGAAGTTCCGCCCCACAGGCCCAGGTTCCAATATCCCCGCGAGAACCGGAACCGAACAACGAATCGCTCTTGACTATCGGCCGGGGGAAGTCGTGCGACAGCCTCAGGACTTTGGCGCGGAGGTTGCGGAACCTGCGGCGGACTCGGGCCGGCGTCAACTTCGCTGTGGGCAAGGGGGGCGTTCCCGGGGTCGGCGTAGGTCGGCGGCCAGCGGGCGGGCCAGGCGGAGCTGGGTGTGCGCGACGATGACCAGCCAGGTCCAACGATCGGCGGTGTCGGGTGCGCGAAAGTGCGGTGCGGTCCAGCCAAGGGTGCCCTTGAACAGGCGAAAGGTGTGTTCGAGATCGAATCTGCGTAGGTAGGAGCGCCACCAGCGGTCGACGTCGGCAGCGGTGGCGCCGCAGGCTGAGGACCACAGCCACACGGGGTCGGATGCCCGGTCACCGGGCAGGTGGTCAACCTCCAGGCGGACCAACGTGCCCTCCATGAAAGGGAGTTCGCCTTCGCGGTCGAGCCAGCAGGTGCGGTGGGTGAGCCGAGGATGGAGCCGGCCCCAGCTCTGGGCGGTGGCGGTGGTAGCCGCAGCACCCGGTCCGAGCGGATCCGGCCGGGTACCTCGACGGGCAGGTCCGCCAGCACGAACGCGAGCCGGGTCGCGTCGCAGCCGGCGTCCATCGCGACCAGGATGTCCGGATCGCCTTCGATCCAGTGCCTAGCCGCGACCAACCGTCTGACCATGGAACGCAGTTGGTCGGCGGTCACTGCGGTGGCATCGTCCTCGGGCCCGAGCCGGACCGCGTCCAGCACCCCGGTCCAGGACATACGACCGGACTCCAGCGCGACCACGAAGGAGTAGGGCCAGCCCGGGATGAACTGCGAGACGCTCTTCACTCGTCCGTAGACGTGACAGAACAGTCTGTCCGCGCTGGTCGGTGCGTCGGAACGCAGCCACGGGTTGACGTCCACTGCCAGCACGATCCGGCCGTCGTCCGTCCTCGGCAACGGTAGGCCGGCCAGCTCAGCACGCAGCCGATACGGGTCTGTACGGTCTTCGGCTCTGTCGCACACCCGGTGGTGACGGAGTGTCAGGTAGGCGGGCGTCTCAGTCGAGACTGTCAGAGAGGGCATCACCCACCGAGGAATCGACTCCTCCCGGCGGCCCGGCCGCCGCCGATGGGTGATCGAGCGCACCGCCGCCCGGCTCGGCGGCCTCCGCCGGCTCCACCGCCGCTACGAGCGCAAGGCTGACTACTTCGCCGCCTTCGCCAGCATCGCGGCCGCCTTGGTCTGCCACCGCCGACTTGCCAGGTGCCACGACGAATGAGCGCCAGTAGATGATCTGTCGCCGCCCCGAGGCTCCGTTCAGGAGGTCGCGCCCTGAGCCGGGCACTGCCAGTCGGCCGCGTCGATCGCCCGGCCCGCCATGTCAGCGATGTGGAAGCAGTGGCCGTTGACCCACACCGTGACCGAATCCCTTCGATGCACGACCTGGAAGGGCTCATCCCCATGCAACGTCCCGGACCAGGAAC
Source organism: Kitasatospora sp. NBC_00070 (assembly GCF_045041205.1). Lineage (NCBI taxonomy): Bacteria > Bacillati > Actinomycetota > Actinomycetes > Kitasatosporales > Streptomycetaceae > Kitasatospora > Kitasatospora sp. NBC_00070. Next base: position 416,794 of record NZ_CP108248.1, on the reverse strand, counting down.
CGTCCGCCGCCGGCGAATGGGTCACAACGACGCAGGTCTGCTGCCGCTGGATCTGGCAGGTATCCGCCCAGGGCTCCACGATCAGCTCCAGCGGCGCTTCACCGTCGTTCGTGACCAGCAGCCGCGCAGTTCCCCCGGTGAACATCTCCAGCACTCCTCGTTGCCTCTGGGTCCGATCTTGCAGGCACGCACCCTCACTGGCACGCACGACCTGATCCTCACACACGGGATCAGACTCGTCGGCGCCGTCCCCCCGCATCTGCCATCGCAGACTCTCCACATGAGACACGCTCTAACCTCGGCCTTTCACGGCGAGCACTGTCCGACGGGTGATCAGAAAAGAGAAAAGTGCTCCTGACCTGCAACGATGGGACTTGTCTAGGGTCCAGTCAGCTGCATGGAAAGAAGCACTTCTCAGGTGAACAGTATCGGGTCGTATCCGCGTGTCCGCGTCGAGGGCGGTGGCCGCGGGGTGGTCTCGCAGTCCGGCGCCGTGCTGCTGGTCGAGACCGCCCGCAAGACAGGGTTGGACGCGGCGATATCGACGGCACTGGCGCCGTGGCGCAAGGCTCGGGCCGTCCATGACCCGGGCAAGGTCCTGCTGGACGTCGCGCTCGCGGTGGCCCTTGGCGGGGACTGCCTGGCTGATGTCGCGATGCTGCGGGCCGAGCCCGCCGTGTTCGGCCCGGTGGCCTCCGACCCGACCGTCTCGCGCCTGGTCGACACCCTCGCCGCGGCCGGGCCCCGCGCACTCGCGGCGATCCGGCGGGCGCGGGCCGAAGTCCGCGAGCGGGCCTGGCGGTTGGCCGGCGAGGCGGCCCCGCACGTGGGCGGCGAGGTGGTCGTGGACATCGACGGAGTGCTGGTCCTCGCGCACTCCGAAAAGCAGGACGCGGCCAAGACCTGGAAGAAGACGTTCGGGCACCACCCACTGTTCGCGTTCGTCGACCACGGCCCAGGCGGGTCCGGGGAGCCGGTCGCCGGGCTGCTGCGGCCGGGGAACGCCGGCAGCAACACGGCCGCAGACCACATCGAAGCGGCCCGGACGGCACTGGCCCAGCTACCGAAGAAGTACCGGCGCGGACGCCGAACCCTGATCCGCACCGACTCCGCCGGCGGCACCCACGACTTCCTGAACTGGCTCACCACACGCGGCCGGTGGCTGTCCTACTCGGTGGGGATGACCATCACCGGCGGCATCCACCAGGCCGTGCTGAAGATCCCGGCCTCTGCCTGGACCCCCGCAGTCGAACCCGGCGGAGAGATCCGCGACGGCGCCTGGGTTGCCGAGCTCGCCGGCGACGTCCTCAAAGGCTGGCCGAAGGGGATGCGGCTCATCGTCCGCAAGGAACGGCCCCACCCCGGAGCCCAGTTGCGCTTCACCGACGCCGACGGCATGCGCCTGACCTGCTTCGCCACCAACTCCACCGGCACCCCGATCGCCCGGCTGGAGCTGCGGCACCGCCAGCGGGCCCGCGCTGAGGACCGCATCCGCGCCGCCCGCGACACCGGACTGCGCAACCTGCCCCTCCACCAGGCCACCCAGAACCAGATCTGGCTGGAGATCGTCCAGCTCGCACTCGACCTGCTCGCCTGGATGCCCATGCTCGCCCTGACCGGCACCGCCCGCCGATGGGAACCCAAACGCCTACGGCTGCGGCTGTTCTCCGCCGCCGCCCAGCTCGTCACCACCGGCCGCCGCCGCTACCTCCGCCTCGCCCGCCACTGGCCCTGGACCGACACGATCACCAGTGCCTTCGAGCGCCTACACGCCCTGCCAGACCCCGGCTGACCAGCAACAACGCCCCACCCCGACGAACACCAGACAACATCCGGAACCGTGGAACCCGGCGCCCAACCGACGCGACAGCCGGGCCCTCGGTATTTCTACAGGCAGAAGACCCAGCCCGGACAAGCAGAAACGACCCGCCAGCCAAACTGACGAACCGTCATGCAAGATCGAGGCTAAGACCGTGTCTCATGTGGATATCTTGGCGAGCTTCTTGTAGCAGGTCAGGGCTGCCGCGAGGCCGAGGAAGGCGGCGAAGTGGGAGCCCTCTCGCTCGTATCTGACGGTCAGTCTGCGATAGCCGAAGAGCCAGGCGATGCTGCGTTCGATCTTCCATCGGTGGCGGCCGAGCCGCTCCGAGCTGTCGACTCCCGGGCGGGCGATGCGGGGTGTGATGCCGCGCTGACGCAGCCAGGCGAGGGTGTCGGCGGAGTAGTAGGCCTTGTCGCCGCGAAGCCTGTCCGGGCGTCGCCGACGAGGTCCGCGGCGTGACCTCACCGCCGGCAGGCCACGAACCAGGGGCTTGAGTGCCTGGCTGTCATGGACGTTGGCACCGGAGACGCCGACGGCCAGCGGCAGGCCCCGGGCGTCGGTGAGGACATGGAGTTTGCTGCCCTTCTTGCCCCGATCGACCGGATTGCGCCCGGTCAGCGTGCCCCTTTTTCGCGCGGACCGAGGCGGCATCGATGATCGTCGACGTCCAGTCCACCTCACCACGCACCCCTAGCTCGTCCAACACCGCACGGTGCAGCCGTACCCACACCCCGGCCTTCGACCATGCGGCGAACCGCCTGTGCGCGGTGGCCGGCGAAACGCCGAACGTCGGCGGCAGATGCCGCCAGGCACACCCGGACGTCAGAACGTAGACCACGGCCGTGAACACCGCCCGGTCCTCCAGCCCCGCCGTCCCACCACCTTGACGGCGGGACGCGAACGACGGGATCAACGGCGCCGCCAGCCTCCACAGGCCATCCGGCACCAGCCGATGAGACAGATCAACCACCATGAGCCCCATCATGCCGCAGATCGTCCAACCCCCACATGAGACACGCTCTAAGGCGTCACAGTGACTCGTCCACAGCCGTGTATGCCGCCTAGGTGGTGAGGGTCCCGCCGAGAAGTGGATGCTGTGGCTACAGCAACTCCTTTGCATGGCCCCTCGCGGATATCCGCGGCGGCCCCGTACAGGGTCACGAGCCCTGGGGTGACGCCCGTGTTCTCTCCCGCCTGGGTGGTACCGCCGCGTGTCCAAGGCGTGTGATGAGCCTCGCCCGGCGCGCGTTTCCGTTTCCGCGAGCCTCCGCCCGCGGGTCCGTTTCGGATGTCGGAGACCAAGTTGCATAAAACACTTCGCCCCCTGCCCTCGCTCTGCGCCGCCCTGACCGTTTCGGCCGCAGCTCTCATTTCTGCTCCGGCGGCCCATGCCGGCGGTCCGGTCGTCATCGACATTGCAAATGTCGTGCGGGACCAGTTCCCCTTCTACCGGACGTACGAGGCGTCGCCGGTGAATGATCCAAGATTCATCGAGATCGGGATGGCGGTGGATTCTGTGGATTGTTCCAAGGCCATTGCCGGAAATGCCCAGGTGGAACGGATGAGTCTCACGTCATCGCCTGGAGAGTTCATATTCACCCTGATCGATCATGGCCAGAACGAGCTCGGGAGGGACGAGCCGATCACGACCGCCGGCGGGACCATCACCTACACGAAGGCGGTCACCTCCGCTGTGACGAACGGTGTATCGGTCTCGGCGAGCGTGAGTCTCAAGAACTCCCCAGGAAACGTCGGAGCCGATTTCAGTTTCACCACCACCTACAATTACAGCAGGACCGACAGCACGATGTGGTCCGAAGCCGCCGCTTACCAGTATCCGCCCGGAAACATAACTCTTTCCCCTGGTGGGAGGTACATCGCCGACGGATACCTGAGGCTCACCAACTCCAGCGGGACCGTCCGCCTCTCCGCTGACATCAGCGGAACCTGCACCGTAAAGTACCATCAGATAACACGTATCGGAAACGGGGCGACGATCACGCGAACGGTATCATTGTACGATCTCATCGGCCCGAAAAACGACCGAGGAAACCCTAAGCCACCGCAGATCAACGACATGGTTAAAGGCGGCACGAAGCTCCTGCCAAAACTTCCCGACGGGCTGGCCCTCGACGCGTCCAGGAAGGTGGTGTCATTCACCGGTTCCGGAACCTTCAGCGGGACCAGCGGCGTCTCGAAGTCGACTCAGATCTGGCAGCTCCCGCCCGACCGGCTCGGTCTCGTCAAGGGGTACGGCGGCAAGTGCGTGACGCCGCGCGGGCAGAACTCGAGTACCCAGCTCGGCCCCTGCGGTAGCGATTCCTGGCGGTTCTACTCGGACGGCACGGTCAGGACGTCAGGCGGGGATAAATGCCTCGGCACCGTCACTGCCTCGTGGAACGGGGCCGAGGTCAGAGCGGTTCCGTGCAATGGAACCGTTGCACAGCAGTGGCGTATGAAGGCAGACGGCTCGCTCTACAGCCCGGCGGCCGACCGCTGCCTGGACGACTATGCGTTCGGCACCAACGACGGCGCACCCATTGTCCTCTGGGAGTGCAACGGATTCCCCAACCAGAAGTGGATGTTCGTCTGATCCGGTGGCGGGGCCGGGAGCGCAACGGAATCCCGGCCCCCCGCTTTCCCCGTAACGCGGTGGATCTGGAGGGCCGTCCGCGATGAAGTGTCGGGTCAGCGAGGGTGCGGCAGGGCGTGGGGTACTCGCTGGCGGTGCGCCGGACACAAAGGGCGGCAGCGTTCTCCGCGTCGCCGCTCGAGCCGTCGGTCGGCAATACCCGGCGGCCCACTGTGCGGAGACAGCCGGCGCGAGTGGCGCTCGGCCGACGGCGAGCGCACGGCGTAGCATTCCCATGAAGGCAGTGATTGAGTGTTCCACAGCTTGGTCGGCAGCGGCCAGGCGGCGCCGTGCCCGGTAACTGCGAGTGACAGCAGGTTCCTATGAAACGCGCCCTCCGGGGTCTCGTCCGCTAGGGGCAGTCGCCCCTCGCCCCGGCCGCGAGGATGGTCGAGATGAACGGATTCGGACTCCAGAGCGATTTCGTCGGCCGCTCACGAGAACTGTCCGCGCTGTCCGCTTGCCGGGACGACTCGCTGCAAGGGGTGACGGCCGCGGTCATGGTGCAGGGCGGGCCAGGCGACGGCAAGACCTGGCTACTGCGCCAGGCAGCCCCGTTGTTCGCGGACCACACGGTTTGGTGGGCCACCTGCGACCCAGCCGAGCATGACATACCGTTCGCCGCCCTCGAACAACTGGTACGGCGCAATGACCCGGTGAAGGCGGAAGGGCTGGCAGCCATCTCCCGGCTCCCGCCCGGCGAAGGCCCGTCAGCCCTACAAATCGGCGCAGACCTGCGCGCCCTGGTCGAACGCCAGGCCGCAGAGCGCCCACTGGCCGTCTTCGTTGACAACGCCCAGTGGATCGACGCCCCCTCGTCCGAGGCCTTCGGCTACGCGTTCAGACGACTGCACTCAGCCGCAGTAGCGGTGATCACCGCCGAACGCGTCGGCGCATCCGCCGGGACCCCGGTCGAGCCGACGGCCGCAGGCCTGACCGACGCCGTCGGGCACCGGTGGCACCTACCACTGGCCGGGCTGTCCGAGGCCGAGGTGATCGAGCTCGGCCACCTCCTGGGGCGGGAACTGACCACGTCCGCAGCAGGGCGGATCCTCCAGGCCACGGGGGGAAACCCCTCTTACGTCCACGCGCTCCTCACCGACCGGACCACCCGTCCCGGGGATGGCTTCGAGAAGGTCACCGCCCCCCCTCAGGTGGTCGAGGACGTGCGCCACCTGTTGGCCAGGCTGGACGGGAACGCCAAGGCCCTGGCCGAAGCCCTGACCGTGCTCGGTGAGGAGGTGCCCCTTCTCCGAGCGGCCCGCATGCCGGGCATCGACGCACCCGAGGACGCCCTCGACGCACTCCTGACGGCCGGCCTGGTCGCCTGGCACCCACACGACCCGCTGCAAGGCACCGGGATCCGCCACCCGCTCCAATGTGACGCCCTGTACCACTTGATCAGCCCCAGCAGACTGCGCCAGCTCCATACAGCCGCGATCCCCCTGACGGACCCGGTCGGGGCCTGGGCACACCGCGTCGCGGCTGCTGTCCGGACGGACGATAACCTGGCTCAGCAACTCGAGCAGGAGGCCGACACCGCGCTCTCCGCCGGCGCCCTCGACCAGTCCGCCTCCTTCCTGCTGTGGGCCGCGCACCTCTCCGAAAGCCGGGCACAGTACGAACGGCGCCTGCTGACGGCGGCGACACTCTTCTTCCGGACCGGGGACACCACCCACACGCCGGCGCTGACAACCTCCATCCTGTCCTGCGAGCCGTCCGGATTACGCTCGTGCGCCCTCGGCCACCTAGCCCTGGCCGAGGGAGACATCGAGGCGGCCGAGCGGCACCTCACCACCGCCAAGGTCCAGACGGCCAAGGAGGGCGACCCCCAGGCCGTGGCGCTCACCCTCAACGCCCTGGCCACCCTCCGGCTCTGGCAGGCCGACGCCGCCGACGCCGCCGACGCCGCCGACGCCGCCCTGGACGTCCCACTGGAAAACCCCCTCCTGCAGGACGAGGCCCGGAGCCTGATCACATTCGCCGTGGCCCACCGGGCCGGCCACGAAGCCGCACTGCGCACCCTGGAGGCCCTGGGGGCCGACCCGCCCGCAGGATCCGCGCCGCTCCACATCCGGGGCATCCTCACAGGTCTGGCAGGCCACCTGCGCGAAGCCATCAGCGACCTGACAGCCCCAGGGGCCACTGTCACCACCGGCAACGCCACCGCGCTCTTCCACCCCGAGTACCTCGCGGTCTTCCATTACCTCGCCGGAGACTGGCCCAGCGCCTCGGCAGCCGCCGAGGGGATCCTGGCCGTCCCCGGGCACCCCGCCACAGCCTGTGCCCACTGGATCGGGGCCCGGCTCGACATCAACCGAGGCCAGCTGTCGGCTGCCGCCAACCACCACCGCAGTGCCGCACAGGCCGCAGCCAAGCACCGCACCCCGCAGAACACCTTCTACGCCGCAATGACCGGCTGCGCCCTGGCCCAGGCCCATCAGGACCACCAAGGAGCGCTGCTCTCCCTGCGAACCCTGGTGGAATGCCCCGAGGACATGCTCAGGCTGCGCTACACCTGGTGGCTCCCGCCGTACGCGGAGTCGCTGATCGAAACCGGCCGCCTCGACGAGGCCGAGCGGATCGTCTCCGTCCTCCGGGAGCTCGCGGGAGAGATCTGCCACGCCCGTTCCGACACGGCATGGCTGGCGGGGCAGCTCGCCGAGGCCCGCCGGGACTCCGGTGCCGCCGAGGCCGCCTACCGAGGGGGGCTGGCCGACAGCGATCACCCCGATGCCGCACCTGCTCTGATGGCCCGTCTCAACTACAGCCTGGGCCGGCTGCTCCTGAACAACGGCCGCCCCGGCGAGGCCATCGAGTACCTCCAGACCGCGCACCGAAGCTTCACAGCGTTGGGGGCCATGGCCTACATCGCCCTCACTGCCCGGGCCGTGGCCGCCTGTGCGCCGGGTGCCGGGGCGGCGGGGCCGTCGGCAGCCGCTCGGCTGAAGGGGCTCACCGACCGGGAGCTCGCCGTTGCCTCCCTGGTCTCTCAAGGGCTGACCAACAGCGAGGTCGCCGAGCGCATGTTCATCAGTGCGAAGACCGTGGAGTACCACCTGAGCCACATCTACCGGAAGCTCGGGGTCTCTTCACGCCGTCAGCTCCGGCTGTTCGCCGACCGCCGGGCATCCCGCAGCCGGGGCTGACCCTGTGAGATGCCGGATACGGCCCGAATGCTCGCAGAAGCGGCCATCTTTGCGCCCGGTGCGGCACACCCCGGTTCTTCTTGGGGCCCGGTTCTGATAAGACCCAGCCCATGAATACAGATGGTCGAGCGCATGACAACGAGAGTCATGGACATGAAGCCGGTTCCGGAGCGGAGGCTCGCAGGCCCCTGCGCGCCGTCTACGACGCAGTGATCATCGGAGGTGGACACAACGGCCTCGTCGCCGCCGCCTACCTGGCCCGGGCGGGCCGCAGTGTGCTGCTGCTCGAGCGACTGGACCGGCTCGGCGGAGCAGCGGTCTCCACCCAAGCCTTCCCCGGCGTGCAGGCCCGGCTCTCGCAGTACGCCTACCTGGTGAGCCTGCTGCCGCGCGCCATCGTCGAGGATCTCGGCCTGGACTTCACCACACGGCGACGCACCGTCTCCTCGTACACCCCCACCGGGCACCGCGGGCCTGGTGCGGCAGGCCTGCTCGTGGACCACGCCGATCCGACGGCCACCGCCGCGTCGTTCCGGGCGCTCACCGGCTCCGAAGCCGAGTACGCCGCTTGGAAGACCTTCTACGGACGCACGGCCCGTCTCGCCGGCCGGGTCTTCCCCACCCTCACCGAACCACTTCCCGGCCGGGAGGAGCTGCGCGGCAGGGTCGACGACCCCGAGGCCTGGGAGATGTTCTTCGAACGCCCGCTCGGCGAGGCCGTTGAGGAGCACTTCCGGCACGACCTGGTCCGGGGAGTTGTCCTGACCGACGCGTTCATCGGAACGTTCAGCCACGCGCACGACACGTCCCTGCGACAGAACAAGTGCTTCCTCTACCACGTCATCGGCGGAGGTACCGGAGACTGGGACGTACCCGTGGGCGGTATGGGAAGCCTGACCCGGGCCCTGACCGAGGCAGCCCTCAAAGCCGGCGTGGAGATCCGCACCGGCAGCGAGGTCACCGCCGTCGACCCGGCCGCCACCACCGAGATCACCTTCCGCACCGAAAGCGGAGAACACCGCGTCGGTGCCCGGCAACTGCTCTGCAACGCGGCCCCGGCGGTACTGGACCGTCTCCGGGGACGGACTCCGACCGGGCCCGGCCCACAGGGCGCGCAGTTCAAGGTGAACATGCTGCTCAAGCGTCTTCCCAGACTCAAGAGCCCCGAGCTCGACCCGGCCAAGGCCTTCGCCGGAACCTTCCACGTCGCCGAGTCCTACAGTCAGCTCGAAACCGCCTACCTGACCGCCGCCTCCGGACGTTTACCCGCACCGGCCCCGTCGGAGCTGTACTGCCACTCCCTCACCGACCCATCCATCCTCAGCCCGGAACTCGCCGCCAGCGGGCACCACACCCTGACCCTGTTCGGACTGCACACCCCGGCCAGCCTCTTCCAGGCGAACCGCGCCAGCCTCCGTTCCGCGGCCCTCACCACCACCCTGGCCACCCTCGACCGATACCTAGGCGAGCCGATCGAGGACCTGTTCGCCCTCGACGCCGACGGCCGGCCCTGCGTCGAGGCCAAGACCCCGCTGGACGTGGAGGAGGACCTCGCCATGCCCGGAGGGCACATCTTCCATGGCGACCTGCAGTTCCCCTACCGGACCCGCCCCGACGACCGCTGGGGCGCTGCCACCGACCACCCCGCCATCTTCCTGTGCGGAGCCGGCGCCGTCCGGGGCGGCGGAGTCAGCGGAGTCGGCGGACACAACGCGGCCATGGCGGCCATGGGCCTCTGACCACCGGAGACTCACGACACCCGCATGGCCCGGGGTGCCGGAGGTGGCACGGGAGCAGCCAGTCGGCACACCTCCCGCGCCACCTCCGGCACCCCGGCCAAACCCGCCAGCTGCCGCACCAACTGCGCCACCGGCCCATCCTCCCGCTCGACCGCGAAGAACCGCCCCAGCTCGGTGGCCAGCTCCGCATCCCGTGCGGCCGCCACCACGACCGCCGCTATCAAGTCCTGAGTGAGCTGGAGCTGCACCTCCTCCAGCGGGACCGTCAGGTCCGAGAGCCAGTTCAACGATGCCGCCTCCACCGCCGCAATCCAGCCCTGGACCGCCCGGCGCAGCGCCTCCCGGGGCCCCACCAGGCCCAGGTGACGGAAGATCTCGTCCTCACCGCGCCTGCGGACCTCGCCGATCACCGCCGCCGCCGACGTGGTCTGCGTGGCCGCGCCACCGCGCAACAGGGCCAGGAACCCGGCCCGGTGTCTCGCCGTGAACTCCAGGTAGCGGCCCATCACCCGCGACAGCCGCTCGGAAGCCGGTCCTTCCATGGGTTCCTCGAACAGCTCGCACATCAACGTCCCGGCCCGGTGCATGACCTCGTCATAGAGACCCTGCTTGCCCCCGAAATAGTGATACACCAGCGCCCGTGACCCTCCGGCCGACTCCGCGATGGCGGTCAGCGAGATCTCCTCGAACGGATACCGTCTGAACAGCTCCAGGGCCGCGGCGATCATCTCCTCCCGCCGGTCCTCGACACGCAGACGGCGCCGCGGCCGCCGGCGCGCAGCGGCGGCGGGTGACGGTTGCCCAGCTTCCATGGGGTCACCGTAACCACCGGCGACTCCAGAACCCCCCGGCTCCGCGCGGCAAACGGCCGAGAGTGGGACAAGTACGCTTCCTCGGCCGGACCGCTTCCCCGGTGACGCAGCCACTACCCCTGACCCGGCACGAACTGCCCACCCGAGGAGTCCGCGTGACCCTCCGCCAGCTCCGACACCGGTAGCAGCACCGGATTCTCGAATCCGTCGAGTGCCACCTCGTACGCCGACGGAACCTCGTCCACCACAACACCCGAAGCCCCCGTGTTCCACCACGGGGCCACCACGCTCCCCCGGTGTCCCGCCCACTGGCCCGCCGTCAGTGTCACGCGCCGCCCGGCATCCAAGGCCCCCCGCTCCGCACCGAGCCGCAACGCCCCGACCCGTCGCGCCCGGGCCACGCACGCCTCGAACACGCTCTCGCCACCCCCCGGCACCGGCCCCATCAGCCACGCCCACTCCGCCGAAACCGGGCTCACCCAGCCGGCATCCGCCGACACGGCCGCCCGCAACGCCCGCTCGACCGCCCCACGGACCTGCTCAGGCTCCCCGCTCAGCACCCCCGCCCACCCGGCGGTCGCCACCTCCTCCACCGCACGCCCTTCACGCCCAGTCAGCACGCACAGAGCCAGCGCCACCAGGGAACCAACAGCCCGGTCCTCCCACGACACTTCCTGCCCGAGCCAGCCCGGCTGCTCCGCCACCAGCCGAGTCGCCACCGTCCGGGCCTCCTCCCAGAGCCCCGCCCCTTCGGCGTCCGTCGCGGGCTCGTCCGACCACCGCCCCGCCACGGCCTCGGCCCGCAGGTGCTCCAGCATCGGCTCCACGTCTTCGCGCGAAGGGCTCTGCGTCACCGACACCATCGCGCTCAGCAAGGCCCGGGAGATCTCCCGGGACACCATCACCGGATCACCCCCCTCCAGCTCCGCCCACGCCCGCAGTGTCTGCGCCAGCAGCACCCCCATCCGCACCGCGACGTCCAGTTCCATTGCCTCCTGGACGGCCGCCAGCTCCGCTGCGGACATGCCCGCCCGTACCCCCGCCCGCGTCACGAACAGGGCGCGCAGCACCTCGTCGCCGTACGCCGCCAACAGCACCGGCAGCGCTACCCCGTCGCATTCCACGGCTGCTGTCAGGGCAGCGTCGTCACCGCGCCAGGCGGCTTTCAGCGCGTCCAGTGCGCGCAGCACCTCGTTCTGGTCCATACCGGGATACTAACGATCCATTGCAGGTATCGGTGAATGCAACGCCGGACCTGGTGGATGATATTTTGGATTTTAGCTGGCCGGTCCGAGTCATTTGGGGAAGGGTTTCGGTTTGGCCGGCCTGAGATCCATTTTTACAATGGGCTCGACCTGTTTCCTCAGCCGCTTTTCTGCTTCTTCTCTGAGTTTTTGCTGCTCCTCCTTACTGTCGTTGTAGTCGAATTCCATGTACCCTCCCCGCAGCAAGCCTTTTTTGAATACGAGCCAGCCGCCAAGATATCTCTTATTCTTGGCTCTCCTCCAAAAATCTTTCGCCTCGCTGGATGGGTTGATGATCAGATTGAGCCCGTTGCCGACCTGGAGAAATTGGAGCATCTCATTATTGCGCCCACGGGCAGATTTTGCGAATTCGGACAGGCGATTCTTCCCTTCGGCGGACAGGTCGCTTTCGTAGGTCACGGCGTAGGTCTGCGCGGCCGGGAAGTTCGTCCAGATCGAAAATTCGAATACTCCTGCATTGGGATCAGATTGCAGGGCGCCATAGCAATATCTTTTTCCATGTTTCCATATGCCAAGTTCGCCGTCGACTAGCCTTGCCTGTTCGCTCCTCGCTCCCTTTTTCTCGACAGGGTGAGCTTCCTCTTTCCCGCTCTCCCCATCTGTCGGCGCGGTTGGCGATTCATGCGGCGTTTCGTTCTTGGACGGGCTGCTGCTTGGCCGGATTGGTGCAGTGCCGGTGTATACCGTTGAGATAGGCTTGTATTTAGACCAGGTGGCCCCGAACTTCGGCAGCTCCCGCCCTGCGGTTGCAATGGCATATACCCTCCCGCCGTCCAGGTAGTCGTGGGCCGACCAGAGGTCCGGAGGGAGTTTTTCTTTCTTGAAATCACCATATCGGCAGCACCACGTCAAGGCCCCGATGAGCTCGTCGACGGGAACCGTGTCGCTTCTTTCGAGGAGGCTCTTAAGGTAGGCCCCTGATGGGGCACTGTTGAAGACTTTAGTGGAAAGGAATGCCATGAAGCGCAGCTTTTCGCCATCGGTGAGGCTGCTGAATGTCTCCCCCGTACGATTCTGCAGAATGGAGTCGAGCTTCGACTTCAGGGAAGCGTGCTGTCGGTCGCTGGCAATGCTGCGTAGAACGGTGAAGTATGATGGAAAATCATTCTTGCGGGCAGACGATGGAGCGGAACTGCTGTCTGATGCTGAGGCCGGGGGGGTCTTGCTCCATTCTGAGTGGATTCCCGGAGGTTCTCCATGCACGGGCACGCAGTAGACTCGGACGTCATCGAAGTTGTCCCAGGACTCCCAGGTCCCGGGGAGGCGTCCGGGGACGGGGGTCTGGTAGCGGAGGTAGGGGTCCAGGACCGTGAGGAGATTTATCACGTCGGTTTCTGGCAAACTGTCGGGGCACAATTCGGCGTAGCTCTCGAGGATATTCTGCTGATCTTGTCTATACCTCTCAAGGATGTTTTTGAGGTCGTCGTTGCCGTCCTCCAGCATCCCGTTTCTGAGGAGCGTGCTACGCATGGTGGCCCATTCGGGAGTTTCACCCTGAGCATGAACAGCCAGCTTGATTTTCTTGATCGCCCAGTCTTCCATCTCTCAGCCTGTCTCTATGACTCAGAACATCCGTCCGCCGTCTGCCGTACTGCGGCGCCGACGTATGGGTGAACCACAAACGGGCGGAGCGCTTGACGCGCGAACGCGGCATCGCCGGGGTCACCGTCGATGACTGTCCCGATCGTCGGCTCCTCGGTCATGCCCTGCGCAATGGAACCGTGGATGCGCCCAGGCCGGCCTCCACTCTCCGTCCAGCGCGTGGATGGGGCGGCCTTCACACAGTCCTCCCACTGCGGCCCGCACGCCGTCCTCGGGGAGTCCTTCGGTACGAATATGCACAGAACTGCCCTCCTGAGCTTGACCGCCTCCCCCATACTCGCCTCCGCCCGGGCTCGAGCGGTGGCCAGCGAGGCACCCTCGCGGGAGTCGGCCGGTGCCCAGCCGGGAAGCAGAACGCATCGGTATCGGTAGTTCGGGAATGGCTACGGGCCACTCAGCCTGCTGCCCCTCACCCCACTCGAAGTGGCCTCCGAGGCCCGAACTCGGCATGCAGGCTTCAGCGTCTCGTTGCCGAGCGGAACGCGGCCACTTCGGTTCGACGCCATCACACTCTCCACCCGGTCCGTGGTGGACTTGGCCCGGGACGGGGTTGATGCGTTCTCGGCAGGTGATCATCGCGGTGGCGCAGTCGGGGCGTGGTCGGTAGCGGTCGACTGCGGCCGCGATGTCGGTCCGGCCGGCCTGGCGCGTCCGGGCGGCTGGTGAGGTTGCGCAGGGTGGCCGGAGCACGCTGCCTGCATCGCTTGCGCGCCCGCCGGCACCGCACTGGTCCCACCGGCGCCGTCAAAGCACCAGGCCCACCGTGCAGTATCAGGAGGATTTGGTTCGCGCACTTCTGATAATACGAGCTTCGGTGCCTTCATTGCCCGTGTCCGGCAGTGTCGCGGCGGCCGCCGTTCTTGCCTATAAGCGGACAATGAGGATGAAGCGGAGCGGATTCTGGTGGCCTCGGTCACACCTCTACTCCTCCGTTGCTTCCCCCGGGCGGGGGCACTCGTCGCGCGGTCGGGTATACCTCTTGGACGAACCTTCGCGGTGATCGATGGTGAACCATGCCGCGGAACGGAATGTCGAGGAAAGGGGAGCCGTAAATGCAGAGGCTTATGGAGAAGTCGGTGAGCAGCGGGGGAGCCCTGGCTTCGGATCCAGCCAGGAAAACCCTGGAATTCCTCCGGTGGTACGCCGAGGAACGAGTGAACCCTCGCCTTCAAGACGAACGCCGGTCCCTGTCCCCGGCCGTAGTACTAGACCTTGCCTCCGCCGGACTGCTCGGGCTCCAGGTGCCCCGCGAGTACGACGGGCTCGGTCTGTCCCACCGGGACACCTACCGCGTCATGACCCAGCTGGCAGCGATCGACCCGAACCTGTTCCTGACCATCGGCGTCCACAACTCCCTCGGAATCACCCCGATCCAGTACGGCGCCTCCGAAGCAGTGCGGCGCGAACTCCTGCCCCCGATCGCCCGGGGCGAGGAGTTCGTCACCAGTGCGATCACCGAACCCGGCATGGGGTCGAACCTCAAGCTGCTCTCCACGACCGCCCACCGCTCCTCCGACGGCAGCTACACCGTCAACGGGGCCAAGACCTTCATCAGCCTCGGCGGCTGGGCCCGGCACGTCAACGTCTTCTGCCGCCTTGCCGAGGGCGGGGAACAGGCCGGTACCGTCGGCCTGGTGGCCGACACCCGGGGTAGGGGCTTCGATATCGGCCCCGAGATGATGACCTTCGGCATGCGTGCCTTCCCCCAGAACCACCTCTCATTCACGGACCTGAGCATCCCTGCCCGCTACCTGCTGGGCGAGGAGGGCCGGGGCCTGGACGTGTGCAAGGACGCCTTCACCGCCGGGCGCGTGTACCTGGCCGCAGGCGGCCTCGGCGCCATGAAGCGGGCCCTCCAACTCGCCCACCGGTTCGCCGTACAGCGGTCCGTGGCCACCGGACTCCTCTCCGAGAACGGGAAGACCCAGCAGATCCTGAGCGAGTCCATCGCCGCGGCGCGCTCCGTCGAGCTGCTGATCCTCCACCTGGCGGATCTGCAGGACAGGGGCATCCCGGTCGACCCCAGCCTGCCGCTGACGGCCAAGGCCCTCGGGTGCGAACTGATGTGGAAGGTCCTCGACCGCTGTGTCCAGCTCCTGGGCGGCCGCGGCTTCCTGGACACCAACATCCTTGGACAGTTCTTCCGCGACTACCGGGTCTTCAGGATCTTCGAGGGAGCCACCGAGGCCGTCTCGCAGTACCAAGGCACGCGGTTCCTGGCCGACGAGGGCCGCCTGCCGAGCCTGATCGTGCGCGACTTCGACGCCTCGCCAGCCGTTGTCGCCCTTGCCGACCAGGTTGTCCAACTCGGCCGCAGCACGACCAACAGCTCCCGCCACCGGCACGTCCTCGCTGACTCGATGGGCACCCTCGTCTGCTGGTCCCTGCTCGCCGCTCTCACCTCGTCCGAAGCCAAGAAGTCCGGCCAGCCCCAGGACATCATGGCCGCCGACTGGTGCGAGCAGAGTCTCCGCGCCCAGCTCCTCGGCGCCCGCACGGCCGTCTCCCAGGGCGCCGAGCTGCCCACCGGCACCGAAATCACCCACCTCATCGAGGCCTACGGCGACACCATCGGCGACTTCGACCACCGCGCGGCAGGGGAGCACCACGGGATCGATCCGCTCCTCCGCCGCTCCGCCTGACGGGCCGGGACAGACCGGTGGGGCGGGCCGCCGGGCCCGCCCCACCACTGCACGTGCGTTCACCCGGTGTGCGAAGGGGGTTCCCCGCTCTTGAGGGATTCGACCGAGAAGCTGGGTGCGGGCACCCGGTGCAGCATCGTGTAAAGGGCTTCCGTGGTTTCGGGGTGCTGGATCTCCTCGATCAGGTGGTCCTGTTCGAGGAGGCCGCTCGGGTGCAGTGCGGCCACGGCGGCGGATCGAGAATTGGAGTATTCCTGCTCGTTCATGGTGCTGTCCTCGCGCTTCTTCGGCGGTCCGGAATAACGCCGGGCCGTGTGCCTGACGTGTTCATGGGCTCCGACGCCGTTGTCGGTCAGCAACTGATCGCGGCCAGGGGCCTGGGGGACCCGGGTGGAAGGACTCTCGTGTACCCGCCAACTCCGGGTGATGCCCACCAGTGTGACGCATCCGGCAACGGAATTTCGGGTGGATCGGATGGGACAACCCGTCGGGGAACGTGCTGTTTCCCCTCCAGGAAAGCCCCTCGCCCGATCGGGCAGCAGGGCCTGGTCACTCGATGGGGAACGAACGCGGACCGGTGTGGATCGGCGGCCGGTGAGGGCGGGAGGCCGGTTCGCGGCCGGGCGGCTGGACGAGCGGCTCGGGGACTTCCACCACTGCACGGGTTTCCCGGCTGACGGGGCGGTCGGGTTCGATCCGGAGCGGTTCGCCCTCGTGCAGGACGGTGATCGAGGTGCCGCGGCGGAGGGTGTAGGTGGTCCGGGCGTGGGTGATCTCCACGTGCAGCAGGTTGCCCCGGGTCTTCATCGCGAAGGCGAGCCGCCGCAGCCCGGCGGGCAGCCGGGGCCGGAACGACAGGTGCTCGGCGTTGTCCCGCAGGCCGCCGAAGCCGGCCACCAGGGCCAGGCAGGCCCCGGCCAGCGAGGCCATGTGCAGGCCGTCCCTGGTGTTGCCGCCGAGGTCGTGCAGGTCCATCAGGGCGGCTTCGGCGGTGTAGTCGTAGGCCAGGTCGAGCTGGCCCACCTCGGCCGCGATCACCGCCTGGGTGCAGGCGGAGAGCGAGGAGTCCCGGACCGTCAGGCGCTCGTAGTAGGCGAAGTTGCGGGCCTTCTGCTCGTCGGTGAAGGCGTCGCCGCGCACCTGCATGGCCAGCACCAGGTCGGCCTGCTTGACCACCTGCTTCCGGTACAGGTCGAAGTAGGGGTAGTGCAGCAGCAGCGGGTACTTCTCCGGCGGGGTGGCCTCGAAGTCCCAGAACTGGTGGTCGGTGAAGCCGTCGGCCTGCGGGTGCACCCCGAGCTTCTCGTCGTACGGGACGTACATCGCCCGGGCGGCGTCCCGCCAGGCGGCGGTCTCCTCGGTGTCGACGCCGAGCGCGGCGGCGGTCGGCTGGTGCCGGGCGGCGGCCTCGGCGGCGGCCCGCAGGTTGGTCTGCGCCATCAGGTTGGTGAAGACGTTGTTGTCGGCCACCGCGCTGTACTCGTCCGGCCCGGTGACGCCCTCGATCCGGAACCGGCCGGCCGCGTCGTGGTGGCCGAGCGAGCGCCACATCCGGGCGGTCTCCACCAGCAGTTCGAGGCCGTACTCCCGCTCGAACTCCACGTCACCGGTGGCCCGGACGTACCGGGCCGCCGCCACCGCGATGTCGGCGCCGATGTGGAACGCGGCCGTCCCGGCCGGCCAGTAGCCCGAGCACTCCTCGCCCCGGATCGTCCGCCAGGGGAACACCGCACCGGCCAGGCCGAGTTGGGCCGCCCGTTCGCGGGCCAGCGGGAGGGTGGTGTGCCGCCAGCGGAGGGCCTGCTTGACCGCGTCCGGCAGGCAGTAGGTGAGCACCGGGAGCACGAAGGTCTCGGTGTCCCAGAAGCTGTGGCCGTCGTAGCCGGGGCCGGTCAACCCCTTCGCGGGGATGGCCCGTTCCTCACTCCGGGCGCCGGCCTGGAGCACGTGGAAGAGCGCGAACCTGACGGCCTGCTGGAGCTCCACGTCGCCGTCGATCTGGACGTCGCTGGTCTCCCAGAACTCCTTGAGGAACTCCCGCTGTTCGGCCACCAGGCCGTTCCAGCCGGTGTACCGGGCGGCGGTCAGCGCGGCCTCCACCTGGTCCCGGACGGCGGGCAGCGAGCGGGTGGCCGACCAGCCGTACGCGGTGAACTTGGTGAGCCGCAGCTCCTCGCCCGGGTGCAGCACCGTGGTGACGCTGATCCGGCCCTGGTCCTCGGTGCACTCGGCGGTGACGTGGAAGCCGTCCGGGCCCTCGATCAGGTGGTCCATCCCGACCGCCACCCGCTGGCCGCTGTACCTGGTCCGGTGCACCAGCACCGCCTTGGTGCCGGCGGCCAGCCCGGCCTCGGCCACCAGCGGGGCCTCCAGCACGGCGGCGGCCCGGGGGTCCGCCTCGCCCCCGCCCGGCAGCTGCTCGTTGGCCACCAGTTCGGACTGCAGCACCACCCGGATCGGCCCGTCCACGGCGGTCACCCGGTAGTCCACCGCCGCGATCGCCCGCTGGGTGAGCGAGACCAGCCGGGTGGAGGACACCTTGACCGTCCGGCCGGCCGGCGAGGTCCACTCCGCGTCCCGCCGGAGCAGGCCCTCCCGGAAGTCCAACCTCCGCTGGTGGTGCAGGAGTTCGCCGTACCTGAGGTCGAACGGCTCGTCGTCCACCAGCAGTCGGATGATCTTGCCGTTGGTGACGTTGATGACGCTCTGGCCGGACTCCGGGTAGCCGTAACCGCCCTCCGCGTAGGGCAGCGGGCGGAGCTCGAAGACGCCGTTCAGATAGGTGCCCGGCAGGCCGTGCGGCTCGCCCTCGTCCAGGTTGGCGCGCAGGCCGATGTGACCGTTGGAGAGCGCGAAGACCGACTCGGACCTGGCCTGCGCGTCCTCATCGAAACCATGCTCGAAAAGAACCCATGGGTCGATGGCGAAACGGTCAGATACGGCCATGTTCCCGCCCCTTTCTCGGTCTTCTCACACCCCATGGGGACATTGATCCGATGGCCATCTCATCCGCCGTTCCAGAATTCCCCGGAGAAGGCAGGAGGTGGCCCGGAGCGAGAGAAACGGACCCGGCATGTCATTCGGTGGCCATTGCCACGAGAGGCCAAAGGTACGCCGGTGCCCGCTCCGTGGGGCCCGGCCGGCCGGATGCTGCACGGTTGATACGCACGGCTGCCCTTTCGGGTAGCCCTTTCGACTGCACTGGAAGGCCGAATGCGCGGAGAAGGAGCAGCATCACGCCAATTGGAGCTTGCGGCGCTGCCGGGGTCGGAGAACGGGCGATACGATCGATTCGGCACTACCGCCTGGCTGCCGCGAGAGGAGTTGACATGGGAGGGAACATTGCCGATGGAGATCTTCCGGAATCGTTCTGGACCGATCTTCCGGGATGGTGCGAGGGGATGAACCGCAGGGTTTTCGGCGAAGAAGGAGAGGCCGAAGACGGCCGTGGTCGATTCCATTTCATCGGCGGGCCGCTGGACGGAATCCGACTGGGAAGCGCGGCGCTCCGGGACGCCGCGGTGGCGGGCGGATACGCGCTCGAGTCCGCCGGCTGCACCTACCGGAACGGTCTTTCGTTCTACGCCCCGGTGCCCTCCAGGCCCGGCGTCCTGCTCTGGGTCGTCGACATTCCGTAGGCCCGCGACGTATATGTGGGGTGAGCGGGACTCGAACCCGCGACCGGAGGATTATGAGTCCCCTGCTCTAACCGGCTGAGCTACCACCCCGGGCGCCCTGCGGGCGTGCATCCCAGTCTCCGGCCTTCCGGGAGACCTGTCCCGTCGGAGTGTCGAGGAGGGGCCGACGACAGCGCCGAAACCACCGCCGGCCCCTCGGATTCAGGAGGTCAGGACGTCTTGGCGAAGCACGCGTCCGCGCCACCGGTGGCGAAGGTCTGCTTGTCGCAGCTGACGGCCTCCGGGTAGTAGTCGCCCATCACGTTGCGGGTCACCGCGACACTGGGGGTCCCGTCGGGCACGTTCTGCACCGCGTGGGTGAAGCTGGGAGAGGCGAGCATGTTTCGCATCAACAGCACGCCACGCCTAGTAGTGAGCCCCAGCCCCGAGTCGAGCCAGGTCACACCGTTGGTGGTGGTGGCGTTCGCGGGCTTGTCCTTGGGGGTGGACACCACGTAGGTGTAGCGCCCCTTGCCGTCGAGCACGGTCTGGTAATCGGCGGCGCATTGGACCACCGGGTACGGCTCGTTCAGGATCGACTTGCTGTAGATGTTGGTGCACAGGGACCAGTAGCGCAGGTTACTGGGGGTCGCGGGAGAAGCCCCGTGGGTGGTGTCAGGGAAGGTGGGGGCCTTGCCGCGGACGACAACGACCTTGCCCGCTTCATAGTTGAACGGGGCGGAGATGTACTTGTTCGCCGGATTCGGGAACAGGCCACCGGTGGCGGCGTCCTTCTGACGGGCGAACTTGGGCTCGGCCCAGGCACTCGGCTGCGGGTCGGGGGACTTCGCCCGCACGACCGCCGTCAGTGCGGCGTTCATGAGTTTGTTCTTCGCCGGGTCCTTGCAGGCCTTCAGGTCCTTGGAGCCGGACGGGGTGGTGATGGTGATCGTCGGCATCTTCGCTGTCCCCACGCCGGGAGTGGGGACGTAGACGCGGTAGATGAGGTAGCCGTTGCCGGTCTCACCCGAGCTGAGAGCCTTGATCGCATTGGGGCCCTGGGCTCCGCCTGCGGTCAGGGTCGCGGTGTAGGTGCCGCCCTTGATGTTCACGTTTGTGAACGGGTTGCCGGCGCCGTTGTCGGCGGCCAGCGCGGCATCCTGCAGCATGCTGCTCCCGCCCGTCACCGGGGAGAAGTCGCTCTGGTAGGCAGTCAGTGAGAAGAACCGGACAGGAGAGTAGTCGCCCTTGACGGTGATCTTCATGCCTGGGGTGAAGTTGTACGGCATGACCCAGTAGGAGGAGTTGCTGTCCGGAAAAGCCACGTTCAGGGTCGCGGCATCTGTGAGGATCGGCCAGGCGCAGTCGCTGCTGCTCAAGGGGGAGGGGGCACCAAGAGCCGTAGGCGGGGGCGGGGTGGTGTACGAGTTCGCCTGTGCGGTGCCCGTGGCGCACAGCAGGGAGGCGAGGCCCAGCCCGGAGGCGAGGGCGGTGGCCAGGGTACGGCTTCGGGGGGTGCGGTGGCGCATGGCTCTCTTCATGTTGCTGTGAGGGTTCTGCGTAGCCCGAGGACTGCCTGGTCATTAACAGCAGCCTCGAAACACCCGCATGCCAGGTGGGGTGCCGGCAAGGGCCAAACCTGGGCAAAGGCAATTGGGTGATGTCCAATATCCAATTGCATGATTTCAATTGTCAACCGCGACCGGTGAGGGATTTGTGGCCACTCGGTGGGGGTTCGTATGCGGCGGGCAGGCTTCCGGTCCAATCTGACTGCCCGGCACCACGATCGATCGGGCGACGGCGCTCATCCCCGCCCCGGGAAGATGAGCCACCACGGGTCAGAACGAGAGGAGCGCGTCATGCGGGAGAAGACCGCAGCGGTGGGAGCGAGCGCTGCTCTGCCAGGCGCGGGCACGGGGCCGAACCGGGGCCCTTCCCCGCAGGTCCTCGGGCTCGTGACCGCTTCCTGAGCCGATGCCTACAACCGGAGTAGCTCCGCTGCCTGGACCCGGGGCGCACTTCCTTGACGCTGACGAGATCCGCCTGGTGGAAACCCGCGCCCCGTGGGTTTCACGTGCAGAGCGGAGGGAGGTGAGCCGCCGGTGGGAGGGCATGGTCGCGGCGAATCCGTCCTTGTTCGACGGCCCGGTGGTCGCCTGCACCGGTGTCGACCGGACAACATCGGGCGCCCTCGCCCTTTCCTGGGCCCGGGTGTCGTTCAGTTCCAGGACGCTGCGGCAGATACGGGGAGCGAGCGGCTGGGCGCCCTCCTATCTGTACGTCACCGTGCTCCAGCCGACCATGGCGGGAGCCCTGGTGCTGGTACGGCAGTCGGTATCGACCGTGATGCCGGGGTGCTGGCAGTTGCCCGGGGGGTCGGCCGAGCCGCCGGCGGCGGGCGCCGCACTCGATGTCCCCGCGCTGCGGCGGCACGCTGCGGTCGAGCTGGCCGAGGAGCTCGGCATCGCCACACCGGCCGACGACCTGACCCTCTGGGGCGTGACCCGGGACAAGCACGGTGACGTCGGCATGCATTTCCGGGCCCCGGCCCGGCCGGTGGCCACGGTGTTCGGCGACCACGCCACTCTGGTGACGGCCGAGCGGGAGCGCGGCGTCGTGGCGGAGGTGGAGCGGTTGGCCCTCGTCAGTTCGTCCGCCCAGCTCGGTGTCCTGCGCCGACGTGCGGACTACCTGGCCCTGGTGGTCGCCCGGTACACGGACCAGGAGACGGCACGGAACCCGGCCTCGGCCGCTGGCAGGCTTCCGCACCGGTGACCGTCAGAGCGCCGGTTCGGAACCGACGGCCGTGGACTGGAACGGCATCGTCCTGTTCCACCGAGGCCCGGCGGACGACAGCGTCGTAGGTGACGTGGCCCCGTTGGGGTACCGGGCCAGCCAGCGACGGGCACGATGTCACCGTGGACAGGGCTCGCGAGATGTCCCGGCCCGGTCGGCCGCTGTCACGCCTCCACGTAGACCACGACCACGGTGGCGCCCGACGTGGTGACGCTGTAGATGACGCGGACTGACCCGATGTCGTCGCGGTAGTTGCGCAGCCGTCCGTCCGGTGTGGGCTGACCCCTCTCTGGGTGGGCGGCGATTACGCGGAAGGCACGGTCCAGTGCGTGGATCTGCTGCTTGGTGAGCTTCCGCAGCTGGGTCTTGGCGAAGTCGCTCAGCGACACGACACCACCGGGCGAAGGCTCAGGCGACACGCTGATCAGCGCCCTCGGCCTCGAGCCCGGCGAGGAGGCCGGCCCGCAGGGTCTCCCATGGAGTGCACTCCTCAGGGGAGGGGAGCCCGTGCTGGGCGATCCCGTCGAGCGCCGCAGCCAGTTCTTCGGCGCGCCGCCGCTCGGCCGAGGCCCAACTCCGGAGCGGATCGACGGTGGCGGGGTCGTCCCGGTTCTGGTCTGAGGTGGAGGAATTTCCGGTCATCAGCCCTGCTTTCTTCCGGTTTCTGGGTGCGGTCTTGAAAGCTGTGCCGACTCGTGTGCCCATACGGTAACCGTGTTCCGTGGCTGTCCTCGGGGAGCGTCGGCGGGCGTGTCGGCCGGGATTTGTGACAGAACGTCAGGAGAGCTCCCCGGTGAGCACTCTCTCGCGCTACCCCACAGAGACTCGCGTGGTGGTTATAGTCTGACCGGCATCCCATCTCCACGGCGCCGCCGTCGGCCGTGCCCCGGCGCTTTTTTCGGCGTGCGGATCGCGAACTCACCGGAGCGAAATCTGTAGGGATTGCGTCGGACGGCTCTTTGCCGTCGTGTTGCCTCGACCAACGGGAGCGTTCGAGATGAAGCTTTTCACCAGCCGCAGCTGCCAGGCCGCTGCGGCCGCCGTCGTGGCCGCCCTGTTGCTCAGTGCCTGCAGTTCGGACTCCGGCGGGGACACCAGGGGTGCCTCCCTCAAGCAGCGTGTCCCGGATGCAATCCGCGCCGCCGGGGTGATCCGGGTGGGCGCGTCCTACACCGCCGCCCCGGTGATCTTCCAGGGAACTGACGGGAAGGCCGCCGGGCTGGATGCGGACCTGGCCGCCGCACTGGGGAACCAGCTCGGAGTCCGACTGGAGTTCCAGAACGTCGGATCGTTCTCCGCCGTACTGCCCGGGTTGCTGGAAAAGAAGTACGACATCGGGATGTCCGGCATCACCGACACCGGCGACCGCCAGCAGGGCTTGGACCAGGACGGGGCGCTGGTCAACAACGGTGTCGACTTCGTCGACTACTTCATGGCAGGTACCGGCATGGTGGTCCGCAAGGGCAATCCCGGCAAGATAGCCGTCATCGACGACCTCTGTGGCCGCACCGTCTCGGTCAAGAAGGGCACCATCCACTATGAGCTGACCGCTCGTCAGCAGAAGGCGTGTGGATACCTCGGCAAGCCGCTGAAGCTGCTGGAAGCCAGCACCGATGCGGAGAGCCTCGAGCACCTCAGCAGCGGTTCCGCCGACGTCTACGTCACCGACTATCCCAAGGCTCAGTACAACGCCCAGACCGTCGACGGCGGCCGCGCCTTCGAAGTGGCCGGCCCCCAGATCCAGTCGCGCCCTTACGGGATCGCCGTCCGAAAAACCGACAGCGCCCTGCGCGACGTCCTGGTGAAGGCGATGAATGCGATCATCCAGGACGGCAGCTACGACAAGGTGCTGGCGGACCACCAGCTCTCGGCAGGCGTAATCCAGTACTCCGTGGTCAACGGCGGCCGGTAACAGCGTTCTCCCCCGAGCCCGAATCCACTGGGCTGATTCGAGGGTGATCGTTTCGTTGGCCCCCTTCGCCGGACGATTGTCGGTGCTCCGGGTGCCGCCCGCTGTGCTGCCCTCCGCCCCGAGCCGGTACGCCGCTGGCGATCACAGCGGGTCACCAGCGGGCTGGGCTCCTCGGGGAACCCGCGACAGTTGAATACGCGGGCCCACCAGTAAAGGGCTGTGAAGATCTGTCTTTGGCTCAGTACCCGGTGCTGGCCGACATGGCGTACACCGCCCCGGCGGAACCTGTGTGGTGTCAGCCGGACGCTCAGAGCGTGGTGGTGAACCGGTCTGTAGCTCGATGACCAGCAGCTTTCGAGTGGTCTCGGTGTCGGGGCGGTCGGCTGCGGGCAACCAGCGGAGGGTTCGTCTGGTTGTGGAGGTGCGGAGTGCCGTCGGTGATCGCATTGCTGGAAGTCCGGGAGGCGCGGGCCCGGGAGGATCTGGAGTCCTGGCTGGAGATGTTGCGGGAGGCCGAGGTGCAGGCGGAGGCAGCCCGTCAGCGGCTGGAGCATGCGCGGATCGCCCGCGAGGAGGTGGCGCGCGTGTTCGCCGAAGGGGCGGTCCCGGCCCGGGAGGGTGACGGTGCGTCACCAGTGCCGACCGTGGTGGAGGAACCCGCGCATATGGCCGGGGCGGTGCCGTCGGGGCCGGTGCTGCGGGAGGGCTATGACGCCCGGCCGCCGACCTGGCAGGCGGGGCTGGGAGCCGATGTGTTGTGCGGGGCCTACCGACAGGTCTTCGAGACGGCCCTGGCCGCGCCGGGCCCGGTGACGGTGCAGGAGCTGACTCGGGCGCTGGGCCGAAACGCGGCGCGGTTGAACGAGGTGGAGAAGGTGCGCCATCGTGCCTATGCGCTCCAGGCGCGCGGCTGGCTCCTGCGCGAGCGGGGCCTGTTCAGGCCCGCCGCGGGTCCAGGCGCTCGGGCCGGAACTCCGGCCAGTGCAGACGCTCTTTCGCCAGCCTCCGCGTCAAGGTGATCAGGCCGGCCCACCACACCATCTGCCTGTGGTGGTCGGGCCGGCGCTCGTGATCGCGGTTCAGACGGCGGGCCCGCGAAAGCCACCCCAGCGTGCGCTCGACCGCCCACCTGCGCGCGAGCACCACGAATCCCCTGGTCCCGTCCGGGCGCTTGAGCACCTCGACCCGCACCCCGTGCGCCGCGAACGCGTCCGCCAGCGCCGGGCCCTGGTAGGCGGTGTCCGCCCAGACCAGTTTCAGCAGGCGTCCGGGCTCGGCCATGAACGCGTCGATCAGTTCCGGGGCGGCCACCGAGTCGTGCACGTTCGCGGCGGTGACGGTGACCTCCAGCAGCAGGCCGCCCGTGTCGGTCAGGATGTGGCGCTTGCGTCCGTCGCGCCGCTTGTTGCCGTCCACCCCGCGCGTGGCAGTGGGGCAGGTCTCCGAGCCGTCCACCGACTGCGCGTCCATGATTCCCGCGCTCGGCTCGGCCACCCGTCCGTCCCGCTCGCGCTGCAGGCGACGTAGCCGCTGGTAGAGCTCGCGCACGTATCCGTGGCGCGACCAGCGGCGGAAGAAGTCGTAGACCTTGCGCGGGGCGGGCAGGTCGACGGGCATCGCCCGCCACTTCGCTCCGTTGTCGACGAGGTAGCGCACTGCGTCGACCATCTCACGGTGGCAATGGGCCTCGGGGCGTCCGCCCCGGCCCTCCAACCAGGCCAGCACCGGCATCGAGGCCTTGACCTGGGCCCATTCCGCATCCGTCATGTCGGACGGGTAGTGCGGCGCACGCCGCCCCGCCGCGATCGCCCCGTACTGGTGAACGAAGCAGTCACACGCCAGAGTGTCCGAAGTGGCATCGACCGGCACAGGGGTGGTGAACTGGTACGGCAACGGGCCTCCTGGGCCGGAGGGTTGGTCTCGACAACCGCACTCCTACCAAGAGGCCCGTTCGTCTATGCCCGCCCAGCGGCCAGCATGGACGTTCGAGGCATCCCCGGCCCGGCCCCACCGAACACCACCCGGTTCACCACCACGCACTCACCCCCGCAAGGGATCTCAACGTGAGTAAGGGATCGCCGAACCGGGCGCACGTCCAGGGCTGATGCGTTCTCAGCTGGCGGGATATTCTGGGGCCTGATGGGTGGTTTGCCGGGCTGGAAGCAAGAGATGCGACACCAGATGATCGAGGCTTCTGAATCCGAAGATCGTCCTGGGGTCGCGTCCGCGTGTCATCCTCCCTGATCAACGTCCTCGCGCGCCACTACAAAACGGCGACGATCCCTGCCCGTCCATCGAACCGCACGAGCGGGCCTCGCTGTCCGAGGTGCTGGCCGCCGTGCCCGACCCCCGCCGGGTGCGCGGGCGTCGCTACCACACCGGTGTCCTGCTGGCCTGGTGCCTGACGGCGGTGCTCGGCGGAGCCCGTTCCCTCGCGCAGATCGCCCGGTACGCAGCCGACGCCGACCAGGAGGTCCGCATCGGACTCGGCCTCGCCCGCGCCATGCCAACGCCTCCACGCTCGGCCGGCTGCTGGCCCGCATCGACCTGCGCGGCGTGGTCGTCACCGCCGACGGGGTGTGTCCAGTGACTGGTGTATCTGATGTTGCGTCGGGTCGGACGTCCCGAGCGCAGATGCTGCCGGAGTTCCTTCGCGAGGACCTTGCGCGTCTGCATGAACAGAGACTTGTAGATGCTCTCGTGGCTGATCCGCATCCCCGCGCCAGCCGGCTGGGTCTTGGACAGATACCCGGCTATCTGCTTCGGTGACCAGTCCTCGGCCAGCTTCTCGGCAACCAGGACGCGAAGAGGCTCATTGGTGGCCAGCAGGCAGTCCTTGGGGCGCAGGGCGCGGTCCCAGGCCCGGTCCTCGGCGTCCACCGCCCGGTAGTGCCCTTGTTCCGGGCGATCTCCCGGCTGACGGTCGACGCCGCACGCCCCAGGGCACGGGAGATCTCACGGAGCGAGTCGCCTCGAGCCAGGCCGCGGGAGATCGACTCCCGCTCGGTGAAGCTCAGCAAGCCGGGCCGACGGCGCCGCAGGGGCGGAACGTATCCGCCGTTGGACTTGACGATCGTGAAGATCGACCCTGGTGGCCTGCCCAGGGCACGGCAGATCGCACTGATCGACTCACCGGCCTTCCAGCGGTCCCACAACTCTCGCTTCTGCACGTCCGACGTCCCTCGGGTCGCCGCTCCAGCAGGTCGTTGCGGGTGCCTGGGGCGGGGCATCCCTGTGAGCGGTCGTCCTACTGTCGGTCGTCGCGGCTGGGGGCGGATCCTCGGCGGCCGGCTGGGACTTGTCGTGCGGCGATCGGTGGAGCGGGTGTCTTCTCCTCGGAGCGCGGGGTGAGGGAGGCCGCTCGGCGGCGGGGCGGCCGGGGGGACGCGTCGTCGTCGCTGGAGTCGGAGTCGGAGTCGGAGTTCTTGGGGGCGAGCGAGAGGCCTGGCTTTGATGGACGGGGACGGGAAGGGGGAGTCTTCTTCTCTTCGCCGACGGGGAGGACCACGACCCCGGGGGGCAGGACGCGGAAGGACGCGATGATCGCTTCGACGTCGGTGCGAGTGACGCGTTGCGCGGGGGGTATGCCGACGTACTTCTCGATGAGGTGGCTGATGAGGTCGACGAGGACCGGGGAGATGGGGGAGATCATGTCGGCTAGGCCGGAGGGGCTGGTGTCGATCTTCCCTCCTGTCGCGGCCGCGGTCCCGGCCACGCTTCCTCCTTTCTGTGTGGCGGCGAGCTCCAGGGTCTCTGACGTTATCTCTTTCAGTTTTTCGATGGCTGCTCTCACCGACGATGTGAGCGGCTTGTCATGGTCTTCCATGGCGGCGACTTCGTTTACGCACGCCCGCTGGTAAGCGGCGCGGACGACGGTGTCGATGGGGTTCCACGCGCCGACGGTCAGGGCCGCCATCGGGACGGCGACGGCGTCCATCAACACGTTGAACCGGGCGATGGCGAGCGCGGCCAGTCCTTTAGCCACCGCGGTTGGGTCGTTGTCGAGGACCCGGAGCGCCTCGAGTTTCGTCATCGCCTCAGCGGCCTTCCGGGCGGCTTCCTCGGCGTCCCAGGCGAGGGAGGAGCCGGATTTAATCAGCGCGGCGAGGCTGAACACCCATCCCCAGCCGGGCGTGGACTGGCCGATGGAGAAGCCCATGTCCACGCCTTTGGACAGGACTGCGGTGAGCTTCTCAACTTTCGTGACGCTTGCCGTGTCGAGGGCTCCGCCGGCGGCTGCGGCGGACAGCGCCTCTTGCGGCACTTCGTCAGTGCCGCGGTTGACGGTGTCGGCCAGGACTTTCGAGGCCTTCTCGGCGCCGTTGATGTACTTGATCCGCTGGTCGTCGGACCGCCTCAGGAGGTCGACCTGCTCGGGCTTTGCGAGTCGATGCGACTCGGAGAGCGCGAGCAGCAACTCGTGGCCCTGGCTCCGGATCACTTCCAGCTGCCTGCTCGCCTTTTCGAGGCGGTCTCTGCAGGAGCCGAGGACGGACACAATGGAGGAGCCTCTGTCTTTGAGGAAGTCCCATTCCTGGGCGGAATTGACGGCTGCGATGAGCTGAGCGGAGTAGGCGATCTTCTGGTCCATGGCCGTGAAGTTCTCGACAAGCTCGCGCATGTGTGCTTCGGAGGCCACTGTGAGGGACTGAGAGACGGCGCCGCTGAGGACGTCCTTCCTGTGAAGGCGTGTCCCCTCTTTCGTCTCCTCGTCCACGGCGCGACCGAGCGCGTCGCTGATCTCAGGGACCTTGGGCAGGGCGGGGCTGAGCTTGAGGAGCATGGCTGCGGACACGCCGTCCACGGTGTCAGCGGCGTGCGCGAGAACGGTCTCGAGCGCAGGCTGCGCCCATCCGGCCCGGGCGAGGTGGTCGGTGATCCGGTCGACGAGTTCGGTGTAGGCGCTCTTCGGTTTGGGTGGTGTCGACATGTGCCTGCCGTTTCTGTGCGGGAGAGGTGCTCCGCCGAGGGGCGCGGCGGAACGGGAGCAGCGCGCAGGCGCGGTGTGGCGCAGTGACTGCCCTCGTCGGGCGGGGCGTCGTTTGCTTCGTGGCCGGCCGGACGGCGGAGGTCATGACTTCAGCCCTGATTTCATCAGGACTGCTTTCAACGCGGCTTTGAGGTCGTCCTTGAGCTGGCCTGGGGGGGTGCGGTCGCCTGCGGCGCGGAGGTCGGCGAGGGCCTTGTAGGCGGCGGCAGCGATCGCGGTGTAGACGGCGTCGATCCGGCCGGAGGCTTTGAAGTAGGCGTCTTCATCGATCCATCGGTCCGGGGAGTAGGGGTCGGGGGGGCCCTCGCAGTACAGGCGGCTGCTTTGTCGGGTGGCGGTGTGCCAGCCGTCCTGCATTTGGACGACGTCCTGAACCCAGGGCGTGCGGTCTCGTGCGCCCGTGTTCGTGGCGATGGGCGAGGGCAAGGGGCGGTCCAGCATCCCGGTCAGCCATGCCGTCGTGTCGGAATCGGCGTCGGGCTGGTCAAGTCTGTCGAGGAGTTCTTGGAGCTCGGCGGGCTGCCACCAGCCTGACGTGAGCCATGCGTGGTGCAGGCCGGAGAGCACGCGGGAGGCGTCGTTGTCGGTGGCCAGCCAGTCGGCGTTCGAGGCCTTGAGCTCTGGGACAGCAGGGTGCTTCTCGGCGAGCTTCTCGAGGAGAGTGGCTCGGCGCGTGCGACAGTCCTGCTCTTCCTCCAGGGGCTGGACGAGCAGCCGGCGGAGGTTGAGGATCATGGCGGGGGAGAGGAACTGCGTCCGCAGCTGGAGAGCGTCGTTCGTGTTCGTGCCGGGGGCGTTCATCGATCCTCCGCTGGATAGCACTGGGACGGCGGCCCTGACGTCGGAGGGCGGAGCGGACGACGGGGCGATCGGATATCAGTGTCGCGTTCGCGGGGGCGGGGTTTCAGGACGGCTGGCCCTGTGCGGGGGAACGATCTGTTGCCCTGAAGGATCGCGGGCGGGGTTCGGCCGCCGGCGAGCGCGCGGTGGTGCTGTCACGTTGTTGGGCGTGCGGTCGTCTGAGGTCAGGGTGCGGTCGGCCCGAGTGGTGGGTCTGTTCAGACTGTTGCGCGCCAGGGCTCGCGGTTATGTGGGCCCAGAGGACGTCGAGGCGGCGCCTGGCGAGGGCGAGGACCGCTTGCTTGTGGACTTCCCCTCGGCCCTCTTGGGTTCGTAGAACGCCCTGGACGTGGGGCCGCCCGGCAAATGTGGGCGGCCTCGCGGCGCCGAGGCACGCGTCCTCCTTGCCCGGCATCGGGCAGGAGGGGCCCCTTCGCCGGCTTCTCGTCGGTCGCCGATGCTCCGCATGGACTCCCTCCTCGGCACCGCCGAGGCACGCACCCCACCGCCGCTCCTGGGCTTGATCCGCTTTGACGGACACTCCTGATCAGGGGCTCTGGCCCCGGAAGGATGATGTCCATCATGGAGAGCATGGGGAAGAAGAAGCCGCGACCTCGCCGCTCGTTCACACCGGAGTTCAAGACCGAGATCGTCGAGCTGTGCCGCCGCGGCGACCGCTCGGTCGGCCAGGTGGCCAAGGACTTCGACCTGACCGAGACCGCCGTGCGCCTGTGGGTCACCCAGGCCAAGGTCGACACTGGCGAACGCGACGGTCTGACCAGCGGCGAACGCGAGGAACTGGCCGCACTACGGCGGGAGAACCGCCGCCTGCGCGAGGACGTCGACATCCTCCGCCGTGCCACAGCTTTCTTCGCGAAGGAGACCCGGTGACGGTGCACCCGTTCATCGAGGCGGAGAAGCTGAGCGGCCACAACGTCAAACGGGCGTGTGAGCTGCTCAAGGTCTCCCGTGCCGCCTTCTACGCCCGCCGCACCGCAACCCCCGGTCCCCGCGCGGTCCGCGACGCGGAGCTGACCGAGAAGATCACCGAGGTCCACGAGAAGTCGCGCGGCAGCTACGGGGCCCCGCGCGTCCATGCCGTGCTCCGGCGCGACGGTGAGCGGTGCGGCCGCCGCAGGGTCGCCAGGTTGATGCGCCGATCCGGTCTCCAGGGTCGCCACCGCAGGCGAGGCCGGCGCACCACGATTCCCGATCCGCATGCCGGCATCCGTCCGGACCTGGTCCTGCGGGACTTCCAGCCCGACCCGGGCGCCGTCGACACTCGCTGGTGCGGCGACATCACGTACATACCGACGCAGGAGGGCTGGCTCTACCTGGCCACCGTCATCGACATCGCCTCACGCCGCGTCGTCGGCTGGGCCACCGCCGACAACCTGCGGACCGAACTGGTCGCCGACGCGCTTCGCGCCGCCTGCCGAACCCGCCGCCCAGCCGGCCCGGTGGTGTTCCATTCAGATCGTGGATGCCAGGGCGAATTCGCCCTACTGGCAGGCGAGTTCGATGTCAGGTTGTCGGTGGGCCGCACCGGTCAATGCTGGGACAACGCGCTCGCCGAGTCGTTCTTCGCCACGCTGAAGCGGGAGTTGCTCGGCGACCGGCCCTGGCCGAGTCGGGCAGCGGCCCGCACCGCGATCTTCGAGTGGATCGAAGCCTGGTACAACATACGCAGGCTGCACAGCAGCCTCGGCTACCGCAGCCCTGCCGAATACGAGACCGCACTCGCGGCCTGACCACCACACCAACGGTGTCCGTCAAAGCGGAGCAAGCTCACTCCTTCATCCGCCCACCATGTGCCGGTCGGTCTTAGGGTCTGTGGTCGGACATCGGCCTTCGCGGCCACACCTTTGGAGCGTCACCGGCGGCTGGGTGGGAGCCGAGGACGGAGTTGCGCAACACGAGCTTTGTGCAGCTGTTGCTCGGCTCCGGCCTGCGCCGTTAGGAGGGCGGGCCGCTGCTCACCTTCGAGGTGCCCACGCAGCTGCTGCGTCACGGGCGGTACTGCCACGGGCAGGTCGCCGCCGCGTTGACGGGGGCGAAGGCCGGGCGGGTCTACGCCACGATGGATGCGGTCGGGCAGGTGGAGGCGTACATCGCCTCTGAGCATGCTTGGGCGATCCGGCGGGCTCAGGAAGCGGCCGCTATGAGCGGCTGCCGGAGCTGCGCACGGTCACCGCGGTGACCACGGCCCGAAAGCCAGTGGTGCCGCTGGTCAGAGGCCGCTCGCCGGACAGTCCGGGTGGCATATGACTCCGGCCGCCCGGCCGCTCCGGTGCGTCCGGGCGGGTGGTAGGTCACCTCGGGCCCGGCGCGTGGTCACGCTTCCGGCGGGGCACAGGGATGGAGGATGCAGAATCGGGCAGCGAGGAGGTAGGCCATGGATCCGGTGGTTGCGCAGGACCCGGTCGGCTACACCGACGGCGGTCCCGAGCAAGCCTTGAAGCGCGCGGTCCGGGACTACGCCACCAGCCGGGCAGAACTGGTCGAAGGGATCATCACCCTCACGTTGCCCTCCCGGGCACACCAGAAGGCAGTGAAGTTGATGCGGCGTCAGATCATGCCCTGCTTGGCCGGGCTGGGCCTGGCTCCCGGGACGGGGTACCTGGATCTGCCGGGATCGGACAACTGGTTCATGCCCGATCTGACGGTGTCCTCGGCCGGCCAGGCAGAGGAGGAGCGCACCCCGGTAACGGACCGGACGCTGCTTGTGGTCGAGGTGACGTCGTCATCGAGCGCCGAGACCGACCGGGTGGTGAAACTCCGTTGGTACGGACGGTACAAGGTGCCGCTCTACCTGTTGGTGGACCGTCAGCGGCGCTCGTGCACGGTGTTTTCGGAACCGGGCAAGCCCGGGTACGAGGCGGTGGACGGACCGCATCCGTTCGGCACGCCGATCCGGTTGCCGGCGCCGTTCGGCCTGACGCTGGACACGCGCGTCCTGCCATCCGTGAACAGGGCTGCCAGGTAGCCTCGCCCCGAGGGCGCACTGCCGCCGGATGCCGGGCGGCTGGGCTACTCGGGGAGCAGGTCCTGTATGTCCTCGGCGAGGGTCTCCGCCGTCCCGCCGACCACGACCTGGACCGAGTTTCCCGCCTGTACGACCCCGAACGCTCCTGCCTTCTTCAAGGCGGTCGCGGACACCAGACCGGGGTCCGCGACCCGGGCCCGGATTCTGGTGACGCAGCCCTCGGCTTCCTTGATGTTCCCGATTCCTCCCAGCCCGGCGATGATCTCTCCGATCTCGGCCTTCTTCATGCTTCGTCCTCCTCCGCCGGGCTGGCCAGGCGGCCTCATCGGCCGCCGGATGCTTCGGCCCCAGTGTGGCTCCGGGCCGCTCCGGCAGCCTGGCCCGGCGGATGGCTTCGGGGGGACGGATCCCTGTCCTATCAGCCGCCCGAGAGGACTCCGATCCCCTCCGCCCGGCTCCGTAGGGTCGTGACGGGAAAGAAGGACAGGAGGCCGGCTCATGACTGCGATGACGGTCAGCTGTCTGGCCGGCAGCTTCGGACAGCTCGTCATGGCCGGATGGACGGCCAGGGTCCCCGGTGCCGGTGTGCTCGCGTGCGCTCTGCTTGCCGGCTGCGGCCCACGGCCCTCCGCCCTCATGCCGTCGGTGGCGGCGGTGCTGGGGATGGACCCGACGCCTGGTGCGCTCACCAGGCGGCTTCGAGGCTCAACGTCTCTTGCCCTCGCCGGGGACGGATGGGCACACCTGTCCATGCCCGGGGGAGAGCACGTCGAATACCCGGCTTTCGATGAGTGGCAGGCCACCCTTCTGCGCGAACGGCACGCGTACCTCCACGTCTCGTACCTTCGGCTACCCGCCCACGTCGCCGTCGAGGACCACCTGCGGGAGATGACCAGAGCTGGTCAGTTCGCCACTGGGGTGGTCCCCCTGGTCTGACGGGGCCACCGCCCGCAGGCGCCGCCCGCCCGACGGAGGGTGGCGGCGGGCGATGGCCCGGTGTCAGCGGACCCGGACCGTGACGGTGGCGGTCTTGACGACGGCCGGCAGTCGGGCGGTGTCGACCTTGAGGACGCTGCCGTCGTCAGCGGCACCGTTCACGGTCTTCTGGTTGACCGTCCAGCCGCGGTGAGCCGCATCCTCGTGGGAGACGTTGACGCTGTTGATGCCGAAGTCGCTGTCGTTGGAGATGTAGAGCGTCCTGCCACCGTCCGGGGTCGCGACCCCCTCCACCTTGTCCGCCCCGAAGAACCCCCCGGTCGGGTTCAGCTGGCTGACCAACGCACCGAGGTCCAGATACACCTGCTTGTTGGCTACCTGGATGCCCTTGCCAGTGAGCGCCTGGAGCGCGGCGTTGGTCCCGGCCGGACCGACGAAGGCCTCGACCGACTTGCCGTCCACGGAGAGCCCGCTGAGGTCGGTGGCGCCGTTGACGTCGACATCGAAGAGCTGCTTGAAGGCGAACGGGCCGGGATTCCCGTCCCGTTCGTCGACGATGAACCGGGTGGCCGACAGGGCGGTGATCTCGCTGACCGCGCTCTTCGTTGTCGCAGGGTCGGTGAGAAGGTAGGCGTACTGCTTGGTCTCGTACGTCCGCAGGTCGACCGTCACGATCCGGTCGACGGCGACCTTGGCGGCCGCACCGGCCGCGAGGTCCGGCTGCTGGAGCGCCGCCTGCATCACTCCGACGAGAGTCCGGCCGTCGGGAGTGACGGTCAGTCCCTCCATGCCCTTGTTGACGGTGCGGTTGCCCAGTTCCTCCGGGAGGTGGCCGAGCACCGTGTGGAAGGCGTTGTCCGGGCTCGTGCGGTGCGGTGTCAGCCGGCCCATCTCGTAGCCGTCGCGGTCGAAGTGAGTCAGGTAGGGGCCGTACTCGTCGGACACCCAGAAGGTGCCGTCGGGCAGCGCGACCAAGCCCTCGGGGTCGTAGCCGTACGGGTCCTTCCGGACGAACTGCTCGACCGACTGGTCCAGGTTGTAGATCTGCTCGGCCGTGTCGTGCGGCGGGCGGCCGCTGTAGTTCACCCCGCCCAGGCTCCTGGGCCCCTTCAACGTGATCCTGTCGATCAGCTGCTGCTTGCCGTCCTTGAGCCGGAACCGGCCGATGGACGGGACGAAGGAGTAACTCATCGGCTCGGTCTTGTGACCGTCAGGGTGGTCGGCGTTCGGGCCACGGTCGGTAAGGCCGTAGAAATTCCCCGACCGGTCGGGGGTGGGGGTGAGGGCCGAGCCGTAAGCACCGCCGGAGATTCGTACAGTGACCGGACCGTTGTCGCGGGCCGGGTCGTACCCGGGAAGGGAGGCGACGGGCGGGAGATCCGAGGCGAAGAGCTGGACCGCGTCGGTGGCGGAGTATGTGAAGGTGTCGGTTCCCTTGAAACCGGGCTGGGGGGTGTAGGTGAACGCACCGTTCGCATCCAGGGCGAGACTGCCGTGAGCCGGCTCACCGTGCCGGACGACCGCCGTCGCGCCCCGGTCGTTCGACAGCAGTGACCCGCTCACCGCTGTACCCGACGTGCGGAACGAGTCGGCCCCGACGGTGAAGTCGTGCTCACGCTCCCCGTCCCACAGATGCCCGCGGGACGCGGCGGCGCCCGCGGTCGCAGCAGTGAGCGAGAGGGCGGCGACGACGGTGAAGAGGATGCTCTTGCGTGTCTGGAATGGAAGGATCACGGGCGGCACAGTGCCGGAGGCCGGTGAATCAAGCGTGAACCCCGCATGAAGGAGGGCCGTCGGCTGCAGCCGACGGCCCGTCAGACGACGCACCGGGCCCGGGCCCCGCCTACGTCTCAGGCCTCGCTCCGTGCGACACCCATCTTGTAGCGGCCGGTCTCCAAGCTCCAGTCCAGGCTGCCGCGCATCAGGCTCTCCAAAGCGGACGCGTACCGCAGGGCCCGGCGGTGGCTGCCCGCACGGTCTGCGGTGGAGCTGATCAGGAAGGCCTCCTTCGCCGCGGCGTAGTCCTCCAGGCGCTCGGCGATCCGCCCCAGTGCGAGGTCGAGGGCCTCGTCCAGAGGGATTCCCCTCTCCCGGGCCAGGATCATGACGAGGTTGTGCTCCGCGCCCACGGACGCCTCCTCCCCGAGCGTGAGGATGTCGTTGACCGCGCAGGTGATGTCACAGGCCGCCGCACTGAGCACAGCGTGTTCAGGGCAGGACCGCAGGCCGCTCGGCAGTTCGTAGCGGAAGTCGAGCTCCACCAGCGCGGTCAGCACCTGCCATCCCGAGGTGAGACGGCGTTTCGCCAGGTACTCCGGTTCGCTCGGGGGCCCGACTGCGTTCCGGCGGGCCAGTTCGCTCAGGATGCTGTCGGAGAACTCCGCCAGGGCCTGCTTGACCCGCCCGGTACCCGGGTGCGGCACCCGGTCCAGGTCGTAGCGGAACCGTGCGATGCACCGCAGGAGGCGGTCGACGGGAGCCGGCGCGATCGGTTCGAGGAGGATGTCGCGCACTTGGCGGGTGAAGGTCCTGGCCCCACTGGTGTCCCGGCCGGTGGGCCCGAGATCGAACCTGTCGCCGTAGAGAAAGAGCCAGAGGACCGCCTCTGAGTTGATGCGGAGGAGATCCTCGAAGGCGTCCGGGTACATGTGGCCGACCAAGAGGTCGAAGCGCGCGGACCGCCAGCTCCGGCGGGACCTCTCAGGGACGATCGTCCAGTTGCCCGTCCAGTCCTCGAGGTAACCCGGCACGGCCGAGTAATGGGTGTTCAGCCTCAGCGGGAACGGG
This sequence comes from Kitasatospora sp. NBC_00070, assembly GCF_045041205.1. Taxonomy (NCBI): domain Bacteria; kingdom Bacillati; phylum Actinomycetota; class Actinomycetes; order Kitasatosporales; family Streptomycetaceae; genus Kitasatospora; species Kitasatospora sp. NBC_00070. The sequence goes on along the minus strand of NZ_CP108248.1, from coordinate 380,267 downwards.
AGCTTGAGCGGTGGTTCCATCGTCGCTGCGGATGCGGTTTCGTCAGGCATGGGGGCTCGTTCGCGGGATCACGGTCGAGGCTGCTCAGGAGCGCCGTCGGCCTCGTCGGCTCGGGGCTGTTTCTCGGGTGACGGTTCAACGAGTGACGGTGAACCCGGCCAGGACGGCCGGGCCCGGTAGCGGAGGCGGGCGGTTCGGCTTGTCCCGGCGATCCCCGATGGCTACCGGAGGGCTCGCCGGGACAAGAGGCGGCCGGACTGCTGACGATCCCCGGGGACGTCGATCGCGGCGAGGACGTACCCGAGAGGGATCGCTCCCCACGGCCTGCCCTCATCCTCCGCCGCGCACGCTCTCCCTGACGTGCCCTTCAGGGAGGCCTGACGACCAAGGGATCAGTCGGTGGGTGTACGGGGTGGACGATCACTGCGGACACCGCTCTGTCGTAATGTCAGAGACGTCGAGGTGCGGGCCCGCACGGGGTGACTCGATGGCGGCGGGGACTGGTCTCCGCGACCTGTCCGGCGCGCAGTCGTTCACCAAGAGGCGGCGCGAGCAGAATCGCCGCCTCGGGAGCACGACGCCGTGACATCGACAATGGCGACCCACGTCGCCGCAGTGAGGGACACAACCGTGAGCATCGCCCACCATCTCCATCTGGCTACGCCGGAGTCCCCGAACGAGATCGCGGGCCGAGCCTCCTCGATCCTCGGGGAGCTGACCCGGCCGGGCGGACTGACCACGGCCGACGGACTGCTCGGCGACGGCGTGCGAACGGACCGGGGGTTGTGGGTGGGAGTCGCGGCACCCGAGCCGGAGCGGTGGGACCCGGTGCTCGATCGCCTGGGGGTCGCAGCCAGTGTCAAGGTGTCCTTCCGCCCCGACAGAGAACAGGACCTGGGCCGGCAGGACGACGACATGATCACCCTCGTGGGCGCCCTGCTGGCACGGCTCGACTGTGACGCGGTGCTCCGATATCACTACGAGATCGTCCTGATGCTGCGGCGCGACGGTGAGCTGGTTCTGGACGACTACCAGTCCCGGTGGACCCCGGAGCGGCTGGCCTGTGTCAAGCAGCCCTTCACTTGGGGGTACCACCGTCTGTAGACCTGCCCTTCCGGGAAGCGGGGAGGCCCCGTTTCCGTGCCCCTCTGTCCCTCCTATTCCTGCTGTCGGCCTGGCAATATGCAGTCCCATGGCCCCCAGACTGTGTGTCCCCCTGTATGTGGTGGCCCGCAGTCGTTTCGGCCGCGCGGCCGCCGCGTTGCTGCTGGTCATCGGCGGGTTGGGCGGCTGGTGGCTGGCCGCCGCCGACCGCGCGGACTACCCGCGCGGGGAGATCGGCTTCGCCACCGGGGTCGAACGAGGCGTGTACGACCGGTACGGACAGCTGCTCCGCAGCTACCTGCACACCGCGATGCCCGGGGCCGAACTGCGGCTGGACAACTCGCAGGGTTCGATCGACAACCTGGACCGGGTCGCCTCCGGGCGGGACTCGTTCGCGATAGCCACCGCCGACGCTGTGGCCAGCTACCGGGGCGACGGCCGGGACCGGCTGCGCGGGATAGCCCGGCTGTACGACGACTACCTGCAGCTGGTGGTGCCCGCCGACTCCAAGGTGCAGCGGGCCGCCGACCTGAAGGGCCTGCGGGTCGGGGTCGGGCAGAGCCGGTCCGGGGTGCTGCTGGTGACGAAGCGCCTGCTGGCCTCGGCCGGCCTCGATCCGGAGCTGGACGTGGCCGCCGCGAACCTCGGCGTCGGTGACGCCGCCGACCAGCTGAAGAACGGTCAGCTGGACGCCTTCTTCTGGTCCGGCGGGCTGCCCACCAGCGCCCTGACCGACCTCTCGGACCAGTTCGCGATCCGGATCGTCCCGCTCGGTGACCTGGCCGAGGCGGTCGGCCGGGGCGAGGGCGGCGGTGCCGACGCCTACCGCGCCGCCACCATCCCGGCCGACGCCTACCCCAAGGCCCGGCCCACCGCGACGGCGGTGGCCACGCTGGCCGTCCCCAACCTGCTGATCACCCGCGACGACGTCGACCCGGCCCTGGTGGAGCGGATGACCCAGGCGGTCATCGACAGCAGGGACGCGATCGGCGCGGAGGTCCACGCCGCCCAGGTGGTGGACCTCCGCACCGCCGTCTACACCGACCCGCTGGCCCTGCACGAGGGCGCCCGCCGCTACTACCTCTCCGTCAAACCCTGACCCTTCGCAGGGGCCCGGGCATCTACGGTCAGGGGCTCGGGGCTCTGCTGTTGTGCGGCTCCGCCGCGTGGGCGAGGAGATCCGGCGTTCGGGTCACCGCGAAAGTGCCTGACCACCTACGCGACGATCACCTTGCAGGGGCCGGCGGCGCCCACGCGGCGGAGCCGCACAACAGCAGAGCCCCGAGCCCCTGACGCCGTAGACGGCTGCGCTCTGCGAAAAGTCAGCGTGGCCGAGGGACCGTCAGGTGGACCGAGAGGCCCGTCGGGGTGACCGGGGCGAACTCGAGGGAGCCGCCGCCGGCCAGCAGGAGGGTGCGGGCGATGGAGAGGCCGAGGCCGGAGCCGTCGACGTTCTGGTGGCGGGGGCTGCGCCAGAAGCGGTCGCCGATCCGGGCCAGTTCCTCCTCGGTGAGGCCGGGGCCGGCGTCGGAGACGGTCAGGGTGACCTCGCGCTTGCCGCGCTGGACGCCGAGCCGGACGACCTCGCCGCTCGGGGTGAACTTGAGCGCGTTGTCGAGCACCGCGTCGAGCGCGCTGCCGAACCCGATCGGATCGGCCAGCCCGACCGCGATCGCCGGGCCCTCCCAGTCGAGCCGGATGCCGCGCTGGTCGGCGACCGGCCGCCAGGCGTCGATCCGGGCCAGTGCCAGGTCGGCCAGGTCGACCCGTTCCGGCTCGGGGCGGGCGTGCTCGGCGGTGGCCAGGCCGAGCAGGTCGTCGAGCACCCGGGCCAGCCGGACCCCCTCCTCGCGGACGGCGCCGAGCTCCGCGTCGTGGCCCTCGGGGAGTTCGAGGCCGAGCAGCTCGACCCGGAGCAGTAGGGCGGCCAGCGGGTTGCGGAGCTGGTGCGAGGCGTCCGCGACGAAGGCCCGCTGCTGGTCCAGGGCGATCAGCACGTTGTCCGCCATGTCGTTGAACGACCGGGCCAGCCGTCGGAGTTCGGGCGGTCCGCTGCTGGGGGCGACGCGGGCGTTCATCCGGCCGGTGGCGATGTCGTGGGTGGCCCGGTCCAGGGTGCGGACCGGGCGCAGCACCCAGCCGGTCAGCCGCATCGAGAGCAGCACGGCCGCGATCATGGCCAGCGACTCGCCCGCGCCGACCCAGATCCAGTTGTGCAGCACCCGAGCGCGCAGTGGGCCGGTGGGGGATTCGGTGATCACCACCGCGATCACGTCGCCGTCCCGGACCACCGGGGCGGCCACGGTGAGGGTGCGGTCGGGGGTCCAGGGCCAGACTTGCGGCGGGTTGGTGCTGCGGCGGCCGTCCATCGCCTCCTGGAACGCCTGGGCGGCGGAACCGTCGGAGGGCACCTGCCAGTCCGTGGGGGCGACCGCGACCGCGCTGCCGTCCCGGTGGAAGATCCCGGCCTTGATGCCGTACAGCTCGTGGTAGCGCTGCACCTCGCCGACCAGGGCGTGCAGCCGGCCGCCGTCGCCCTGAGCGGGAGCGGGGGCGGGCTCGGCCTTGACTGCGGTCGCCTGGGTGGGCAGGCTCTGGGCGAACCGGGCGGCGTCGTCCATCCGGTCGACCACCACCTTGCTCTGCTCGGCGGCGGCCATCGCGGCCCCCAACGGCACTCCGAGGGCGGCCAGGACGGCGGTCATCAGGGAGAGCAGGATGCCGAGCAGACGGGATCGCACGGGGGATCAGCTTCCTGGAGCACAGTCGGAGCCCGTCGGCTCACTGCCCGGCGGCTCGGTGCCCGGTGTCCCGTCGTCGGCCGGTGCCCAGTCGGCTGACGACGGCCAGGCGCCTGACGGTGGCCCAGGCGTGAATCGCTCCACAGCCAGGCGGTAGCCGACCCCTCGGACGGCCTCGACCAGGCCGGGCAGCGCGAGCTTGGTGCGCAGCGAACCGATGTGCACCTCAAGAGTCCGGCCGCTTCCTTCCCAGCCGGAGCGCCAGACCTCGCTGAAGATCTGCTCCCGCCGGTAGACCACGCCGGGGCTCTGCGCGAGCAGTGCCAGCAGGTCGAACTCCTTGCGGGTGAGCGGGACGTCGCGCCCCTGCACGCTTACCCGGCGGCGTTCGCGGTCGATCACGATGCCGCGGGCCTCCAGCGGCCCGGTCTGGTTGACCGGTTCGGCGGCCAGGTGGCGGCGGGCCACCGCGTGGATCCGGGCCAGCAGCTCGCCCATGTCGTAGGGCTTGGTGACGTAGTCGTCGGCACCGAGGTTGAGGCCGTGGATGCGGCTCCTGATGTCGGCCCGCGCGGTCACCATGATCACCGGGATGCCGCTGTGCGCGCGGATCCGGCTGAACACCTCGAAGCCGTCCCGGTCGGGCAGGCCGAGGTCGAGCAGCACCACCCGGTACGGGTCGCTGCCGTCCGGCACCAGCGCGTCCAGCGCCTCGTGCCCGCTGCGGGCGTGCCTGACCTGGAAGCCGTGCCGGCCGAGTACCGCGACCAGCGCGGCGGCCACCCGTTCGTCGTCCTCGACGAGCAGCAGTCGCATCCTGGTCCTCCCTCAGATCTAGGGCTTGGGGGTGTCCTGCTGGTGGTGGTCGAGTCGCCCTATCTGCGGAGTATCGTCCGGCCTTCCTGCTCTGTCACCGCCCGCCCGGGCAGGCGTCCGGGCGGGCTTGGGACGTGGCCGGATCGTGATGCTCAAGTTCCACTCAGATCCGCTGACGCCGCATTGGTGGTGACCTATCGTCGGCACAACCGGACGGGTTGATTCCACTCTCCTGATGTCAACCCGCCTGGTACCAACCCCACTTGGTGTCCGCCCGCTTGGTACGCACCCCCTGGGATATTCCCAGGTACCAAGCGCCGCGGACCCGCGCTCCACCCGCGAGGAGGCTCCTCCGGGTCAGCCCACGAGGGAGCCCAGACTCGATGATCGAGAACCTCAGTGACTCCACCGCCGCTTCGCTGGTGGTGCTGAGCGGTGTGAACAAGCATTTCGGTGCCCTGCACGTGCTCCAGGACATCGACCTGGAGATCCACGAGGGCGAGGTCGTGGTCCTGATCGGCCCGTCCGGCTCCGGCAAGTCGACGCTGTGCCGGACCATCAACCGGCTGGAGACCATCGACTCGGGCGCGATCACGATCGACGGCCGCCCGCTGCCCGCCGAGGGCAAGCAGCTGGCGAAGCTGCGGGCCGAGGTCGGCATGGTGTTCCAGAGCTTCAACCTCTTCGCGCACAAGACCGTGCTGGAGAACGTGGTGCTCGGCCAGGTGAAGGTGCGCAAGGTCGCCCGCGCCGAGGCCGAGAAGACCGCGCACACCCTGCTGGAGCGGGTCGGGCTGGCCGCGCACGCGGCCAAGTACCCGGCCCAGCTCTCCGGCGGCCAGCAGCAGCGGGTGGCGATCGCCCGCGCGCTGGCGATGAACCCGAAGGTGATGCTCTTCGACGAGCCCACCTCGGCGCTCGACCCGGAGATGATCAACGAGGTGCTGGAGGTCATGCGCAGCCTGGCCGCCGAGGGGATGACCATGGTCGTGGTCACCCACGAGATGGGCTTCGCCCGCTCCGCCGCCAACCGCGTGCTCTTCATGGCCGACGGCCGGATCGTCGAGGAGAACACCCCCGAGGCGTTCTTCACCGCGCCCCGCAGCGACCGTGCCAAGGACTTCCTTTCGAAGATCCTGCACCACTGAGCCTCTGGTCTCTCGACAGCCCCTGTCGCCTGACCAGTGTGAGTCCCTTTCATGCTCCCAACTTCCCGGCCCCGGTCGTCCCGTGGCCACGACCGAGGAGATCCCCACCATGAAGACCCGTCCCGTCATTGCCGCAACCCTGTCCGTGCTCGCCCTGACCGCCGTCGCGGCCTGTGGCAAGGAGGCCGCCCCGGTCGCCGACACCGGTGTCGCACTCCCGACCTACACGGTGAAGACCGACGCCAAGGTGGAGGGCTCGAAGACCCTCGAGGCGGCCAAGAAGCGCGGCAAGCTGATCGTCGGCGCCAAGGCCGACCAGCCGTTCCTGGGCTTCGAGAACGTCACCACCAGCACCCGCGAGGGCTTCGACATCGAGATCGCCAAGATGATCGCGGCCGACCTCGGCTTCGGCCCGGACAAGATCGAGTTCAAGACGATCGTCTCGGCCAACCGCGAGACCGCGATCATGGGCGGTCAGATCGACTACTACGTCGGCACCTACACCATCAACGACACCCGCAAGCAGAAGGTCTCCTTCGCCGGCCCGTACTACGTGGCCGGCCAGGACCTGCTGGTGCTCAAGGACAAGGCCGAGTACACCGGCCCCGAGTCGGTCAAGGGCAAGAAGGTCTGCTCCGCGACCGGTTCCACCTCGGTGAAGAAGATCGAGGAGTACGCGCCGGTCATGCCGGTCACCCAGTACGACACCTACGCCCAGTGCGTGGACAAGCTGCTCACCGGCGAGATCGACGCGGTCACCACCGACGACGCGATCCTCAAGGGCTTCGCCGCGAAGAACGCCGGCAAGCTCAAGGTGGTCGGCAAGACCTTCTCCAAGGAGCCCTACGGCATCGGCCTCGCCAAGGACGACGCGGCCTTCCAGACCGCCGTCGCCGCCGCGCTGAAGGCGCACGAGGACAACGGTGACTGGAAGAAGGCGTACGACGCCACCCTCGGTCTCTCGGGCGCTGCGGCTCCGGAGATCCCGGCCCTGACCAACTGACCCGTCCAGTAACCAAGCAACGAGAGGAGGGCCGCCGGTATGGGCACACTGTTCGAGCATGGAAACTTGGCGCTGTTCCGGGACGGCTTCCTGCAGACGGTCGAACTCAGCGCGCTGAGTGCGCTGTTCGCCCTGCTGCTGGGCACCCTGCTGGCGGCCTTCCGGGTCTCCCCGATCCCGGTGCTGCGGCTCTTCGGCACCGTGTGGGTGAACACCTTCCGGAACACCCCGCTGACCGTGCTGTTCTTCGCGGTGGTCTTCGGACTCCCGCGCCTGAACGTGCACTTCGACAACTTCACGTTCGCGGCGATAGCCCTGTCCGTGTACACCTCCTCGTTCGTCTGCGAGGTGCTGCGCGCGGGCATCAACACCGTTCCGGTCGGCCAGGCCGAGGCGGCCCGGAGTCTGGGGATGACCTTCGGTCAGACCCTGACCCAGGTGGTGCTGCCGCAGGCGGGGCGGACCGTGCTGGGCCCGATGAGCAGCGTGTTCATCGCGCTCCCCCGGAACTCGGCGGTCGCCGGTGCGTTCAGCGTCTCGGAGCTGTACCACTTCCAGCAGACCCTGACCGACCTCGGGTACGGCATCTACCTGATCTTCTTCTGGGTGGCGCTCGCCTACCTCCTGGTGAGCACCTGCGTCGCCCTGACCTTCCGCTTCCTCGAAACCCGACTGGCGGTGGCCCGATGAGCGGCAGCAGCGTCCTCTACGACGTCCCCGGCCCCCGGGCCCGGGCCCGCAACCTGGTGCTCGGCGTGCTGGCCGGAATCGGTCTGCTCGGACTGCTCTGGTACGTCTACCGGAGCCTGGACGAGGCCAACCAGTTCACCGCCGCGATGTGGGACCCGTTCCAGTACAAGGCGGTCCAGCAGAAGCTGGCCGACGGCCTGGTCGCCACCCTGAAGGCGTTCGCCACCGCGGCCGTGCTCTCGCTGGTCTTCGGCGCGCTGTTCGCGGCGGGCCGGCTCTCCGACCACAAGCCGGTCCGCGCGGTGTGCGGCGCGGTGGTCGAGTTCTTCCGGGCCATGCCGCTGCTGATCATGATCTTCGCGCTGTACCAGTCGCTCTTCACCACCTCCCCGTTCTGGGGCCTGGTGATCGGGCTGACCCTGTACAACGGCTCGGTCCAGGCCGAGATCATCCGCTCCGGCATCAACGCCGTGCCGCGCGGCCAGGGCGAGGCCGCCTACGCGCTCGGCCTGCGCAAGACCCAGGTGATGCTGACGATCCTGGTCCCGCAGGCGGTCCGCTCGATGCTGCCGGCCATCATCGGCCAGCTGGTGGTCACCCTCAAGGACACCTCGCTCGGCCTGATCATCACCTACCCCGAACTGCTCTACGTCGGGAAGCTGATCGCCAGCAACACGGCCACCCCGGACGGCTACCCGTACATCCCGGTCACCATCATCATCGGGGCGATCTACATCGCACTGTGCCTCCTGCTCACGGCGCTCGCCAAGCGGATCGAGGGTCGGAGCCGCCGCGGCGCGAACCGGCGCACACCTACCAGGCGCCGGGCTCACGCCCGCTGACCGTCCCGGGCAGCGGCCGACCGTACGGCCCTGGGTGAAATCGGGAGTCGGGGGCTGAGAAGGGCCGTACGGAATCGGGTGAGCGTCACAGCTCGCCCAGCCCGTGCGGCCCGTCTCACGTCGCGGCCCACCAGCACCGGGACCAGTCATCCCAGAACCGCTGAACCGCCGAACCCGTCCTCCCGCCGACGCGCACCCCGGAGCGGCAACCGCGTCCCGCTTCGACACGCCACGGCTGGTCCGGCACAGCCCGCGCGGGGAGAACCCTGCGGGGGTACGCGGTCACCCCGGTCGGACCGGCCGAAATCATCGACTGCCACCTTTCGTGGCCAGGCTCCCGGCGCACCAGGTCGACGCCCGCTAGCGTGTGGGCGCCATCAACCCGCCCCATCGGCCCCTGCTCGGGGCGACCCACAACACAGAAACGGCGGCCATGTCAGTACAGCAGCCCATCGACTCCGGATTCGGGGCACGCAGCACGACGGCCGAAGTCCTGGCCGGCATCGACCTCGAGGGCCGACTCGCCATCGTGACCGGGGGCAACTCCGGCCTGGGCCTGGCGACGTCCCACGCACTCCTGAACGCGGGTGCCACGGTGATCGTCGCGGTCCGCCGCCCCGAGGCGGCCGCAGAGGCCTTCGACGCGGTGGGCGGGGTCGAAATACGCCGACTGGACCTGTCCGACCAGGCCAGCGTGCACGCCTTCGCGGATAGGTTCGCCGCCGACGGCCGTGCCATCGACATCCTGATCAACAATGCGGGCGTCATGGCCATGCCCGAGACCCGCGTCGGCCCGGGCTGGGAGGCGCAGTTCGCCACCAATCATCTGGGCCACTACACCCTCGCGAACCGCTTGTGGCCGGCACTCGAGGCCGACGGCGGCGCGCGCGTGGTCGCCCTCAGCTCGTCCGGGCACCGGATCTCCCCGATCCGCTGGGACGACGTCATGTTCGGGACCAGCTACGACAACTGGCTCGCCTACGGGCAGTCCAAGACCGCCAACGCGCTGTTCGCCGCCCACCTGGACGCGCTGGGGCGCGACCACGGGGTCAGGGCGTTCGCGGTCGATCCGGGGGCGATCATGACTCCCCTGCAGAGGTACCTGACCCGTGAAGAGATGACGGATCGCGGCTGGATCGACGTCGAGGGGAATGTCCATCCCGCCTTCAAGACCCCTGAGCAAGGCGCCGCCACCCAAGTCTGGGCGGCCACCTCACCGCGACTGGCGCGGACCGGAGGCCTCTACCTCCAGGACTGCGACGTCGCCCCGCTTGCCGACGGCAACGCCGTTGGAGTGCGTTCCCACGCGGTCGACCCCGAGGAAGCCGGGCGGCTGTGGGCCCTTTCCGCCGAGCTCACCGGCGTGAACGCATTCCGGAAGCCCTGATCCGGCGATCGCCGCGCCCTGCGGATTCGCCCGCCTGCGGCCGGCCGGACGGCTGCGGTCAGTCCGGCCGGCCGGGCGTCGGCTGTGCCCCGGGCCCAGGAGTCGCCAGTACGTCCCGCGGTCCGGCTACGCGGTGTCCCTCCGCACAGACGACGGCTGCCGTGACGGGGGCACCGCAGTCACGGTGGCGCAAGATCACCGTCGGGCCAGCCGGCTCGCCCAGCCAGCGGTCGGCCCAGTCGATCAGCGCGACGAGGACGGGCAGCATGCTGCGGCCCTTGTCGGTGAGGTGGTACTCGTCGCGGACCCGGGCCCCCGGTTCTTGGTAGGGACGTTTCTCCAGGATCCCTTCCTCGACCAGTTCGCGGAGGCGGGCAGCGAGCACACCGGTACTGACATCGATGTGGCTCAGGAAGTCCTCGAACCGGCGGGTCCCGTAGAAGGCCTCACGCATGATCATGCCCGCCGTGCGGGGGCTCATCACCTGCAGGGCCAGTGCGACCGAGTCGGGTGCCAGATCCCACGCCTTCCGGTCCCATGCCGCCGGGCCTCCGCCGGGAGACGCCGAACGGTCGGGTTCGTGTGTCACGTGGTCTCCGCATCAGCTGTCTTGCCGTCACTATATCCGCCCGGCTAGCCTGACTTCGGTTTATCGAAGCCAGGTGAAGGGGTCGCACATGGGCGCGGGGCAGAGCTACCGGCGGAGTGCAGTCGGAGATTCGTGGGACGCGATCGTCGTCGGTTCGGGTATCGGCGGGCTGACGGCCGCCGCCCTTCTGGCCCGGGACGGGCAGCGTGTCCTGGTCCTGGAGAGGCACAGCACGGCCGGCGGGGCCACCCAGGCCTTCCGGCGCGCCGGGTACGAATGGGACGCCGGACTGCACTACATCGGAGAGGTCCACCGCCCGCACAGCGGCCTGCGCCGGATCCTCGACCACATCAGTGGCGGTCAGCTCACCTGGGAGCGGATGCCCGATGTGTACAACACGATCGTCATCGGTGACCGCAGCTACGAGATCCCCTCCGGCGCGGCAGCCTTCCGGGACCGCATGAAGGGCTACTTCCCGAAGGAGGCCGCGGCGATCGACCGCTACGTGGACCTCGTCTTCGAGGTCAACCGCAGCGCGAAGGCGTTCTTCGCCCAACGGAGCCTCCCCGAGCCCCTCGCCAACGACCTCTACGAGGACATGTGCGCCCCGTTCCGGCGCTACTCCGACCGGACCGTGACCGACGTGCTGAGCGAACTGACGGACGACGAGGAGCTCAGGGCGGTCCTGTGCGGGCACTTCGGGGACTACTCCATGACTCCGGGCCGGGCCTCCTTCGGGATGCACGCCATGCTGGTCCGCCACTACATCGACGGTGCCGGCTACCCGGTCGGCGGATCGGGCAGGCTGGCGGAGACGATCGGTGATGTCATCCGGAACGCGGGGGGAGCGCTCCTGGTCGCCGCAGAGGTCACCTCGGTCCTCCTGACCGACCAGGGCGAGGCGTGCGGTGTCACCATGGCCGACGGCCGCGAGTTCCGGGCGCGGGTCGTCATCAGCGATGCCGGTGCACTGAACACCGCGACGAAGCTGCTGCCGTCCGGCGTCGGCATGGACGGGCTGCAGGACGCCTGCAAGGCCATCGGACCATCCCTCACCTGGGCTGTCCTCAACATCGGTGTCAACGCGCCGATCGGCGAGCTCGGGCTCGGCGGAGGCAACATCTGGGCACACGCCGACGCCGACATCGACGTTCGCTTCGCGGCCTACGAAGCCACCCCCGAGACCCTCCCGATGCCCCTGTACTTCCTCTCCTTCCCCTCCGCCAAAGACCCCCAGTGGGACCAGCGTCATCCCGGCCGCACCACCGTGGACATCTGCGGCCTCACCACGTGGAAGCTGTTCGAGCCCTACGCCGGTACGGCATGGATGAACCGCGGGCCCGGGTACCACGAGCTCAAGGAGCGCCTCAGCGCGGAGCTCCTGGCGCAGGTCCTGAGGTTCTGCCCGCAACTGGAAGGCCGCATCGACCACATGGAGCTGGCCACCCCCGTCAGCTTCAACCACTTCCTCGGCCGCGAGCACGGTGACTTCATGTCGCTCGCTCACACCCCGGCGCGCTACGCGGACCGGCGTCTCGGAACCCGCACCGCCGTTCCGAACCTCTTTCTCACCGGCCAGGACACCGTGTCCGCCGGAGTCAGCGGTGCGATCGTGGGCGGAGTGGTGGCTGCGTCAGCGGTTCTCGGCAGGGATGTGCTCCAGGACCTCACCGCGGGCTGACACCGTGGCCGGCATCGCGGCTGCATCCGACCGCAGCCGCGATGCCGGCCAGTCTCGGGCCGGCTCCGGCCGTCCCTCATCCGTTCACGCCCGCCCCGTGCCGGCCAGTGCGGCGGCGATGCTGCCGTGAACGACGAACATTTCCTCGGCGCAGACGCTTCTGATCAGCCGGATCACCGGCCGGCTCGGGGCAGCGAGCACCAGAGTGGTGCCGACGTCCTCCGTGGCGAGACGGAGCCGGATGAGGGCGCTGAGGCCGGTCGAGTCGCAGAAGGCGAGTCCTGACAGGTCGACCACCAGCAGCGGTGGTGGCTCGCGCAACGCGGCGGCCAGGGCCTGGCCCAAGCGGTCGCGCTGGGCGAGACCGGTCTCGCCGGCCAAGCGCACGACCCGGGCCTGCCCGGGAACGTCGACCGTGGTGACCCGCAGTATCGCGTCGGGATCGGGGTCCACACCGGGACGGTCGGCGGGATGCCGATGAGCGATGAACACAGGGGTACCTCCTACAACGCGCGAGGGAGCCCGCCAACGGCTTGCCTGCGGGCGGGCAGGGCCGCCTGGGCCCGGTGCTGGAGAGCGCGGGATGCGGCCTGGGCCGGCCCCCAGCCGCCCCCTCAGTCCCCCGTGCGCCACCCTCCAGCCGTCAAGGGCAGGCGCCGCGTGAAGGCGCGTGAGGGAGCGGAGCCACTACGGGCGGCAGCCTGCCACCCTGATCGGTTCGTGCGCCATCCCTGCCAGAAGGTCTGTCCGGCAATGCACCACGGGCACGATCTCGGCCGCCGCCGACCGGTGGGCCGAGTGGCCATGGCGGCTTTCAGCTGTCCGGCCATGGCAGCAGGTCGGCAGGGAGGCGGAGCGTCCGGATGCCAGAGGGCCGCAGTGGCCTGTTCACCAGTTGCGGGAGTCGGTTCGTCACGACTTCGGGAGGCATCCGCTGACTGGCGGGGCCGATGCCCAAGAGAACGGGAGTCATCTCCCGACGCCCGGCAAGGGCGAGGTGGTCGCTGCCAACCGCCTCCGTAGCCGGCGCTTGCCCTGTGCCCCGGGCGGCGGCAGCCGGTGTCTTCCCGGTCGCCACCCGAGGTGGTGCCCGTTCTCGTGAGCGTCCAGCCCAGGCACCGCCTCCCGAACTGCCGTCGAAACGACGCCCTACGACGTGAACAGAGCCAGCCGCAGAGGCCTCGCCGTCTGCGGGGAGCGCCAAACTTCGATCGCCCGGGCCGTCCCTCCAGTCAGGCAGCCGACTGAGAGCCAGTCGGCCGAGGGCTCCTGGCGGTGCGGCGCCCACTCTTCGGAGGCCGTCTCCGGCCGACTGGCACCGTTGGTGAACAGGGAGGCCACGATCTGTCGGATCGAGGCCGGTGAAGCCAGCACCGGCACGGCCAGCGGAACCCAGTGGTCGTCGACCTCGGACCACTCGTTGACCAGCTCGGCCCAGGCCCAGCCGTCCACCGAGTCCCACGACAGTGCTATTCCGTACGGCCACAACGCGGGGTCGGCCACCGGAGGGAGCATCACCCTCCGACGGCATCCCCGCCCGCCCGTGACCCACCGGGCGGCGGCCCGGTGAGCTGGATGTGGCGAGCCCGGCACCGGCTCGCCTGCGGTCACGCCGCGCCGGTAGTAGAAGGCGGCGAACAGCAGGCCGCCGTCACTGCCGGCCGCCCACTCATCCGGGTCGTACGGACCATCACCGCCCTCGACCGTCGCGACCGCCTCGGCATAGCTGTAGTGCGGCAACGTCATCTCAGGAATCCCCTCCGTTTCGGCCACCGGATCCTCTGGCAGCAGGGCCCGGTATGTCGCCGAGGTATGGCATACCACTCGGAGCGCCGACCGTGGTGCAGGGACGGCGGCGGACTCTCCGGCCGACGGGCCGCGCGGACGTTGTCCAGCTCCGGAGCGCGGAGCCGGTTCGGTGCAGGAGGCGAGCTCACGTGCCCTCTCCCCGCCCGATCGACTGCTTGGCACCATCGCCCCCGGGGCCGGTGGCCGCGGCCGGTTCCGACAGGAACTGCGATGTATCGCCTTTTCAGCCAGCCCCTTGCGCTTCATCGCGGGGCCGAGCGGACTCTGCGGACGGCCGTCGCCCCACAACTTCAGCTCAGCCAGGTCTTGAAGGGGGTTGCCGGCCTGAACGGCTTCACACGGTGGAGCCGTTCAGTAGAGGGTTCCCGAGATCTCGGCCCAGATGACCTTGCCGGTGGTGGTGTAGCGAGTGCCCCACCGGTCGGCGAGTTGGGCGACCAGGAACATGCCGCGGCCGCCCTCGTCGGTGTCGGCGGCATGGCGCAAGTGGGGTGAGGTGGAGCTGCCGTCGGAGACCTCGCAGATCAGCAACTGGTCGTGGAGCAACCGGAGCTGGATGGGGCCCTTGGTGTAGCGGATGGAGTTGGTGACCAGTTCGCTGAGGACGAGTTCGGCGGCGAAGGTCAGGTCCTCGAGGTTCCAGAGTTCGAGCTGGCGGGTCACGGCGGCGCGGATGCCGGCGACGGCGGCGGGGTCCGAGGGGATGTCCCAGACCGCGATGTGATCGGCGGGAAGGGCACAGGTGCGGGCGACGAGGAGGGCTATGTCGTCGGTGGGCTGGCCGGGGGGCAGAGCGGCCAGCACGTCCGTGCAGGTCTGCTGGGGGCTGCGGCCAGCATGGGCGAGGGCGTCGCGTAGCAGGTCGAGGCCGACGTCGATGTCGCGGCCGCGGGATTCGATGAGGCCGTCCGTGTAGAGGACCAGACGGCTTCCCTCGGGCAGCTGGATCTCGGCGGTTTCGAAGGGCAGGCCGATCAGACCGGCCAGACCGAGTGGCGGCCCGGCAGGCAGGTCGGGGAAGTCGACGTGCCCGTCAGGGTGCACGACAACGGGCGGCAGATGGCCGGCCCTGGCCATGGTGCAGGTGCGCGAGGCGGGGTCGTAGATGGCGTACAGGCAGGTCGCGCCGGTGATCGGGGTGTCGTTCTTCGCGGTCCCGTCATCGATGTCCTGGTCGATGCGGCTGACCAGGACATCGAGGTGGCTGAGGAGTTCGTCGGGCGGCAGGTCGAGGGAGGAGAAGTTGTGCACGGCGGTGCGCAGGCGGCCCATGGTGGCGGCGGCGTGCAGGCCGTGGCCGACCACGTCGCCCACAACCAGGGCGACTCGGGCGCCGGGCAAGGGGATGATGTCGAACCAGTCGCCGCCCACGCCCGATTGAGCGGGTAGGTAGCGGAAGGCTACGTCGAGTGCCGACTGCTCGGGCAGCCGGCCGGGCAGCAGGCTGTGCTGGAGGGCGACGGCCATGGCGTGCTCACGGGTGTAGCGGCGGGCGTTCTCGATGCAGACCGCTGCCCGGGCGACGAGCTCCTCGGCGACCGAGCGGTCCTCCTCGTCGAAGGGGGCGTCAGGGCGGGAGCGCCAGAAGGTGGCGATGCCGAGGGCCACACCACCGACCCTGAGTGGCACGGCGATGAGGGAATGGACGTTGTTGGCACGGACAGTGGCGACGACCTCGGGGTGACTGTCCTCCCAGAGGCGCAGGGCCCCGGTGAGGTCGTTCTCGAGGACGGCGTGACCGTGGGCGAAGGCGGCAGCGCGGGGAGTGCCGGGGATGAGGGGTATCTCGGTGCCTGCGGAGAGGAACGGCGGGGCGGTGGTGATGCCGGAGATGGCGGTGCGGCGTAGCGGTGCGGCGAGGCCGGGCCCGGGTGCCTGGCCTGTGAGGACCGGCTCGGCGAGGTCGACGCAGGCGTAGTCGGCGAAGCTCGGGACGAGGGCGTCGGCGAGCTCCTCGCAGGTACGGATGACATCGAGGGTGGTACCGATCCGGCTGCTGGCGCCGTACAGCAGGGCGAGCCGGCGGCGGGTGGCTTCAGCCTTGCCGGTGAGCATCAGCAGCTCGGTGGTGTCGCGGAAGGTGGCGACGTAGCCGGGAGGGCCGCCGTCGCGGTCGGTGGGGCGGACGTTGACGGCGAGCAGCCGGTCCCCGGAGGTGACCACCTCGTCGGTGACCTCCCGGCCGGGGGCGAGCAGTTCGACGACCGAAACGTCGAGGCCGAGCCCCCTCACTCGGCTGCCCTCGCTCTCCGGGGGCAGGCTGAGCAGGCGGCGTGCCTCGTCGTTGGCGAGCAGCAGCCGGCCGGCCGCTCCCACGATCAGGACGCCTTCCCGGACGGCGTGCAGCACGGCGTCGTGGTGCTCGTACATCCGTGCCATCTCGGTCGGGCCGAGGCCGTGGGTCTGCCGCAGCAGACGCCGGCTCACCAGGAAGGCGCCGCCTGCGGCGAGTATCAGGGCGGCGGCGGCCGCGCCGATCAGAATGGGCAGTTGGCGGTCGGCGGTGGCGCTGATCTGGCTGATCCGGACACCCGAGGAGACCAGGCCGACCACGCGTCCGTCATCGTCGGTGACCGGGACGGTGGCCTGGACGAGCCGGCCGATGGTGCCGTCGATGGTCTCGGTGACGGGCTGTCCGGCGAGCGCGGGCGCGATGGTACCGACGAACACTTTGCCGATCCGGTCTGGCAGTGGGTGTGTGTAGCGGATGCCGCTGGTGCTCAGCACCACGACGAAGTCGACCCCGGAGGCGGTCCGGGCCTGCTCCGCTCTCGGCTGGAGGACTGCGGTGGGGTCGGGGGAGCGGAGAGCGGCGACGATGCCCGGCGCGGCGGCGAACGTCTGGGCCACGGCGAGTGAGCGGTTGTGCGCCTCGTCGGCGGAGTCCGTGCGCGATTGCAAGACGTTGCCGATGCTGGCACCGAGGATCAGGAGCAGCGCGAGGAGCAGTTGCAGGAGGAAAACCTGCCCTGCCACGCTGCGTGCGCTCAGTCTGCTTCGGACTCGGGTCATGGAGTCATTCGTACCCTTTTGTCGGCTATGGACCAATGGGTTAAGGGGCAGAGTTGGAGTCTGTGCGGGCGGGGTGTTGCGCCCGTGAGGTCCACTGCCGGGGGCCGGAGGGCCCGGTGCAAGGGCCGCCGTCGAATTTTGCTGGCTCAGGAAATGCTCAATTTCCTAGGAGTGTGGCCGGTGGAGATCTAGCCTGGTCGCACCGCCTGGAGGGAAAGGCGCTGATCAGCGAGGTGCACCCGTCTCGCCGTGACCGTGTCCGTGGGGACGCCCGCCGAGATCCGGCGGGCTCCACTACAACGGGCGCCCGGATACCCTCCTCTGCCAGGCGGGTGATCGTCGTAGCCACGGGGTTTCCAGCGAACCGGCCACCGGATTCGGAAGCCCATCCCCAGGTCCCGCGAGTCTGTGGTGTTCGGTGGCCGCGATTCTTCGCACAGCTGAGAAATGGATGTGGCGTTGTGACAAGGCCCGACGTTTCCACTGCCCCCCGTCCAGGTGTGGTGGGCTTCTATCAGCAACTCCTGAAGTTCCCGAAGTCCGACATCCCCTGCCAGAGCATGGAC
Organism: Kitasatospora sp. NBC_00070; assembly: GCF_045041205.1. Classification (NCBI taxonomy): domain Bacteria; kingdom Bacillati; phylum Actinomycetota; class Actinomycetes; order Kitasatosporales; family Streptomycetaceae; genus Kitasatospora; species Kitasatospora sp. NBC_00070. The sequence goes on along the minus strand of NZ_CP108248.1, from coordinate 362,879 downwards.
GCCGAACTGTGGTTCACCCAGGACCCGTCAGGCCAGCGCTACGCGGCCTCGTGGTGCAGCGTCTGCCCCCTGCTGGTGGAGTGTCGTGCGTTGGGGCGCACCTTCCACTCGTCCCACGGCGTCTGGGGAGGCGAGAGCCCCAGCCAGCGGCGGCACGTCGGCTGCGCGCCCCTGCAGTAGGCCAGGTGGCGACGTGGCAACGAGCCTGGTCGAGGCACTTAAGGCCCCTACCGCCGGGGTGAGGCCCGTCGCGGAGAAAGCGGGAGGGCGGCCGGTTTCGGCACGGCGGTGCATCGGAGGACAACTGCCCCGTCGCATGTGGTGAGCGGTCGGGGCCGAGTGCCAGGCTGTCGGTCGTAGCAACGGTGCGGAACCGCTCGTGCGTGCTTCGGCACCCCCGTCGTCCGCGTGGCAGTCTCGATGGCGCCGATAGTGATATCAGCGCTGCCCAGCCTGCTCCGGATTTACAGGCGAGGATTTGCGGCCCTTCCTTGCAGAACCTCAGATCGCGCTCATATCTCCCGTGCGACCTGATTTTCACTCGACTGTTCGGATATGGTCGACAGGAAAACCAAAAGCTGGGCTTCGCGGCCACCACACCCCCGATGGTGGCCGCGAAGCCCGTACCACCACAGACCAGGTGATGGAAATTACTTCGAACACCCCCATTTACGACGCCCTGGTTCGGGACTTCAAGTGCGACCCGATGCTGCCGGAGAGCGTTGTGGCGCACCGGGTGATTCGCCGCCCACCGGTGCCCGTTCGGGAACCGGGCGTCATTCTGCAGAGCATTGACGAACTGGTCGAAGGTTTCGTCAGCAAGTGGCTGGGCGCCACCGGGCTGGCGAAATAGGCCGAACCGTTCGTCGGGGCGATGGCCTGCAGTCCGCCGCCGGGAAGCCGGCCCAAGGCCTGGTTCGCCCCGGGAGGTGCCAGCGCACCCGCGCTCCGGCACAGTCCTCCACGCCACCCCGGCGGGCCGTCCCCAGCCCCGGACTGTGTCCAGGCCGACACCCGTCGCGAAAATCCGGAGTCGATCATTCTCCGGGACAGGTCCGGCGGCAGAGGTGCTGCTGACGATCTGTCGGCAGCACACAGCCGTGCCTCTCCACTCCTTGGAGTCGGGCCGCGGCCCGACTCCGCGAAACGGGAGCTCTGTCGTCCGGTCCTCGCACCTGCGTGAGCCGTTGAACCGGTACGCACCTTCGCGGAAACCCGCCTTCGGGACCCGGCCGACTGCAGCCACGGCCACCCGCACCACTCCGCCAACCGGCCCCGCCACAGCCGATGCGACGCCACCGCTCCGCCCGCCGTGCGCCGACCCGCAACACCCACTGGTCTCCCGGGCTTCTCCCCGCCTCAAGCGATCCACGGCCTGCGGCCGCAACCCGCTCCCGCACCAGTACCGGCCGACTCGCCGCCCTGGCCTATGACAGCGGCGTCCAGACCGGCAGGTCACCCGGGCGGGCCGGGTGTACGCCCGGACCACCACGGTTCCACGCGTTCCCACTCCGCCTCCCACAGGGCTTCGGCATGGTGCTGGAGATGGTGGGCGGCCACCATGTGAAGAGCCGCCAGAAACAGAGACAGGCCGATCATGACGCCGACGCCGACGGTGAAGGCACCGATGCGCAGCTCGGCGTCCGTGCGGGGGGCATGGGTCGGCACATCAGCGTCGTTCACCCACAGGCCGATCGTCGCCCCGGGCTGGGTACCGATCGCGACAAAGACCAAAGCGGTGACAGGCCGGCCCGAGAGGGCCGTCCAGGAGACCTGTGCGCGCCCGTGACCGGGAACCGGCCCCGGTGATACGGCCGGCCCCGGTGGCGCCTCCGGGGCCGAGAGCACGACAGCTGCCACCGGACGCAAATGTGCCGCTGCCGCCTGGGCCTCAGCGTGTGCGGACCGCAGAACGACCGCCGCCGTCGCGACCGAGGCCGCGACGGCCAACGCCAGCAGCCCCAAGAGCAACAGGGTGAGGCGATGACGTGCCCGGTCGACCGGACGGTACAGCGCATTGCGCCCGGGGCTCGGCGCCCGCAACAGCCGAAGCCACCGGCTGGACCATCCCAGCAGACCGGTCATCGTGCCTCCCGCGAGGCTCGTGCGGCGAGTGTCATCGGAGATCTCCCCATTCTCACGCCACAGTCCCGCCCGCCGGCCGCTCCTGCAGCAGTCTGCCCGTCCGGAGGCCTTACCCGGACCCTACGGGCCGGGTAAGGCCCGTCGTTGGCCCCTGTTCGACGCCCTGCGCACCGCACAGGAGCGCCGCCCCACGCCGCTGAGCGTCTTGCCCATCCGGACCACAGCGTGGGGTGGACGCTCAGCGGCGTGCGTCCACCACCGCGAACAACTTGCCGCTCGTCGGACTGCGGTCCAGCGACGCACCATCGACGGCCTCGACCACCAGCTCCAGCAGCCCCTCCGCCGTCACCGCCGAGCGGAGATCCGGATAACCGTCCAGGAAAACCTCCCGCAGCCGTACCGCATCCGTCGCCACGGCCCGCTCAACCCGTACGGTCAGCCGCTCGCGCTCGTCCGTCCCGTCGAGCCGGATCTGCAACTCGCCACGGTGGCCGCCGCTGCTCTCAGCCAGCTCCAGGAAACGACGATGGCTAAGGGAATACGTAGCCACCCGCATGAGGTCACCGATGCGCCCCCTCAACTCAAAACGGGGCGCGTACCGGCCGCACGGACAGGGACCCGAAACCTCCCGCCCGAGATCACCGATCACGTACCGGCCCAACTGCTGACCGCGGCGAGCATGGGTGCTGAAGACCAGCCGGCCCGTCTCGCCCTGGGCCACCGGCCGGTCCTCGGCCAGGTCCAGGATCTCCATCGTGTGGAGATCGGCGTGCAAGTGGTGGACGCCGCCGGAACTCTCCGTGCACTGGTAACCCAAGGGACCGAGGTCGGTGCTGCCATAGGTGATCGAGCGGACCACCTCGATCCCGAAGCCGTTCCTCAGAGCATGCTGCTGCTCCCTGGTGAAGTGTTCGCCTCCGTAGAAGACCTTGCGCAGACCCCCGTAGGCCTGCAGCGCGGCCGCCTCCGAGTGCAACAGCTGCCACAGATAGGAAGGCATACCGAAGAGGGTGTCGGCCTGGTTGTCGATGATGGCCCGCGCCGTGGCCGCGTGGTCCGGCCCCGCGGCCAGCGGCAGTTGCACTCCGCCGAGCCGTTCCAGTACGGAGAAGAAACTGATGAAGCTGCCGTGCATGGTGCCGCAGTAGAAGAGGTTGGCGGTGCGGTCCTCGACCGGGTCGTAGCCGGCGGCGAGCAGGCCACGAGCGGTGGCGTGCATCTGCGTGTCGTAGTCGTCGTAGCTGAAGACCGACAGCGTGGGTGCTCCGGTGCTGCCGCCGGTGCGGAAGTACAACTCGGCATCGGCCCGTGCGAGCCGCCGGCTCGGCTCCTGCACGTCCTCCTTCCGTACCAACGGGCCGACAGGCTGCGGCAGGACCACCGGCCGCGCCAGGTCGTCCAGGCAGGCGATGGTGGCGAACCGGGCCGGATCGGCCTGGACCGCCACACGCCGGCTGTAGCGCTGGAGCGCGTAGACGCCGTCGTGCGGCTCCCCCGCGTAGCTTTCCAGCATGGCACCGACCGGCGTGACCCGGGTGACGCCCGCAGCCAGTACCGTGCGGGACAGCTCGGCGATGTCCGACTCGCTGGCCGCGAGCCCTGCGGTCTGCAGGTAGCGGCGCATCGGCCGCAGAGTGGCGATCAGCCGCTTGCGGGGAAGCGGCTTCACCCACACGCTGCGGTGCAACGGCGAGGCGGTCAGCGGGGACCGGGTGTCAGCCATGACCCGCCAGGAGCCGTCGGGGGCGGAGAGCACCAGGGTCAGGCCCAGGTGCTCCTCCAGCCGCGCCACCAGCTCGGTGGTGGTCAGTTCGGCTGCCTCCGCCAGGTCCAGTTCGTCGGCCGGACCGGCCACGGCCGACCGGGCCGCGAGGGCCTTGGCGAAGCGCTCGGCGAAACCGAAGACCTCGTCCCCGTCCTCAGTGTCGAGGTACACCACCTGAGGACTGGAGCACGCCTGCTGCTCGTACAGGCAGACGTCGCCCGCCAGGACCTCGAGCGTGCGAGGGTCCGACCACGCGTAGGCCGTCAGGTACGCGAAGGAGATCCGGTGACCCCACTCCACCAGCCTGCAGCCGGCCGGCACATGGGCAGCCACCCCAGCGACGGCACTCTCCCCGCCCCACACGGCGACGACGTCCGCAGGAGCGCACACCAGACGGAGCCAATCCTGACGGGAGGAGGAGAAGCGCAGGACGATGATCCGCGCGGCCAGGGCGCCACTTGGGTCCAGAGCCACGAGTTCGGCCATCAGGTGCTGGGTCAGGAGCGTGTCCGCGCTGCTGGTCTTGAGGACGTTGACGTTCCCGGTCAGCAGACCCTCGACGATGCTCAGCGAAGCGACCGTCACATCATTGCCCGGTGCGATGTGAGTGACCAGCCCGACGGGTGCCCAAGCCTCGTAGACCGTCTCGCGCGGATCCGCGCGGTTCAGCCGACCGGGAAGCGCGCTGCCAAGTTCCCGGCGCAGCTTGCGAGTCAGCTCCCGTCGGCTGAGCAGCTCGCCGAGCTCGGTCAGGACAGCCGGGCCCTCGCCCTCGGCGAGGTAGGCGGTGAGCCGGGTCGGCACGGGGTGAGCGGGGTCGCGCAAGGCGGTGGCGAGGGCGTCGCAAGCGGCCAGGACGGTCTCGGTCTCCAAGGCCTCAGCCAGCGCGGCTCCGACGGCGGCCGGCAGGTCGGCGAGCCGGCGGCCCGCCTCCTCGTCGTCGACGAACTCACCCTGCCAGTAGTGGTGGTGCGTGCTCGGAGTCATGCCAGCCCCTTCATCAGTTCTGCTGCGGCCACCGCGCAGCTGCGGTTGCGGCTCACCCCGGCACGACCGTGGACGGTGAACCAGGGAGTCCCGAGCCGGCACCCGCACGCGTCGCCCGGCTGGAGGGAAGCGAGGTCGCCCATGACCACGCTCTGCGCCGGGACCGAGGTGATGTAAGGCGACACGAGGTGCAGGTAGCCCCGCTCGCCGTACGGCAGGGGTTCGAGCGTGCTGGTGGAGCGGATCGTCACCCGCGACCAGACGGGGGCGTGCAGGTGGTGGTGGTCGCACTCGATGTACGGGATGCAGTGCTCGACCGATCCGAAGGTGTCCCGGATCCGCTCGCCCGGGATGCCGAGCTGCTCGGTGATGCGGGAGTACAGCTCTTCCTTGCCGATGCTCTGGTCGGCGTGCCCCTTCCAGCCGCCGCCGAGGAGGACGAGGGAGTCTTCGGGCAGGCGCAGCGGGGGCACGCCCATGGCCCGCATCCGCTCCAGGGTGAAGAAGAGAAACGCCGGGAAGCCGAGGACGCGGACCGGGGCGTCATCCTGTTCGAACCGGCGCAGCGCGGCGATGCAGCCGAAGGGGTCGAACTCGTGCTCGCCGCCGGCGTTGCGCAGTGCGTAGGTGATGCGGCGGGCCGGCGCGAAGTCACAGAGGTAGTTGTCGGTGAATGCGGTCCCGAGGTTCAGCGAGGGGGCCGGCTCGTAGCTGTAGAGGAGGTAGTTGACGTCTTGGTCAGGGGTGATCCAGCCGTTGTGCTCGAAGATCCGGGCGACCATGCGCTGGGCGGCGCGGATGGACCAGTGGTCGAAGAACATCTGCGACTTCTGGCCGGTGGTGCCGGAGGAGGTCAGGTGCAGTTCGACATCGCTGCGGGGGATGGAGAGCACCTCGTGCTGTTTGAAGAAGTTCGCGTGGATGAGGGGCGTGCGGTACGGCCCGGTCGGGGGGGTGGCCTCGTGCAGGGACCGGAAGAACGGGGAGCGCTCGGTGTGCCAGGCGTTGGTCTCCCTCATGGCTGCGGCGAACAGTTCGTCCACCCCGGGTCCGTGGGCGTACGGGTCTGTCAGGTCGCACAGTTCCTGCACGTTCGGCAACAGGTCCGGATCCGGCACGTCGACCGGCGCGAGATGGGGGTTCATAGGGCAACCTCGGATGGTGTGGGCAGATGCGTCGACGCCCAGGCCGACAGGTAGCAGTCCAGGTAGGGCTGGAGGGATGGTTCGACCACGACGCCGCGGAAGTCGATCCGCTCGTTGGAACGGGACAGGACGACGTAGTCCTGGAAGCCGTCGCCGTCCATGCGCATCGACGGGTAGAGGGCCCCGGCGACGAACCCCTGGGCGAGGAAGGCCGACAGGGCCTGCTGGTGTGCGAGCGGCACGAGGGCCTCTATGTAGCCCGCTCCCGCGCGGGCCAGGGCCCGGGTGACGGGTTCGAGCTGGGCGGCCGCCGCGGCCGGGCCCGGGTGGGCCGTCAGCAGGGAGCCGTACCCGCCGGCGCGGTTGAGGTAGGCGTAGACCTCGAAGCGGCCGTCCTCGGGGGTGAGCAGAACGTTCGCGGTGTGCAGGGGGTAGAACCAGCTCCCGTCGTCGGGGAACTGCTCGCGGAACCGGCGGCGGACGAAGGCCGGTGCCTCGATGAGTTCCAGCCGTTCGGCTGCTTCCTGCGGTACGGCTGTCGGTGGCGGCCCGTCGTTGGCCCGCACCCGGGGGTAGCGGATGCCGAGCGCGGACTCGGCGGTCCGCAGCAGCGGCAGCAGCGCGGCGGGCACTTCGGTGACGGACCTGCGGCGGTCGAGCACACCGGTGGCGTGCCGCGCGTAGAGCGCGAGGGTCTCACGGCTGCTGAGGTCCACCGCGTTGGGCAGGATCCCCAAGGGGCGGAAGCCGTTGCGGGCGACGACCCGCTGCGGGCCGGCGCTGACGGTGCGCACGGTCGCGTAGACCGAGTCCAGGCGTCCGGTGTCCAGCATCCGCGCGCACAGGGCGCCGGTCAGGGCCGAGGCCAGGCCTCCGGAGCGGTGCTCGGGGTGCACGGCGATGCCCTCCAGGCGGCCGATGCGGTTGCCCGCTTCGCTGCGGATGGCGGCGGACCCGGTCAGGGCTCCGGTCCCGGTACAGCGGGCGACGAGCCAGAGCGAGTACGGGTCTGCGATGAGCCGGGCCATCTCGGCCGGGTCGGTGCCCAGGGCGACCGGGTAGTGCGGCCCGTAGACGGCGTAGTAGAGCTGGCGCAGCTCGGCGACGTCCGCGCAGGTGGCTTGCGAGATCACGGGGCTCAACGGTTGTCTCCGACCGGTCGGGGGTCCGCCACCGGCGGTGCGGGGCTACGGAAGCCGAGCAGGAACAGGGCCCGGACGGCGGGGACCAATCCGGCTCCTTGCACCAGGCACAGCGTGCGGGGCGAGAGCAGGTCACCGGCGAAGCCGAACAGCAGGGACGCGATCGGCAGGGAGGCCCCGAGGATGGCCTGCATGACAGCGAAGAAGCCGGGTTTGTCCGCCGCAGGTACCAAGCGCTGGAACAGGGCCACGAAGCGGACGCTGATCGCCCCCGCGCACCAGCCGGCCACCGCCAGGCAGCCCGCGACGGCCGGGCGGTTCGTGACCAGTCCGGGCAGGGCCAGGGCGGCGGCCATCACGGCAAGGCAGTAGGAGCCGACGACTGTGGGCTGCCCCGGCAGGAGGGCACCGGTGAATGCGCCGATGAGCGTGCCGACGCCCAGGGAGGCCTCCAGCAGCGCCACGGTGCCGCCGCCGCCCAGGAGGACGGAGTGGGTGTAGAGAGGGATGACGACGAACACTGCGGCGGTGAACAGGTTCGCCGCCGTGAAGCAGATCAGGATCCGCCGCACGTAGGGCAGGTCACCCAGGATGCGCAGGAGCGGGCGTCGCGGAGACCCGCCCGAGGGGCCAGGCGTGATCCCGGCGTTGCGGAAGCGTGCGCTCGAGACGAGCAGGGCGGCGGCCAGGTAGGCGGCTCCGCAGCCGGCGGCCAGCCCGGCCACACCGGCCCGGTCGACCGTCAGGGCACCGAGCAGTGCCCCTCCGAGACCGGCCAGGGACTGGGTGGACAGTTCGAAGCCGGTGGCCGCCTCGATGTCGGCGTCGTCGACGAGCTCGGGGACCGAGGTGGTCAGACAGGGGTCGAAGAACGCCTGGCAGGTAGCCAGGGAAAGGGCCGCGGCGAGAAGGGCGGCGAACGGCAGTCCGCACTGGTGGGCCCAGAGCGCGAGGAGCCCCGAGACGGCCCCCGCCAGCCCGGTGGCGTTCCGCAGCACCGATCGGTGGGCGAACCGGGCGATCACCGTGGCCACGGCGGGTGCCAGCGCGACGGCAGGCAGGGTGCAGGCCGCCATGAAGACCCCGGAGGCCAGCCCGGGGGAATCGCGCACGGTGTGGGCGACGATCCACCAGGACACGCCGACCTGGAACATGCGCATGGCAGCCTGGGCGAGGACCTGGCCGAGCCAGACGGTGCCGAAGGCGCGGTTGCGCAGGACCAGCGGCCAGCGGCGGCTGTCGGTCCGCCCGGCTGCCACGGCGTCCCCGCGTCCGCTCGAGGGCAGGGCGGTCACCCGGTGGGCCGCTCGTCGAGGACTCGGACGAGCTTGCCCGAACGGGGGTTGACGGCGAAGTCGCGGTGACGCGCCCATTCCACGGACAGCGGGTGCACGAACCCCGCGCGCACGCTGTCCGGATACAGCGGTCGTACCGTCTCCAGCTCCGCGACGACCGCTTCGGCCAGGGCGGCCCGGCCGCCGTGGACGTCATCGCGGGCCGCGGCCAGCCGCAGGACGAGTCCGTCGCGGCCGTCCCAGCGGCGCACGACCAGCTGCATGCCGACCACCTGGCCGGTGGTGTCCGCGGCAGCCACCGCGTCCTGGGCGTCCTGTGTGTAGAGGGAGACGGGGCCCACCCGGACGCCCTCCTCGGCGCGGCCGAGGATTCTGAAGTGGCCAGGCCCGGTACCGGTCCATTCGGCCCGGTCGCCGGCGGGGTAGCGGATGACCGGCATGAGGCGGCGGAAGGTGCTGGTGACGACGACCCGGCCGGCCCGCCCCGGTTCAGTGACGGGTTCGTCGGTGGAGTCGTCGAGGATCTCGACCATCGAGTACGGGGTGAAGGCCCGGTGCACCCGGCTGTCGGGTCCGGGTACGGGGCTCCCGAGCAGGCCGGCATCGACGCTCGCATAGCCGACCGAGCGGGCCTCGGCCCGGGGGAACGCGGCGGTCAGCAGCCGCCGTTGGTCGTCGAAGAGGGCTTCACCGCCGAAGAGCAGCAGCTCCACCGCGTCGAGGCACGCGCCGGTCGAGACGAGGTGCTCGGCGAGCCGGCACAGGGTGGTCGGGGTTCCGGTCACGACCTGGGCAGCGAGATCGCGCAGCGTGGTGACCATCGACTCCGGTGAGGCGCCGCCGCCAATGGGCAGGCGGACGTTGTCCACGGGCGCGTGGGCGAGCGAGTCGAGGACGAAGAGGAAGCTGGCGTACAGCTCCCCGGCGTAGAAGAGGTCCGCGACGCGGTGCCCCGGGCGCAGGCCCGCGTCCACGATGCCCTGGCCGAACGAGGTGACGAACGTGCGCCACTCGTCGCGGGTGTAGACGGAGAACTTGGGTGACCCGGTGGTCCCGCCAGTCTTGTAGACCGTGGCTTCGCTGAGCGGGCCGGTCAGTACGCGGCTGTCGCGCAGGGTGTTGGCTGCCCAGAAGGCCTCCTGGTCGATCACCGGCAGGTCGGCGAGACGGTCGACGTGCGGTGGCAGGGACGCGTAGAGGTCCCGGTAGTAGGGCGAATTTCGGCGGGTGAAACGTATGAGGTCCGAGATCTTCTGGGCAGACATGAGCCTTTTGCCTGGGTCACGGGAACAGGGCGGAGTCACAGGCAGTGCGCGGCTGACGCGCCATCAGCCCGCGACTCACGGTGCCGCACACTAGCCGGAGCGTGGTGATGAGATGCACATGATGGCGGGGAAGCGGAGAAGGTGACTTTCCAGGACGGGGTGGGCAGCTCGCATCATGCCGGCGTCGAGCCGGACGGCCAGGGGGATTGCCGACCCGCGGCAGGGAGTGCCGGTCCCGAGCGGAGTGCCCGTGTGCAAAGTGCCTTGCCGGCTCTCGCAGTGGGCGCAGGGGCAGCCCAGGGCGGTGCGACGAGTCCTGTCGGTACCGAGGCTGCAGTGGACGAAGACATCGCGCAGAGAATCTGGGAGGTGCGGGCTCCTTGGCGGTCTGCCAGCGCCGGATCAATTTGGCGCAGTGCGTGAGTGAATCCTGACATCACGGAGCCTTTTCAGCTGTAGACCGTGAGGGTGAGGATCGCTGCGACGGCTGACGTGAGCCAGTTCGGGCTGCAGCGGGCGTGGCGGAAGATCCGCCAGGTTTTGAGCCGGGCGAAAGCGCGCTCGACGGAGACCCGCAGGCGGGCATGGACCTTGTTGAACGCCCGGTACTTGTCGGGCAGTTCGCATCCGGCGGCGCGTTTGACCGGGGTCCCGAACGTGCCGCCGGCGCCTACGTAACCCTTGTCGGCGAGGACAGGGATCCCGAGTTCCTCGCAGATCGTGATGATGCGGTGGGTGCGGGCGGCCGTCAGGTCCGCGGTGCGGCCCGGCAGTGCGGGCGAGAACCACAGGATCGTTCCTGTGGGGTCGGTGACCACCTGGATGTTCACGCCGTGGCGACGGTGCTTGCCGGAGTAGTCGCCCTCGCTGTCGCCGACGCGGTCGCATTCGGCGAGGGTGCCGTCGACCAGCACATACTCCGGCTGTGCGGCGCTGAGGGTCTCGGCCAGGTCCGGCGCGTGTTCGGCGAGAAGGCCGACGACTGCCCGCACGTAGGCGTGGGCGGTGCCGACGCTGATGCGGAAGCCGGCCGCCAGCTGGGCGAGGGTGTCGTGCTTGCGCAGGTAGACCAGGGCGAGCAGGGCCCGTTGGTGGGGCGGGAGTTTGCACCGGCGGTCACCCTCTCGGGTGACGATCAGCATGGTGACCAGCTCGACGAGTGCGTGGGGCAGGTCGAGTGCGGCAGGATATGCGACCAACGGGGCTTCCCGGCTGACGAGTTGAGGCGTAGAGAACCTGCTCAACGGCCAGGAGGCCCTGTCTGTAGCGCAGAACATCCGCTCGATCCGTCAGATCACCCGATCAGGTACCGAGCTGAAAAGGCTCACGGATCCGGTGAATGGAAAAAAGTATTCCGAGGTCTTTCTCGAAACCGTAGCCGTGAGGTGGATCGACGAGGAAGACGGGAAATGGGAGGGCAGGGCGGAGCGCTATCTCATCATGTCCGCGCCCGACACTCCACGCCCGCAATGGAATACCTGGCCTGCCCGCTGCCGACCGCCTGTCGGCGCCCGGCCGTTCCTCGGAGAGACCCCGGATGCCCGGCCATTCCGGGCAGGCCAGCGCGCCTCAGTCCTCCTCGAGGCGTACCGCTTTCTTCAAGTTCAGATCCTGAAGGTGAGTGCGAAGGGAAGCCACTGCATCATCGTCTCGATCTGGTTGGTTATAATGGCAGATCACGATGTTCTTCTTCCCCCATTTTCTGTCGTACGTCAGGCTTCCGGAGTTCCATGGCTCCTTGGCTTTGATTTTTGCTCTGACCCTGCTCGGCATATGGCCATTGTGTACGATCCACACTTCTCGGTCGGCACCCACTTGCCAGAATTTTAGCTCGCTGATCGAAGATCCGCGGGCCGTTTTGTCACAGACGGCGTCGATGGCCTGACGGTTTTGGGTGAGGCGCTCGCTGTCCTCGATGGCCGGGGAGCGCTTCTCCTCCAGGAGCTCCGACGCGAGGATCTTTACCGAGGGTTCACGGAAATTGGACAGGTGGTCACCGAGCTCGATTTTGGAGGACGCCTTATTCTTTGCGGTTTCATATCGGATGGCTACATTGTACGATGGCTCGCCATTCTCCTTGTTCACGCTTCTTGCGACATGCATCTCTCCCGTGGCTATGGAAATATACGGCGATTCTTCGGATTTTGCCCTAAACTTTCTGAGCATTTCTTCAGAATGCGGGAGGTCTGATTCGCCTCCGATGATCCAGATGACTCCAGCCCCTTCGATCTGCCAGAAATCCAGTGGCTTCCCGTCACTGCCTCCAGTGCGGAGCAGGTCGCAGTGCGACCGGAAGATACGCGCGTTCTTTTCCGTCAGAATCGCTCGGACATTCTCCATATTTCCAATCTTAAGGACCAGCTCCCTAGGGTTCCGGTACGCGATGGCGGTGACGAGCCGGTGCTGCAGGCCTTCCTCGCTGATAACGGCGAGATCCTTCGCCATCTCCGCCTGGTGCCGCTCGGCGCCAGCGCGGGTCTCCTCCGCCCAATCGGGTGTCTCCGCTCGTGCCGGATGGGGCGACCCGGGGCGTTCTGGCGGCCCGGGCGAGCGGGGCCGGGTCGGCTCCGACTCTGGACGAAACAGCAGTGAATCGCTGCTGCTCCTGGACAGCGGTGAATGTGGTGCCTCGTCGGTCTCTTGCCAGTGCGGTGGCCCCGCAATCGATGGCGATGGTCCGAGGTACTCTCCCGGCGCCCCTACTTCACTCCACGAGTCGGCCGAGGGGAATTCGCCGTCCGCGCTGTAGTCCCTGCCAGCCCCCCTTCGGTGAGTGGGCTTATGGGGCACGGTGATCGGCCCCGAGGGGGTTTTGTCGACGGTGATCGGCCCCGAGGGGGTTTTGTCGACGGTGATCGGCCCCGAGGGGGTTTTGTCGACGGTGATCGGCCCCCAGGCGGTGGTCGGCCCCCAGACGATGCCGTCGCCGGGGATCGACTCCTCGGGTGGTGGTACCGGACGGGCAGGAGCCAGGGGAGGAGGAGCTTCTGGGCGTTTCGGGGCCGGACGCCCCGGCGGTTCGGGTTTGAGCGGCTGGGCCTCAGCGGTCGGGGCGGTGGCCGGGGGAGGGGAGGTCCTCAAGGGTGCCCGGGGAGGGCTGGCTATGGCGTCGGGGATGGCTCGCCTCCATACGGTGACGGCGTCGGGCTCGACCCCTTCGACGTTGGGCAGGGCGACGTACTCCCATCTGCCGCCCAGCCGGCGTTTCCACACCACTTCGTGGCCGCGGGTCAGGAACCTTCGGGGTGCAGTGTTGCCGGGTGCGGGTGCGGGTGCGGGTGCGGGTGCGGGTGCGGGTGCGGGTGACGGCGGCGTAGCTGCCGGGGCCGAAGGTGCCTTACGGGCCGGGGGTGTCGGGCGGGGTGAAGGTGCCAGTGGGGCTGTGCTTATGGGCGGTGGGTACCTGTCGACGAATTTCATCGCAAGCCTCGCCACGGTGCCGCTCTGTTGCTGGATGAGGCTTGGGGTCTTGCAGACTGAGCACGCCGCAGCCGGGGACAAGCAGCCGGAATGGAATACCGCACCGCAGGAAGTGCACTTGGTGTAACTGCCTTCGGCTGCTGGCTCTGCGCCGGGCTTCCGGCAGAGTTGGCAGGGCATGGGGCGGCACCTCTCTCTCATCACATGCCTCCATGGTCACGACCCGACCAGTCGCGGACGCCCCCTGCCGGGTCGGCAGATGAGGAAGCCCTACCCGCACCAAAGTGCAGTCGCGGTACAGGCGGCGGGAGCTTGAGACGGCCGTGCTGCAACGAGAGAGGGCCGGCCCGGTCACAGCGGATGCGGTGTGACGCAACCGACGCCGTCGGTCGCCCCGGCTTCGAGCGGACGAAAGCCCATGACTGGAATGATCGATTCCGATATCGGCCGTACCAGACCTGGGAGTGGAAATGACCGAGCGGAAGGTGGCCGTGGTCACCGGTGCCAGCAGCGGCATCGGTGCGGCGACGGCCCGGCGGCTGGCCGAGGACGGCTTCGAGGTGGTGGTGACGGCCCGCCGGACCGACCGGGTCGAGGCCCTGGCCAAGGAGATCGGCGGCCGGGCCTACACCGTCGACGTGACCGACCGGACGGCGGTGGACGCGTTCGCCGCCGAGGTCGGCCCGGTCGACGTGCTGGTCAACAACGCCGGCGGCGCGATCGGCGCGGAGAGCGTCGAGAACGGCGACCCGGCCGACTGGCTGGCGATGTACCAGGTGAACGTGCTCGGGGTGCTGCACGTGACCCAGGCCCTGCTGCCCGCCCTGCGGGCGAGCGGCGACGGCACCGTACTGGTGCTCAGCTCGACCGCCGCGCTGGCCGCGTACGAGGGCGGCGGCGGGTACGTGGCGGCGAAGACCGCCGCGCACACCGTGGCGGCCACCCTGCGGCTGGAGCTGTGCGGCGAGCCGATCCGGGTGATCGAGATCGCGCCCGGCATGGTGAAGTCCGAGGGGTTCGCGGTCACCCGGTTCCGGGGCGACGAGGAGAAGGCGGCGGCGGTCTACGCGGGCGTGGCCGAACCGCTCAGCTCCGAGGACGTCGCCGACACCGTCTCCTGGGCGGTCACCCGGCCGCCGCACGTCAACATCGACCTGCTGGTGGTCCGGCCGCGCGCCCAGGCGGCCAACCACAAGGTGCACCGGGGCTGACCACCGTCCGTCGTCGGGGCGGCCCGAGTCTGGTCTCGGTCCTTCATGACGGTCATATTTCGGGGACTGGAGCAGTCTGTCCCACCGCTCCAGTCCCCGGCGCTGCTTCTACCGTAGCTTTACTACGTGGTTCGCTTGAGGACCCTTGGGGCCCTGCTCCACGTCGAACGTCACCGGTTCGCCCTCATCCAGTTCCTTGAAACCTGAGCCGCCAATTGCGCTGTAGTGCACGAATACGTCGGGCAACGTCTCTCCCTCTTTGACTTCCTGGGCAATGAAGCCAAAGCCCTTGTCCGAGTTGAACCACTTGACTGTACCATTTGCCATTTCTTGCTCCGAACTATGCGAACCGTGATCTGGCCGCACGTAGCCCGAGGCTCTCGACAACCAGCCAGCTGCCGCGCCGGAATTGCATGATGCGCAGCCGCTCACCTACAGGAGACATGTCGAGGCATATCGAAAGCCAGAATCAGCAGGGCAGGAATACGGGCCCAGGAATGTGCCCGAAAGTGTTCACGGCAGTCGCCTTCCGTGATCCAGATGTGAGTGGATCGTGGAATATATTTTGCTGATCCGCCTTATGGCGGAATTAAAGTACGGCAAGCTGAATTATTTTCCTGCTCGTGCGTGCGGCTCCAGGTGGATACCGTCAGCTTGTGCACCTCGAGGGAATTCCTGACTGTGCCGCTCTCGCGTGACCCCTTGGACAGACCGCTGGGCCAGGACAGCTTCAACTACGCCCGCCGTTGGCCGCTGCGGCCAGCACCGTCGCCACGGTGTGACCGTCCAGATGGTCACTGACCTCACGACAGCATCCGGCCTGCGAGGAGCTCGGGACGAACCTCCTCGCGGACAAGGGCTACATCGGTGAACGCGGCACCTTCGAGGCTCGGATCAAACGCTCTACCGGACGCGAACCGTCCGACAAATACGGAGTGTTCGACAAGGTGCAGACCCGCTTGGGGGCTTCCGTCGAGACCATCCGCCGCGATGCGGTAACCAAGGATTTCTCGCCCAGCCTTATCGTTGGGTCGCACGAGGCCCGGCCGGCCCATTTCGAGGCCATGATTCGGCTCACGATGATCAGCCTCCTGACCCGTCGCCTCATCAACGAAACCACTCCAACCTGGCGCGGACTCTCGAATCCGAGGGAGGAACGCCCGGTCAGCGCGCCTGCCACACCGGACACTCGTGCTCGTGCCGGGCCCACTCGACCACTCCTCCGCCGGGCAGGGTTTCACGCCAACGCGCCATCTCGCAGCAATGGCGAGGTGCTGCGGGGGACCGTCCGCCCCGCGCACGGGCGCCGCTTGCCTGTTCCGGTTGGCCTGGCACAGGGACTGGACGGAGCTCCGGCATGCTGCTGTCCGGGTCGGTGGGCAGACCGAGACGCCGGAGCCGACTGAGACGGCGGTTGCGAGTGGCGGACACACCGACACCCTGCCTCTCCCCGGACCGAATGGTGAGCCCGACGTGGCTGCACGAGCCGACATCCACCCGGGCGGCGCAGTGTCACTGTGCGGCGGTGCCCCGGGACCGCGCCACGAGGGCCCGGTGGCGTAGGGATTCCCGAGCGGGGGTAAGCGGTGTCGGCCTTGCTCGCAACCACCGGAACGAAACCCCCGGGGGCGCGCTCCGCAGCTTGTGACCGCCTCGTCGACTCAGCTCCGGTCCTCGTGAGCGTAGAGCCTCAGCACGGGGACGCCCACTCTGTGACGGGCCCGGTTCGCCCAGTCCTGGTGGACGAGCTCCTCGAGCAGGTGCGGGGCCGTCAGGACGATCACCTCATCGGCCTGAGCCTCTGCGGTCACCGATCGCAGTAGGTCCAGAGGATCGCCCTCCACGACCCGGCCGACCGCGACCCCGCCGGCGTCGCGCAGCCTGCGGAGCGACTTCTCCAGCGCGACAACGGCGAACTCCCGGGCAGCCCCGCCCTCAGGCTCGTCCGCCTCGTGAACTGCCTGCTCCAACTCGCCGAGGGCGACATCGTCGATCACGCGCAGCAGCCGGTCCGTCGCGCCCCGTGGACGGAGCAGCACAACGAACGACATCTCGTCGTCGTGGAGGGAAGTGACGAGATCGACGTCCACCGCGGACAGCAGTTGCTCGACCATCAGAACGCTCGTGAACACTGAGAAGCCTTCCCTCGGCGCACCCCGGTGGGCGCGGACGGGGCGTAACGATAGCGACAGGACCGGCTTCTGCCCGATGGGCCCTCGAAGGACGGCGCACGCCCCCGGCCGCTGGAGCCGATCCCCGTTCGCCGACCCCGGAAGGTACTGGCGGCCGCGAGGCCGATGAGGTCAGTGCGACGCATTATCGGACAATCACCAGGTCGAGGCAGCAGGCGGGTAGATCAAGGTGGGAGGCTGGCCCCCGCGGTAATTGCCGCTCTCCACGGATCTTCGCGACCACCGGTACGGAGCCACGAGCTTTCGGTGCTGTCGATGACGGATGCGCTCGGACGGCAACCGTCGTACGCACGGGGTCCGCGCGAGCGGGCTCCGACACGGATTCCAGGATTAAAGCCTCGCTGCCGCAGCTGGCGGGCCGGGCCTGCGTTCGGCTCTCGTGGGCGTGCGACCGGAGCGAGGAAGCCGTGTCGGCGTCCTGGGGCCCCGACAATCGCCGACCTTCCGAGAGGCATGACTCGTGAGCACTGCTGACCGCACCGTACGCGGACTGTCCCCGGCCGACCATTGCGCCGGCGTCGCGACCGAGACCACCCGGATCGTGACATTGGTGAAAGGGGCGGAACTGACGACGCCGATCCCCAGCTGCCCCGGCTGGACACTGGCTGACCTGATCCGGCATGTCGGCGGCGCGCAGCGCTGGTTCTCCGCCCTCCTGCGCGAGCGCCCCCAGGTGCCCCCGCCCGGCCGCGATGTCGACCTGCGGTTGCCCGTACGGGAGGAGGACTGGGCCAACTGGCTGGCCGACAGCGCGGCCGAGGCAGCGGGCGCGTTCGCAGCCACCGACCCCGACACTCCGATGTGGGCATGGGGCGCCGATCAGCACGCCCGGTTCTGGGAACGCCGGATGCTCTTCGAGACCCTGCTGCATCGGGTCGACGCGGAACTGTCGCTGGGTATCCGGCCGAGGATCTACCGTGCGTTGGCGGTCGACGGTGTGGACGAGTTCCTGGTCAACCTGCCGTTCGCCACAGCTTTCACCCCTAAACTCGCCAACCTCCGTGGTGCCCGCGAGACCATCCGCCTGCAGCCCACCGACGTGGACACCGACTGGCTGATCCGGCTGCGACCCGACGGCTTCGGCCTCGACCCGTTCCGCGACGACACCGCCGCCGCCAACGCGACCGTCCGGGCAGGCGCGGCCGATCTGCTGCTGCTCGTCTACGGTCGCCTGCCGTTGGCGGCGGAGGTCTTCGAACGCTCGGGGGACGAGGAGCTGTTGACACTCTGGTTCGCCAACTCCGAGTTCTGAGGGCGCGACCGCAAGGCGTCGATCCACGTGCCCGGTCTGTCGAGCAGGACCAGTCAGTCGGCATGGGCCGCTCGGGCCCCCGCCCGATCCCCGACCGTGCCGGTCGCCTCGGGCGGCCCTACTGATCCCACGATTGCCCATGGCAACGAAACCCAGGCCGAAGGACCCCCATGAGTACAGTTTCCGACTCTGCCCCGATGCCCCACAGCCAGGTGGTGAAAGCCCTCTCCGGGCTACTCCTCGGCCTGTTCGTGGCAGTGCTCTCCGCCACGGTGGTGACCAATGCCCTGCCGCACATCCTGACCGACCTGCACGGCGGCCAGACCGCGTACACCTGGGTGGTCACCGCCGCGCTGCTCTCGCTCACCGCCGCCACCCCGATCTGGGGCAAGCTCTCCGACCTGGTCAGCCCCAAACTGCTGGTCCAGATCGCCCTGGTGATCTACATCGTCTCGTCGGCCCTGGCCGGGCTCTCGCAGAACACCAGCCAGCTGATCGCCTGCCGGGTGGTCCAGGGCATCGGGGCGGGCGGGGTCACCGCGCTGGCCCAGATCTGCCTGGCCGCCATGGTGCCGCCGCGCGAACGGGGCCGGTACAGCGGCTACTTCGGGGCGGTCTTCGCCCTGGCCACCATCGGCGGCCCGCTGATCGGCGGCGTGGTGGTGGACACCGACTGGCTGGGCTGGCGGTGGTGCTTCTACCTGGGCATCCCGTTCTCGCTGATCGCCATCGTGGTGCTGCAGCGCACTCTGCGGCTGCCGGTGGTGAAGCGCAAGGCCCGGATCGACTACCTCGGCGCGGTACTGATCACCGCCTCGGTCAGCCTGCTGATGATCTGGATCACGCTGGCCGGCGACAGCTACCCCTGGCTCTCCTGGCAGACCCTGGTGATGGTCGGCGGCGGGCTCGGACTCGCCGTCCTGTTCGTGCTGGCCGAGCGGCAGGCCGCCGAACCGATCATGCCGCTCGACCTCTTCAAGTACCGCACCGTGACACTCGCGTCGATCGCCAGCGTACTGATCGGCGTCGGAATGTACGGCTCGACCACCTTCCTCAGCCAGTACTTCCAGCTCGCCCGACGCGAGTCGCCGACCATGGCCGGGCTGCTCACCCTGCCGATGATCCTCGGCCTGGCGGTCTCCTCCACCGTGGCAGGCCGGCTGATCACCAAGTACGGCCGCTGGAAGGCCTACCTGGTCGCTGGGGCGGCCCTGCTCGCCATCGGATTCGCACTGCTCGGCACCGTCCGCGACGACACCCCGTACGTGACGCTGGCCGCCGTCATGGCCGTCACCGGCGTCGGCCTCGGCCTGACCTCGCAGAACCTGGTGCTTGCCGTGCAGAACACCGTGCCCCGGCACGAGCTCGGCACCGCCAGCTCGACGGTGACCTTCTTCCGGACGATGGGCGGGGCGATGGGCGTCTCCGCGCTCGGTGCCCTGCTCTCCCACCGGGTGACCGCCCACCTGACGGAGAGCCTGACGGCCGCCCACCTCCCAGCCGGCGCCGTCGGCGGTGGCATCCCGGACCTCAAGGCCCTGCCCGCACTGGTCGTCCCGATGGTCACCGACGCCTTCGGCCGTGGGGTCGCCACGGTCTTCCTGGTCACCGCGCCGCTCGCCCTGCTCGCCTTCCTGGTGGTGCTGCTGATCCGCGAGGTACCGCTCCGCACCATGCAGCAGGACAGCCCGGCCGAGCACATCACCGAGCCGGCGCCGGATAGTCCGCTGGCCAAAGCCCAGCTCGGCGGCCAGGGTTTCGGCAGGGGCCGGGTGTCTCTTGACCAGGAACCGCAGCAGGGCGTCGGCGGGCTACGGGACCGGTAGGGTGCGCTGCACACGCTCCGGGCCCTGGTAGATCCCCCTCTCTTCCAGCTTCCAGCGGCAGGGAGGGGGATGGCGCTTGAACCTCGCACAGGGCTTCGGCAAGATGCCGTAGCTGCCGCCTCGGTTCCGTGTTGGTCACGGCACGGGTGGGGTGATCTCGGCGAGCGATCTGATGTGGATCTAGCCGTTCTCGGAGCTGGGCGAGTCGTAGTTCCGCAAGCTGTCATGCTGGTTCGGTGTCGTGGCGGTGACGTCCAGTGGGGCCGGCCCCGGTGGCTCTGTCTGGAGGTCCGGGTGCTGCTGGTTGCCGCGTACTGGTGGACCGACCTGATGTTGCGGCGGGTCGCGCCGTTGTTCGGGGATTTCCAGGTCGGCCGCGGGCCGGGTGCTGGATCACCTCGCGCCGTTGTTGGCGATCTCGCCCGCGCGGCGGCCATGGCAGGGCACCGTACTGATTGTCGACGGCCCTCTGGTGCCCATCCGTGACAGGACGGTCGCGGCCTCCAGCGAGAACTGCCGGTACTCGACCAACCAGCAGGTGGTGATCGACGCCAACAGCCGGCTGGGCGTCGCTGTCGGGCTGCCTCTGCCGGGCAGCCGCAACGACTGCCCGGGCATTCACCGAGTCGGCCGCCGACACGCGCCTGCCGGGACGCGCCGGTCCTGGCGGATGGTGGCTACCAGGGAGCCAGCGCCCTGATGCCGCACCGGCGCCGTCGCGGAATAGAGCGCCTGACCCCGCGGCAGGAAGCCGACGACGCCGTCCACGGCAGGGCCCGGGCCCTGCCGTGGAGCACGTCTCTCACGGATGAGGAACTGGAGGGTCCTGCGCGACTGCCGACTGCGCGGAGCCGGTGTGCGCCACGCGATGATGGGCGTCGCCCGGCTCCACAACCTCGCGTTCAGCGGGTGAGCTGGCCCGGCCGCATGGTGAACTCCTCAAGTCCGTCCAGCGTCGCGGCGCCGTGCACGGAAGTGGGGACGGTGACGAACTCGCCCATCGCGGCGAAGATCGGGGCCTTGTCGAACAGCGACCGCCGCCGCCCCGCCGTATCCGTGAACTGAACCTCGGCCACCCCGGGCCACGGCTCATCGTCCACCCAGCGGACCGCCTCACACCGCAACTCAACCACGAACGCCCCACAGCCGAACAAAGCCATCAACCAGCGCCAGTATGCCGCGAGCCGCCAGGAGCCAATTACGGAACAGCCTTCAGCTGGTCCTCGGCGGCAAGTCACCGACCTGCAGGAGGGCATGAACGCGATCCGTACGTGAACCGGGCGGGGATCGCCTGACGCTACCTGCTGCACGGTCTCCACCGAACGCCACAGGTTGCGCGAGACGGAAGGCCGCTCGCCCGCGTGTCCTTTCAGGTTTTGAGGTCGGCATAGCCGCCCCGACGACGTTCGTACGGTCTTTCGCCGCCCCAGACGCCGTAGGCGGCGCGGGTGGCGCGGCCTGCAGTACGGCAGGCACTGGCAACGGGGCACGGGCGGCACCGGGCCGCCGCCGTGCGCTGGTCGGCGGCCAGCGCGGAGAACCACAGTTCGCCGTCCTGG
This sequence comes from Kitasatospora sp. NBC_00070, assembly GCF_045041205.1. Taxonomy (NCBI): domain Bacteria; kingdom Bacillati; phylum Actinomycetota; class Actinomycetes; order Kitasatosporales; family Streptomycetaceae; genus Kitasatospora; species Kitasatospora sp. NBC_00070. Next base: position 341,735 of record NZ_CP108248.1, on the reverse strand, counting down.
GCGAGACAGGGGATCCGCTCCGGGGGCTGGGTCAGCACCAGGGCGCGGAGTGTCCGGATGGCGACGGCCCGGTTCGAGAGGCGGCTGGGAGGGTCGCTTTCGCGGACGGGCGGAATGGTTCCACCCGTCATTCGGGCAGTGGCGGTCCTGGCGGGGGCAAGGTCCGGCGTGACGGGCGCCTTGCCGGAATGCCGGTGTTGGTGCTCGGCGCCGGGGTCGCACCCCGCAGCGGTGTCATCGGAATTCACTCACATCACCTCGCCACAGCCACAGCAGCGCTCCTCGGTCACCATCTGTCGGTGGTAGACCCGCCCGAGCGATGGACGGCCGCCGACTACTCAGGCGGCTCGCACCGGACGCGGCGGATCCCTGGTCAGATTCGGCCGGCAGCTCCGACCGCATGTCAGGGGTTGCCCGTACGGGCGGGTGTGCGGCTCTGGGGTACCTGGGCGGCACACCCTGATCTGCCGTCCCGGTAACGATCTGGGTCAGGACAGAGTCCCACCTTGTTCGGCTCACCTGCCGCAGGCAGCGGACATTTGTCTCAAAATGCCCGATGCCCACAGAAACGGCTGACTTGGCCACGGTATGGGATGAGGTCCGCGTCGCGGCGAACCGCTCCGGCGGCTGGCGGTGGTTGGCTCCGGTCTTGTGGAGACCGATGATCGACTCCAACAGGGTGCTGTCGAGGGCGTCGCCGACGGGGCCGACGCTCGCCGATCTCCTCGCAGCGGCCCCGGTCAGACGGTTGAGATTGCTGTTGCCCAGGCGAATGCGTTCGGGTTTTCGAGGCCGTGACTTTCTACGACGGAGTGCCCCCGGCTTTCCGGGACCGCGGTCTCCGTTCCACATCCCAGCTCGGGAGCGCTCCGCCGCGCCGGCGGCGAAGCCGGAGCCGGTTCGGGAGATGACGGCCACCGAACACAAGCACGGTCGGCGGCTGGTGCTGTCGGCGGGGGCGCCAAGTTCAGGAACGGGCTGTTTTCATCTCGGTGGTGCGTTAGCGGACAAAGACCCAAGAGGCATGGCGGACAAGTGGATCAAGATGGAAAGGTGGAGTTCACGGCAGGTTCACTCCTCGTGGGGCTTCGCACGTACCGGTCCAAGGTCAGGGCTTTCGGTGCTGCTTGGTCTCTGTTCCGCTTTGAGTGGGCCGGTCGTGCGTCCACGCTGGACGCGGTGTGGGGCTTGAGAGCTCAAATGGTGTGGTGCCAGGCAGGACATCACACCGGCGGCGGGCACTCAACCCCGGCATCGGGCCGAACAGGGAACACCTGACGGCCGGCGAAAGCTCCGCAGCACCACCCTGATGCGGGCTCTTGGGTAGGTGCGCAGCACCGCTATCCCGGTGCTGCGCACCTACCGCGCGGTCGGCGGCCGCATCTGCGGCCCAGGGCGCCTTCTCTCACAGCCGATGTCGGGACACCCGCCCATGTCCGAAGCAGAATCCGCAAGCCATGAAATTCGGAGCCGGTCACCTGGCCTTTGAGGATGTCCTGTTTCTGGTGGCGGACGGGGGGCCGGCGTTCAGGGCGGGGGCCAGGCACAGGAACTTGTTGCTGTAGCCCTTGATCCTGGTCCAGTACGCGGGAGGGACCATCGATGCCAGGGTGTCCGCTTGGTAGCCGCCGATGCCGCTGTAGCAGACGGCGGTGTTGAAGCGGACCTTCTTGATGGTCGGGTTCCAGGTGACCTTGCAGGTGCCGGAGAGACGCCGGTGGAGTGTTGCTTTCCGGGGAGACGGTCACGGGGCGCAGGATCTGTTCCATGCGGGCGGTGTAGCCGGTGGGGACGGTGACGGTCCGGGGCGAGGGTGATGGTCTGGGCAGTGGATTCGCCAGTGGCGGTCCCCCAGTTGTAGCCGTAGCCGACGGTCAGGGAGGACGCTGCCGGGGGAGGCCTTCCGAGGGGTGACCTGGTCGGCGGCGTGGGCTGCCGGGGTCGGCAGGGCGGTCAGGGGAAGGGCCGCCGAGGCCACCGCTGCGGCGTCGGGGGCAGTGCGGGAACAGGCCTGGTGGGTCGTGCGCAACTTGGTCTCCGGTATCCGAAGGAGCGCGGGCGGGCTGCCAGCGCAACGGAACACGTGCGTCGGATGAGGACCGGTCACTCCTCGGGCACGCGGCGATACCACCCAGGCGGGCAAGAGGCCGGGCGCAGCTGTCAGGGCTTGTGACCCTGTGTGGGAGCTGTCCCGAGACATCCGCGAGGGGCTCTGCATAAGTTGCTGTAGCCGCAGCGTTCCACTCCGCGGTAAGTCCCCACCACATGCGGCAGCACACATGGCCACGGAAGTGACCCTGTAACGCTCCAGGGCGACTGCCTCCGCAACACTGCTGGCCGCTGCTGCCGCTCACCGACGGTCAAGGCCGGTGGCCGTCACCCGCTCGGTGACCGCCCCGAGAGCTCCTCGACCCGTGCACTGGTGTGCCAGCGGACCTCCAGGGGGTCAATCCGCGGGAGCATCACATGCGCGGGGGCTATTCCCCTAGCGCCTCCAAAGCGGCTCTCAGAGCGGCTCCCAGCCGCGAGGTGTACGCCATGTGGAGCCTGATGGCTTCGCGGCACACGGCCGGGCAGTGCCTGGGGACGGGCGGTGCGAGCTCGACCTGCGTAGGACTCTGCGCCCATGCGGGGACGCGGCTGGCGAGATCGCGTTGCAATGTCGCGTACATCGCGGACTCGCGGGAACGGACCGGGGAACCGGCGGCCGCCAGACTGTTCACCTCGGCAAGCGCCGAACGGATCCTCTGCCGGGCTTTCGTGGCTTCCAATCCCTGCTCGAGCCCCCTGCTGCTGATGGCCCGAGCCGTGTCGATCGCCGCTTCAAGCCCCTCTCCCCAGTGGGTGGCCCGGCCGCCGAGTGAAGCCTCGAGCTCGGACATCAGCAAGTCCAATTCTTCAAGATCGCACTCGAACGGCCAGGAGGGTCCACCGTCGTACCACGGGACGGGCATTCTTGCCGCGACATGGGCACTCGAGGCCGCTTCGTACAGAAGAGGCCGGAGATACGAGAACGCCGTGACGACCCGCGCGCACTCACCTGCGATCGCGGCTCCCAGGACCTCCCCCGGATGTATTTCCATACTAGGCATGGCATCGGCCTCCACATCTGAGCGCCCGACTCCTCAGTTGAGGGTCACGGCAGGTGGGGAAGGCAACGTAACCCGTGCCGAGCGCGCCATCCAGAACACTCTGGGCAGCGTCTGGGGCAATGAAGTCCAGACACTTCCCGGCGGCGGTGTCAGCCAGCGGTGGGGGTGTTTCTCCTTGATCGAGGACGCCCTGATCGTTGGATCGTGATGATCCATAGGACAGGAGTTCCCGTTGGGGGTGTCGAAGTACACCCCTGAGTTCCGGGCCGATGCCGTCGCGCTGTACCGAGCGAGCCCGGGATGTACGTATGCCTCGGTGGCCAAGGACCTGGGCATCAACCACGGGACGCTGCGGGTCTGGGTGCGTGGGACCGAACGGGCCGTCGTGCCCGGGACCGCCCTGGCCAGGGAGAACGAGCAGCTCAAGGCCCGGGTCAGGGAACTCGAGCTCGAGCGGGAGATCCTGCACCGGGCGGCCAGGTATTTCTCGGGCGAGACGAACTGGTGATCCGCTTCCAGTACGTTGCCGACCACCACGACGCCTACGGCGTGAAGCGGCTGTGCGTCGCCGACGCCCTGCGGGTAGCCGTCGGCACACGGTGCGGGACCTGCGCGGAGCGATGTTCTACAGCGACAAGGGAGACCGGTACGCATCCAGAGAGTTCGCGGCGCTCGGCGACCGGTTCGGCGTGATCCGCCTCCGCGGAGCCGTCGGTACCAGCGCCGCCGCCGAATCCTTCAACGCCAGTATGAAACGCGAAACGCTGGCCCGGAGCACGCGCCGCCCGCCTGTCCGTCTTCCGCTGGGCCACCCGCTACAACACCAGGAGACGGCACTCCGCCCTCGGCCAACAGAGCCCGATCACCTACGAACAACGATCAACTACGCTGACCACCGCCGCATGACAACCGGTGTCCTCGATCAAGGCGAAAGCCCCGAGGTACCTGCCTGACGGCTCCGGTGCACCTCTCGTCGCGGTGCGCCAGGCGGATGCAGGGGGCGTGCGGGAGGGGCGGCTTTCTCGACGGCGCGCACAGCGCGGGGGATCTGGCACATGAATGGCATCGCTGGGAGGGAAGGGGGTCTCCCGGAGACAACGCGGCCCACCCTCGTGTCCGCCCCCGGTGGTCACCCGGAACCAAGTCGGGGTCCCGCCGTTGACCCTCGGTTGAGCGACCGCAAAGTGCCGGAAGGGCAGGAATCCTGAGAGGCCCTCGACGGTGCCGGCCCAGGCGGACACCAGGATCAGGTTGACTGGAAGTGCTTGCGGTACTCCGCCGGTGTGAGACCGAGTGTCCGCTGGAAGGTTCGGTAGAACGTGGTGGGGCGGGTGTAGCCGCACTGGTTGGCGACGTGCCGGACCGGGTGGTCGGTGGTCTCCAGCAGGGTGCGGGCACGGGCGACGCGCATCTGCTCGATGTACTTGGCGGGGGAGAGGCCCGTCTCGCGCTGGAACACCCGGCTGAAGTTCCGCAGGCTCATATGCGAGCGGCGGGCGAGGTCGGGGAGCCGGATGGGCTTGTCGATGTGCGCGAGGATCCACTCCTGGATCGACCGGATGTGCGGATTTCGGGTGAGCCGAGCTTCCGGGATGGAGCTGTACTGAGACTGATTGCCGTGGTGCCGGTACGGCAGGATCAGGTTCCGGGCGATGTTCAAGGCGAGTCCGGGGCCATGGTCGCCCTCGATCAGCGCGAGCGCCATGTAGATGCTGGCGGTGGCCCCGGCCGACGTGACGTAGGGCCCGTCCTGGACGAACATCGGCTCATGTTCGACGGTGATCTCGGGATACCGCAGCGCCATGTCGTGGCAGAGGGTCCAGTGCGTGGTGGCGCGACGGCCCTGGAGGAGGCCCGCCTCGGCCAGGAGGAACGCTCCGCAGGAGGAGGAGGCGGTGCGGCGCGCGTGGCGGGACGTGGTGCGGATCCACTGGATCAGCTCCTGATCGGCAAGGACGGAGTTGTCGTAGGTGCCGGGGATCAGCAGCGTGTCGATAGGGGTGTCGGTGACGTCCGGAGGGGCGGCGGTGACGGTCATGCCGGCGGACGTCGTGATCTGTGGTCCCCCGATCGACACGATCTCTACCTGGTAGTGGGAGGCCGGGTCCGGCAGAAGATGGTTGGCCGTCTCGAACACCGTCAGTGGGCCGGTGAAGCCGAGATCATGGATGTTGGGGTAAATGAGGGTCACGATGCGTTGCTGCGGCACCCAGGAAGGGTGCATCCCGAGGACGGAGAGGGCAACGAGCCCATAAGCGATGATACTTGATCATTTCGGGCGCGCGTCGCCGAAGAGATGGCCCCTGAACTGGATTGATAAGATAACATTATCGATCATTCCAGGGGGGGGTAGCCGGGGTCACGTCCGCTTCTTCGGTACCGTCGGCACCGGCAGCAGCAGCTCGGCGAAGGCGCCCTTGGGCACGGCTGGGGCGGCCGGGTTCACCGCAGCGACCCGACGGTAGGCCTCTCCGGGCTCCGGACGCGGGTCGACCTCGCCCTTGTTGGGCCACATCGACATCGCCCGCTCGGCCTGCGCGGTGATGGTGAGCGAGGGGTTGACGCCGAGGTTGGCGGAGACGGCAGAGCCGTCCACCACACTGATCCCGGGGTGGCCGAAGAGCCGGTGGTACGGGTCGACCACGCCGTGCTCGGGGCTGTCGCCGATCGGGCAGCCGCCGAGGAAGTGGGCGGTCATCGGGATGTCGAAGATCTCGCCGACCGTGCTGCCGGCGAAGCCGTTGATCGACTCGGCCAGCGCCCGGGCACCCGCCTCGGCGGCGGGGATGTACGTCGGGTTCGGTGCGCCGTGCCCCTGCCGGGAGGTCAGTTTGCCCTTGCCGAGGCCGGACTTCTTCAGTGAGACGGTGATCGAGTTGTCCAGCGACTGCATCACCAGGGCGATGATGGTCTTCTCCGACCAGCGGTGCTGGTTCATCGACCGGGCGAAGATCACCGGGTGGGTGGCCGCCGTGACGGCGTACCGCAGCCAGCGCGGCCCGCGCCCGACCCCGGGGACCTGCTGCACGCTGAGCGCGCCCATCGCGTTGGAGCCCCGGCCGTACCGGACCGGCTCGATGTGGGTGTTCTCGTCCGGGTGGATCGAGGAGGTGATCGCCACCCCCTTGGTGAAATCGACCTTCCCCCGGCCGCCGGCCAGGGCGAGTCCCCTGGCGTAGCGGCTGTTGGTCGTCGAAGCTCCCACCACTGCTTCGGAGTTGGTGCGAGTGAGTTCGCCGAGCTTGGCCGAGATGCCGGGCAGGTGGCCGGTGTCGCGCATCCGGTGCAGCAGCGTCTGGGTGCCGTACGTCCCGGCGGCGACCACCACCTTGGCGGCGGTGATGGTGCGGGCCCCGGCCTTGACCTGGTCCTTGGAGCGGGAGTCGGTGCGCCGGACGTCGACCGCGAAACCGCCCTCGATCTCGCGCAGCCGGGCGACCGTGGTGAGCGGGTGGATCTCGGCGCCGTTCCGCTCGGCCAGGTAGAGGTAGTTCTCGGTCAGGGTGTTCTTCGCTCCGTGCCGGCAGCCGGTCATGCACTCGCCGCACTCGATGCAGGACTTCCGCTTCGGCCCGGCGCCGCCGAAGTACGGGTCCTCGACCTCGGCGCCCGGCGCCACTCTGGCCTCGCCGTCGGCGTCCCGGCCGTCGCCGAAGAAGACCCCGACCGGGGCCATGTGGAAGGTGTCACCGACGCCCAGTTGCTCGGCGGCGTCCTTGAGGTGGACATCGGAGGGGGTCATGGTCGGGTTCAAGCGAACCCCGAGCATCCGCTGGGCCTGGTCGTAGAAGGGCGCGAGCTCCTGCTGCCAGTCGGTGATGTGGGCCCACTGCCGGTCCTCGAAGAACGGCTTCGGCGGGACGTACAGGGTGTTCGCGTAGTTCAGCGAACCGCCGCCGACCCCGGCCCCGCCCAGCACCAGCACGTTGGCCAGCAGGTGGATCCGCTGGATGCCGTACAGGCCGAGGGCGGGGGCCCAGAGGTAGTTCCTGGTGTCCCAGGAGTTCTTCGGCAGCTCGTCCCGGCCGAACCGCCGGCCGGCCTCCAGCACCGCGACCCGGTAACCCTTCTCGGTCAGCCGCAGTGCGGAGACCGAACCGCCGAAGCCCGACCCGACCACGACCACGTCGTAGTCGAATGCATCATCAGATCCCACCGTGTCTCCCCTGGACCGAATGCGGCTTTGGCGGATGCGGTGAGGGCCGTGTGGGCACACGTGCCGGATGGCGCGAGCATCTCGCCGCAGCGGGGACAGCTTGCATGCCAGGACCGGAATCTGCTCCCGGCCTGCAGGTTTTTTGGCCGTTCCGGAAGCATCTGCCATCCCCGGCCAGTTTCCGGCGGTGCGAGGCCAGCCCGCGGGGGCGCGGGGATCAGCCCTGCGGAGAAGCCGGGGTGGCGGGGACGGCTCCGGTGGGCGGGTCCGAGCCGGCGGATGTGGGGTTCGCCAGGCTGGGGGAGACACCGGCGGAGGGCACTTCGGTAGGCGCTGCCGTCGCCGCGGGTGACTCGGCGGGAGCTGTCGTCGCAGGCGGTTCGGCCGGAGCTGTCGTCGCCGCAGGCGGCTCGCTGTCGGCGGAGGGCGCGGGAGTACCGGGGGAGGCCGGGGGCTCCGTGAGGGTGGGCGCCTGGGCGTTGGGGCTGGTCGGGGCAGCTGCGGCGGGCGTGGGTGCGGGGCCGGTAGGCGCATCGACGGGTGGCGACGGTACCGGGGTCGCAACGGTGCTCGGGGCCGGGGACGGCATTGCCGGGGCCGCGGTGAGAGCGGGGGCCTGGGGAGAGTCCTGGCGGGACGGCAACGGCACGACGGAGTGGTCGTAGGAGCCGATCCAGCTCCGGACATCGGCTACGTACGCCGCCGAGTGGTTGTAGGCGAGGATCGCCCGGTCGAGGTCGGAGTCACGGGACAGGTCCAGGGAACCGGCGCACAGGTACCGGGCGGCGGTCATGGCCGCGTCGAAGACGTTCTGCGGGTCGGGGCGCCCTGCCGTCGGACGCTGGGTTGCCGCCCAGGTGTCCCAGGTGGAGGGGATGAACTGCATCGGCCCGACCGCCCGGTCCCACCTGGTGTCCCCGTCCAGCAGCCCCTGGTCGGTGTCGTTGATCGCGGCGCTGCCCGCCGAGCCGTCGAGCACCGGTCCCAACAGGGGCCGGAGCATCGTCCCGTCGGGGCCGACGGCCCCGTTGCGGGCGTGGTCCGACTCGATCTTGCCGACGCCCGCGAGGATTTGCCAGCGCAGATTGCACGACGGGTCGGCGCGCCGGGCAGCCGCCTCCGCGTCCTGATAGGCGCTCAGGACGACCGAGGGGATGCCGGCGACCGCGGCCGTGGCCGGGACCGTGGCCGTAGGAGCGGCCGCGACGGTCGGTGCGGAACCCCCGTCCGCGGGCGGCCCGTCCGGAAGGAGGCTGTCCGGGGCTGGCGACTGGTCGATGCTGGGGTCCGAAGCGCCGGCCGGGGAAGCTGCCGGGGAGGGGACACCCCACACCACGGGGACAGGCCATGGTGTCGTCGCGTCGACTGGGGTGGAGCCCGCCGCCGGAGCGACCGGCACCAGGGAGTACGACTGTGACGGCGGGTCGGGAGACGCGGGCGGCAGGCCGGACTGCGCCGCCACCGCCAACCCGCCCGCCATCAGCGCCACCCCCGCGACGAACAGCGCGGTACCCAACCGCCCCCGCAGTGAGGGCTGGTCGGCTCGGCGTCTCGGGGCGGCCATGTGCACCTCCGTTCATCCGGTTGGTGTGCGGGCAGTCCCCGCCGGGGCCCTGCGAGCCAGTGCTCCGATCCTGTGCGGCGTGCCGGATCTCCTCAAGGGCGACTGAGGAGGGCCAGAACGCAGTCGAGGCTGCCCATAGGGGCTGCCGGGCCCCGACCACACCCCCTGGTCAGCTCCGGACCCAGGCCGGCGGCGGGTCCGCAGGGTGCGGATGCGGGGGGTACGGCAGTTCTGCCCGCTCCTTGCAGACGTCCGCGAGTGCGGCGTAGTTGTCCGCCCCCATGATCCTGGTCAGCTCTTCCTCGCAGGACCGGTACACCGGTACCGAGGCAGTGTGCGCTGAGGTGTTTCCGCTGCACCACCAGTTCATCCCGGCGCCGCCCGGGCCCCAGCCGGCCCGGTCGTACTCGGTGATGGAGACGACCAGGTCGTCCTCCTCCCAGCCGTACCCGATCCGCATCGGGATCTGCCAGCAGACGTCCGGCTTCGTGTCGATCGGTGAGATCCCCTCGCGAAGGGCGAGTTCGTGCAGGGCGCAGCCGGGACCGGTGGGGAATCCCCGCCGGTTCAGGAAGATGCAGCCGCCTTCGACGATTCGGGTCCGTCCGTAACCGTCGTCGGTGTCCACCGTGATGCCGTCGGAGAGACCGATGCCCTGGAACTGCCAGATGTCCGGGCCCATGAGTTGCGCGTAGGCCTCGACCCTTTCACGGTCCTGGGTGTCGGCCCAGTGGGCGCCCACCGTGCAGCAGCCCTGGTTCTCGTGCCGGGTGCCCGGGCAGCCCCGGCCGAAGATGCAGTTCCAACGGGATGTCAGCCACGTGAGGTCGCAGCGGTATACCCGGTTCCCGTCGGTCACATCGGGAATGTCAACCCATTCGCGGGGAAAGCTGGGGTCCACTTCCGTCATGGTGTTCGTACCTCCTTCGATGGGCCGGGGGCATGGATAGGCCGTGCCCCCGGCCCAGCGGTCAAATCTCGGCGGTGGAGTGGATGTTCGGCTATCGCGGGATTCCTGGCGGGCCGAACGGCGGAGCTCCACGTCGCTGGAGCCGACTTCACGGGCCGGCGTCCGCCGCGTTCAGTGACGGTGCTGATGCCGGGGGCCGGGGTGCGAGATGGGTGACGGGTTCTCCCGTACGACGTGGGAGGCCTGTAGCCCTTTGGGACCGCGCTCGATCTCGAACGTCACCGGTTCGCCCTCATCCAGTTCCTTGAAACCTGAGCCGCCAATTGCGCTGTAGTGGACGAAGACGTCCGCGTTGGTTCCATCCTGGGAAATGAAACCGTACCCCTTTTCGGAGTTGAACCACTTGACTGTTCCTGTTGTCATTTTCTTCTCCGAATCTACTGCGGGAGCGCTGCATATTTCCGGAGAAAATCAGCCTTCTCGCAACCTTTGGCCGCCGGACCCTGGACGTCGGTGGCCCTTCTCATGAAATGCTCACCACCCGCCTTCCGGCGGTCCTCCACGAGCAGTCGTCGACGCAGGATGCGCGCCTTGAAGTTTTCCCGTTGGCGCATTTCCCGGCCTGCCGGCGAGGCGACGATGAGAGCGGACGGCGCGGACCGTGCCGTCTCCGCAGCGGCCGTGCGGCACGCGGCTGCCCGTCTTCGAGGTAGGTCGATGATTGGTGATCTGGAGCTGTTCGAAGGAGTCTGCGACGCACTGTGGGCTTCGGGCTTCGACGTGGCGCACACCCGGGCCACAGGGCTCCAGGTCGGGCTGCGGGCCCGAGGGGTCCTGGTCGGGTGGCGGGTGGAGCGGGCACACGGGTCCGGAGAAAGGACCACGGTGCCGCCGGGGGCGGAGGACGGCCGGCGGGAGGCGGTGACCCGGGCGCTGGCGTCCGTCCTCGTCTTTGACGGCTGGGCCGTCACCGCGTGGGACGGCGACCTGATGGTGATGGGGAGGAGCGAGGACGGGCGGGGGTGCGGGCCGTAACCCTCCGGCACCCGGGGCGCCGGCCTCGGCGTGAGGCGGGTCACATCGGGCCGTTTCGGTTATCGCCCGGTCCCGGTCCCGTCTCCTGGTTGTAGGCCCTCACGGGACAGCCAGCCAGGATTTAGGTGAAGCACATGTACGACAACCTTCCCCGCCCTGCGGCCGATGACCCCGCCGACGATGGCACGGCCGGAAAGCACCGTCGCGGTGACTCGCCGCGTGGCCTCCGCATCGCGCTCACCGGGGCGGCCGCGCTGCTCGTGGTGGCGACCGGTGGCTACATCATGGCGGCTGGGACCGGCCCGACCGTCGGACTCGCGGCCCAGAGCACTCTTGAGAGCCCGGCAGCCGCCGGGCAGGGTGCCTCGGGCCAGCCGGGCGGGGGCCTGCCGTCAGCTTCGTCGATGCCCGACCTTCAGCAGCCGGGCACGCCCGGTACCGCCTACGGGTCGTCGGCCCCGGTACCGCCGCCGTCGTCGGTGCCGCCGTCGGATCCTTCCCTGTCGGCGGCCGCCAAGAGCCCGTCCGGTCCGGTGAGCCCCGCCCGGCCGGCCAAGGGCGGCTCGCCGTCCAGCGCCACCCAGCCGAGCCACGGTGCCGGTGGCGGCCCGGTGACCGGGGCGGGCGCAGGCGACCGGGTGATCCAGCAGGTCACCGACCTGGTCAACAAGGAGCGGGCCCTCGTTGGCTGTGGCCCGGTGACCGTCAACGCCAAGCTCAACCGGGCCGCCCAGGTGCACTCGGACGACATGGTCGCGCGTCACTACTTCGAGCACGAGGACCCCGAGAACCGTCACGCCGACAGCCGGATCACGGCGGCGGGATACAACTGGCGCAGCTGGGGTGAGAACATCGCCTACGGTCAGGCGGACGCGGCCGAGGTCATGGACACCTGGATGCACAGCCCTTCGCACAAGAGCAACATCCTCAACTGCGGCTTCAAGGAGATAGGCGTCGGCATCACCTTGGCCGACCGCGGCCCGTGGTGGACCCAGGTGTTCGCCTCCGCCAAGTGAGTGCCCCGCTGGTGACGGCCGACGACAGGACCGAGCACGACCTGGAACGGTTTCGGAACGCGCTGGGGGAGGCGCTTCAGTTCTGGGGGCACGAGCTGCTGGACGACCCCGGCACCGAGGAGCTCGCCGAAACAGCCCGCGTGTCGGGCCGCTTCATGGCCCGCCAGGTCGGCGGGCGGATGAGCAGGGCCTCGATCCTGCTCGCCGGCGCAGCCGCTCATCTCGATGCCGTCTCCGAGCTGCGCAACGCCCTGCCCGACGTGCGGCGCTGGCACATGTCGGCGGCGTTGCGGGCCGTCACAGCCGCCCGCTCCCTCCTCGCCGGGCCCGCGCGGGCCTAGCCGATTCCCGGGCGGCACCCTGCTCCGGGACTGGAAATATCCGAAAGGCAATTGTCATGCTCAGACCGGCCTCCGTCCCGGGTGGCATCTGGATCAGCGGCGGAGCCAGGCTCGTCGGCAGCACTCCCGTGCAGCCGTGCCAGAGCTCCGCGAGGCACCTCTATGCCACGGCGATCCTGGCGGACGAGTCCGTGGTCCTCACCGGAGTTCCGGAGAGCCTGGCCACCGATGAGTGCACCCATTTGCTCCGGCGGATCGGCGCCCGTGTCTCCATCTCCGGCGGCTGCCTTGTCACCGAGCCCCCGCTGTACACCCACTCGATCGTCCCGGACGAGCTCGCCCGGGACACCCGCACCACCGCAGTGATCGCCAGCGCCCTACTCGCCCGGACCGGGGAGGTGCAGTTCCGGATTCCGGGCGGGAGCGTCGGTGCGCGCAACATCCAGCCCTACCTGAGGGCCATGCTCGCAGTCGGGGCGAAGATGGACGTGACAGGGGACCGGGTCTGCGCGCAGCTGCCGTTTCGGCGGCTGCCGTTCGTGATGGGATCCGACAAGGCCACCTCGCGGTCCGCCTTCGGTGCCACGGTGGTGGGCCTGCTGCTGGCGGCGAGGACCCCCGGGACCTCCACCATCCTCAGACCCAGCACCGAGCCGGAGATCCTGGCGATGACACGGATGCTCGCCGATCTCGGGGTCGGGATCACCTGGCGGGGACTGTCCGCCCTGGAGGTGACCGGGTCCGAGTACTTGATCGGCGGCGTCATCGCGTTGCCGCCGGACGAGCTCGAGGCCATCGCGCTGGCCTTCGCCGTCGCCGTGACACACGGCACGGTCCATCTCGTGAACTTCGATCCCGACGGTTTCACCGACGGTGTGCTGACGCTCTTCTCGGCCGCCGGGATCGACGTGAGTCGGCACAACGGCGGTACGGTGGTCGAATGCTCGCGCCAGCCGCGCGCGGTGCACACCGTGGCCGGGCCGTACCCCGCGTTCCCCGGCCGGGCCAGGGGCGCGCTCACCGCACTGCTCGCGGTGGCCGACGGGATCTCGCAGATCCAGGGGGAGGCCCTGGCGAGCCCGCGGTTCGCCGCGCACATCGAACCGTTGCGGGCCCTCGGCGCCGATATCGTCGTCAACGGGACGAAGATCACCGTCCGGGGCCGGCCCGCCCTGGTGGGCAACGCCGTCCATGGCGAGAGTGCGTGTTCAGTGGCAGCGCTCGTGATCGCCGCCCTGGCAGCCGAGGGCATGACCACCGTGCACGGCGGCCATCTTCTCAGAGGCTACTTCCCGCACCTGGTGCCCAAGCTGGCGGCCCTGGGCGCAGTCGTCGTTCACCGGCGCTGACCGGCGACGATCTCCTCGACACCGGGGCGGGCGCGCTCTGCGTCGGCGGGTACCAGGCCGATGCGGGTGCGCCGGTCGAGCACATCCGCCGCGTCCAGGGCACCCTCGTGCGTGAGCGTGTACTCGACCTCCGCGCGGGTCACGTCGATGCCCTCCGCGATCTGCCGTAGCGGGGTGCCGCAGCGCGAGGAGGCGAGCACCTCGGCGGCCTGCCCGCCGTGCCGGGCGACCAGTGCGGCAGGCACCGTCACCAGCGCACCTGGCAGCGCCCGGCTTTCAGGATGGCGGGGTGCTCCGACCAGGGGGATGTCCCGAGTGCGGCAGGGCGCCGCAGACAGGTCCCTGGCCCGGACCGCAGTGTCGACCGCGTCCTCGGCCATCGCCCGGTAGGTGGTCAACTTGCCTCCGACGATGGTGATGACACCCGAACCGGACTCCCGCACGGCGTGCCGACGCGAGAGATCGGCGGTCGCCCCGTCGCCGGTGTCGATCAGCGGACGCAGGCCGGCGAACGCACCCAGGACGTCCGAGCGGGTCAGACTCCGCTCCAGCACGGTGTTGATGGTCGACAGCAGGAAGCTGATCTCCCCGTCAGTTGGCACCGGCACGTCCGGGACCGGCCCGGGGGCGTCCTCGTCGGTCAGGCCGACCACCACCCGTCCGAGCTGCTGGGGAAGCGCGAACACGTAGCGGCTGACCGATCCCGGCACCGGCGCCATGAGGGCGGCCCTGGGGCCGCCCAGCACAGCGGCGTCGATGACCAGGTGCGTACCACGGCTGGGCCGGAGCTTTATCGACGTGTCGATGTCACCGGCCCATACGCCGGTAGCGTTGATCACCGAGCGGGCGGTGACGGTGAACGACTCGCCGGTGAGGGCGTCGGTCAGCCGCGCGCTGTCGCCGCTCACCTGATCGGCCCGTACCCGGGTGAGGATGCCCGCCCCGTGCTGGGCAGCTGTCCGGGCGATGGCGGTGACCAGCCGGGCGTCGTCGACCAGCTGTCCGTCGTGTGCCACCAGCGCCCCCCGGAGGCCCGCCAGCCGCACTGCGGGCGTCAGGTTCCGGGCCGCGGCGGCGTTCACCCGGCGGGCCGGGGGCAGCAGAGAGGACGGCGTACCAGCACTCAGCCGCAGTGCGTCCCCCGCGAGGAAACCGGACCGCACCAGCGCGGCCTGGCCGCGCCCCAGGGTCGGGAGCAGTGGCACCAGCTGGGGGAGCGGGCGGATCAGGTGCGGAGCGGTGCGGGTCATCAGCACCCCTCGCTCGACGGCGCTTTCCCGGGCTACTCCGACCCGGCCGGAGGCGAGGTAGCGCAGGCCCCCGTGCACCAGCTTCGAGCTCCACCGGCTGGTACCGAAAGCCAGGTCACGGCTCTCCACCAGGACGGTGCGCAGCCCCCGGGAAGCGGCGTCCAGCGCCACGCCGACGCCGGTCACGCCGCCCCCGATCACCAGCACGTCCACGCGCGGGTCGTCGGCCAGGGCCGAGAGTTCGGCCGCGCGCCGCCGCGCGTTGAGAATGGTGGTGCCGGCGAATTCTGCTGCGGTCATGGTGCGAGGTATCCGTTCAGGGCGGTGGCCAGTTCGCGGCGCCAGGCCGCCTCGGGCAGGACTTGGGCGATCATGCGGTGCGACTGCACCGTGGACTGGGTGATGAGCAGCACCATCGCCGCCAACTCGGCTGGGTCCCCGGCCCGGACAGAGCCGTGGCGCTGCCCGCGGGCGACTGCTTTGCCCAGCACGTCGAGCAGCCCGAGCTGGCTCGTGCCCAGCCGCTCCACCACATATGTCAGGAGCATCCCGGAGTCCGCATGCAGCAGGGCCTCGATCGTCGGGTTGTCCCGGAGTGCCACCGCCACCTCGACGATCCACGCCACGGTCTCCTGCCGGCTCTCCCCCACGGGCGGCACCACGCTCTGGGCGGCGCGGATCTCCCGGGTGAGCAGCCCCCCGATCACAGCCTGGAGATCCGGCCAGCGCCGGTAGACGGTGGGCCTGCTCACTTGCGCGCGCCGGGCGATCTCGGCGAGCGTGAGGCGCTGCGGGCCGATCGAGCGCACCAAGTGCGCCGCAGCGTCCAGGATGCGGTCGTGGGTGCCGTCTGCACCATCGTTACGAGTTGACATTATGTGGAACACTGTAACCCATGACGACCCTCAAGCCTACTGGCGACGACGACCGGCGGCCGACCCTGCTGCCGATACCCCCCATGCAATGGAACGCCTGGGGAGACGGCACACTCGCCAAACCACTGTCCGAGGACATCACCAAACTCCTCGGCCAGATACTCGACCTCACCCCACAAAGCACCCCCGCCCCGACCGTGGACCAGGTCACCCTGCGCCCCAGCGCCCTGTCCGTGGACGCCCACGAAGCCCTGGCCGCCATCGTCGGCGCCGACCACATCAGCACCGCCGACGCCGACCGCCTCACCCGGGCCGGCGGCAAATCCACCCTCGACCTGCTGCGCCGCCGCCAGAGCGCCCCGCAGGACGCCCCCGACGCCGTCGTCATGCCCGGCACCGACACAGAGGTCGAGGCAGTCCTCGACCTCTGCACACGGCAGGGCATCGCCGTCGTCCCCTTCGGCGGTGGAACCAGTGTCGTCGGCGGAGTCTCCCCCATCCGAGGGCGCTTCACCAGCGTCATCACCCTCGACCTGCGCCGCCTCGGCGGCCTCCTCGCCCTGGACGAGGTCTCCGGTCAGGCCGTCCTCGGCGCCGGCCTGACCGCCCCCGAGGCCGAGGCGCTCCTGGCCGAGCACGGCTACGAGCTCGGCCACTACCCACAGAGCTTCCGGTACGCCACCATCGGCGGCTTCGCCGCCACCCGCTCCTCGGGCCAGGCCTCGGCCGGTCACGGCCGCTTCGACGACATGGTCCAGGGCCTGCGCGTCATCACCCCCAGCGGCCCGCTCGACCTCGGCCGGGCTCCCGCCTCGGCCGCCGGGCCCAACCTGTGCGAGCTCTTCCTCGGTTCCGAAGGCACCCTGGGCGTCATCACCGCAGTCCGCGTCCGGGTCCACCCCGTGCCCGCGGTCACCCGCTACGAGGCCTGGAACTTCCCCGACTTCACCACCGGCGCCGCCGCCTTGCGCGCCGTCGCCCAAAACGGCATGGGCCCCACCGTCATCCGGCTCTCCGACGAAACCGAGACCGGCGTCAACCTCGCCATGACCGAGGCGATCGGCACCGACCAGGTCACCACCGGCTGTCTGGCCATCACCCTCTTCCAGGGCACCGCCGAGCAGGCCGCCGCCCGCCACGAACTCACCCGGACCGCGCTGCTGGCCGCCGGTGGCACCTCGCTCGGCGAAGAACCGGCGCGCGCCTGGGAACACGGCCGCTTCAACGCTCCGTACCTCCGCGACTCCCTGCTCGACGTCGGCGCCCTCTGCGAAACCCTGGAGACCGCCACCGACTGGGCCCACCTGGCCGAACTGAAGACCGAGGTGACCGCCGCGCTCCAGCAGAGCCTGCAGAGCACCGGCAGCCCCTCCCTGGTGATGTGCCACATCTCGCACGTGTACCCCACCGGCGCCTCGCTCTACTTCACCGTCCTCGGCGCGCAGCGCGAGGACGCCGTCACCCAGTGGAGCAAGGCCAAAACCGCCGCCGGCGATGCCATCCTGGCCAACCACGGCACCATCACCCACCACCACGCCGTCGGCACCGACCACCGCCCGTGGATGACCCGGGAGATCGGCGACCTGGGAGTGGCGGTGCTGCGCTCAGTCAAGAAGACCCTCGACCAGGCCGGCATCCTCAACCCCGGAAAGCTCATCCCGTGACCGAGCCCAAGCCGGGCAGAGTCCTCCTCCTGGTCAACCCCCACGCCGGCGACGGCCACGCCGGACGTGCCGGCCGACTCGCCGCCCACCGGCTACGCAGCCACGGCAGGGACGTGCAGGTCCTCACCGCCGCCGACGAGACCCAGACCGTCCGCCACGTACGCGCCGCCGTGCACGAGGGCTGCGCCGCCGTCGTGGTCGCCGGCGGGGACGGCATGATCGCCCTCGCGCTCCAAGCCCTGGCCGGCACCACCGTCCCGCTCGGCGTCATACCGGCCGGCACCGGCAACGACCACGCCCGCGCCCACGGCCTGCCGCTCGACGACCCCGAAGCCGCGGCCGACGTCATCGCCAAGGGCCACACCAGGGCAGTCGACCTCGGCCGGATCGAGACCGCCGACGGCAACAGCCGCTACTTCGGTTCCGTCATGGCCTGCGGCTTCGACTCACTGGTCAGCGACCGCGCCAACCGCATGCGCCGCCTGCGCGGGCGGGCCCGCTACAACGTGGCCATGCTCGTCGAGCTGTTCGGCCTGCGCCCGCTGACGTTCCGGATAGTCCTGGACGAGGGCACCGAAATCGACGGCCAACTCACCCTGGCCGCCATCGGCAACACCGACACCTACGGCGGTGGCATGGCCATCTGCCCGGGCGCCGACCCAGCCGACGGCCTCCTCGACCTCACCCTGGTCAAGGCGATGCCCCGACGCACCCTCGTGCGGTTCTTCCCCACCGTCTTCAAAGGCACCCACGTCCGCAGGCCCGAGGTGACCACCAAGCGCACCACGGGGCTGCTCATCGAATCGCCGGGAGTCAACGCATACACCGACGGTGACTTCGCCGGGCCGCTGCCGGCCCGCGTCCGCATCCACCCCGGTGCACTGGTCCTGTTCGTGCCCGCCCCGGCCGGCGGACCCGCCGGATCACTCCCACACAATGAACCAGAGAGCAAGGAAACACCGTGAGCTGGAACCCCACCCACCTCCCAGACCAGCACGGGAGGACGGCCGTTGTCACCGGCGGCAGCGCGGGCATCGGCTACCACGTCGCCGAACAGCTGGCCGCCGCAGGCGCCCACGTCATCGTCGCGGCGCGCAGCCCCCAGCGGACGGAAGCCGCCGTCGCGAGCATCCGCGGACAGGTCCCCGGCGCCTCGGTCGAAGGCATTCCGCTCGACCTCGCCGACCTCGTCTCCGTCCAGCAGGCGGCCGCCGGCCTGCAGCGCCGCGGACCAGTGGACATCCTGGTCAACAACGCCGGTGTCACCTCGGGCGCGGAGCGCACCGAGACAGCCGACGGGTTCGAGACGATGTTCGGCACCAACCACCTCGGGCACTTCGCCCTGACCCTGCAGCTGCTGCCGGCCCTGCTCGAGCGCCCCACCGGCCGGGTCGTGACCCTGGGCAGCCTCACCCACACTCGTGCCGCGCTCACCCTCGACGACTTGCAGAGCTTCCACTCCTACCGGTCGATGCGGGTCTACGGACGGTCCAAGCTCGCCGCGCTGCTCTTCGCCTTCGAGCTCGACAGGCGGCTGCGTGCGGCCGGAAGCCCGGCGGTGAGCCTGGCCGCCCACCCGGGCTGGGCCGTCGGCGAACTGGATCCGGCCCGCCCCCCGGTCTGGAGCCCCACGACGGCGCAGCGCCTGCGCGGTGCGGCCCTGGCCCTGATGGCTCAGAGCAAGCAGCGCGGAGCCTGGCCGGTGGTCCGAGCCGCGCTCGACCCGCTCGCAGCCGGCGGCCGGTACTACGGTCCCGGGGGAGTGGGCAAGCTCAAAGGCGCCCCGGTGGCGCAGCGGGCCGCCGACCATGCCTACGACCACTCGGTCGCCGCCAGGCTGTGGGACATCTCGGAGACACTCACCGGCGTGTGCTGGCCCCTGAAGGAGGAGGAACCGGCCAAGCGGTGATCCGGCCGTCCGGCGCCCGCCGGTCCCGCGTGCGGGGCAGCGATTCCTGCCCCGTACACGGGACCGGCGGGCAGCATCGGGCACTTCACAGATGGGAGGGTGGAGATCCGGCGGGGGGCTGGCACCAGGCCTGCCCCTTCCCCGAGGCGGAGTGGGGAGAACACGGATGATCCGCCAGGCAGCACGCCGCAGAGGCGCACCGGGACACACCCGTACAGCCGGCCGCGCCCGGCCCCGCCCTGCAGGCAGCTGGCTGCCGACGCTCCTGTGCCTCCTGCTGGTGGCCCTCGGCACGGCGACCCTCCGAGGAGAGGCCGTCGCTGCCGTCCTCCCGGGCCCCTACGTGTACGTGACCGGGACCGACCAGAACAGCCTCACGGTGATCAATGCCGTGGACAACACCACGGCCGGGAGCATTCCGGTCGGGGCATCCTCGCCCGGAGCCCTCGCCGTGGCCCCGAACGGCACCCGGGTCTACGTCGCCAACAGCGGTTCGTCGAACGTGTCGGTGATCGACGCCACCGACAACACCCAGCTGGGCACGGTGAACGTGGGCGCTTCCCCGTCGGGTGTGGCGATCACCCCCAACAACACCCGGGTCTACGTCGCCAACAGCGGTTCGTCGAACGTGTCGGTGATCGACGCCACGGGCCCGAGCATCCTCGCCACCGTCCCCGTCGGCGTCTCCCCGTCCGGCGTGGCCGTCGCCCCCAACAACACCCGCGTCTACGTCACCAACCAGGGCGGCAACACCGTCTCCGTGATCGACACCGCGAGCAACACCGTGGTGGCCACGGTGAGCGTCGGCGCCGCACCGGGGAGCATCGTCGTCACCCCCGACAGCACTCGCGTCTACCTGCTGAGCAGCACCGGCACCGGTGTGGTGGTCCTCTCCACCCTCACCAACACGGTCTCGGCGACCATCCCCACCACCGACGCCGCAGACCTGGCGATCACCCCCGACGGTTCCCGGATCTACGTCAGCCATCCATCCCAGGGCACGGTCACAGTCCTCGACACCGCGAGCAACACCTTCCAGCCCGCAGCCCTGCCCGCAGGAGCGACCCCCACCCACCTGGCCGTCACCAGGGACGGTGCCGCCCTCTACGCAACCCAGCCCAGCAGCGCCGCCACCGTGCTCTCGACCGCCACCGGCACGGTCACCGGGAGCGTCCCGGTGACCGGCGCCCTCGGAGGGGTCGCGACCGGGACCGTCCCCAAGACGGTGTCCACCACCAGCCTGATGTCCTCCGACAACCCCTCACTCGCCGGACAGCCCGTCACCCTCACCGCCACGGTGACCGGCACCGACGGCGGCACACCGACCGGCTCCGTGGCCTTCAGCGACGGAGGCGCCCCACTGGGCACCGTCGCACTCACCGGCACACCCTCCCAAGCCGTGCTGACCACCTCCGCCCTGGGCCCCGGAGACCACGAGATCCGCGCGACCTACAACGGCAGCGCCGTGTACGCCGGAGGCCAGGCCGTCCCGCTGGTTCAGGCAGTCGGCCAGAGCCCGGTGTTCACCAGCGGTGCGGCCACCACATTCGGCATCGGCGTCCCGGCCTCCTTCACAGTGACGACAGACGGCCTGCCCGCGCCCGTGTTCTCCCCGCCGGCGGGGGCCCTGCCCGCCGGCGTGACCTTCACCGACAACGGCGACGGCACCGCCGACCTGGCGGGCACACCCTCGGCCGGAAGCGAGGGCAGCTACCCGTTCACCCTCACCGCCACCAACACCGTGGGCTCGGCCGACCAGGCTTTCACCCTCACCGTCGTCACCAGCGGAGCGCTCGCCATCAGCACGTCCGCGCTGCCCGACGCCCAGGTCGACGTCCCATACAGCGCCGCAGTCGCGGCCGGCGGCGGCACCCCGCCCTACACCTGGTCCATCACCGCGGCGGCCCTGCCGCCAGGGCTCAGCCTTGACCCGGCGACCGGCGATGTCACCGGCACCCCCAGCGCGCCCGGCAGCACCGCGCTGACCTTCCAGGTCACCGACACCGACGGCCAGAGCGCGAGCAGGACGGTCACCATCGTCGTGCTTCCCGCCGAGCTGCGCGTCACCACGACCACCCTGCCCCAGGGCTCGGTAGGCAACCCCTACACGACCACCCTGACCAGCGCGGGCGGCACCCCACCGGTCACCTGGGCAGTCACCACCGGTTCCCTCCCGCCGGGGCTCACACTCAACCCGACCTCGGGCGTGCTCGGCGGCACCCCGACGGCGGTCGGCACGGTCGCCTTCACCGTCACCGCGACGGACAACGGCACAGGTGGGAACCAGCAGAATGCCGCTCAGGCCCTCAGCATCACGACACTTCCGCCTCCGTTGACCCCAACCTCGACCGCCCTGCCGACCGCCATGGTCGGGGCGCCCTACACCGCTTTCCTGACCGCGACGGGCGGCATCGAGCCCTATACCTGGACGGCCCTCCAGGGCGTCCTGCCGCCAGGGCTGACCCTGCACCCCGATACCGGGATCATCGACGGAACCCCTGCTGTGGCGGGCGTGAGCGCGCTGACCTTCCAGGTGACCGACGGCGCCGCCACGACCGCCACCCAGGACCTCGGCCTCACGGTGGCACCCAGTGAGCTGACCGCCACCTCACCCCAGCCGCCCGATGCCGTCGCCGGCACGCCCTACACCGCCTTCCTCACCGCGCTGGGCGGCACTCCGCCCTATACCTGGGCGGTGGTGAAGGGCACCCTGCCAGCGGGACTGATCCTGCACCCGGGCACCGGGACCGTGGACGGTACCCCCACGGTGGCGGGTAAGAGCGACCTGACGTTCCAGGTCACGGACAGCGCCGCCGTGTCCGCCACCCAGAACCTCACCATCACCGTCCTGGACGGTGCCAAGCCGCATGTCTCCACCAGCGTCACGGTCAGCGCGCCCGGAGCGGACTTCCTGGTGGAGGGCGTCGCGATGCCTCCCAACCAGGCGGTGACCGTTCGGCTGAGTGCGGGCCCGGAGGCCCGGACCGTGACGACCGGAGCCGACGGCGCGCTCTCCGTCCGCTTCTCGGTCTACCCGAAGAGCCCTTCCGGCGTCCGCACCCTCCAGGTCTTCATCGCCGGGGTGGCACAGCCCGTGGCGACGTCGGCCCTGCTCGTCGCATCGGGCTCACTCGTCCCGCCGGACTTCAACGCCCGGCACTGAGACCCGTGTCCCGGCCAGCCCCCCGTGCGGGCCGGCCGGGACACGGGCGATCGAAGGCGCCCGTGTCGGCGCGTTATTCCGGCAGGTTCGAGCCCTCGCCCGGGCGGCGGCGGAACCGGAGCAGCCGTCGTCGCGGTGGCTGTTCCGGTAGCCATCCGAACGCCAGGCAGGCCCCGGTCAGACCGAGCGCCATGCCGAGGACGAACCCGCCCAGGTTGGATGTCAGCCAGCTGGAGAGCGAGAGCAGCACGCTCAGCACCGAGTGGAATGTCCGCTGCTGCGGCTCGGCGATGATCAGCGCACCGCAGAGCATCAGGACCGCCGGGACGAGATACCCCGCCACCCCTTGCAGGCCGACGTGCATCAGCACCGAGAACGGGGCCTGCAGGGTCAGCAGCATCTCTCCCCCGGCAAGGAACACCAGCACGCCGCCGAGGAAGGGCCGCCGTCCCCGCCAAGCGCGCCACCGTCCCAGCCGACCGACGCGGGCGGGTGCTTTCGTGGCCGTCCCGGTCACCTCAGCAGGCCTCGTCGGTGAACCGCAGGCGCAGGTGCGGCAGCTTGAACACCGCGGCGGTGCTGGCGTAGTTGCGCTGCCGCAGGTTCTGGATGTTCACGGTGTCCGCCTGCTGGCCGAACACTCCGGTGGGCCCTTGGACCCCGGCCTTGGTGTAGGTGCTCGCGTCGCCGCCGATCTCGATGCCGGTGAACGAAGCGTCGCCCGCGAGCTGTTCGGAGTCGGAGACCAGCTGGGAGGCGGTGACGGGTGTCCCGGCGTCACCAGCGGTGATCTTCAGGTTGATCCCGCCCAGGTCGACGCTCTGGCAGAGATTGGTCATGGTCGCGGACCGGATGGCAGAGACCACGACCAGGACCTGCCCGCCGGTCTCGCCCCCGTTCGGGCTGTTCTCGATCATGGTGTCCATGCCACCGAACTGTTCGAAGCCATCGCCCTGCAGATTGGAGGCGGTGACGGTGAACGGCATGCCGGAGATGGAGAACTGCGCGGCCAGAACGCCCTGCGCGGTCAGTAGCGAGAGCGTCGCCGACGCGGCGAGCGTCGGGATCGCCATCAGGGCGAGCCGACGCAGTCTGACCCGGCCACGGCTCGGTGCGGCTGGGGCGGACTGCTCGGCCTCGGGCACGGTGTTCTCGGGCGTGGCCATGTGTGCTCCCTGGGAAACGGAAAGGGGAATGCAGGCACGGACACGTTGCCCTGGCGCGGACAGCGCGGTGACGATCCCACCGGCAGGTGGTTGCCAGCGGCAGCGGGCAGCACCGGAATGACCGGGGGTAGTCAGGAAGTTACTGTGGCGTAGCTGGGGCGTCAAGAAGGCGGCAGTCCGGATCGAGGGGTACGACCGGGGCCGCCGTGGTGCCGGAGAGCCAGTCCGAGGCCTCGTGGGGGCTGGTGAAGGGCACCAGGCAGAAGAAGCTCAGCATCCCCTCGAGGGAGGGGAGTTCGGCGGCCGACCGGCGGTCGATGCACTGGTAGACCGTTGCGTAGACGCCACCGATCACCGCGTCGACCACGGCTTCCCGGGCGAAGCCGCCGGGAAGCTCCGGACAGTTGGCGAAGAACGCGCGGAGCCGCTGGAGGAACTGCTCGCGCTGGCGGCGGCCCGCGACTCCGACTGCGTCGATCTCCACCACCATCGCGGCGAAAGCCGGCACCGCCGCCAACAGGTGGAGCATGGTCCGCAGTGCGGCACACACCGCCCGGCGCCACTCCGGCTCCGCCTCGTAGGCCTCGGTCATCCGTTTGACCAGGACGGCCGTCCCGAAACGGTGCGCGGCGAGGAAAGCGTCCTCCTTGCCCTCGAACTGTTCGTAGAACGCGGGCCGGGTCACCCCCGCCGCGCGGCAGATGTCACTGATGGTCGCCCTGGTGAAGCCGTGCTCGGCCACTGTCTGCACCAGCCCGTCGAGCAGGCGTTCGCGCTGAGTGGCGGCCACCACCTCAGGGGGCAGACGGCTGGGTCCGCGCCTGATGGCCCGGGCCGGGTCTCGCCCTGCCCGGGCGCCGGGGAGCACCGAGTCTTCTGTCGGCGATGTGTGCTGGATCACCTTCAATCTCCTCAAACCTCTTCCATGGTCTTGACATGGACTGTCGACAGGCTTAAAACACTGAAAGGTTTTCAATTGGCGGAAGGGCCAACCGACCTCTCGGTCAAGCACGTTGAGTTCTTCGAGCCATCCGGCTCTCAGTATGGCGAAGGTGCACCGGTCAGCGGCAGCAGTTCGGACACCCGTTTCCACCCGCCGTACGGACACCCGTGGCGCCGGGTCTTCACAAGCCGGTCCAGCCGCGGGCATTCGCCCGCGATCCGCCCAGGGAACAGCGCGTCCTCCTGCCGCCCCACCGGCAGCCCCACCCTCCGTACGAGAGGACCACCATGCGAGCTCGCACGTGCCTCACCGCAGCAGCCACTGCGTTTCTGCTGGCAGCCCCCACCGTCACCTCCGCCCACGCCGAAGACGACCCCCAGCCTCCGGTCTCCGCCGTGCTCACCTACGGCTCCCCCGGCGGCACCCCCGTGTCCGTCGGCGACGTCCTCACCGCCGACCTGGTCGAAGGGACGTACGCCACCCTCTACTCCAGTGCCGACGGCAGCAGCGGCGTCAAGTGCGCCGCTTCCTCCTTCAGCGCCACCGTGACCAGCAACCCCGACGCCCCCAGCGTCGCCGGCGAAAACCTCGACAGCCACACCTTCGGCTCCTGCACCAGCAACGTCTTCGGTGTCCGCAGCGTGCAGAGCGTCACCGTCAACGCCCTCAGCTACAACCACGCCGTCAGCAGCGACAGCGGTCACCCGACAGCGCTCAGCCCCGGTGAGGCGGGTACCTTGCAGACCACCGTCGTCCTGCGCACTCTGCTGGGCACGATCACCTGCGTCTACCGGGCCGACGGCATCACCGGCAACGCATCCAACGACGACCAGACCCTGCGGTTCGTCGACCAGGCCTTCGCGAAGTACTCCGGCCCCAGCCTGTGCCTGCCCATGGGCTACTTCTCGGCGACCTACGGGCCGGTCCGGGACAGCAGCGCGCCCGACAGCCCCGCGATCTACGTCAACTGACGCTCGCTCCACGCTGTACGGGGCCGGCGCCGTACAGCGTGGAGCAAGGATCAGGGGAACGGCACCCTGGCGAACACGGTCTTCCCGTCGAGCCGGTGGCGCACCCCCCAACTCTCGGACAGCGAGTCCACCAGGTCCATCCCGTAGCCACCGGCCGCACCGCGCCGGGTCGGCGGGACGATCGCAGGGTCCTGCTGGCCACTGTCGTCGACCTCGATCGTCACGACGTGATCGTGCCAGCTCGTCCGAAGCCCGCACAGCCCATCGGAATGGCGGCAGGCGTTGGTGACCAGCTCCGAGACGATGAGCAGGACCGCGGCGCGCTCCGAGGCGGCCGTCAGACCCCAACGGCCCAACTGTCTCTCGACGGCGTGCCTGGCGTACCAGGCGGTGGTGGGGCGCCGGTTCGGCGCCCCCTCGTAAGGGGTGGGTACGGGGCTTTGCGGGAACGCGAGGGTATCCATGGCACGCAGGGGGGTCGAGGAAAGGGGCCAGGATCGGGCCGTGGACGGCCCAGGGGCCGGGGCACTGCCCATCCGCAGGACAGAATGCGCCCCGGCCGGAGCCAGGCAGGTACGCAAAAGGCGCACACCGCCCGGGTCGGAGCGCGCCTTGAGCGCGCTCTGCCGCGCCCAACTCGGTCCGAAACGCGACACCGTCCACGATGCCGCAGCCAGCCGCCCGAATCCGGCACCCGAGCCCGATCCTTCCCCACCGACCCGCCTGCCTGCCCGGCGGTGGACAAGAGGGCTGCCCATCGGGGCAGGCACTTCACCCCGCCCCCCGGTCACCACGCGAAGACGGTCACTGCCCGGCGGCCCAGGCCGAGTGGGGCGGCTTGCCGCTGTGAGACGCGTACTTGGCTGGATCGAGATCGATGTCGGCGTAAAAGACGCCAAGGTTGTAGCCGTCCTCGTCGGTATCGACGGTGACGGTGACGTCGGTGTCGTTGTTGCGGAGATAGGACGAAACGTTCCAGCGGTTGGTGTCGTGACCGAAGTTGTTGCGGGGAGCGGGGTTGCGGCCTGCGGTAATGCCGGCCCCCGGGATGTCGATCGTGGAGTTGAAGGCGTCGTTCGCCGGGTGGTTCGGGTCGGAGAACGGCGTCTGTGGCCCGTTGGTGGACTTAAGGGACATGGTGTCGCCGGTCCACTTGTGGTCACCGTCGTAGACGACCCAGCCGAGGTGGCCGGTGACCGGGCCGGTGGCAGGCGTACTGATCCCCGACAGCGTGCCGGTCAGGGCCGGGCTGTTCGGGAGTTCCGGTTGGAAGCCATCCCAGACGTGGAGGTGGCGCAGCGGCTCGCAAGTGTCCTCGTAGGCGATGACGAGGGTCCAGCCGCCCCAGCTGTGCGGCTTGACGACGGAGTCCATGTTCGCGCCGGTGTAGGTGCCGGAACCGTGCTGCTTGACCAGGCCGGTGACGTCGGCGGAAGCCTGGTAGCTGCTCTCCGCGTCGGTGGTGATGTACCCGATGGAGGGTTGGTCATTGGCAATGTTGGTGTACTGGGCGTCGCCGGGGAACTTCAGGTAGATCTCGTCGATCTGACTCTCCGGCAGCACCACCTCGTCGATCCCGCGAGTGCCGCCCCAATACAGACGCGCGTACTTGACCGAGGCGCCCGCAGGAAGCGCGAGGTCGGCCGAGCTGGCCGAGTAGATTGCGTCGCCCTCCGGCCCGATGCTGCCCGGATCGATGTTGACGTACTTCATCTCGTAGTTGTTGTTGATCGGCCGACTGCCCGCCCCCGTCCGGGCCTGCTCACACGGCGGCTGCGCCGGGTCGACCGGCGCTTTGGACTCGTCGCAGGTCATCAGGGAATTGCTGATGTGAGTGATCGCGCCGTGGTAATCACCGGCGAAACGAGTGGTGAACGGCAGACGGTTCTCGGTGACGACCTCGGCGGCGTCGGCCTTCATCTGGGCCGGGCCGACGCCGCGCGAGTACGCGGCCGGTGCCGCGAGCAAGCCGGCTGCCGCAGCGATCGCCACGGCCAGCGGCAGGATACGGCGAGAAGGACGGGAGTGTTGCAACGTGGACCTCCGGTGACGTTCTGCGTACAGGTACATACGCGGGGCTACCAAGAGAGCACCGCCCGGGCTGCTTATCTGCCCATTAGCCCGATCTGGGGCGTGTCGGGCGGCGAACCTCAGCCGCCCTCCGCTGCGCTTCGGCGAGGCCGCCGCCGGCCTTGCGGCGATGTCTTCCCCGACGACGACGGCTGCCTGTCCGTCGTCCGCGACTACCTTCGCGGTGCGGGCCTACGACGTGATCCGCAGGCTCTCCTGCGACGGCTGCCCCACCATGCTCGGCGACGCCGTCGTGCACCACGGCCGGATCGCCAGGGCCCCGCACATCCTGCGCCTGGCCGACGAGCCGTCCTGCCGCCGCCAGATCACGGCCCAGGCCAACATCCAGGAGGGCGGCCACGCGCTCGCCCGGAAGATCTTCCACGGCCGCGCCGGGCAGCTCTACCAGCACCGCCAGGAAGGGATGGAGGACCAGATCGGCGCGCTCGGCCTGGTCCTCAACGCCCTGGTCCTGTTCAACACCCACTACATGGACGCCGCCCTCACCCGACTCCGTACGGAGGGCTTCGACGTCCGCGACCAGGACATCGCCCGCCTCTCCCCGTTCGTAGTTCGTACGGCACCACGTCAACATGCTCGGCCGGTACTCGTTCCTGCTGCCTGAGATGTCCGGCGGGCTGCGGCCCCTGCGCGACCCTGAGCGGGCCGACTCCGCGTCAGTAGAGTCCCATGGCGCGTGGGTAGCTCCGGCGTTGATGGTGGATGGTCCCGCGTCTCAGCTGCGGGGGCGGACGAGGCCGGTCTCGAAGGCGTGTATGGCGGCCTGGGTGCGGTCGCGCAGGGTCAGTTTGGACAGGATGCGGCCGACGTGGGTCTTCACGGTCTGCTCGGCGATGATCAGGTGGGCGGCGATTTCGGCGTTGGACAGGCCCTGGGCGATGAGGGTGAGGATCTCGGTCTCGCGTTCGGTGAGGGGGCCTGTCCGGCCGGTGACCGGCATGCGGGGGGCGGTGGTGCGGGTGAAGTGGCTGATGAGCCTTCTGGTGATGGCGGGAGCGAGGAGCGCGTCTCCCGCCGCGATGATCCGCACCGCCTGGGCGAGTTGGTCGGCGGAGGCGTCTTTGAGGAGGAAGCCCGAGGCACCGGCGTGCAGGGCGTCGTAGACGTAGTCGTCGAAGTCGAAAGTGGTCAGTACGAGGATCCTCGCCGGTTCGCCGGGGTTCTGGGTGATGCGACGGGTGGCCTCGATGCCGTTGAGGACAGGCATGCGGATGTCCATCAGCACGACGTCGGGCTGGAGTTCAGCGGTTCTGGCCACGGCTTCCAGGCCGTCGGCGGCTTGTCCGACTACCTCGATGTCGGACTGGGCGTTGAGGAGGAGGGTAAAGCCCTCGCGGACCACGGTCTGGTCATCGGCGATCAGTGCCCGGATCGGCATACGCGGTCAGCCTTCCTGTGACGTGGATGTCGGGGGGCCGGTGGGCAGGTGGGCGGTGACGGTGTAGCCGCCCTCCGCCGTGGGGCCGGCGGAAAGGGTGCCGTCGAGCATGGCCACGCGTTCGCGCATGCCGAGCAGCCCGTGTCCGGCACCAGCTGAGGGCGGGGTGGCCCGTTGTGCGAGGCCGTTGGACACCTCGACGAGCAAGGCGCCGGGCTGGTGCTCGATACGCAGCCGGACGCTGGCACCGGGAGCGTGGCGCAGGGCGTTGCTCAAGGCTTCCTGCACAATCCGGTAGGCGGACACTTCCACTCCGGGTGGCGGTGGCGTGGGTGTACCGGTGACTTTGACTGTGATCGTGGTACCGGTGGTGCGGACGTTCTCGACGAGGCGTCCCAGGTCCTTCAGGGTCGGCTGGGGTGCCTCGGGCCCCTGCGGGTCGGAGGTGTCGAAACGCAGTAGCCCGAGAACACGGCGTAGTTCGTTCAATGCTTCGAGCGCGTTGCCGCGGATCCCGGCCAGGTTCCGCAGGAGTTCGTCGGTGGGGTGTGGCACCAGGTGCGGGGCGACCTGGGCCTGGATGGAGATGACGGACATGTGGTGGGCGATGACGTCGTGCAGCTCGCGCGCGATGCGGCCGCGTTCCTCCAGGAGCACGCGGTGGGCACGTTCCTCGGCGGCGACCGCGGTCAGCCGCAACAGGGCCTGGCGGCTGACGTGCAGCAGACTTCCGGTGATCACGGCGAAGGCGAAGAGAGCGATCGTCAGGATGCTGTACGGGTCGTATCGCTGTGCCGGGGGTGCGGCGGTGCTCCGGGCGAGCAGGGTCGCCGCTGTGGTGATGGCCAGGGCGGTGGCTGCGGCGCGTGGTCTCACCTGCAGGGACAGCAGGAGCAGGAGGAGCAACTGGATGATCAGGGCGGGCCACGGCCATTGCGGGGTGTCCTGGAGGGCAGCGGTAGCGGCGAACAGGCCGAGGGAGAGCCACCAGGCCGCCACTGGCGCATAGAGCGCAAGCAGCAGCGTGGCTGAATCGGCGGTTGCCAGGATCATCGCAGCCGGCTGGCTCAGGCGGTAGTAGCTGGTCAGCTCCGTGATACCGGCCACGAGCATGAGCGCCGCGGCCAAGATGACGAGTGCGTGCGGCAGGTACCGCCACGCGTGCGGCAGGGCGAGGGAGCGCAAGGGCCGGGCGGTGAGGGCCAGCAGTTCGGGCCTGCCTCGATGGTGCGGTCCCGCAGCGGGCCCCGCACTCTGGCGACGCGCGTCCTGGCCAGGCGTCGTCCGGTCGGTCCATGCCACGTGATCGGTCTTTCTGTCGTCGGCCGGTTGTCTGCCTGTGCCGCCTGCGTCCGGGGCACAGTGCCGCACGCGGTGGCTTCCCACACGGCTCAGGGGCCGCCTGTGTGGGCACCGGCTCGAAGCGCAACACGCCCAGGCTCAGGATCCATGGCCACCGACCGTAGACGACACCGGACGGGCGCGGAGCGGCCGACTGCCTCGGCGTGTCGTAGCGACCACTCTGCTTGAAAGCCGGAGCATTGCTGCCTCGGATTAAATTTAAGGAGACCTGCCTGTAGTCGACATCCATCTTGAGGGCTATCTTTTGCCATGGCTCTCAGGTATGACACGGGTGAAAATTTGCGGATCTCCCGTATTTTGAAGGCTTTGAAGTATCGTAGCCAAGGGTGGCCCGGAGGCAGTTCTTCAATCGGGGGCCGCCTGACCTCAGTGCGGGGCCCGGGTGTGCTCCAACTGGAATGGCCGATCATTCGGCTTCTGCAGTTCAGTTCATTCTCGCGAAAAAGGAATTCGATGCGTCAGAAGACGATTCTCGCCTGCTCGTCCCTCGTGGCGGTAGCTGCAATTTCCATGTCACTCGTGGCACCCCAGGCCATGGCAGCGTCCCCCGGACGTGGCAGTGCCCTGCAGGGATCTATCGACCAGATAACAGCGGCCGGTGGAATTGGCGTGGTGGCGGAGTCGCGGCAGTCTGGCCATCATTCCACTAAGGTCAGAAAAGCCGTCAGCGGACTTGGTGATATCGCGAACAATACCGCCCCGATGGCAGAATCGGCTTTCAGGGTCGGAAGTCTCACCAAGACATACGTCGCGATCGTTCTCCTCCAGCTGGCCAAGGAGCATGACGCTGCGGGGAAGCCCTTGCTCTCCCTCGATGAACCCGTCAGTTGCATCCTGCCGAGCCTCTTCTCGCCGGACAGCCCTCAGCTGACCGAGAAGCAACAGATCACTGTCCGCCAACTGCTTCAGCACACCAGCGGAATCGATGACAACCAGGGCTACTACCAGGAGCTTCTGCCGCCGGCTACGTATACGCCGGACGAGCAGAAGAAGTTCCTTGCCGCACCCTCGGACATCGACAAGCTGATCAATAGCCCCCTCGACGCTGACCTGAAATTCGCTCCCGGCAGTAACAACCCGCAAGGTCGGCCGAACTGGATGTACTCGGACGCCGGCTACGACGTCGCCGGCCTCGTGATCGAAGCGGTGACCGGACACTCCTGGCAGGACGAAGTCACCACCCGCATCATCGACCGTCTCGGCCTCCACGGCACGTCGATCCCCGCCCCCTACGGGCCGACCACCCTGCCCGTGCCGCACACCCAGGGATACCAAGCCCTTCCCGGTGTCCCCGATCTCCTCGACATCACCGAAGCCGACCGTCGGACCTGGGTCGGTGCTTCCGGGCAGATCGCCAGCACCACTGCGGACACCAATACGTTCTACCGGGCCCTCTTCACTCCCGGAAAGCTCCTCGACGCGGACCAGATTCGGGAAATGCAGCAGACGGTACCCGAGGGCAGCGAATCGCCGGGTTACAGCTACGGGCTCGGCCTGGAGAAGACAGTGCTGAGCTGCGACGCCGGGAAGCCGGACGATGCGAAGGGCTACTGGGGCCACACCGGACGTGTGCTCGGCTACGTCACCCTGGCCGGCCAGACACCGGACGGGAAACGCAACATCACCCTCTCCATCAACGGTGTCTATCCCGCCTACAACCCTGACGGAAGCATCAACCAGGACGAGAGCGACAGAAAGTTCCAGGCAGTGGCAGCCGCAGCCAGCAAAGCTGTCGACACCGCCCTCTGCTAGTGAACCACCACGGCTGATCACCGAGCCTTGCATTCCTGCCCGCTGCCGACAGCTCCGTCGGCAGCGGGCTCCCGCAGTTCGTAGCGATGAATCTCTCACTCATCACGCTCCAGAGGAAGCCCCCTGGGACTTGTGCTTCAGAACCGCCATAGACGATAGCTCGAAACGATGCCATCGCTCTCAGAGCAATGGCAAACTCTCCGGTCAGCGCCGGGCGTCTCCCGGCGCGAGCAGGCTGGTGACTGCGGCGATGGCTTCGGGGGCTTGAAGTACCTGCGCAGGTTTGCCGCCACTCGTGCAGGTCCTATCGGGCGCCGGCCTCAGCGCATGATCGGGCATAGATTTTCCTCAATCCCCGGCACTCGCGAGGGCCACCCGGATGATCCTCGACCAGGCCTGTGTGTGCCGGCTCCGTGCCGCCGGAGTTCCGTTCCCAGAGGGGGCGGGCACGGCACACCGCAGGCCGACGAGGAAGACACCGCAGGCATTCGGTCCTCGTCGTGCAGGCGGCGCCACGCTGTCGTGATCTCTCCTCCAGCGGGTGAACTATGCTCTGGCCGCGCTCGCTGCATTCAGATGCGGCGGCTATTTGCGGCGGGCGCGGAGGTGGCCGGTTTCGCTTATCAGAGCCTTGAAGGAAAGTCGTGCCTTTTCTGTGAAGTCCCTCTCGCTGTAGCGGACGACGATGGCTCCGGTCAGAGGGGTCTTGTTTATGTCCAAAATTCCTTCGAAGCGCTCTCCCGGGCTGGGGGTGATCGGGCCGGCTTGGTCGATCGTTCCTATCCAGAGCGGGTCGGATTTCCTGGCGGGAGCGAACATGAACTTCAGTGCAGCCTTCCGGGATCCTTCAGATGCGGCGGCCCGTACTGTGGAAAGTTTTTTCGCTTCCTGGCAGCACGGGAGAGACTGGTGGGCGCGTGGGGGAGGGCGGACCCTTTTTGATCTCCGATTCTTTTCTTTCTTTCTGCGTTTCCCTCGGGCGGATTATCTTTCGAGTGGAGATCCTTTCAGGGTATCCATGAAGGAGATTATCGGAATCGGTCGGATGCTCCCGTGTATAGATTGAAATGGCTATGCGCGAGCTGCCTCCTGGGTAGATTTTGATCTCGCCTCTGGTGCATGTTGAATTCTGTCTGAATATCTTCTCGAGGCCCTCGCCCTTGGGGATTTCGGAAAGCCAATACAGCCCTCGCTCGGCGATATCTCCAGCCGGTGGCGTCTGCCAGAAGTAGATCTCGCAGGAATTGGTACCCTTGCCTATGAGTTCCATGGCCGAGGCCAGGATTCTCCTGTTCTGTTCGGTGGCAATTGCTTCCCACTGGGCGTCCGGTTGTGCAGTGGGCCCCGTCGGCTCCGTAGGGAGTTTCTGCCCCGCTACGATCCTGGCCGCGTCGAGCAGTTGGCGGCCATCCATACTCGCGAATTTCGGGGTCGTGGGTGGTGTGTACGTCGGAGGGGCCCCCGATCCCCTGGCGAAGCCGGACCGGTCGATGCTGGCAACGCCGGTCCGGATCGAGGTCCAGACACAGTCGCGCGGCCTCACCGAATGCACGGAAGGAGCGGCTTGCTGAGGGGGCGTGCGCTTCCACTGCGTAGCGGTGATCGGTGGTGGGCCGCCGGTCTGAGTGTTCTTCGTGAACAAGTAGTCACCGCGGCCGTTATAGCGGCACCAGACGCGAGGATGAGAGCGGTAGACGATCGGCCTCGACAACTCGAGAAAAGCCATCAGTCCGCTGGTTCCCTCGGCGCGTTCGGTAATTCCTCCCAGGCTGGCGCAGTAGTTGGAAAAATCTGGGCCGAAAGAAGCTTCCCAGAATTCGGAAAAGGATTTGAACTCCGAGTCCGTCGTCGCCCAGCTGCTCGATCCCTGTGCCCAGGCCGTGACGATCTCGGTGAGCCGGTTCTCGTCTGCGGTGCTGCTACCCAGAGCCGGGTTGGTAGCCTTCTGCAAGAGAGTAAGGCTCGCTTCGTCCACCATCGCTCCTTGCTCGTGGTCCACGATGTGCAGACCGGCCGACGGACGCTCCCGCACGTGTGAGGGTTAGCCGGCGGGGCCGATGCCGAGTGCGTAGGCGACGCCCGAGGTCGGGAAGCATCCCTTCCATTCCCAAATCAAGCACAGGGACTCATCCCTGGCCCGGACTACCAGCCCGTACATTCGGCCACCGTTCTCTGTCTCAAGGAGAAGAGCCTGCGGGGGAGGACCGGTGGTGACCGGGTTGGCAGTCCGGGCTGGCTGGATATCGCTGCCTCTGTGGACAATGATGATCGCGAATCGTACAACTGCCGAAAGGAACGTGAGCATGGGAAGAACATGAACGAAGAGCAGAGCAGGATGGTCCAGGGCATAGCCGGACGGCTTGGAACCGACTACCCATCAGTGGGCCGGGCCGATCTGCTGCACGTCGTCCAGAGCGCCTATCGGCAGTTTCACGGAGCCAAGGTCCAGGCCTATGTGCCCATCCTGGTGGAGCGGCGGGCCAGGACGATCCTCGACGAAAGCGGTCGTCAGGACCGGGCCCGGCATGGGCGCTGAGGCACCGGACGATTCGGAGGGAGGCTTCAGCTCCTGGCTCCGGCAGTTCGAGGGCCTGGACACGCCGGTAGCTGCGTTGGCCCGCCTGGCTGCGGACGATCCCCACTGGCCCCGCGGTCCACAGGACGACCTTCAGGCCTTCGTCGAGCATCTCGAGAACGGCAATGCCGGCATTGCCGCGCTGGGGACCATGATCGACGCCTGGGTTCGTTGGACGGGGTACGACCACCCCTCATGGCCGCTCCGCACTGCGCCCGGATCGGCGTCGGCACCCGACGAAGGCCGAAATCCAACCGGAGTGGGACCGTGCGTGCTCAGTGCGGTCCGCTCGTGGCTGACTTCCCGGCTGGCCTCGCCCTTTCGGGGCGGCAGAGGAGCTGAGGGCGAGGGGCGCTCAAGGCCCGCGCAGGGCTCAGGGCAGGCTGGGCTCGCTGCCGCAGTCGGTCGGCCACGAGGCCAGGTGATGGCCCGGTGTGTTCGGGGGCGGTCATTCCGTCGGTACCACGAGAGCGCGGCGACTGCCGTGGTGCCTTGTCGCGAGAGGGGAGAGCTGGCGGACCGTCCGACGGACCGCTGCGGCGTAGTCGACCGCCCACTCCTGCTGGGCAGCCCAGGTGACGGTGGCTCGGAGTAGCCGGATCTGCTGGTCGATGGTTCCGAGGGGTGGGCCCTGGTGGCCGCTTGTCTCACCTGGCCGAGCGGGGGACGCCTTGCCCGCGTGCTCGGCCCAGTCGGCGATCGCGGCGAGCAGCGGGGCGACTGGGCAGGTCTGCTCCCCGACCACGCTGCCTTCGCGGGAGTGGCCGGGGAGCGCGGCCAGTTCGGCGTAGACCAGCAGTTCGGGAAGGTCACAGAGGTCGCGGCGGAGCCGGGTGACGGCAGTCGGGGTGAGCGGGGCGGGCATGTGCGGAGAACTCTCCTGATGCGGTGTGCGAGGCGGGGCCGATGGTTGGTCAGGGGCCGGGGTCGGGTGTGACGACCACCTGCACGTAGCGGGGCGGGAGTTGGCGGGTAACTATCGCCAGCCCGACGGCGTGGGCTCGGTCACGTGCACCGAGCTTGCGGTAGATCCGGCTGGAGTGCGTCTTGATGGTGGCGATCGTGAGCCCGAGCGCAGCGGCGATCTGAAGGTTTCCCAGGCCGTTGGCCATGCCGATGACGACCTGGATCTCTCGGCCGGTGAGTAGCTGACCCGGCTGGGCTGGGGAAGGGGCGGGCATCTGGTGCTCCTCGGTCTCAGGCCCCCGGGCGGCGTGGTGATGATGGGGGCTGCATGACAGTTGCATGCCAAGTGGCGCCAGCGTAGCTGAGCTCGCTATACGGGAGATCTCGACACGTTTCGCCGTCGGACCGGAAGCGTACCTTCGCCGGAAGGCGCGAATTTCAGCCACCCCAGAGGCTGGATTGCGGATGGCCGAGGCCGTGAGAGTGTTGCGAAAACGGCCACCGATCCCCCTTGTTCTCCCATGTCGGAGACGCAGTTCCGCAGCATGCTGTGGCCCTGCCTGGGAGTTCCGAGCTTTTCTCCCATGGCGGCAGTGCGGCGGCCGATGGCTGGAACTGATCCCCTGAATAGCGAGCCGGGACGGGAAAGCTAATGCCGGTGTATCTTCCTGCAAAGAAAGCGGAAAGCCATTGGCTTTTCATTGAACAAGGGAGAACCACATGAATGCCAAGCGCGGTATTGTCGCGGTCGCTGTTGCCGCAGCTGCTCTTTTCGCCGGCGCCAGCGCGGCCTCGGCGGCCCCGACTGCGGCTCCGTGGTCCGAGAGCAGCTGCAGCGCGAAGGTCACCTCGTCCGTCTACAAGACCCCGTCCGTCAACAGCAAGGTCGTTGGGTCGATCGCACCGGGCACCCCGGTTTCGAAGATCTCTCGCGTTATCCCGATCAATGGTCCGGTGGTCTACCAGGTGAGCTCGCGCGACGCGGTCACCGGCAAGCCGGTCTCCGGCTATGTGGTGGCGAAGGACTTCAACTGCCGCTGATCCGCCTAGCTCCGCCGCCGCGCCACAGGCGGCGGCGGAGCCTCGGGAGGTGCAGGCGAATCGCGCTGCTGCCGACGATGGTGGCGGGATATGCAACGGCACCACAGAATCGGACAAACGCCTGGCAGGACGTGGCGGGCGGCCGGACCGTAGTGCGAGGCTGTCATCCATGGCGAGTTCACCTCTTGCGGACTTTCGCGTGGACCGGCTGGGAGCCACCTCTCCCGACCGCCTCGATGACTGTCCCGCGTGGGTGGCCCTGACGCGTGCCCATGGTCCACATCACCTCGGGCCCGGCGCGTGTCCGGGAGTGGAGGAGCGCTTCACGGACCGGTTACCTCGGATCATGCCCTGATCTCTGCGGAATCGAGTCCGAGGACGCACGCATACGTTCTTGCGATAGTGCTCCCCGGCCCCTGCGCCTGGACGTGCGGGCACGGAGACTTACGGATCGGTCTCTGCGCCCGCACGTCCGCCGGCCTTCAGCGGCACATCCAGGACCGCATCACCGATACTGCGCTGGGCTCGTGGCACCGTTTCCAGCATTCAATCCATGGACGGCACGTGCAGGACTCCACGGCCGATGCCTTTGCCGGGGACGAGCTTATGCCGGGGCGGCAAATTTCCGGCCGGATCCTCCGTTATCGCATCGCGGCCGCGATTTCCGCTTATGGCGCTGAATATCACGTGGGGTACGTACCATGACCTCGTATTCGAGACTGAGGTCATGGTTCTCCACTCCGTGCGGCAGCCGGATCCCGTGGTGCCGCCGGAATCCGGAGCCGCCGTACCGTTCCTGCGCCCTCGCCCGCTGCGTCGGCATGGCGGCCAGTGTCCGCTGAGACCTCCGACCGCCGGGTCGGCCACCTTCCTCTGCCGTCCCGTACTGGACAGCCGGTCAGGCGGAGTGCTTGTGGAGGTTCCGGCGACGGTCATTCCACTTCAGCAACAGAGAGGACATCGGCATGCCCTACGCGAGCATGATCAAGCGGTACGCGGCGGATGCCGAGAGGGTGACCGAGCGAGCGGCAGAGATCGCGAGAATGGCAGACGACAGCGCCCGGTGGACCGCGCTGACCGCCCTGTTCCGTGACTGCGGGAAGATGGCTGCGGTCTACGCCGACCCGGACGGCGCAGTGGTCGCGCTGGTCGAGGACGTGGCTGAGGTGTTCCATGCCGAGCGGTACGCCGTCCGGCATCCGGTGCAGGAACTGGCTGCATGACCCGGTGCCCCGGCCGAACCCGGGGCAACCCCGTCGACTTC
Source organism: Kitasatospora sp. NBC_00070 (assembly GCF_045041205.1). Classification (NCBI taxonomy): domain Bacteria; kingdom Bacillati; phylum Actinomycetota; class Actinomycetes; order Kitasatosporales; family Streptomycetaceae; genus Kitasatospora; species Kitasatospora sp. NBC_00070. Next base: position 303,962 of record NZ_CP108248.1, on the reverse strand, counting down.
CGGCCAGGTCGCCCCTCCGCGCGGACGGGGACAGCCGTCGCCAGATCGAAGATCCAGGTAAAGTAGGCCCCCCGAATCGGGAGGCACACCTGTGGATCCGATACCTGACAGTGACGAGCACCGCAGGATCTTCACGGCGCCGGACAGTCACAAACACCTGGGCCACCGCGGCCGCCGCATGTACGTTCTCGACACCAGCGTGCTCCTGGCAGACCCACTCGCCCCGACCCGTTTCGAGGAGCACGAGGTCGTCCTCCCCGTGGTCGTGGTCACGGAGTTGGAGGCCAAGCGGCACCATCCGGAGCTGGGCTACTTCGCCCGCCAGGCGCTCAGGCTGCTGGACGACTTCCGGGTCCGGCACGGCCGGCTCGACGAGCCGATCCCGGTCGGCGAGCTCGGCGGAACCATCAAGGTGGAGCTCAACCACTCCGACACCTCGGTGCTCCCCAGGGGCTTCCACTCGAGCGGTGGCGAGGCGGACGCCAGGATCCTCGCCGTCGCGCGCAATCTGCAGGCCGAGGGGTACGACGTCACCGTCGTCTCCAAGGACCTGCCGATGCGGATCAAGGCCAGCGCGGTCGGTCTGCTCGCCGAGGAGTACCGGGCCGAGCTGGCGATCACCTCCGGTTGGACCGGAATGTCCGAACTGCACGTCTCCGGCGACCAGGTGGACGCGCTGTTCGGCGCCGGCCACGACACCGCGGTGGACGTGCTGGGCGCGGAGGAGCTCCCGGTGCACACCGGGCTGGTGCTCACCTCGGAGCGCGGCCGGGCCCTCGGCCGGGTCACCCAGGACGGCCGGGTCCGGCTGGTCCGGGGCGACCGCGAGGTGTTCGGGCTGCGCGGCCGGAGCGCCGAGCAGCGGGTCGCCCTCGACCTGCTGCTCGACCAGGAGGTCGGGATCGTCTCGATGGGCGGCCGGGCGGGTACCGGCAAGTCCGCGCTGGCGCTGTGCGCCGGTCTCGAGGCGGTGCTGGAGCGGCAGCAGCACCGGAAGGTGATGGTCTTCCGGCCGCTCTACGCGGTCGGTGGGCAGGAGTTGGGCTATCTGCCCGGTTCCGAGTCGGACAAGATGGGCCCCTGGGCCCAGGCGGTCTTCGACACCCTCTCGGCCGTCACCACCCCGGACGTGATCGAGGAGGTGATCTCCCGCGGGATATTGGAGGTCCTCCCGCTCACCCACATCCGGGGCCGGTCGCTGCACGACGCCTTCGTGATCGTGGACGAGGCGCAGTCGCTGGAGCGGAACGTGCTGCTCACCGTGCTGTCCCGGATCGGCCAGGGGTCGCGGGTGGTGCTCACCCACGACGTCGCCCAGCGCGACAACCTCCGGGTCGGCCGGTACGACGGTGTGGTCGCGGTGGTGGAGAAGCTGAAGGGGCACCCGCTGTTCGCCCACATCACGCTGACCCGCTCGGAGCGTTCGCCGATCGCGGCGCTGGTGACGGAAATGCTCGAGCACCCGGAACACTGAAGTCTGTCCGGCGGCGTCGAACGGGTGAACCCTGTCTGCTTCCCGGTGCTGCTGCGATCGCGGCGCCGGTCTGGTGGTCAGCGGGGCGCGCGTAGAGGTTCTGGCGCTGCTACGCGTGGGATTTTCCGAAGCGCCTACCGAACCCGGCGTGCTGGTCTCGAGACACCGGGCTCCCCGAAGTCCTGTCCGGGGTCGTCCAGCTGCTGATACCGCAGCGGGCCGCGGATTCGGAATGACCGTTCGCCGGTACCGGAATGCGGTCGTACCTATTCCTGCGGCCCGTCTCCTGGCTGTCCTGCCTCCCTTGCGATATGGCCAAGGCACGTGCCGTCGCTGACTTGGGCACGTCACGCCCGACATCCTCAGCCGGCGCACCCGCCAGACCCTGTTGACCGCCCCAGGCACATCGTCGCGCTCGCGCGGCCATCCGCTGCCACTCCGGGTGCCCCCGCAGCCCAGAACATATTGTCCAGTGCAAACAGCAAGACAGTGAGTAATGCTCTGCACGCCCTTCCCGACGAAACAGCCCAGACCTCAAAATAACGGGATGAAACACCTGGCGAGCCTGACAGCCAGGCGCTGCCGTGAGACCCTGGCACGGCACTCAACTCGGTGTGTGGTCTATTGCTCGAAGTTCGGCCCGGATATCGTCTTCCAGCCCAATGGAACCGTCTGGTGGCCCGATGTGTGAGAAATCGTCAGGAGAAGCGATGGAACTGATGGAAAAGGTCGTCGTCGTCACCGGGGCAGCGAGTGGAATCGGCTTCGGTCTCGCTAAAAAGTTCGCCGTGGAGGGCGCCACCGTCATTTCCTCCGATCTCCCCGGTGAGGTTGGGGAACAGCGTGCCCGCGAGGCCGGCGCGCGGTATTTTGCGGCAGACGTCGCGCGCGAGAGTGAAATAAGTGCCCTGGTGGGCCACGTACTCGCCACGGAAGGTAAGATCGACCTCTTCTGCTCCAACGCCGGTATAGGTACACGGATGGATGCCCTGGCCGGGCAAGACGCCTGGGACAAGATTATCGACGTCAATCTCAGTAGCCAGGTGTGGGCGGCCCGCCATGTCCTGCCCCACATGCTGGAGCGCGGCGAGGGGTACATCCTCAATACGGCATCTGCCGCCGGCCTGCTAACCGAACCCGGGAGTATCGGGTATGCCACGACCAAGCACGCCTCGGTCGGGTTCTCCGAATGGCTCGCTTACAGCTATCGTGACCAGGGAATTCGTGTCTCCGTTCTCTGTCCCGAAGGGGTTTACACCCCCATGACGGATCAGGCGCCGTATCTGCTGCACAACGCCATCACGGTGGCGGAGCTCGCCGGCACGGTCGTCCAGGCACTGGGCGAGGAGCGGTTCATGATCACTACCCACCCCTCGACCATGGACATGCTGCGTCAGAAGGCCGCCGACTACGAGGGTTACATCGACACGCTGGCGGCTCGCCGTGCGGAAATCCTGGGTATCCAGGGCGCGGCCGGGAAGATTTGACGTGCCGCTCTGGTGCGATCGTGCAGCGATCAGGATCCGATGAGCCGGAAGATCTGGTTGTGGATGTAATAACTGTCGTCCGCCCCGGGGGTCTTCAGGAGAATAAATGTCCCGGTGGCCAGTAGGTGATTCTCGGAGTTTCCGTCGAGGAATATCTTGCCCGTTGCCGCGGCTAGGATGCCGCCGATGACGGGTTGCGCGTCGATACAGGCCACCTGGTGTACTGTTTTGCCGAGATGAGGCCTGCTGAAGACCTCCATGATTTCTTTGTCGCCGTAGTACCGTCGGCCTTCCCACAGGAGCAGGGAATCCGGCCGGTACAGATTCTGGATGGCTGGGCGTCCCGAAGCGCCGGTATCGAAGGTTGCGTAATAGCGCGTCAGGAAACCCGTTGCAATTTCATCAAGATCCATGCTGTTACCGTAGCAGAATATTCCACCCGCGGGTGGATGTGCGGCTGGAAATCGGATTTCCTGGTCACGCTCCGGGCGGGCGGACGGGTCCTGCCTGCCCGCCGGTCTGCCCGGGGCGCCAGCGGCCTCGTGATGGGAATTCCTGGCGGAGGTTCATGTAATCCGCAGAGGCCAGTGGAATTCGTGAAGAGATAATGGAATCGGTCAGGCGCAGTCCGCCCTGAGCGCCCCGGTGTAAATGGTCGCACTGGTGGTGATGAGCGGCTTGGGAGTGAAGGGGAGCTCGTCGCACTGCACGTTGTTCTGCTGGCCGAAATTGCGCTTTTTCCTTGGCTGTCAGATAGGCCACGGAAGCGGTCGTCCCTGCTCCGGTGAACGTCTGGTTGGCGACCACGGCAGCGGGCTTCCCTGGCCTGGTCGGCGGAGGCGGGCGGTGCCACGGACAGCCCCATGAGCAAGATGCCCCCTGTGGTCACAAAAGAAGCGATCTTTCGCATGGCTGGCTCCTTTGCGACTGCGAGACGACCCAGGCGGAGTAGTTGACCTGTGACTTACAGTGCCCTATTGCAGTCGGGTCGAGTGGCAGAGCGAGCAAGATGGCACAAATCGTCATGGATTTGCTTTTGATGGCTTCCGGAATCTGAGGTCTCCTGAGCTTCCCCGCTGAGTGGGGGCATGTGTGGCCCGGCGCGGGCCTGAGGGCGTGCGGGAAGGTTCCACAGTGCACCGATGGCGGCTGTGGAGCTGGCCGGGCATTTCTGGCGGCCAACATGCTTCGGCCTGCGCTCCGGTGGCCGAGGTCAGCCTGGATCCACCGCCGGGCATTCGGTGAGTGCTCGGCGGTGATCTTTGGGGCGGTGTCGAGGTGGGTTCCCGCTGGTGGGCAGGGGTGAGTGCCGGGTGGCCGTCCGGTGCGGGGTCTCCGAGGTCTTTCGGTGTCGTGGGCGGTTGGGGCGGGTCGCCGGTCAGGTCCGTAGGCGGTGGCCGGTGGCTGTCCACAGACTGCTGAACGCCTCGGTCCACGGCCAGCGGGTCGGCAGGTGAAGCGTCAGAGTTCGCGCTGAGGTGGCCAGCCGGGCTGGGGTGTTGATGAGTTGGCGGCGGATGGTGCCGGTGCGGGCTTTGGCGTGGAATGTCGAGGCCAGGTGGCCGGCGGCGCGGGTGAGGTTGTGGGCGATGGCGGCCAGGGTGAGCCAGGCGGCGTTCGCGGTGAACTTTCCCGAGGGCAGGTGGCCGAGCGCGGAGTCCTCCAGGTCGGCGAAGACCTGCTCGATGACGGCGTGGTCGCGGTGCGTCTGCTCGGCCTGGAGCAGGCCGAGGGTGCTGTCGGTGAAGATCGCGTGATGGCGGTGGGTGGCAAACAACTCGCCTTGCCCGGCTGCGACATGAGCGGGGTTGAGCCGTTTCACGCGGCGGACCAGCAGCCGCGCGGTGAGGTGGTACTTCTTGGCCTTGCCGGTGAACGCGGTGTACTGGGTCTCGGCGACCTCGGCATCGGAGATCCACTGCCCCTGGGTCTCGTCCCAGACCGCGTTCGGGTACTTGATCGCCGTCCAGGCGTCCTCGCCGATCGCGGTGATGGCCGCCCGGATCTCCTTGCGGTTGGCGGTGGCCAGGGAGAACCGGGCACCGGCCCTGCGGCAGACGTCAACGACCTTGTGGGAGAAGAACGCCGAGTCCGCGCGGACGACGATCAGACCCCGCGCGCCCATCCGGCGCACGGTGGTCAGGGCCTCGGCGATCAGGGACGCGGCTCCCTTGCCGGAGTTCGCCGCCCCCTTGCGCAGTCGGGTGGCCACGATCACCGGCGCGCACAACGGCGTTTTGACGGTGACGATCTGGAAGTGCAGGCCTCTGACCTTGGTGTATCCGTGCCCGGCGCCCTGTTTGGCGGTGCCGTAGACCTGCTTGACCTTGGAGTCGATGTCCACGAACACAACCTGGTCGGCGCCGGGCAGCAGGCCGGTCTGCGCGGCGAGGTTGCAGGTGAACGCGCGGGCGGCGGACTCCAGTTGGCGCACGTGGCCCCAGGAGAAGGAGCGCAGGAACGAGCCGAGCGTGGAGGGCGCCCGCACTCCGCCGAAGAGCTTCGGGAGTGCGCCGTGTCGCAGGACGTCCAGGTCGTCGATGCTGTCCGCGCCGGCCAGCATCCCGGCCACGACCTGGACGGCTTTGGCGTCCGCGTGGGCGCCGGAGCCGTGCGCCGACCCGGTGATCCGCACGTTCGCCCGGACCAGAGCGGGCAGGTCACACCGCTCCAGCAGCCGCACCGCCGGAACGAGACCGGCGGGCGCGAGCAGATTCGGATCATCGAACGATGCGAAGACCGCCGAAGCGGTATGGGAAACTATCACTTACGAGATGCCTTGCTGATCCGGTGCGATGGAAGCCTAGAGAACTCCCATCATCCCAGGTCACAAGGCATCTCTTCGTTCCAGCCCTCACACCGCTGACAACCCGCGCGGTGGATCCAGGGTCAGCCGGTCTCGGGTGTATTGCACAGAGCGGCCGGGCCCCGGCTGGGGGCAGGCGAGCAGAGAAGAGCGGAGTTCCGGGCACGTTCCGTTCCCGTGCGGGCAGAACCAGCGGTTTGGGCGCCCAGCTGTGCGCCGAAGGGATCGCCGAGGCGGCAGAATCGTCTTCTACGGCAGGTGCCGGCCGACCTCCGATGCGAAGGATCCTGATGGAGTTCGACACGACTTGAAGGCCCGGGTTGCGTTCTCAGCGGCTCCGGCCGGGCGCTCCCGGCGATGCGTGAGGTGTCGGCATGCCGGGTGTCCGGAGCCCGAGGGTTCCTGCGGTGGTCGTACTGGAGCAGCTGAACGAAGGGAGGGAACCCCATGAGCGTCGCCCGACCGATCGTCTGGGTCGCTTGGAACATCGAAGCGGGAGCTCCCCATGCGATATATGCCGACAAGCCCACCGCCCAGCGACTGACCACCAAGAGCTATGGCGAACAGGAGGGCCTCGATCCGGGCGACGACAGGCTCCAGTGGGAATCCAGCACTTACGGTGAGCTGATCGAGCTTGTCGATCGTGGCGAGAGCACGGGCTGGTACCTGAGCCCGTACCCGCTGCTCGGTACGGGGGCCCGGTCCGCCAAGCCGGCCCCGACCGGCTCCATCCCGAGCTCGCAGCAGGCGTACGCCCGGGCCCCGAGTGTCGCACTCGAGCGCCAGTACCTCCTCATGGCCACGTATCCGTTTGCCGACGCGTCGCCGGACGAGACGCGTGAGTACCTGCTTCGGCACGCCGCGATGGCCGACCGGATCTCCCTCCAGACCGGCGACACCGATTCCCGGGTGTCCTCCAGCGCCGACCAGGCGGCTCTCAAACTGGCGGCTCACGACCGGGTCGGGGTGGAGGCCGATCCCCGCGGTTACGTACGCCAGCAGTACTTGCTGTGGAAGACGAACAAGCGGTGAGCCGTCGCGAGCTCGAGATGAGGCCGTCCGATGGGCCCGCTCTCCGTGGTACCACGGTGCGGCCACCGATGGGGGAAGCGTTGGTGCCCGTTCGCGTGATCCGGCCATGTTGTGGCGGATCGTCCGATGAAGGCGAAGCTGTGGTCCGTATATCGGACAACAGAAGGGGGCAGCGGACGGCGAGGGGCATGGGTACGAATGCTGCTGGTCCAGCCTGATCCGGTGGTTTTGCCGAGGTCCAGAGGGTGGCGCGGGCTCGGCTGCGAAGGCGGGCCAGGGGCGTGATTCGGCCACCGTGCGAGAAGGCCGGAATGTGATCTTGCCGGTTGCCCTGGTTCGAATGCATGGCCGAAAGTCGTTCGAGTGAACGATCTGCCTCACCCGACCCGTGACCGCCTCCTCGGCCACCCCGACTTCCGGCACCTACTGTTCGGGGCTGCAGCCAGCCAAGCCGGCAGTCAGGTGACCCTGGTAGCACTGCCACTGGTCGCGGTACTCGAACTGCACGCCACGGCCTTCCAAGTCGGGCTGCTGACCGCGGCCGAAACCGCGGCGTTCGTCCTGGTGGGCCTGCCCGCCGGGGCCTGGCTGGACCGGACGCGCAGACTGCCGGTCCTGATCCGGGCCGACGTGGTGCGGTTCCTCGCCGTCGGGTCGATCCCGCTGGCCGCACTGGCGGGCGTCCTGACGATGGCGCAGCTCTACCTGGTCGCCCTGGTCACCGGCGTGGCGACGGTCTTCTTCGACGTCGCCCACCAGTCGTTCCTGCCGAATCTGCTGCCCCGGGAGCACCTCGTCGCCGGGAACGGTGCCCTCGAGACCGTCCGCGCCTCCGCGCAGGTCGTCGGGCCGGGGGCCGGCGGCGGGCTGGTCCAACTGCTGGGTGCGCCACTGGCCATCGTGGCCGACGCCGCCGGGTACCTCGCCTCGGCCGTCCTGTTGCGCCGTATCCGCAGCCAGGAGGACGAACCACCACCGTCACCCGGGCGATCGCTGCACGCCGACGTCGCGGAGGGGGTCCGGTTCGTACTCGGCCACCCGCTCCTACGGGTGATCGCCGCTGCGACCGCCGTGTCCAACCTGTTCGCCGCAGTGTTGATGGCCGTCCAGACCGTGTTCTGGGTGCGGGTCCTGGAGCTCTCACCCGGAGCCATCGGCATCCTGCTGTCGGTGTCGGCGGTCGGCGGCCTCGCCGGTGCACTGTGCGCCGGACGACTGGCCACGCGCCTCGGCCAGGCCCGGCTGATCTGGCTGTCGGCACTGGTCAGCGCACCGTTCGCCCTGCTCTGGCCACTGTCGGCGGGCCCCGCCGCCCCGGTCTTGTTCGCCGTGGGATCCGCAGTGGTGCTCTTCGGCGCCGTGGTCTACAACGTCGCCCAGGTCAGCTTCCGGCAGGCGCTCTGCCCACCGGAGCTGCTCGGCCGGATGAACGCCACGATGCGCTTCCTGGTCTGGGGGACGCTGCCCCTCGGCGCCCTGCTCGGCGGCACCATCGCCGAAACAGCCGGACCCCGCGCCGCCCTGTGGGTCTGCGCCCTCGGCTTCCTCGCCGTCCCCGTCCCGCTGCTCCTCTCACCGATCCGGCGATCGAGGGACCTGCCGACCAGCTCCTCCGACCCGGCCCCGGGCCCCGACCCCGCCCCGGCCGGGACCGGAACCCACTGACCCCGCCCATCCGGCGGCACCCCACCCCGCCGCGCCCGAGTACCCCACACCCCGCGCCACCGCACCAGCCGCCAGACCGACCACCGGCATGCCACGAACCCGAAGGCGGAGAACCCGTGCACACCAGCATCACCGCCGCATACCTCACCCGGTACCGGTCCGTCGCCGCCGACCCGGCGGAGCTGCTCCCGCTCACCGGGGCACAGCGCCGATTCCTGCTCTCCCGCCGGATGCGCCCACAAGGACGCCCGGACACCGTGCCGCTGTTCTTCGCCTTCCCGCACGGCACCGTCGACATCGCCCGGCTGCACCGCGCGGCCCTCCTGCTGGCCGACCGCCACCCGGTCCTGCGCGCTAGGTTCACCACCGTGCGTGGCACTCCCGTGCTCCGCCTCGGCGAGCCCTCAGCGGAGGTCACCGCAGTCATCGCGGAGCCCGGCCACTCCGCCCAGGAGGCCCTGCGGCTCGCGCTCCTCGCCTGGCCGGCCGACGGGCCGACGCTGAAGCTGCTACTCGCATCCGATCCCGGCCGTGGCGAAGAACTGCTCGCAGTGGCCCTGGACCACGCCGCCTGCGACGAGCAGTCACTCGGCATCGTCACAGCCGGCCTGACCGAGGCGTACGCCCGGACGGAAACCGCAGCCGTGACAGCGGACGATGACGGACTCGCCGCCTACCGGGAGGCAGTCGACCTCCAGCTGGCCGCAGAGGAGGCCGCCGCCGGCCCGGCCGCCCACGCCCACTGGGCCGCCCGCCTCGCCAGCCTGGACGACCGCAAAACCACCGCCGGCCCCGGCCCGGACCACGCAGGTACCGAAGGCACCCGCCACCCCGCCGCCGAGCCACGGCCCACCGGCATGATCGCCGCACAGCTGCCGCCCGTCGCCGCGACGGCCCGAGGAACGGTCTTCCCGGCACTACTGGACGCGGTGACCGCCACCGGGCACCGACTGCTGGGCGCAGACCGAACGCTCGCCCTCGGCTACCCGTGGGGCGGCCGACCACCAGGGGCACCGCCGGTGCTCGGCTGCTTTCTCAACACGCTCGTCCACCCCGGCAGCCCCGACCCCTCCGGGCCCGCCGACCTCGACTCGCTCGGCGACCACTGGTGGGACGACCTGGAGCACGCGGCCACCCCGTTCGACGAGGTCGTGCACGCAGCGCGGTCCGCCGGCGCCCGCTGGTCCGGCGCCCTGGACGGCCTGCTCACCTTCGAAGACCTCCAGCGCCGACCACCGCTGATCCTGGCCGGACACACCGGCCGGGAGACCCACCTGGCCGGCCGGCCGATCGGTGCGCCGTTCGCGGTCGCCGCCTCGCACGGTGACGAGCTACTCGTCCGCCTCGCCTGGGACCGCGACCGCTGCCAGGACCAAGCCGCCGAGGCCGCCTTCGAGACCCTGCTCGACACCCTGCGCCACCACCTCGGTCCGGCACCCGCGACCACCTAGAGCCGCCCTACGGCCAAGGGAACGCCCTTCCGGCGCGTCCCGACACAAGCACCAGCCACAGCAAGGGAACCTCCATGTTCGATCTCTCCTCCTCCCAGGAGATCGTCTGGCTGCACGAGCAGATGCTCCCGGGCAGCCGCGCCTACAACTTCACCGCGGCCCTCGACCTCTGGGGCAAGCTCGACACCAACGCACTCCGCGCCGGCCTGACCGCCGTGCTCGCACACCATCCAGGCCTCCGCCTGGAACTCGTCCCCCAGCCCGAAGGCCTGCCCCGGCAGCGCGTCGGCACCCGCACCGAGCCCCGGCTGCGCACCAGCGACCTCTCCGCCATGGACGATCCCGAAGCCGCCTTCCGCTGCCTGCTGGCCGCCGAGGCCGAGGAACCCCTCGACACCGAGCGGGCCCCACTGCTCCGCTGGCACCTCGTCCGCCTCGCCGAGACCCACCACCGGCTGATCCACGTCGAACACCACCTGACCCACGACGGCCACTCATTCGCGATCCTGCTGCGAGACCTGTTCACCGCCTACCGGGCCCACACCCTCGGCGAGCCGGCCGACCTGCCCACCACCCGCTCCTACCAAGAGCACGTCCAGACCGACTCCGACGGCTCCCGGACCGAGGCCCGGGAGCGCAGCCTCGCCTTCTGGCAGCAGGAACTCCAGGACGCGCCGATGGACTTGACCCTTCCCGGGCTCGCCCGCCCCGGCGCAGTCCGCCGCCACCGCGGCGGCCAGCTGCGCCAGCCGGTCGGAGCCGATCTGGCCGAGCGGCTCCGCGAGCGCAGCCGGGCCGACGGGCACACCCCCTTCAGCACCCTGCTCGCACTCTTCGGCGAGCTGCTGCGCCGGCACAGCGGCCACCGCGAGACGGTCGTCGGCACAGCGGTCGGCAACCGGCCGCTGGGCTTCGAGAGCACCGTCGGCATGTTCGTCAACACCGTGCCGCTGCGGCTACGCCTGGACCCCGCCGCACCCGGCACCGAGGCCGTGGACGAGGTGACCGACGTCCTGCTGCGCGCCCTGCCCCACCAGGACGTCCCCGTCCAGGAGCTGACCCGGACGCTCGGCCTGCACACCACCGGCGCCGACAACCCGCTGTTCGACGTGATGTTCAGCGCACACGACGCCGCACTGCCCGACATCCAGGCACCCGGTCTCGAGATCTCGCTCTACGAGGGCTTCAACACCGGCACCACCCGCTTCGACCTGGACGTGGTGCTGTTGCCGGACGACCGACGGGTGGTCGGGGAGAAGCACGGCGCCGCCGGCATGACACTGATCTGGGACTACGACGCCGACCTGTTCGGGGAACCGGTCGCCGAACTGCTCGCCACCCGCCTGCTCGACCTGCTCCGCGCCTACCTGGACCGCCCCGGGGCCGCGCTCGCCGACCTGGCCGTCGAACCGGCCGAACAACCGGACACCGGGCTCCCGGGCACAGCAGCCTCCCCCCGGCCCGCCGACGACACCGTCCTGGACCCGGCCGCCACGCAGGACCCAACCGCACTCGCCGTGATCTCCGGCACCGAACGGCTCAGCTTCGGCGACCTCGACCGCCGGGTCGGCGAACTGACCAGACAGCTCCGCGCCGCCGGGGTGACACCCGGTCAGCCGGTGGCCACCGTGCTGCCGCGCGGCACCGACAGCGTGGTCGCCCTACTGGCCTGCCTGCGCCTCGGCGCGGTGTACGCGCCGCTGTCCGCCGAGGACCCGGCCACCCGCCTCGGCCTGCTGCTCGAACGGCTCGCCCCCGCCCTGGTACTGGCCACCAGGGAGAGCGCCCTCTCCCTGCCCGCCACCGGCGTCACCCCCGCCCTGCTGGACGGCCCCGCCTTCCCGCCGGCCGCGCCCGCAGCCGTGCTGGACGGCGCCGCGTACGTGATCCACACCTCCGGCTCCACAGGCGTACCCAAGCCAGTCCTGGTCGGCCGCCGGGCCCTGGCCCGCTACGTCACCGGTATCACCGGACGCTACGGGCTGGGCCCGGCCGACCGGGTGCTGCTCTTCGCCCGGCCGTCCTTCGACGTGGCACTGGAAGAAGTGCTGCCCTCACTCGCGGCCGGTGCCGCCCTGGTCCTACCCCAGCGCGAGGTGCCCACCGCAGCCGAGCTGGTCGCGGTACTGGCGGCACGTGGCGTCACCGTCGCCAACCTCCCCACCAGCTACTTCCTGGCCGTCCGCGAGGAGCTCCGGGAGGCGCTGCGAGACGGCCGCTGGACCCCGCGGCTACTGGTACTCGGCGGCGAACGCCTGCCCGCAGCCGCCCTGCGCGGGCTGACCGAGGACACCACCGCGACAGTGGTGAACGCCTACGGCGTCACCGAGGCAACCGTCACCTCAACCGTCCACCAGGTCACCACGGCAGACCTCCACGGTGCCGAGATCCCGCTCGGCACCGAACTGCCCGGTGTGCGCGCACATGTGCTGGACGAAGGCCTCCAGCCGCTGCCGCCCGGCGCGGTCGGCGAAATCACCCTGGCCGGCGAAGCACTCGCCGAGGGCTACCTCGGCCTGCCCGAGGCCACCGCAGGACGGTTCGTCCGCGTGCCCGCCCTCGACGGCGAGCGGGTCTACCGCACCGGCGATCGCGGCTACCGCGACCTGGCCGGCCAGCTCTGGTTCCTCGGCCGCCAGGACAACCAGGTCAAGCTGCGCGGATACCGCATCGAACTCGAGGAGATCGAGGCCGCGGCCTCCGCCGAGCTCGGCGGCCGCTCCTGCGCGGTGATCCTTCACCAGGACGAGACCGGCACACCCCGGCTGCTCGGCTTCCTGGAGGGCACCGACCAGCCCGACCAGGCCACCCTGCACACCGCGCTCGCCGAGCGGCTGCCCCTCGCACTGGTGCCCGCCCGCTGGACGGCACTGGAAGAAATGCCCGTCCTGCCCGGCGGCAAGCCCGACCGCGCCACCCTCGCCCGCACCGCCGCCGACCTCCCCGCACCCGGCGAGCCAACCGCACCCGCCGGGGCCGGCACCTTCGAGGACCGAGGCCAGGCCCTGGTGGCGGAGGCATGGCGCGAGGTCCTCGGCCACGACGCCTTCACCGCCGACTCACACTTCTTCGAGGTCGGCGGCCACTCGCTGCTCGCCGCCCAGCTCGCCGCCTGGCTGGAACCGCGCCTGGGCAGCCGGCCCGCCCTGCGCACCCTCTTCAGACACCCCGTCCTCGCCGACCAGGCCCGCGCACTGACCGGCGGCGGCCAGTGAACTCCGCACCCTCCGCCGTCCTCGAGGACGGCCACCGCGAACTCGTCGACGCGTTCGAGAGCTTCATCCGCCGTGAACTCGTCCCGCTCGCCGCCGAACTGCCGGAGACCAGCGACCAGCCGCCGGCCGATCTCCGGGCCTACGTCCGCAAGCGCTCGGCCGCCCTCGGCTTCTACGCGGGCGACTACCCCGAGGAACTCGGCGGCGCCGGGATGCCGTTCACCGCCGTCGTCCTGCTCCACCACGCGGCCGGCCGCAGCGGCTGCCCGCTCGCCCCCTACGCCCTGGCCGGCTCCGACGGGCCGAGCCCACTGCTGCGCCACGGCACCCCGGAGCAGATCGAGCAGTACCTGATACCGCTGGTGCGGGGTGAGTCCGCCCGCTGCCTCGCACTCACCGAACCGCACGCAGGCTCGGACGCCTTCCGGCTCACCACCACCGCCGTCCGCACCCCCGACGGCTGGGTCCTCAACGGCCGCAAGACCTTCGTCAGCAACGCCGACCGGGCCGACATCGCCCTCGTGGTCGCGGCCACCGACCTCGGAGCCGGCGCCGGCCCGAGCGCCGGGGCGACCGCCTTCGTGGTCCCCATGGACCAACCAGGGCTGCGGATCGGCCAGCGCTACGAGGGGATGTCCGGCGAACCACTGTTCGAGCTCGTGCTCGACGGCGTGAGCGTCCGCACCGACGCCGTCATCGGCGGCGAGGACGGCATCGGCGTCGCCACCGCGTTCGCCATCGACAGCCTCTCCCGCGGTCGCCTGGTCGTCGCCGCCACCTGCGACGGCGTAGCCGAGTACGCCCTGCGCCTGGGCCTGGAGTACGCCCGCCAGCGGGAGGCATTCGGCGCCCGGATCGGCAGCTACCAGCACATCCAGGAACACCTGGTCAGCACCCGCGCCGAGGTGGAGGCCGCCAAACTGCTCACCCTGGCCTGCGCCCGGCTGGTCGACGAAGGCACCGAGGCGCCCGAGAACGCCGCCCTCGCCAAGCTGACCTCCTCAGAGACCGCCGTCCGCGCGGTGGACCGCGCCCTCCAGGTACACGGCGCCACCGGCTGGGTGCGCGGCCACCCACTCGAGTACCTGTACCGCTACGTCCGGATGATGACGATCATCGAGGGGACCTCCGAGGTCCAGAAGGTGATCATCGCCCAGGCCATGGGCCTGAGCTGACCGACCGCCACCAACCACCCGGAGAGCATGAGATGACCACCCTCGACGACCACCCCACGGCCCCCGGCACCACCCTCCCCAGCATCGGCCACGGCGAGCCCCACCGCGACGCCCCCGTACTCGCCCTGTTCACCGACTGGGCCCGGCGCACCCCCGACGCACCCGCCCTCATCGACGGCGAAACCACCTTCAGCTACGCCGACCTCAACCACCTCGCCGACACCCTCGCCGACACCCTGCGCGACAAGGTCGGCCCCGGCGACATGGTCGGCCTGTGCCTCGGCCACTCCGCCACCCTCGCCGCCGCCGCCATCGCGATCGCCCGGCTCGGCGCCGTAACCCTCCCACTCGGCCCGCGCCCCGGCGAGCGCCGCCTCCAGGCCGTCACCGAGAACCTCCGGCTGGCCTGCCTCATCGGCGACGCCGAGCTGCTGCCCCCCGCCCACCGCACCGCCGAACACCTGCCGCTGCCCGTCCCCCACGGGAGCGCCGGAACCGCCGGAACCGTGGTCGCCGTCTTCGCACCAGCCCCGGACGGCGCCACCGGCGCCCTCGACGGCACCCACTACGTGGTACTCACCTCCGGCTCCACCGGCACCCCCAAAGCCGTCGCCGTCGGCGAACCCTCGCTCGGCGCCCTACTGCACTGGTACCGCGACCTCACCGGCCTCGGCCCCGGTGACCGCCACAGCCTGCTGATCGGCGTCGCCTTCGACCCGTACCTCATGGAACTGTGGGCCACCCTCACCTCCGGCGCGGCCCTGAGCGTCGCCCCCGAAATGGTCCGCTGGGACAGCAACGCCCTCACCGACTGGTGGCGCGCAGCCGGGATCACCGTCGCCGTACTGCCCACCCCGCTCGCCGAACCGCTGCTCGACCACCCATGGCCGGCCGGCCTGGGCCTGCGCCACCTCACCATCGGCGGCGACCGGCTGCGCCGCGCCCCCGGCCCGGACGTCACCGCCACCGTGCACAACGCCTACGGCCCGGCCGAGGCGACGGTGGTCACCACGGTCCACACCATGGCACCCGGCGCCGACCACGGCACCGAGGCCCCGCCGATCGGCCTGCCGGTGCCCGGCGCCGTCCTCCTGGTCACCGACGCGTACGGCCGCCCGGTACCCCGCGGCACCACCGGCGAACTGCGCATCGGCGGCCACTGCCTGGCACTCGGCTACCTCGACCCCGAGCTCACCGCCCAACGCTTCGTCGCCGCACCCGACGGCGTCAAGGACACCGACCGCGTCTACCGCACCGGCGACCGGGTACTGATGCGCCCCGACGGCGTCCTGGAGTTCCACGGCCGGCTCGACGACCAGGTCAAGGTGAGCGGCGTCCGGATCGAACCAGCCGAGGTCGAAGGCGCCTTCGAACGCGACCCCCGCGTCCGCCGCGCCGCGGTCGCCGCCCGGCCAGGCCCGGGAGGCAGCGTACAGCTGCTGGCATTCGTCCAGCCCTCCCCGGACAGCACACCGCCCACCGGCCCCGAGCTGCTCGCCCGAGCCCGGACCTGGCTGCCCGAGCAAGCCGTCCCCGCGATCGTCCGCTTCGTCGACTCGTTCCCGCTGGACGCCAACGGCAAGGTCGACCGGGCCGCCCTCCTCGCCACCGAGCAGACCGCCCGGCCCGACAGCCCCGAGGACGGCACCACCCCCGCCGAGCAGCTCGTGGTCCGGGTATGCCGCGAACTCCTCGGCCGCGCCGACCTCGGACCACAGGACAACTTCCGTGACGCGGGAGGCACCTCGCTCGCCGCCGCCCGCCTCCTCGCCGCCATCGAGGACGAATACGGCATACGGCTGCGCGCCCCACAACTGCTGCGCAGCCCCGACCTGCGCGGAGTGGCACAGCTCATCGACGACCGCCGCCCGGACACCGCCCACCACTGACCGCACGCCGTGCCAGGGCGCCCCGGTCCGCCGGGGCACCCGGAAGGGAACCACCATGTCCGCCCATATCCTGGACGGCGTCGCGCCCGCGCGGCCGTCCACCGCCACTCCGGACGTCCTCCCCGCCGCGTCCGACCCCGGCTTCGCGTCCATCCCCGCCCTGATCGCCGCGCTGGCCGAGCGAGCCCCGCACGCGCTGGCCGTCACCGACGGGACCGTCACCCTGACCTACGGCGAACTCGTCGCCGCCGCCGGCCGCCTGGCCGCCGAACTGACCCGCCGAGGTACCGGCCCCGGCAGCGCCGTCGGTCTCCTCGCGGCCCGCTCCGCCCGGCTGGTGGTCGCCCAGCTCGCCGTCTGGTGGACCGGCGCCCACAGCGTGCCCCTCGACCCGGCCTACCCGCAGCCGCGCACCGCCGAGATGATCGCCGACGCCGGCGTCAGCCTGGTGCTCGGCGACAAGGCACTGCTCGCCGAGACCCAGCTCGCCACCGGCCAGGGCCTGGAACTGTCCGAGGACGGCACCGTCACCCGGACCGACGCGTCATCACAACCGACGGCTCCCGAGGAAGTCGACCCCCGCTCGGTCGCCCTGGTGTTCTACACCTCCGGATCCACCGGCCACCCCAAAGGCGTCCAGGTGCCGCACAGCGCCGTCGCCAACCTGGCCACCGCCTCCGACCCGATCCGCCTCGCACCGGGAGACCGGGTACTGGCCCACTCCCCGCTCACCTTCGACGCCTCCACCTTCGAGCTCTGGGCACCGCTGGTCCACGGCGCCGCCGTCGCCCTCTCCCCAGCCGACCGGCCCACCGGCGAGGAACTCGCCCGCGACATCGAACGGTTCGGTGTCACCCACGCCTTCCTCACCACCGCGCTCTTCCACCACCTCGCCACCCGCCGCTCCCGGGCCTTCGGAGTCCTGCGCACCCTGGTGGCCGGAGGCGAGACGATGAGCCCCGAAATCGCAGCCGACGTCCTGGGGGCCTTGCCCTGGCTCAACCTGCTCAACGCGTACGGACCCACCGAGGCCACCACCTTCACCACCCTCCACCAGGTCACCCCGGCCGACTGCGCCGCGCCGATCCCGATCGGACGGCCCTTCGGCGGCGCCCGAACCGCCGTCCTCGACGAGCGGCAGGGGCCCGTCCCGCCCGGCACCCGGGGCGAGCTGTGGATCGGTGGCGGCCGGCTCGCGCTCGGCTACCTCGGGCAGCCCGAACTGACGGCCGACCGCTTCCGCACCATCCCGGGCCTCGGCCGGATGTACCGCAGCGGCGATCTGGCCGTCCAACGGCCCGACGGCGACCTCGAGTTCCACGGCCGCGTCGACCACCAGGTGAAGGTGCGCGGCTTCCGGATCGAGCCCGGCGAAACCGAGCACGCCCTCCGCCAGCACCCCGACCTCACCGAAGCCGTCGTCGTCGTCCGCCGGGCCGGCCACGAGGACGCCGCCCTCACCGCGTACGTGGTCCCCACCGACGGCCACCGGCCGACCGCCGAGACGCTCCGCCGCCAGCTCGCCGAGCGCCTCCCGGACCACCTCGTCCCCACCGCCTGGACCGTGCTCGACCGCCTGCCGCTCACCCCCAACGGCAAGATCGACCGCCGGGCGCTCGCCGAGGACCCCGCTCCCGCCACCAGGCCCACACCCGCCGCGCCGCAGCTCCCGGCCGGACTCACCCCGATCCAGCAGGCCGTCGCCGAGGCCTGGTCACGGTCCCTGGGCCGCCCCGTCACCGACCCCGGAACCGACTTCCTCACCGAGGGCGGCCACTCCCTGCTCGCCCTGTGGATCGTCGACGACCTGCGCGAGGACCTGGATGTCGAGCTCACGCTCGCCGACTTCTTCGCCCACCCCACCATCGCCGGCCAGGCCACCCTGGTCGAACGAGCCCTGCTGACCGCCGAGGGCGCCGGACCACCCGACGGCAGTCACCCGGCCGACGTCACCGACATCCTCGGGGAGGACTGGTGACCGACACCGCGCCGACCGCCCGGGAGGCCGACCTGCTGCGGCGCGCCCGTACCCGGACCGGGACCGGCCGCGCCGCCGTCCGCCGCTCGGGCCCCGTCCGCCACACCGGTGCGGCCGGCCCGGCACCGCTCTCCCACGCCCAGCACCGCATGTGGCTGATGGACCGCCTCGGCCAAGGCGGCGCCCTCTACCACGTGCCGGTCGCCGCCCGCCTGCGCGGCCCGCTGGACGTCGAGGCCCTCGCCACTGCGCTGACCGCCCTCACCAACCGGCACACCATCCTGCGCACCCGCTACGGGCAGCACGACGGTGAACCGCACCAGGAGGTCCTACCGGCCACCCCGGTACCGGTGCCGGTCAGCCCGGCCACCGTCGAAGCCGCCGCCGCCCTGCTGCACACCGAGGCGTCCCGGCCCTTCGACCTCGCCACCGGGCCGGTGCTGCGCGCCCACGTGCTACGGCACGCCCCCGAGGATCACACCCTGCTGCTGACCCTCCACCACATCACGGTCGACGGCGGCAGCCTGCCCATCCTCACCGCCGACCTGGCCGCCCTCTACACCGCCGCCCGCACCGGAACCCCCGCCGACCTCCCCGACCTCGAAATCCAGTACGCCGACTACGCCCGGTGGGAACGCGGCCGCGACACCGAACTCGCCGCAGCCGCAGACGCCCGCGCCACCCGCCTCGCCGGCGCCCGTCCCGTCCCACTGCCACGCCCCGTCCCCGGCAGCCCGCGCACCACACCACTGCACACCGCCGCGCTGCACACCGCACCGCTCACCCCCGAGACCCTCGACCGACTTCGCCGGCTCGCCACCTCCCACGGCGCCACCCTCTACACCGTCGTCCTCACCGCCGCCCTCGCCACCCTGCACCTCGCCACCGGAGCCGAGGACCTGACCGTCGGCTGCGCCAGCGGCCACCGCGCCCGCCCCGAACTGCGCCGCCTGGTCGGACTAGGCGTCAACACCCTGGCCGTCCGCACCGACCTGGGCGGCGACCCGAAGTTCACCGACGCCATCACCCGCGTCCGTGACGCCCTGCTCGAGGCCCAACAGCACCACGACATCCCGTTGGACCTCGTCGTGGAGCGACTCGGCGCCGATGCCCGAGGCGAGGACGGCAGCCCACTGCCCGCTGTCAGCTGCGACCTCGTCCAGCCGGTCGCCCCGCTGGACCTGCCCGGCCTCACCGCCGAAGCAGTTGACGTCGACCTCGGCCTCGCCAAGTTCAGCCTCGGACTGCTCGTCGAGGAGGGCCCCGCACCGCGCTGCCTGGTCCAGCACGACACCGCCGCCCTCGACCGGCCCACCGGCGCCCGGCTGCTCGCCGCGTTCGCCGCCCTGCTGACCGAAGCGGCCGCCGACGGTACCCGCCGCCTGAGCGAACTCCCCGGTGAACGCCTCGAGCCCGCGACCTCCGAACCCGGTACACCCGAATCCGATGGCGACCCTGCGACAGAGCACCCGGCCGTGGCCGCCCTGCTCACCGACCCACGGGTCACCGAGGCTGCCGTCCTCACCCCCGACAGCGGCCCCGCCCTCGCTTACGCCGTGGTCCGAGGCCCAGGTGCGCCGAGCGGCGCCGAGCTGCGCGCGGCCCTGCGCCACCGGCTGCCGACCGGCCTGCTACCCGCCGCCGTCACCGTGCTGGACACCATGCCGCGCACCGCCGACGGCCTCCCCGACCCGGCCCGCCTGCCCGGCGCCCCCAGCAGGCCGCAAGAAGCCCGGCGGACGGACACCGGCCCGCTGGACGTCGTGCGCACCGCGTTCGGCGAACTCCTCGGCACCCGGCCCGAACCCGACGGGGACTTCTTCGCCCTCGGTGGGCACTCCCTGGTCGCCGTCCAGCTCGCCGAACGGCTCCGCAACCGCACCACCCTGCCGCTGACCGGCCTCGACGTCCTCGAACAGCGCACCCCGCGCGCCCTCGCCGCCCTGCTCGCCGCCCGAAACCGCGAACGCCAGGCCGCAGCCAGCCGGAGCACCACGCGCCGCAACCGGACCACCCGTGAGGACACCGTCATGCTCACCGGCGGCACCGGCGGCGTCGGCGCCGCCGTCCTCCAGGAATTGATGGCCCAGGGCCGTCCCGTCCGGGCCCTCACCCGACCCGAATCCGCCCACCTGGTCGCACTGGACGGCGTCGAGATCGCCGAGGGCGACCTCACCGACCCCGACAGCCTGCGCCGAGCGATCGAAGGCGTCGACGCCGTCATCCACGCCGCCTGCACCTTCACCGACCACGACACCGACACCGCCGCCATGCAGGCACTCCTCGACGGCTGGAGCGGACACAGCTTCGTCTTCGTCAGCAGCATCGACGCGTACGGCCGCCCAACCACCACAGAGGTACCCGAAGGCTCCCCGCCCGCCGAGCCGGTCAGCACCTACGGCCAGGCCAAACTCACCTGCGAACGCCTCCTGCTCGAACACGCCGCCACCAACGGCCGCAGCACCGGAACCGTCATCCGCCCGCCCATCGTCTGGGGACCGCACCAGCGCCTACGCGACCAGCTCCGCTGGGGCGCCACCGGCGACCTCTTCCAGGCCGCCCGCGCCGGTCAGCCCATCGCCCTGCCCGCCCCCGGCACCGGCGGCCACGCCTGGCACGGCGCATCCTGGGTCCACTCCGCCGCGCTCGCCCGAGCCCTCACCGCCTGCGCCGACGGCAGCGGACACACCGCCGGACGGATCGTCAACGCCGTGACAGGCCACGTCTCCTGGGCCGAATTCGCCGCCGAACTGATCCACCTGCTCGGCTCGGCCAGCACCATCGACCTGCGCACCGACGCCAACCCGGAACTGCTGCGCCCCTGGCGTTACCGTGCCGACGCCCTCGCCACGGCGCTGCGGCCGGAGCCCGGCGAGGACTGGCGGAGCGTCCTGGCCTCGATGATCCGCTGACGCGGGCCGCGGGCGAGCTGGCCCGGTTGGCTGTCGGCTCTGCCCCAGGGCGTCGGCGTGCGGCGGGGCAGCCGTGGCCACGGTCGTGGGAGTCTGTCGCAATCCTGGCCAACATCCTCAAGGACGTGGCAGGCCCTCCCGGAGCACGGTGAGAATGGCGTGACGTCAGCGGCTCTGGGCCCGCTGATGTATTCATGGCCGTGCGGCCCGCCGGGGCAGACTCCCCGCGGTGTGCCGCACGGCCATCGGCCGTCGCAAGCTCACTGTTCCCGAAGCCGGCCCCGAACAGCCGCCCTTGCCCGCGGCCTCCCGCGACGACCGCCACACCGTTCCAGTCCAACGCCGACGTATCGCATTCTCGCCCTGCTGCAGGACGACCCGACCCGCCTATGAGCTCGTAACAAGATCTTGCTGATCGTTGCTGGTAGGGCGTTACCGATGTGACGATTTGTCCGTTCGTGATGGCGTGAGCAACAGACCGTGGATCGTGGACGACGAATTGTGGGCCCGGATCGAGCCGCTGCTACGTCGAGTGCGGCACCCGGGCCGTCCTGGCAGCCTGCTTGGGACCCGAGACCAGCGGCGAACTCTCCTACGCCTCACGTCTGCTGAGCTGCCTGGACCGCACGGTGCTCCTGCTCGCGGACGCGAACTTCGACGCCATCGACTTCCTGCACGACATCACCGGCACCGGGGCCCAGCTCCTCGTGCGCTCCCGTGCCCACCGTCGCCCGGTCATCCAGCAGCGCCTGCCTGACGCTCCTACCTGGCGACCCTGAACACGGCCGTCCACCGCGCCGGCGTCGGCTACCGACTCCTGCCGGTCCGGGTGATCGAAGCGCGGATCACCGTCACGCCGGCCGACGGCACCACCCGGCGCGAGCCCTGGCGTCTGGTCACCAGCCTGCCCGACCCCGACCCCGACCCCGACCGCTACCCGGCCCGCGAACTCACCGATCTCTACCACCGCAGGTGGCAGATCGAGACCGCATACTTCTCGATCGAGGCAACAGTGCTCGACGGCCGCGTCCTGCGCTCACGCAGTATCGACGGCATCGACCAGGAGGGCTACGGGCTACTGACGGCCTACCAAGCACTCATCCGCACCGCCGACGACGCCCTGACCAAGCACCACCCCCGGCGCGGGCCGAACGCCGGCAAACACCCGCAACAGACCCAGATCTACACCCTCACTATCGACATCCAGATCATGGAGAACGGACGTGCATCACGCCGCCGCTCGTAAACGCAACGGCGGTGGGGTTAATTCTCTGCAAGCCCTAACTTCCCGGCCTTGAAGGCCCGGCTTTCCGTTGTGGCCAACGCGGTCTGACGACGGGAGTGTGACCGATCACATGGCCACGTTTCAGCTTCCTCAAGAATCCGCATGTCCGCCGTTTCGCCTGAGTCCCAGAATTCAGGACGCCGGGTTCTCAATTGTCACCTTTGCCGGATCAAAAAACATCTTGATTCCACCAAGGGCAGGGAATGCCGTACTGGCGGCTACGGCATCCAGCCTTTTCTCAAGAAACTTGACTCGCGTCTTCCCATCCTTGCTAGAACCGGAAACGAACATCATAGGCCCGCTATCCCCAAATGGCCGATAAAAGGACCCGGACAACTCTAGTTCATCAGTCTTGAGGATCGACGGTTTCACCTTGCTCCACGATCCAGCCGGAACAAGAGGAGTGGACGGCTTCAGCGCTGTCAACAGGCCCGTCAACAGGCCCCCTTTGATCTTACCCAAAGGGGTGAAGCGAAAAACTACACCGATAACTTCAGCCATACCATCCGAAAGCTCCAAGGCGAGTTCGAAATCGCTGTCCCTGACTGTACTATTTTTGACCTTCCAGGATCCGACCGTTGATCCTTCCAAAATATTCGTGACAGCCTTCTTCTCTGCACTTGGGCTCATAAAATCATGCCCAGCCAAACCTTTCGGTGACGATTTCTCAATTAGGTCCGTCCCTGGCCGGGACGGAATAGCAGAAGGCGAGATCGGCGATCTTGCCGACGCGGCGCTCGCTACCGCAGCTCCAGAAACCCGAAGGGACATAAAACCGCTGCTGACGCCAGTCCCAGGGGCGCCCTGCAGGGCAGGGAATCCGTCCCTTATGGCGTCGCTTTCAATGAGTTCCTGAGCCTGACTGCCGTCGCCAACTACCTCGAACTCATTGAGAAAAGCCAGACCCACCGTTTCCAGACTCACTGGCACAAAGAGCAGCGTATGCGGGTAGCTTTTGAAGGGCCGGTACCAAGCACCCTCTACCTTGGCATCCCACGTACCCCCTGGCTCAGGCCGCATTCTGTAGCAGCCGCCTGAGTACGGAAGGTAGTCTTTGGATTGCGTCCTCCCGATATAGTCAGATTCAGGCGCTGGCGCTACCATACTAATAAGTTCTTCGCCACCTTTTCCGAGTTCAGCACGAAAGGACACGCCAGACGCTGCCGGCTTTACAATAAGTGAACCTCCAACAGACTCGGCCGACCAGCCTGGCCAAACGGGAATCTTGGCGGCCGTAGTGGTCGGCCCGTCCTTATCTGGAGAGGTCGACTTTTTTTCCTTATCAGTAGTGGTCGGCCCGTCCTTATCTGGAGAGGTCGACTTTTTTTCCCTGTCGGCAGTGGTCGCTGCGGTTCCTGCACCGTCGCCGATTAGATTGCTGAAATCTTCAATCGACTCCGGAAGCTTTGCCTGAGCATAAGCTTGGCTAAGGGCCGCTCTCACCATTTCTGAAATTGACGCAGGATCCCTGGTTTCCAGCAGCGTATTATCAATTGGCACGTAGCTTATCAGCTTCTGCAACATCTTGACGCCAAACGGGGCTAGGGCAGAAGCGAGCTTTTTGCTCTGCTCCTCGGTTATAGAAGTGGACATTGTTGCCTTTGCTGTCTGATAGAGGCTGCGCCGAGCGAGCATCTGAAGCTTGGGGACCGACTTGTTGACTGCAAGATCACAAGCGGCTTTGTTGCGCGCCTGGTCATCCTCAAGCACAGCATCCTCGACCCGCATATCGTGCTCGCGGGCTGCTTTTATTCGCATATCACAGTACTCGGCAAATGCGCTTCTAACTATATTATCCACCCATGGCCACCACCATTGGGCAAGAAATGGCAGTGAAGCGGGGTAAGCCACAGCTGTGCCGGCCAGCACCAGCGTAGCGATATCCTGAAGTGCATCAGCTCTGAACTTTGTCGTCCTTGCGCTTCCCTCCGTGAGAGCTCCGGGGCGACTCTTAAGGAAACCTTGGACTGTGATCCCGCGTCCAGCCAGGCTCGTCGCTCCACCTTCCTTCTTGACTTCAATCGCCTGGTAATCATTTTTCATGTAGTAAAAATTGACCGCGTTGAGAATCGCCAGACCCGCGACTGAAATTGAATCCGCTGGCCCCTTGGACCACCACGTGTCTGCTGCCGCTCTACCAACCGATACAGCGGCGGTTGCTACAACCCGATACCATCCGCGCTCAGAGCTAAGCACGTCTTCCAGCTTGGGCTGCTCCTTGGGCCGATCCGCCAGAACAGCAGTCTCAAAGTCTTCCTTCGCGGAACGGCTGATACGCTCTAGTATTTCATTGAGTCCCTTTTGGAGTCTCTCTATCTCATTTATCAGATCCCTGCGTACGGTGCTTTCAAACCAACTTTCCGCAGGCGAAACGAGGGCCCTATGCTCTTCGATGGGAGAGCTCTCGCCTGAACTCGACTCAAGGGCTGGAGGATTTTTGATGAGATTATCGGCACTTCGGATAAGTGCATTGGCTGCATCAGTTGTAAAGTCATCTAGTTTGCTGGCCCCGCCAAACAGGCGCACCATGGCGCCCGGGTCCGCAAATGATTTGACCCCATCAATTTTCCCCAACGCTCTCAGGACAGTTTCGATCCGCTCCACCGCATTCTTCGCAGAGGCAATATCGATCTTAGCTTTGTTCGACGAGCTGATCTTGGCCTTCTCGCGCCTCGAATAATCCTTGCTGACATTATCTTGGGCGCGCTTAATCTCGACCCTGCGGGATGTTATACGCTCAGCAACAGGTGAACTTGTGAAATATCCGTCATCCCCTGGGAGATTCCGCACTTGATCGCTATCGATGGCTTTTTTGGTCGCCTCATAAATTTCACCATGGGTCAGCCCACTCGGGCCTCCTGATGTCCTGAGAGACTCTCTAAGTGCTTTCTCGAATATCCTGACATAGAGGTCGGCTTCGCGAGAAGGACTGTATTTCTTTTCAGGGTCTTCAGGGCTCGACCCGGTTGGCGACGGCGGGGGCGACGGCGGGGGTGGGGGCGGGGTTGCCATTAGAACTCCAAAATATTAGCATGAGGCATGAGCAAGTCAATCTCGTGAAATAATGCGCCCGGCGGCCTCGATTATTCTCCTTGTTATAATTTCCGGTCGCACTTGAGGAAATTGCTTTGAGGCTTCCATTAGTGCAGGAATTATGTGCTTCTCCTGTAGAGATTCCAGTCTATTTTTCTTTATCAGGTCATCCCAGGTAAGCCATCCTTCTCGGCCTGGATCTGGCTTGGTCAGGTTATCTAGACTATCCCCGACCCCCTCTTGATAGAGCCACTCTGAGCCGAACCTCCCGGAAAATATATTGCCCTTTAGGTGCCTGATCTCTTCGGCCTCCCCTGGGGATCCATCGGAGATTTTATTCGACACCCTGGCGGGTTCTTCGGCTTGGTATCCATCAGGCCGCCAATCGGCGTCCGGGCGAGGAACTATTCCCTTCTCGCTTAGAGTGTAGACATAGCCGCCATTCATGGCATCCCTGGCTTGCCACTGCGGAGGTTCTTTGCGGATTATCGCTATTTCCCGATAGCGATAAATCAGGCTAACCAGTTCGACAAAGCTCGCCATTGAATATTCCGAAACTTTGACCCCCCCATCCTCCTCCTTCTTGTTGAAATCCCCCATCTCGAGTAGTTCTGCAATATAATTCTGGTAATCATTGTAGCGCTCAAGCTCATCCTTGAGACTTTCCTCTTCGGGTTCGGGAGGTTCTTTGAATATGCGGCGAAGGAAATTTACCTGCTCTCCTTCCATGGGTGGCTTTTTCCCATAAAGTGCCCAGTTTAGAATTTCCCTGGATCTTTTCACTTGCTCGGTATCCACGGTCACCCTCTTGTCCACTTGAACACGCCACACGGCGAGACAGCCCCGTTGCTTCAGTTTCCCCGCCAACCCCTGAGGGATCAATGCTCGTATGGGCACTCACCAGGAACCCCTAGCTGTCCTCAGAGGGAAGACCAGACTTCCTGGCCGCTCAGCTTTTCCTGCCTTGCAAGCGAGTCGGATCTGATCATTCGTAAGATCAGGGAAGTCCACCCGAGTTCCACAGCTACTGAAATTGAATCCGTGATGTCGCTCGGATGGGTGAAGCAGTGGCGTTCGCCTGCCGGTGGAGGGTCGGCCTCGGTAGTCGTGTGCTGTGAGGTATGCACAGGGCGGTGGTTTGACCGACGCGGAGAGAGCCGCGCGGGAGCGTATCCGGCAGCAGGCTGTGGAACGTTTCGAGGGCGGGGAGAAGAGCCGGGACATCGCGGGGGCGCTGCGGGTGAGCGTGCGTTCGGTGGAGCGCTGGGGCCGGCAGTGGCGCGAGGACGGTGCCGCGGGAGTCGCCTCGAAGGGCTCGCCCGGTCGTCCGGAGCTGTCCGATGCCCAGATCGCACGGCTGGAACGGGAGTTGGAGCGTGGGCCGCTGGTCCACGGGTGGGCGGACCAGCGGTGGACGCTCGCGCGGGTGAAGACGTTGATTGGCCGGCTGTTCCACGTGAGCTACACGGTGGAGGGGACCTGGGTCCTGCTGAAGCGGCACGGCTGGTCCTGGCAGCAGCCGGCCCGCCGGGCGATCGAGCGTGACGACGCGGCTGTCGAGCTGTGGATGAAGGAGACATGGCCGCGGGTAAAAGCGCGGCGGCGGCCCGCGGGGCCTGGCTCGTCTTTGAGGACGAAGCCGGGCAGTCGATGAGGCCGCCGCGTGCCAGGACCTGGGGCAGGATCGGCCGCACGCCCATCGTGCGGGTGCGCGGCCGGGGAGCCGGCCGGGTCTCGATGGCGGGGCTGAGCTGCTACAAGACGGGTCAGCGGTCCCGGATGTTCTACAGCTTCCACGTCTACCGGGGCCGCCGAGCTGGATTCGCGCGCCCGCAGGATCAGGTCGCGGTAGTCCTTCCACGTGAAGCCCTTGGACTCGCCCTTGCGTCCCCGGTGGACACGGAACCCGTAGATCAGCACGGCAACCGGCAGGTCCTGGCGTACTTCGTGACCTCCAGTCCGTGGAGCCCCGCGCAGGTGCGGGCCCAACTGGTGTGGTGGATGCACGAGGCCGTCAGGCCGCGCGCGTTGACCGTCGACGGCACCGGCTTTCTGAAGGATGGCGACGCGTCGGCGTGTGTGTCCCGGTAGTACACCGGCACCGAGGGCAAGGTCACCAACTGTCAGGTCGGGGTCTCGGTGCACCTGGCCGGGGACCATGCCTCGACGCCTGTGAACTGGCGGCTGTTCCTGCCCGTGACCTGGGACCCCGCCTCGCCGCAGGCCGGCCCGCTCAAGGTGGGTCGGCGTGAACGGGTCGGTATCCCAGCGGACTTGGGGCATGTGGAGCCGCCGCGAGCCTGTCCGACAACGCCCTGGGAATCCACCTCCTCAACCAGGCCAAGAAGACCTGCCCGAGCCTCTCCAAGGCCTGGATCGACACCGGCTTCAAGAACGCCATGATCGGGCACGGAGTCGACCTCGGGATCGACGTCGAAGTCGTCCACCGGAAGTCCGACATCCGCGGCTTCCACGTCGTGAAAAGACGCTGGGTCGTCGAACGGACCAATGGGCTGGCTCATGGTGCACCGCCGCCTCGCCCGCGACTACGAGACCCTGCCGACCAGCTCAGAAGCCATGATCCACGTTGCCTCGATCGACAACCTCACCAAGCGCATAACGGACGAGACCACGCCAACCTGGCGAGGAACCTAATAGGGTATAAGGGGTAATCCGGTCAAATCAAATGCCCACTGACGCCCCTCACTGGAGCTTGCCGGAGAAGTACCCGGACGGTGTGCACGCGCCCGTGGCGTTCCGGCAGTCGACGGCCAGGACCAGCTGCTGGCCGGCGGTGATCTCGATGGGCTGGATGAAGTGCTGGTCGTAGCTGCGGAAGTTGTCCAAGCCGAGCGGGATGAGGGTGGAGGCCCCTCGCCTGATCTGCAGGAGGCCGCTGTCGCCTGCGGGATTGGAGATGACGAAGTCGCTGACCAGCAGTTTCTTCCCGGCTGGGACGGTGTAGGCGAAGGTCTTGAAGGTGCCCGCCTGGCCGGCTGGTGCGTTGGCCTGGATGGTCAGGTCGATGGTGGTGCCGGGTGGCGTGGTGGGGGAGGAGGCGGCCGGGGCGGTGG
This sequence comes from Kitasatospora sp. NBC_00070, assembly GCF_045041205.1. Lineage (NCBI taxonomy): Bacteria > Bacillati > Actinomycetota > Actinomycetes > Kitasatosporales > Streptomycetaceae > Kitasatospora > Kitasatospora sp. NBC_00070. The sequence goes on along the minus strand of NZ_CP108248.1, from coordinate 275,486 downwards.
CCTGAGGTGCGGCTGCGGCTGCGGTCGGTGCGGCTGCGGCTTGGGTGGCGGCCGGGGTGGGTGTGGTGGCCGCGCCGTTGGTGCCCGTACCGCCGCCGGTCCCGCCGGTGCCGTTCTGGCCCGTGCCGGTGGTCGGGGTGGCGGAGGCACGGGCGGAGGCCTCGGCAGAGGGCCCGCCGACCACTTCCAGGGCCTTGGAAGCTTGCTGGTTGGCCGCCTGGGCCTGTTGGTTCGCGTTCTGCGCCTGTGCCTGCGCTTCCTGTAGGCCTGAGGTGAGCTGCTGGGTCTGCTGGTTGGCCGCCGTCTGGGCCTCCGATTTGAGGACCGGTTTCAGCAGGGCGAACCACAGGATGGCCATGGTGATCAGCAGGGCCACGAGGCCGGCCAGGACTGCGGGGAGCCAGGTGGGGAAGACCTGCTCCTGGACCATGGCGGCGTCTGCGGTGACCGGGTCGACCCCCTCACCGGTGATGGCCGCCTGGAAGGGATGGGTCTTGTTCGGCCCTTTGAAGTAGCGCTTCTTCGGGATCACCCGGACCGGTATGAGCACCGCTGTGCCCGGCTTGATCGTCAGTGACGACCGGCGGATCTTGAAGATGATCTCGTTGTCGGGTGCGGTGATGCCGATGCCCACGGTGATGGGCACGTTCCCGAGGTTGTCGACGGCGAGGCGGTGCTTGGCGCGGAACGATCCGCGGGAGCCCTGCGGGACGAACTCGCCGCCGATCTCGCTGAAGGGCGCCAGGGTAAGGGTGCCCTCCTCGATTGCCGACCCGTCGGGGTCCTCGCGCGAGGTCGCCCGGACCGCGAAGGGGATGTCCCCGGCGAGGAGATCAGCCGTTCGCGGTGGGCTGAGGATCAGCCGGGCGGTGCTCTCAGCGTCCGGGAAGAGGTTGACCACGGGCGGTTCGAGTGTGGCCCACTCGCTGATGCTCCCGATGATGTCGAGGGTGAACTGGTCGACGACGGAGCCGGTGTTGTGCAGTTGGAGTTCGCACTCGGCGGTCTCGCCCGGCTCGACCTCCAGCTCCTCGGGAACGATGGAGAGCGTGAGTCCCATGGAATGTCGCCTCCCTTCCTTGCGTGCCGGCCCCGGAAGCGCCGGGTTCGATTACCTCTTGGCGAACAATTCGAGCTCGGTGATGGCCAGGTTCAGCCCGGCCGCCGATTTGTAGAGCGAGGAGATGTCGACTTCGACCCAGGTGATCCCGTGGCCGTTCTTGATGCCGAACTGTTGAGGGGTCTGCTGGTCCTTGAGATTGACGTCGTAGGACTTCCCGTTGGAGAACACCAGGTGCAGCTGGTTCGGGCGGTGGTTCCCGGCGAAGTTGTCGCTGGCACCGCTGGTGATCAGGCCGCGGTCGAGGTTCACCGACCGGTCGAAGGTCAGCCTGAGGGTGGGATTCGCCACGTCCCCCGCAATGGCCCAGTACGTGTTCTTGAACGCGTCCACCGCCAGGTTGGCCCCGTGGTCCTGCACGTTCGAGTTCGCGGTCGCCGAAGACGGGCGCACCGGGTCGTACTGGGGGCTGATGGTTGAGCTGACGTACTTGGTCACCTTGTCCTTCTGGGCGAAGGCCCACTGGCGCGACGGTGCGTGGACTGAGATCAGGAGGGCGGCCGAGAGCCCCAGGACGCCCAGGGTCCAGCGGATGGGGCGCAGAATCCGGGACAGCTCGGGCAGTCGCCGACCGACCTTCACGCCCGGCTGCCCGGGTCGGCCGCCGGCCTTCAGGGTCTTCGGCTTCGGTAGCAGCCGACGCCACCACGGGTCCTTGACCATGACGGCATTGGCCAGAGAGGTCCCGCAGCGGCTGCAGAACTTGCGGTTCGGCGCATTGCCCTCGCCGCAGCTCCCGCAGATCTGGTCACCCGGGTTGAGCCTGCGGGTCGGCTGCGTCCTGGCGACGGGAGCGTGCTGGGCTTGGGCGGCCTGGGGGAGCATCGCGCCTGGTTGGCCGTCTTCGTCTTCGTCCTCGTCGGACCAGCCGCTGTCGTCCGGGTCGTGCAAACCGTTGTGACGTCGTGAGGAGGAACCGATCGACCCTCCCGAGATCGGGACGACCAAGGCCGCAGCTCCTTCGACCCCCTCGTAGTCGTCTTCGTCTTCGTCGTCCTCGTCGAGCAGGCCCAGCCGGGCGAACGGGTCGTCGTCGTCGTCCTCGTCTTCTTCGTCCGCCTCTTCGTTTTCGTCGGATTCCTCGTCTTCGTCGAGGAATCCGAAGCGGGCGAAGGCGCCGTCGTCCGGTTCTGGTCTTTCGGCCTCTCCTTCGTCGATTTCTTCCTCTTCGTCAATGAAGGCGAGTGATTCCTCGTCGTCCTCTTCATCCTCCTCGTCCTCGAAGGAGAAGGGATTTTCTTGCGATTCGTCCTCGCTCTCTTCGCCCTCCTCGCTGTTCTCACCGATCTCTTCGTCGGCGGTGAGCAGGAAGTCTTCGTCCTCCTCCTCGTCTTCGGCGAGCGGGAGGTCATCGTCGTCCTCCTCGTTGTCTTCGCTGTCCTCGGTGAGCAGGAAGTCCTCCTCCTCCTCCTCCTCCTCGTCTTCGTCGTCTTCGGCGAACAGGAAGTCTTCGTCCTCCTCCTCGCTGTCTTCGCCGTCCTCGGCCTCGTCGTCGTCGCCGAACCGGAAGCCGTCTTCGTCGTCTTCCTCTGCGTTCTTGGGGCGAGGTTTGACCTCTTCCTCGTCTTCGTCATCGTCGAAGCTGAAGTCCCCGAAATCGAAGTCGTCCAGGCCGCCTGGCGGGGGCGGCGGCGGGGGCGGTGGGGGCGGCGGTGGGGGCGGCGGTGGGGGCGGCGGCGCTCCGAATCCGCCTCCCCCGAACCCGCCGCCTCCTCCGAACCCACCCCCGCCGAACCCGCCGCCCCCGCCCTCAGGGCGGACCAGCGGTGCTGCCCGGCCGACGTCGGCGAAGAACGCCGACTGGACCCGGGAGACCACCGTCTTCCGGGGACCCGCTGCAGCCTCTTCGGCCTGCCTGATGACTTCTGAGGAGATCGACGGGTCCTCTTTCTCGCCCGTCCACTCCAGGAACCCTCCACAGGAACCGCAGAATGTGTCGAGGTCCTGATTCTTGAACCCGCAGTCGCTACAGGTGATCATGGTAATGCTCCACCTCGACGCGATGGATGACATGAGCCGGCTTGGCAGCGGCCACCAGCGCGTTGACCAGTCCTTCGGAGATTCCAGCCGAGTCGTCCAGGCCGACCCGGACAGCCAGGCGAGGAGTGTCTTCCCCCGGCAGGGAAGAACCGGGCGTGACCGCCCAGGCGACCCCGCCGTTGTCCGCCACCTCGACGTCGCCGCCCGTCAGCGCCTCGATGTAGGAACGCAGACCCGCGATCGTGCCCCGCATGCGGTAGAGCTCGACAGCCTGCGACACGGCGAGGCGGGCACGGTCGGCGGGCCAGGCGGGGTCTACCGTGATCCCCACCCAGCTGGCTAGCCATTCGAGGAAGTCCGGCGGTGCCAGCAGCGGGTCGATATAGGCCTCGGTGCAGTCAAGGGTGGAGATGACGGGGGCCAGGACTTCGTCCAGGCCCTCGACCCACCGCATGGCGAACGGGTCCTCTTGGTACACAGCGGGGAGTTGCTTGCCCAGCGGGTAGGGGCTGGCGATTCCCGGTGTCAGGCCTCTCATCGTGCCGCCTCGATCCGCAGATGGTGTTCATAGGAAAAGATGAGACTGCTGGGATTGAGGGCGAGCCGGGTCACCGCAGAGCCTCGTTCGCCGGTGACGGGATTGGCGCCGAACAGGCGGACGTCCTCGATGAAGTCGACACCGTGCACCCGGTGGAGCACCGAGTAGATTTCTCCGCTCTGCACGTCCCGTCCGAACGGCCAGCCGGTTCCGTCCGGACCTCCGATGAGCGGGTTGAAGTAGTGGTAGAGCTCGTCCAGCGCACTCGTCCGGACCGTCTCGGGGTCGACGTCACGGCGGGCGACGATGTGGGCGACGATGGTCAGGCCCTGGTAGCGCGGCGGCTCCACGATCACCCGTGCCCCGATGAGACGAACCTCGTCGAGCTTGGCGGCGATGCGCTGGAGCGTGCCGGGCAGGGGGAGGAGGTCTTCGAACTGCAGCCGTCCGGCTTCGTGCGCGGCCGTCGGGACGACGAGCACCCGGACGGAGCCGGCGTCCACGTCGACCTCGCCCGCCGTCAGGCAGCGGACCCGGGCGGTCTCCGGGGCCGCTTCACGGGTGATCGCCTCGTAGTCCTCCGCGGTGACCGCCCGGCTGCGCGCCCGCAGGAAGAGCGGCCCGCGGGTCTTGGCCTGATCGATGCTCTCGCCGTCGACTCCGCCCTGCGCCGGGTAGCGGTTCTCCACTTCGGCGATGAACGGGATGGCGTTGCGCAGGGTGCGGATCGCTGAGCGGGCGACGTTGCCGTGGCGGCCGCCGCCGGTGGCGTAGCTGCGCATGCACACGACCGACTCGATCGGCGGGACGGCGCCGTACTGGCGGATGGTGCCGTCGGCCTCGCGGACGGCGGGTCCGAACAGCACGTCCCCGACGGTGCCGTCGATGACCACATGCTTGTCGGTGGGGCCGCTGGCAGCGAAATTGCTCACCTGTTGCCAGCGCTCCCAGCCAGTCTCGGTGCTGACCTCCACCACCGCCTCGTCCGCACCCGTGAGCACGGGGGTGTGCGCGGTGGAGAAGCCCTGGCCCGGCACCCCCTCGGAGACTCCCATGATCTCGTCCTGGAAAATGTCCGCGTGGATGGATTCGACCGTTCCGCCGACCGTGCAGGCATGGAGATCCTGGAGGATGGGGGAGGAGCTATAGGAGGGCTGCCCCGGCTCGACCTCGGTGACCACGGCGCGCAGCCAGCCGCCGCGCTGGCCGTCGATCACGTGGGCGGTGTGCCCTGCGGGGATGTGGAGCATGACCGTACCCCCACGGTTCAGGCCTCCGGTCTCGTCCTTGGAGACCTCGCAGGGATCCCACCCTTCGCCCGTCCACGCCTCCCAGCGCAGCGGCGGACGGGTCGGGTCGACGCCGACGCCTTCGATCTCGCAGACCAGGTCGAGCCGGACCGCGCAGTTGGGCACGGGTGAGGCCAGCCCCAGGAGGAGCGCGTCACCGGGGCGCGGCACGGGCGAGAAGACCGGGAACCGGTCGAAGTGCTCGATGTTCTTGACGGGCCGCAGTGGTTCGGCGCCGTCGACGGCCGTCAACAGCGTCTGCAGGACGGCAGGGATGAGCATCAGGTCACCCGTGGTGGCGAAGACGATCGCGTCTTCTCTGTCCGTGCGCATGGTGGCCGTTCGGGTACCCGAGGGAATGCCGATGGGGTTGGGCGAGGGAGCGGACAGCCAGAACGTCACCGGGACATGAGCCGGCGTCGGGGGTATCAGACGGACGCCGATGAGTTCCAGGAACTTGATGTAGAGGCGGTCCGGCACCCGATTGAGGCGGTAGAGCAGCTGGTCGGTCATGTAGGCAAAGGTCTCGATCAGCGTGATGCCCGGGTCGGATACGTTGTGGTCGGTCCACTCCGGGCAGCGCTGCATGACGAGACGCTTGGCATCGTCGACCAGTTCCTGGAACCGGCGGTCGTCGAGATTCGGCGCGGGCAGTGACATCAGTAGTCCCTTTCGTCATCAGGGATGCTGTAGAACGGAAAGACCAGATTCCGACGGTCGTTGGTGGTTTTGACCGTGAACTGGATGTCGATGTAAGCGACTTCCGGGCGCTCCGCGTCCGGCTGGATGTCGACGAACTCGACCACGACCCGGGGCTCCCAGCGCAGCAGTGACTCCCTGATGTCATGCGCCATCTCCGCCGCGGTGGCGCCGTCGATGCTGCGGAAGACGTAGTCCCGCAAGTGGGAACCGAAGTCGGGCCGCATCGGACGCTCCCCCGGGTAGGTCGTCAGGATGAGCCGCATCGCCTTGATGATGGTGGCCTCCTGGGAGACCGTGGCGATGCCACCGCTCGCGGTGACCCCCATGGGGAAGGCCCATCCGGAGCCGGCGAAGTCGGGGATGTTGCGGTTCATGTGAGGGCCTCCGTTCCGTCCTGCTAGGCGTTGAGGTTGATAGCGGCGCCGTTGATGGTTACCGGGCCGGTGCTGGTCAGACCGAGCTGGCTGTCCGCCGCGATGTTGACCACGGGGGCCTTCATGTTGAGGGTCTGGGTCGCGGTCACGTTGATCACGCCACCGCTGACCGTGACCATCCCGTTCGGCAGGGCGGTGATCGAGATCGCGGCCGGCATCTTCGAGTCACCAGGCAGGTTCTTGAGGGTCACCAGGCCGGTGTCCGGCTCGATGTCCAGCCCCATGGTGCCCATGCGGGTCGTCAAGGAGACGGACGATAGGAGGGACGGCCCCCCGCCCGCCGCCTGTTGATCAGTGAAGACCAACTGATTGCCGCCGGGCGACATGATCCCCCGCTTCCGGACGGTGCCGGTCCCCGGCAAGATCGGGGGACCCGGCGGCAGCCCGCCGAAAGTGTTGATGTAGGCGCTCCGCTGGTCGATGATCCCGCCGAGGACGAATGGCTTGCGAATGTCGCCGTGCTCGAAGGCGACGAGCACCTGGTCGTTCACCGACGGCATGAAGTACGTCCCGGTGAGCATGCCGGCACCGGGCTGGACCACGGGGGCCCAGTCGGACTCGTAGTTCGGGGAGAGCCAGGGGAAAGCCAGCTTCACCCGGCCCTGCGCCCGCCCCATGCCATCGGTGGCGACGTTGTCGCAGTTGTTGGTGACGATGGCGAGCACCACGCCGTTGACACGGGGCGGTTTGGGGGTGAGGGAGCCAGCAGATGCGATGTTGAGGAGCGAGCGGTTCTGACGCCCGGTCACCCAGAAGCGGGTGAAGTACCCGCCGATTTCGTCGTCGAACACGTGCCGTGCCTGGGTGACGTGCCACATTCCCATGAACTGCTTCGGCACCGCCATGACCGTCACCGGTGACCCCGGTTTGATGCTCGGGTCTCCCTCCGCGTAGCCCTCGGCATCGGCGAAGGTACTGCCGATCTGGTCCGCCAGGCTCATCGCCATGACCTGGGCCTCCAGTTGCCCGAGCGGGCCGCTGCTGACCGGGCGGTCGGTGACCACGTAGGCGTTGGGGTTGGGCGGGATGACCGCCAGCGCGTTGGTAGCGAACGGCAGGGTCATCCGGGGCGAGGGCGGCATGGGCGCCGAGATGCCGTTGGAGACCACAGCCAGCTGCGCCGGAGTCGCCGGGACCACGGCGCTGGTGCTCAGGGTCGGTGCCATGCCTGTCCAGGGCATGGCCAGGCCCCGGTCCGCGGCCCGGACCTCGACCATGGGCGTGATGTTGGCCGACGAGAGGGAAGCGGAGAAGCTGATGAGGTTCTCCTTGAAAACCAGCGGCATGACGGCGCCGGACGCCACCGCATTGGCGCTCGCCGCGGCGGCCCCAACCGGGGTACCGGTGGACGGCTTGAACGACAGGCGAAGGTCGTGGACCGCCAGCTCGTAGCCGATCTCACGGGCCCGGTGACTGAGGAAGTCCCAGTCGGTCTGGTCGAACTGGCTGATGTGGGCGTGGACGATCGGCGACGGGCTGACATCGGGGATGAGCGACGCCGAGATCGCGATCTCGGTGGCGATGGTCGCGTCCGTTTGCTGCATCCACGACCGGCTCTTCTTGACCCGCTGCAGCCGGTGCGCGCGTTCGTAGCCGCGGACGACGGTGTGGGCGCGCATCCCCTCGCAGACCGTCTCGATCGAGGTGATGTCGCCGATGATCAACGGCAGGGACCCGCCGGGGGCCTTGATGCTCATCGACTGACCGATCGTGATGCCCGCTTGCAGGGCAACAACGCCGTCGTCGTCGAGGAAGGTCACCTCGAACATCCCCGGCAGGTGGGTGTGGAGGTCGACGACGACCTTCTCGACCGCCGCCTGGACGTTGGGCAGCAGTGGCCGGGGGGTGCCGGCCGCGATGACGACGATCAAGGGCTTCTTGGTTCCCGAGCCGGCAAATGGTGGCTTGAACGTGGGCATAGGTGCTCAGCTCTCTTCCTCGAGCTCTTCCGGGGTCGGCAGGTAGACCGTCTGTCCGGGCCGTAGCCGGAGCGGGTCGTCGATGCCGTTGGCCCGTGCGATCGCCCGCCAGTGACGGGGATGGCCGAGGTGTTGCGTGGTGATCTGGACGAGGCCTTCGCCCTCCGACACCTGGTGACTGCTGCGTCCGGCCAGGCCGCCGGAGGTGGGGTTGGTCGGGATGGTGCCGCCCAGGCTCGGCTGCTCCTCGAACATCAGGGAGACGGTGGCCCGGGTGGGCTGGCCGAGCTTGTCGAAGCGGACGTAGGAGATGTCGACGTTGGTCAGCACCACGATGTAGAAGAAGCCGACGACTGGCGGTCCCCACTGGAAGGTCAGTTTGGGGAGATCGATGCTGAAGAACCCAGTCATGCTCATGAGGGCGCCGGCGATGCCCTCCGGCGGGGCGCTCCAGCCCATCAGCAGGTCGCACCGGGCCTTGGTGTCCGGTCCTTCCAGCGTGATGTCGGCCACCGAGATGCTGGCGAGCTGGCTGCGCTCGAGCTGGCTGCCGGTGAACCCGGTCAGGGTGCCGCGAGTCCGGGTCTTGCTCGTCCGTTTGAAGGAGATCTTCGAGGGGTTGTAGTTGAAGACCACGGCACCGATGAGCGGCGGCGTGAGGCAGGCGATCTTGGCTCGGTCGTGCCCGGCCGACCAGTTGCTGTACTGCGTGGGGACGCCCATGGTCGGGCTCTCCTTCGGTACGGATCAGAGGAAACCCTGATGGATCAGTTCGAGGGTCTCCAGCGCGACGGCGCCGGTGCCCATCGCGTCCAGGTCCGGCCCGGACCACTTGGAGGGGTAGACACCGTGCAGGGTCCAGGTGGCGACCTCCTGCAGGGCGGCGTCCGCAAGGATGATCTTCGCGGTGCTGCCCCGGTAGTCCGCGCGAGGGTTGGACATCCAGCCCCGCGCCCGGTCCTTCAGCCACTTCTGGACAGCGCGTGAATCCGGACCGGAGATGGCCCGCTGCAGGGTGACCGCGGAGTACTCGATCTGTTCGGCGAGCATGGCGACGGGGCTCTCGTAGTTCCCGCCCTCGTACAGGGGCTTGCTCTTGAACGAGACGTTCAGGCCCTTGCAGCTCTTCCACAGGCCCAGATCGATGCCCTCGTCGAGGATGACCTGAAAGCGCATGGTCAGGCCGAGGCTGTGCTGTTCGGCCAGACCGGCGCGACTGGGGGCCGGTAGCGAGGTGGTCATCGTGTGGTTCCTTCCTTTCGCAGACTCAGGCGAGGAAGCCGGCGGCCTTGGAGTCGGTCTTGATGTCGCCGGGCTTGAGGACAGTGGGGTCGAACTTCCTGTCGTCCGCGAGGAAGCCCTCATGGACGAGAGTCAGGGTCTCGATGGCGACCTTGCTCGCGTTCGCGTCGAACTTCTCGATCGCCCACTTGAGCGGCATGACGTTGATCAGGGTCCAGGTCATGACCGACTGGGCCTCGGTATTGCCGAGGTAGATGGTCCCGCTCCACTTCTGGAGCGAAAGCGAGCCCGACGACAGCCATCGCTGGACGGTCTGCGAGTCCGCGCACGCGGCCCGGGTGAGCTGGACATCGGAGTACTTGGTGGCGCCGGGGTAGAACAGGCGGGAGTTGCCCGCGTCACCGGCCCGGTACTCGCACAGGGTCCACGAGACGTCCAGCCCGGAGACCGTGGACCAGTAGCCCAGGTCGATCTCCCCGTCCAGGACTACCTGGAACCGGTTGGCAAGTGCGAGTGAGTCAAATGTGGTCGGCATGTCGATTTCTCCGTTTTCTCTACAGGTCGAGGCTGCGTCCGGCGCGGGTGCGTTCTTCCGTCAGCTGCCGTTTGATACGGGACATCAGGGGGTCGAACAGGCGGGCGACCAGATGGTTGATGTCGTCCTCGTGAATGGAGTCGATGCTGAACTCGTGGGCCGGAGCGAAGGCCGCGGCCGTCACCCCGCTGACCGGCAGGGCCGGCTCCGTCGTCGGTGCCGGTGCCGGGGCAGGCTCGGGAGTGTCAGCTCTGATCAGGCGCGCGAGCCCCTCGGGTACGGCGGGGGCAGCCTGCGCCACAGCGGCGCCTGAGCCGGCTGTGGGCATGGACGAAGCCGCGGGCGCTCCCGTGCCACCGCCGTCAGCCGACGACGACGCAGCCAAGGCATTCCGGGTCCAGCTCTTCCAGCTCTCGCCGTCCTCGAGCTTGAGGTTCTCCTTCAGCCCGAAGACCCCGCTGATCATCTCCCCGACACCGATGCCGAGCTGGGCCGCGGAGGCTCGGACCTTCTGGCCCTTGGCCCCGGTCGAGACGGTCAGAGTGACCCCCGTCTGGAGGTCGCCCTTGAGCCCGAGGACCGTTCCCTGGTCGCAGTCCGTTTCGATGACCAGGTTCTCCGGAGCCAGGGTCGGCTGCCGGACGACCGTGTACCGGATCCCGTCCCTGGCCAGGGCGAGCTCGGCCTCCATGAGCATCATGCCGACCACTTGCGGCATCCTCACCAGCGTCGCCGGCTCCTTCCACGGCACCGCAGGCTTCTTGCCGACCGGCCCGGAGACCTTGGCAGCTGCGGTGCCCGCCGCCGCTGACGCGGCCGATGCCGCCGCCGTCAGAAGTGCGTCCTGCCCGACCTCTCCGAGGTCCTCCACCGACTTCGCAACTGCCTTTCGCGTCGCGTCGAGCCGGCCCGGGGACCGGGGAGCCGGACCGGCACCAGCAGCGCCGGCAGGCACAGGTGAGGAGTCCACTTCCGGCACAGACCCGGACCCGAAGGCCACAGTCGGCGCGGATACGGCGGTCTCGGCGGGGACAGCGGCCTGTCCGGGCTTCACCGCAGCGCTAGCCGTGCCAACCGGGCCGGCGTTCCTGGCAGCCGTGTTCTTCGCCGGCCCGGTCGCAGCAGGAGCGGGTATGACAGCGGGAGACTTCCCAGAGCCCTCACCCGTGTCCTCCTCCTCGTCCGTGTCCGCGTCCATGTCCGGGAGCGGGATGTCCATACGGTCGCTCTCTGCCTTCGCAACCAACGCTTTCGCCGTGAGCTTCTCCGCTTCCTTACGGTTCAGCTCGATCCGCTCCCGGTCCGCCGTCGGCATGCGCTGCTCGCTCCGGAAGTGACCGGCGGTCTTGTAACCGACCAGCCCGGCTGCCATTTCGGCGAAGCCGGCCCACAACTCCCGCCCCACCACGCCCACCGCGTTGTCCTTGGAGAGTCCGGACGAGACGAGCACCGTCACGGTGCGGACCTCAGCAGTGATCGTCTCCCCGGGAGAGGGATCCACGTCGAGCACGAAGCCTTTACGCTCGATGCTGGCCATCTCCTCCAGAACGACCGTGAAACCCCGGTGCTGGCCCTTCCAGAACCTCACCGCCTTGTCGGACTCCGACTCCAGAGCACCCTTGGCTTCCAGCCAGTCCTTGCCGATCACGTCAGGGACCCGGGGCACCTCGGAGCTGCTGCGCGCGTCCGACTTGACCCCGGTGGTGATGTCCAGAGTGCGGAACTCCCGCATCTGGACGTCGAGTTCCTTCTTGATCTGCGCTCCGACGGGGACATCCTCGCCGGAATCGGTCGTGCGCTTCAGGGTGGGGCCGGTGATCTCCGGGACCGACGTGGGGTAGGGCTTGATCTTGCCTTGGAAGGACTGGATCGAGTTCAGCTTCTGCTCGGCGTACCACTCCTCGCTCTGCGGCCAGACAAGCGGTGTCTTCTTCAGGACGGACTTCCAAGCCGCGAGCTCGTGGGTGACCTGCCTCTGCTCGTCGGACGGAAGGGTGTAGATGGGCAGTTCGGTCTTGCCCCGGGACTCGGCGAGCGCTTTTGTCTTGATCGTCTCCAGGTCGGCTTCGCGGTCCTTCTCGTCGTAGTGCTGAGCCGGCGCCGGGGCGGACTCGGCCCGGTCGAGCTCCTCACCGAGGACGACGTTCCCGGCACCGTCGCGGCGCGCGATGCCCTGCCGCACGAGCTCGTCGGTGACCTGCTGAACGTAGTCGTCCGGCGACGGCGCCTGCGGTGCCCGCGGCGGCAGCGTCAGCGGCGCGGGATCGGTGGTCCGCTCCGCCGCGCGGGCCTCGGACTCCAGGGCCCGCCACTGAGGGGATCCCTTCGTCGGCAGGACACCACCCAGACCGCGACGCTGGACGACGTGCACAAGCTCGTGGCGCAGCAGGGCCTGCGCCTGGGGAGAGTCGAGCGGTCCTTCCTCCGCAGGGATGTACACCGCACCGCCACGCGCGAACGCGCGGGTACCGAGCGCCTGCGCTTCGGCGGACACCGCCGAACCCCGGTGGACCGGCACCCGGGAGACGTCGGAATGGTGGGACGCCTGGATCGAGGCCGCCGTGGCCGGCGGGACACGCTCCACACCGGGGGGGTCGGCGAGGACACGCACCTGGAGTTCGACCGGGCTGGACGGCACCGCCGGTGCCACGGCCCGGGACACGCTCCGGAAGACCAGCGCGGCGGCGCGCCGCCGCCGGGATGTCTCGGGGGGCGCGGTCTCAAGCTGTGGCCGCTGCGGCTCGGGCAGCGGCCCACGGTCCGGTGACGCACCGTATGGCGGCCCGGAGGGTGCGGGCGCGACAGGCGCTGGACCGGACGGGGGCGGGTGGCCAAGGAGCGCGTTCTGCTCGGAGTCGTCGGGCGGTTCAAGGGACGGCCCGCCGCCGTCCCCATCACCGTCCTCCCCGACCTCGGCGGCCGTCGCATGCGCCTCGACGGGGGCCGGGCCGGGAGCCTGGTGGACCGGGCCGCGCAGCGGGGCTCCCAGTCCCAGCCGCCGGCTCTCCCCGAGACTGCGCCTACGCTGCCCGGGGCGGGGTTTGGACACGGGAGCGGCCGGAGCGGCCGGCGGTCGGTCGACGAGCTCCTTCGGGAGCATCGACTCCGGTGCCGTCCAGGACGCGATCAGCGGGCCCGGAGTGTTGAAGTCCAGCGGCGGCAGGTCGTCGTCCTCCTCCTGGGCCGCCGCCAGAGAGGGGTCCGGGCCGAGCAGGTGCTGCTCGGTGGCGGCGGCACGCAGCCAGCCCGGGGCGCGGTAGGGCTCCGCCGGGTGCTGGGCCTCGCCGACGTACCGCTCGGTGGCGAGGGTGAGCGGGGGGAGCTGTGCGGGGCGAGACCGGGACGGGACCCAGCGCGTAGGTCGGCCCTGACGGGGTGCCGGCTCGCCGGGCAGGGGAGACGCCGTGACCTCTTCGAACGGGGCCAGCACCGTGGCGAGGGCATCCACCCGCCCGGCCGGCTGTGCCTGGACGGCAACGACCTGCGGCTTGCGGTGCACGAGCGACCGAGTCCCGCTGACCTCGGGCAGGGCGAGGAGCGGAGCCGCGATCACCGGCGCGGTCCGGCTGATGGTTGGGCGCAGGGGCGCCAGCGCGAGCCAGCCCGAAGGTGTGCGCGGCGCGGGTGCCTGGAGAACCGCGGGTACCGGGACGGCGGCCGACGGGTAGGAGGGCCGGTCGCCGCTCCGGGCCTGGCCGGCCGGGGCGGCCGGCGGTGCCGTGGGGCGAGCGCGCTTGAGCGTCCAGCGCATGGTCTTCCCTCCTTCTCCTTCTCCGGAGCCGGCCGATGCTCTGTGGCTGGCCCGGTGCGGCGTCAGTTCGCGAGCCGGGTGTGAATGTGGCCCACCTCCTCGATCACCCGCTCACGGACCGGGTGCTCCAGGTCGAGGATCGTGTCGAGCGGCCAGTGCAGGTAGTAGGCGAGGTACGCGGTCTCCTCCCAGAGACGGTCGGCCGCGTACGTCAGGATTCCCCCGGGGCATCACCAGCGATGTCCACGGCGAACTCGTGGCCGCACGAGGGGCAGCTGACCGCCGCCTCGGTGTGGCCGTCCTGGTTGATGCGGCGGTACAGGTCCTGGAGGAACGCCAGGTCGGAGGCGAACAGGTTCTCGATCACGAAGGTGTCGACGCCGGCCAGCGTCCCCAGCCTGGTGACCGTGCGCTCCAGCAGCAGGACCGTCAGGTACGACGGGTTCTGCCGGACGCGCTGGTCCGTCTGCGGGGCCAGCTCGTCCCGGGCGGTGGCCAGTCGCATGACCCCGTCGCGGTGCACCGCACCCTGCTCGTCCACGAACCCGCGAGGGAGCACGAAGGGGTACTCGGTGCGCATGCCGGCTTCCGGCTGGGCCATCGTGGTCACGGCGCCACCCGCTGGATGTTCTCGCAGACGATGGTGACCGTCTCCATCAGGACCTCACTGCTGCCGGCCTTCAGCGCGCCGATCTCCAACTTGCACGGCCAGGCGTGCTCCAGGTAATAGCGCGCCACCGGCTTGCCCTCGAAGCTGTACATCACCAGGGAGGCGCTCTTCCGGGCCGCGACGATCTCCCCGAGAAGGACCGCCTGGTGCCACGACCACAGCTCAACCCCGGTCGTCTTGCCACGCTTGAGCACCACGGTGGGGGGCTTGCGCTTGCCGGGCAGCTTCTTGTAGATGACCTCCTTGTCGGAGGACGACAGGTAGTCGACGGGTTCGACTTCCGTGGTGATACCGGAAAGTTCCGAGAACGACGCGATCTCATAGCCGTCGATGACGACCGAGAACCGCGCCGCGGTCAGGGCGTCCTGAGGTTGCTGTGGTCCAAGCCCTCCGGGCATGTGACACCTCCTGCTTCAGGGGTTCGGTTATTCTTCGAGCCCGGCACCGTCGGAGTACTGCGAGATCCGGAAAACTACGAACTCGGCCGGCTTGACCGGGGCGATACCGATTTCGACGTTGAGGATCCCGAGGTCACGACTGGAGGCCGGGTTGTTCTCCTCGTCGCACTTGACGAAGAAAGCGGAGTCGGGGGTCCGGCCGAACAGCGCGCCGTCCCGCCACACGCCACGCAGGAACATCGTCACGGTCCGTTTCACCGAGTCCCACAGCTTCGGGTCATTCGGCTCGAACACCACCCAGTTCGTCCCCTGGAGGATCGACTCCTCCACGTAGTTGAACAGGCGGCGCACATTGATGTAGCGCCACTCGGGATCACTGGAGAGAGTGCGCGCGCCCCACACCCGGATGCCCTGACCGGGGAACGCCCGGATGCAGTTCACCCCGATGGGGTTGAGCAGGTCGTGCTCGCCCTTGGTGATCGCCAGCTCCAGGGCGATCGCCCCGCGTACGGTCTCGTTCGCCGGAGCCTTGTGCACGCCGCGGGTGCTGTCGTTACGCGCCCAGATCCCCGCCATGTGACCGGAAGGCGGCACCATCGCCGGCTTGCCCGCAACCGGGTCCATCACCCGGATCCACGGCCAGTACAGCGCGGCGTACTTCGAGTCGTAGCCGGCGCCCTCCTCCCGCCAGGTCTTGACCTGCCGGGCGTTCATCCCCGGCGGCGGGTCGATGATCGCGATCCGGTCCGCCATCAGCTCGCAGTGCGCGATCATGGCCTGGTGGACCGCCTTCACCCCGTCCGCGTCCAGCACGTTGTGCTGGTAGGCGGACATCACGTCGGGGACACACAGCATGGTGATCTCGTCGATCGCCTCCAGCCCGGCGAAGCCGGTGCGGTCGGAGGAGTCACCGACGTAGTCGCGTGCCGAGACCTGCGGGACCGGCGCAGCGGGCACCGCCCCTCCTGACAGCGCGACCCGGGAACCCTTGGTCGGAGCGACCAGCGGAGCGCCCTTGACGTCCTCCAGCACGATGAGCTTCGACCCCTGCCGCACCGCCGTCATGACATTGCGCGGCCCCTTCCTCACGGTCACGTTGTCGAAGGTCTCCTTGACCTCACCGGCCACGCTCACCGTCAGCTTGAAATGGTCCTCAGCCGGTTCGGAGGCCTCCGCCACGTCCACCGTGATCCGCTGGCCCTCCTCGCCAGAGGCCGAGGCCTTGACCACGAGCGCAGCCCGCCCGGGCTCCCCAGCAGCCGGCAACTCCCCCCGGGCCTGGGTGAGTTCGGGCTCCCCACTCCCACCCACCCGGACCACGTACGCGACACCACCGCCGTTGAGGAAGTACCCGTACACGGTGTGGGCCAGGTAGCTACCCTCCATGAAATCGCCGAACTGCTGGGTGAACTGGGACCAGTTTGTCACCAGCGTCGGCTCGTTCACCGGACCCTTCTCGGCGAATCCGACAAAAGCGGCGACGGCTGTTCCGACACCCTCGATAGGCCTGGAGCCGGAGGAGACTTCCTCCACGTAGACACCAGGCGAAAGATAACTGGGCACGGGCCCTCCTGCGGCTCGTAGTGAACTGACAAGCCCGACACTCCCAGCTGAGCCACCCCAATCCCACGTGCTGATGGACGGCCTGCCAGACACCGAGAGGTGCGTGATCGGGTAGTCCGGCCCAGCCGCTCGCCGTCCCCAACGCCGCTACCTTGCCCGGGCGGGCGGGCCGAAGCTGGTGTCATGTTCCACGAGGTCGACTCCGCGCTGCGTTCCTTCCTCGGCACTCACATGCCGCCGGGGACGAACGTCAGCTTCGAAACCCCGTCACCAACCGACGAAGCCCACCGCCGCGGCGAAGTGACCCTGTTCCTCTACGACGTCCGCGAGGACCCGAGCGGACGCGGCGCAGGCTGGAGTGACATCCGCAACGCCGATCACCTCGTGGTGGGGCGCAAACTCCCGAACCGGCGCTACCAGCTGTCCTACCTGGTCAGCACCCGGGCAGCCACCGCCGAGGAAGCACACCGCCTACTCGGCCAGACCCTGGCAGCCCTCGTCACGATCGAAACCCTGCCCACCGAGCACCTCGACGGCGCCCTCGCCGCAAGCACGCTTCCGGTGGAAGTCCGCGTAGCCGCCACCGGCACCGCCGCAGCCGCCCACGACCTGTGGTCGGCCCTGCACGTACCACCCCGGGCCTGCCTGGACCTGGTGATCACCGCCCCGCTGATCCCCGATCTGATCGTCGGCGTGGAGGCGACCCCCGGGGTCATCAACCTGGACATGTCGCCCGACGCCCACACCAGCCCCCCAGCCTGGGCCGATCCGTTCGGCACCGCCAACCCACCCCGCCCCACCGGAAAGGCCTTCACCACCGTCCGGGTCCGGGAAAAAGGCGTCGTCCAGCGCAGCCACACCATCGGAGACCCCCCCAGCACCCCCACAAACCCCGCACCCCCGCCCCCAGCAGCCAAACCCCGCAGAGCCAGAACCACCAAACAGGCCGACACCCCACCCCAGGACCCAAGCACCGCCACCCGCAAGCGGCCACCCCCAAACTGAGTGGCTGTTGTCTTTCCGGGCTTGAGGGCTGCGTTTCTGCTGGTAGAGGTCAGGATGCCGTCGGGCCGTCCCGGACCACGTCCTGGTAGACGAAGAGCGCCTGCCCCCGCCGAGCAGCTGTACGCCGAGGGCTTCGCCCAGGTCGAGACCGTCACCACCCCAACCCGACAAAGACCAGGAAAGAGGACAACCACCAACTCTCGGCACCGTGGAACCCAAGCGCAGCCGCAGCGACACACGACGGCCCCACCCCTGACCGATAGGTACAAAGGCGCGAACCGACCGGCCCGCCAGCGACCCACGACCCAGACGAATCGAGGCCGATGCTGTCGGCACCGGAGCACCGAAGCCCTTCACCTGTCCCGGCAGGCGTTGCGATGGCTCAGGAATTAGCGTGGTTCCGGAGAGACTGAAATTGACTGCCGCCAGGCGAGATGAGGTTGTTGATGCGTATTACCCTTGTTGGCCCGGCGCACCCGTGGCGCGGCGGGATCCCACTGCACACTGTCGAGCTGGCGCACCGGCTCTCCGCGGCCGGTCATGTCGTACGTATCTGCTCTTGGCGCGCTCAGGGACCGTCCCGATGGCTTCACACCCAGCGCGCTCTGCTCGCGAGACCCGAGGCCCCTCCCTTTCCAGACAGTTCGTATCCACTTCACTGGCGAAACCCGTTGAGCTGGTGGTGGGTAGGCAGGCGGCTGGCGCGGCACTCCGATGCGGTGGTGCTAGTCAGCTACACTACGCTGCAGGCACCTGCACTGCGCGTAGTTGGTGCAAGAGCGCGGCGAGGAGCACGCGTGGTCGCACTATGCCACAACGTTCTACCACACGAGCGTCACCGTGCCGACCAGTGGCTCACAACGCGATTGTTGCAAGTGGCCGATGCTGTGCTTGTACACAGCGCGCAGCAGTATGCCACGTTGACCACCTTGACCAGCCGCCCGGCTGCGGTGGCCGCACTGCCCCCTCATCTGCCGGCTGGCGAGTCCTTGCCGCGGGTCGACAACCGCTCGCAGCGAGGCGGCCTGCTGTTTTTCGGTACTGTCCGCCATTACAAGGGCCTGGATGTCTTGCTGCAGGCTCTGGCCGATGTCCCGCAGATCCGGCTGAGCATTGTTGGCGATTTCGTTGACGGCCCTGAGGCGGTGCATGCGTTGATTGATCGGCTTGGCTTGACTGAGCGTGTCACTCTGCGGCCGGGCTATCTGCCTGCTGACCAGATCGCCAATGTATTCGCCACCGCTGATGCCTCGGTATTGCCCTACCGTACTGCGACCGCCTCCCAGCATGTCGCGCTTGCTCATCATCACGGGGTCCCAGTGATTGCGACCCGGGTCGGTAACTTTCCGGACGCGGTGAGGGACGGCGTCGGCGGGTTGTTGTGCGACCCCGATGACGTTGATGGCCTCGCCGAGGCCATCCGGTGTCTGTACCAACCCGGGCAGTTGGACAAGCTTCGGGCCACTGTCCGACCTGCGGACACCGAGACGAGCTGGCGGCACTACCTGAGCGTCTTGGATGGACTTCTCCAACCCACAGCACCAACCAGCGAGATTGAAGGTCCCTCATGATCTCGGCACTCGGGCCTGAGTTCCGCAGCTGAGGTGTCGTTCTAGTCCACGAGTACGTGGGTTGACCTGCGGATATGCGTGATCGATCGCCGGATCGGCGTGTGTCTAGGCGGGGGCGTTGGTGCTGGTCAGGCGGCTGTGCCGGGTTCCAGGGTGATGATGCGCTTGGGCTCGGCGACGCTGAGCTTGGCGAGGATGGCGCGTTGGGCGGTGCTGGTCTCGGTGCGCTGGCGGAAGGTCCCGGCGGGGCCGGCGAAGGTGCCGACGTGGATGCGCTCGAGTTCTTCACGCAGGTTCAGCCAGGTGTCGTCGCAGGTGGTCTCGGCGATGCGGATCAGCAGCAATGCCAGCCAGCAGAGCAGGACATGGGTGAGGTGCCTCGCGTTTTTCGGACAGTGGTGTCCTACGCGGCGAGGCCCATCCGCGTGGATTCTTGATGGACTTCGAGCGGAGTTTTGTAGCCGAGTGATGAGTGAAGGCGCCGCTGGTTGTAGAAGCTTTCGATATACCAAAAGATTTCCGCGCGTGCTTCTGCGCGTGTGCGGAACTTCATGCGGCCGAGCCACTCGTTCTTCAGTGCGCCGAGGAATGATTCGGCCAGGGCGTTATCGTAGCAGATGCCGGTGCGTCCGACGGATCGGCGCATTCCGTGTTGCCGGGGGGCCGTGCCGAAGTCGTAGGACGTGTAGTTGGCGAGTTCAACCAGTCGTTGCAACACCGGGCTGTTGCAGCGAGCGTAGCTGTTCCTCGAAGACCTCGGCGGGTGTCCGCCAGTCGAGGACCTTGCGGGGTCGGTTGTTGATCGTCATGGCGATCGCTTCGAGGTCCGTGGACGACCACCGGGAGAGATCAGTTCCCTTTGGGAAGTACTGTCGCAGCAGTCCGTTGGTGTTTTCGTTCGTCGGACGTTGCCAGGGCGAGTGCGGATCGGCGAAGAACACCTTCGTTCCGGTAGCGATGGCGAACTGGGCATGAGCGGAGAGTTCCTTCCCGCGGTCCCAGGTGAGGGTCTTGCGTAGTTGCTCGGGCAGCTGTGCCATCGACGTGGCGAGCGCCATGTTCATCGCAATCGCGCCGTAGCCCCCGAGCGAGGTGCCGTTCTTCACCGGCGGGTTCTCACCCCAGCCTTCGAGCCGGGGCAGGTGCACCAGGAGCGTGCAGCGGCTGCTGCGCTCGACGAGCGTGCCGATCGCGGACCGGCCCGTCCCGATGATCAAGTCGCCTTCCCAGTGCCCGGGAACCGCGCGGTCCCCGGCCTCGGCGGGGCGTTCGCTGAGGATGACGTCCGCAGTGACGTGCCCTTGCGGCTTGTTCTGCGACCGCGCCCGGGGTGTCCGTAGTGCCCGGCCGGTGCGCAGGCACGTGACCAGCTCCCGTTTGAGCGCGCCACGGCCCTCGATGAACAGCGCCTGGTAGATCGCTTCGTGGCTGATGCGCATGGACTCATCATCGGGGAAGTCGACGCGAAGCCGGCGTGAGATCTGCTCCGGGCTCCATGCCGTCGCCCATCTTCTGTCCTGCCGGTGCGGCTTGTTCAGCCCCTTCCACGTGAGCGTCGTGGGCCCGGTGACGATCGTGCCGTCGGGGCGACGGACACTGCCGGCGAGCCGTTCCTGCACGTATTCACGCAACCTGTCGTTGCCTGCGAGCTTGGCCGCCTTCGGGCGCTTCGCGGCCTGCTGTGCCTTCCACTGGGCGACCGTGGCCCGGTACTCCTGCCGCCCGCCGCGGGTGGCGGCATTGCGGCGCAACTCGCGCGAGATCGTCCCCGGGTCACGCCCGACCGCGCGGGCGATCTCGCGCACGCCCTTGTCCCGGGCCCGCAGAATCGCGATCTCCTCGCGCTCCTCGAAGGACAGGTAGCGGCCGGTGGGCTCGGCCAGACAGATCGGCGGCATGCCGCCAGCGTGCCGGAACCACCGAGAACCGACCGGCCACGACACCCCGACCGCCAGCGAAGCCTCAGCCGTCGTGACACCCGTGGCGATCAGCCGCCAGAACTGCCGCTGCACCACCCGCGACGGCTCAGGACGGCCAGGCGAACGCATCGCCGGCCTCAGCGCCCGGTCAGCACGCCACTGCCGCCGAAGCCCCTCAGGCGCGTCCCCGGCCTTCCTGCTCCAGTCCTCCGTAGCGATCTTGAACACCTCCGAAATCAAGGTGTTGCGACGACCGATTGAATCCGCCGTTCGATCCGCGATCGGAATGGAAGACGCAGTCCTTCTGGATGGTGATGGTCTTCGTCGCGGATTTCAGGGCCGCCTCGATGAGGGGCGTCTTGTAGTGATCGTCCATGGCCCAGCCCGCGATCGTCTTCGAGTGGCAGTCGATGACTGTGGCCAGGTAGAGAAATCCCTCATCGGTCGGTATGTACGTGATATCGCCGACAAGTCTCGTGCCGGGTTCCGCGGCGGTGAAGTCGCGTCGTACCAGGTCGGGGATCGCCGGCTGGCCGCCGTCGGCCTGGGTGGTGGCGGGCCGCCACGGGCGTGGCTGGCAGGCGACCAGGCCCAGCCCCCGCATGATCGCGCGGACGAGCTCGAGTGAGGCGTCGATTCCCGACCGGCGCGGCACCGCGTGGATTCTCCGGTAGCCGTAGATCCCGTGGTTGGCATCGAAAATCTCCTGGACGAGACGCCTGATCTTCTCCCGGCGGGCGTCTGTCGCCGACTGCGGGCGGGTCGCCCAGTGGTAGTAACCGGAGCGGGACACGTCCGACCACAGACACATCTTGGCTATCGGATAGGTGTCCTTCTCCGCATCGATGAGCTCGTATTTCGATGTCACCGATACTCCTGGGCGAAGAAGGAGGCCGCTTTTCCCAGAAATTCGTTCTTCATCCTGAGCTCGCGGTTCTCGCGCTCAAGCTCGCGCAGCCGGGCCCGCTCGGTCGTCGTGAGGGGTTCGTCCTCCACGGGATGCCGAGCGCGGTACTTGTTCACCCAGTTCCTGAGCGTGCTGTCGTGAATACCGAGCTCACGGGCGATCTCCGGTATCGGGCGGCCAGCACCCACCACGACCAACTTGACCGCCTCGTCCCTGTACTCGGCAGAGAACGTTCGCGCTGACTTACCCAACTTTGATCACCTTTCCGAAACCAATCCTCATGCCGGACTGTCCGAAATCTTTAGGGCACCTCATGGGCGCGTATCCGGTCTTCCTTGCGGTGGTAGACGGGCCGCAGATCGATGATCGTCTTCATGTCGCGCCAGCCGCGCTCGACTTCCAGCAACTGCTTGTAGCCGGTCGCGATGTCCTCGGCGGGACAGGTGCGGGTCGCTGCAGCGCAGGAGGAACTTGCCGTCCAGGCGTTCCTCGGACTTGATCGCGGCCTTGTCGGTCCGTAGCAGGCCGCCGGGGGTGGCGCGAAGGAAGCGGTGCAGGCCGGGTTTGGTGGACAGCTTCCCGCGCGGTTCGGCGCGCTTGGTCGCGGTCAGCTTGTCGCTGTCTTCGATCGCCGCTTCGAGCTGGGCGAGCAGGCCGGCGCGGATCGCGGCGTCGCGCTTCGCCTGCTCGGGGTTGTGGCAGATCACGAACCGGTCGGCAGTGTCCGCGAGTTGGACCTGCTTGACCTGCATGTTGTCGGCGACGTGCGCGTAGCGGCCCTGTCGGGACAGGGCGGCTTGGCGGCGGGCGAGCCGGAGCGGATCTTCTCGCCGAGGATGTAGTGGCCGCCGGCGCGCTGCAGGAAACGGCGGTTCTGCTCGGAAGCGAAGCTGCGGTCGGCGACCCAGACCACCCGGGTCAGCTTCCACTCGCGCAGGTCCTCGCGGACCTGGCGGAAAACGCGAGGCCCCTCAGGTTCCGGTAGGGCCGTTCTTTGCGGACGATGAGCCGCACCGCCTTTGGCAAGCGCCCAGGACGTCGCGCTGCCGCCGCAAGGGCTTTCGTCGTGTCCGGACCCTTGCCCGGACACGACCTGGGAATACCGCCCGGATGTCTGCCTCAATCGGCCCCCGAACGACCGCCCGGCGTCGACAGAATCAAGACGCGGGCGCCCGCAGCCGCCTGCGGATTCTCCCGAGGACACGAGGCGAAGGGGGCTTCATGGGCGGCGCCGACCGGCCGAGGCCACCCCAGCGCATCCTGGTGGCCCGGGTGCGGACCGTCCCCGCAGGGAAGCGGGAGCCGTCCCTGCACATCCCGCGCCCCGCAGGCCCTGGCGCCCGGGTCGTCGGCATACGCGGTGCCGCCGCGGTGCTGGCCCTGGGCATCTGCCTCTTCCCGCTCTGGCCCGTGCTGTCGTCTGTCTCCTCCCCGCGCCTGGCCATGGCCACTGCCACCGCCAACCCGAGCAGACTGGCGATCGACGGCGGCAGCGTGCGCTCACCGCAGATCGCTCCGAGCCTCACGGCCACCCCGTCTCCGGTCGTCCAGACCGCAAGCGCGCCTCCGACCTCCGTGATGGCCAATCAGAACGCGGCGGCCTCCAGCATTCCGCCACTCGTGCTCGCCGCCTACCAACAGGCGCAGAGCACGATGGCCTCCCTCGACCCGGGATGCCGCCTTACCTGGCCAGTGCTCGCCGGGATCGGCAAAATCGAGTCCGACCACGCCTCCGGCGGGCGCACCACGCCCGACGGAACCGTTCAGCCCGCCATCCTCGGCCCCGTGCTCAACGGCGGCGACGGTGTCGCCGCCATCGCCGACACTGACGGCGGCCGCTGGGACGGCGACACGGTCTGGGACCGGGCCGTCGGCCCGATGCAGTTCATCCCCTCCACCTGGCAGCAGTGGGGAGCCACCACCCGGCAGGGAGCGACCCCCGATCCCGGGAACGTCTTCGACGCCGCGCTCGCCGCCGGCCGCTACCTGTGCGCCATCGGCGACGACCTGAGCACCCCCCAGGGCCTCAACATCGCCATTCTCGGCTACAACCACTCCAACGCCTACCTCGCGGCGGTCCTCAGCTGGATCATCCACTACTCGTCCGCCCCGCAGCCAGCGCTCACCGCCCTACCGGCCGCCCCGGCCGAGACGCAGGCCTCGCAGGCCACCCTCACCCCGGACCCCACCACCCCGGCGCCGGCCACCATCCCCGCACCCACTGCTGCGACGACCACCACCGGCCCCACCCCCACCCCCACCCCGACGCCCACCCCGACACCGGTCCCCACAAAGCCCCCGACACCCACCCCGACCCCGACCCCCACAAAGCCCCCGAGCCCTCCTGCGGCCACTCACACCACACCCCCGCCGACCTCTGGAGCCACCTCACCCCCGGCCGCTTCCTCCACCCCGGGCCATTGACCCCCGGCGGGTCAGTCACCGATGCCGCCGGGTTGGCTTCGGACCAGCCTTGGGTATTCAGCCGATCAGGGTGATCTGACGCTCAATTAGAAGAAGGTGCCTCTGGCCTGCAAGGATGCGATTGCGACGTCGTATCCACAGCAGGAACAGGTGCACCTTCTCGGTGAGTGAGCGTACAGGGTGGGACCGGCGGCTGTCTGTCGCCGCCGACGGGAAGGGCCTGGTCGGGCACGCCGGGGTGGTGCTGCTGCACCAGGTCGCGGACCGGGTCGGGTTGACCGCCGCACTGGGCGCACTGTGGCCCGGCGGTGGGAGCGCGACCTGGCGTGACCGCGCGCACCTTCTGCTCGGCCTGGCAGGCGCGATCGTGCTCGGCGCGAAGAACCTGTCCGAGGCCGAGCAACTGCAGGCCCACCACACCGCCCTGCTCGGAACCCCGGCGTCGGACTCCACCGCGTACCGCGCCCTGGCCGCGCTGGACGAGAGCGCGCTGCACCGGATCGCGAAGGCCCGCGCGCGAGTGCGCCGCCACGTGTGGGGCCTGCTCGCGCTGCGGCCGGGCGGCTTCCCGTGGCTGGTGGTGGCGGGCAAGCGGCTGACCGGGTGGATCGTCATCGACATCGACGCCACGATCATCCTCGCCGCCTCGAACAAGACCGGGGCGGCGGTGACCTTCAAGAAGACCTGGGGCTTCCACCCACTCGCATGCTGGTGCGCGAACACGCAGGAGTCGCTGTCGATGCTGCTGCGGCCCGGTAACGCCGGGTCGAACACGGTCGCCGACCACATCACCGTGCTCACCGCCGCGCTGCGGCAGATCCCGCACTCCTCGCAAGCGAAGATCCTGGTCAGGGTCGACGGCGCGGGCGCGACCCACGACCTGCTGGAGCACCTGGAAGCGCTGAACACCGCCCGCCGCACCGTGCGCTACCTGGTCGGCTGGACCATCACCCAGGACGACGAGAAGGCGATCGCCAAACTCCCCGCAACGGCGTGGGAGGCTTCCCTTCGCCAGGACGGCGACATCCAGGACGGCTACGGCATCGCGGAGTTGACCGGACTGAGCAACCGACCGGGCTGGCCCGAGGGGATGCGGCTGCTGGTCCGCCGGGTCAGGCCCGCCGGCCGCCACAGGAAGAAGCTCACCGCGTTCGAGCTGAAGACGGGCTGGAAGTACTCCGTGATCGCGACCAACATCCGGCACATGTGGGGCATCGCCGGTTCGCACCAGCCGCAGTGGCTGGATGCCGTCGCCCGTCAGCACGCCGTGGTGGAGGACCGGGTGCGAGCGGACAAGGCGATGGGGCTGCGGAATCTTCCGAGCAAGTCGTGGGAGGCGAATCGCGGTTGGATGCTCGCCGCGAACCTCGGCCACGACCTGGACTGCTGGGTCCGCCTGCTGGCCCTGCACGACCAGGATGACCTGGAGCGGGCCGAGCCTGACACGATGCGCTACCGGCTCTACCACCTGCCCGCGCGCCTCGCCGCCCACGCCCGTCGCCGCCGGCTGCGGATCGAACGCACCTGGCCCTGGGCCGACGTGTTCGTGCTCGCTTGGCAGCGGCTCACCCAGCTCCCGGCCGTCACCTGACTGCCGGTCACCGACCCGACGACCTGGAAGGAGAGCACCCCCGGACCCGTGGAATCCGGCGCACCCGCAGCGTCATGCGACGGCCCGCCTCACCGGCATCGAGGACATTCCGGGCGAACCGCCGAGACGATCACCGAGCACCAGCCGCTGACGAATCGAGGCCAGTACCCGGATTTGTCCACAGGAATGCAGCGGTTCCGTACCGGGGTCTTCTCCGCAGTGAACGGAACGGGAAGAGGATTGACGCGGCCGTGTGATGTCCTGGTGCAGCGCCAGGACATCACAGCCCGACCTCGCTCGAAACCCGCCAGGTAGCGGTGGGCTACCCGCGGAAGGCGGCTGGCCGCTCCGGGGAGGCGGCGGCGAGGGCCTGGATGACGGCCTTGACCCCGGCATGCAGACCGTAGACGGGAGTCCCCGGCTGCTGCCGCCAGGAGTCGTCGATACCCCCGGCGTCCACGGTGTCGAAGCCCAGCTCGTCGATCAGCCTCCGGACCAGGTCCTTTGCCACCGAATCGTCACCGGCTACCGGGACGGCGATCCGCCCGGGCGATCCGACCGGGAGCGGCCGGTCCAGGATGACCCGAGCGCCAGTGCCGTTGAACGCCTTGACCACGGGGCGGCCGAGCTGCCGCTCCACCCAGCGGCTCTCGGTGATGCCCTCGTCCTCGAGCCCGGCGATCCGGCCGTCGCGCTCGCGCGGGTAGTAGTTGTTGGTATCGAGGATGACGAAGCCGTCGGCCGCGCCCGCGAACAGGTCTCCGGGCAGGCCGGGGATGTTCTTCAGCGGGATGGTCACCACGACCAGTTCCGCGCCGGCAGCCGCTTCGGTGACCGTGGCAGCGATGGCGCCGGTCTCCTCGGACAGGGCGGTGAGGGTCTGCGGGCCTCGGGAGTTGGCCACCGTGACGTGATGGCCGAGGGCGGCGAGACGGCGGGTCAGGTTGCCGCCGATATTACCCGCGCCGATGATGCCGATCTTCATGAGGGGTGCTCCCTGGTTTTCGGTCCGGTGTTGCGGTTCGGGGCCGGGCAGGGGCGCTCAGCTCGGAGAATCCCGGTCGCCGAAATAGCACGACGAAGCCGCCGTGGACCTCACCCTTCCATCGTGATCCACTTGCGCGCCACACCGCACCAGCCTTTGTCCGCCAACGCAACACGAACCCACTGCGGTCGCCCGCGGCCCGGAAGGTGGTTAGCCGGATGGACTGCGCTCAGGCCACCGGCCGGGTGTGGTGGCAGCGGATCTGCGGCCTGTTCAGGACAGAGGGCCGTCGGCTTGGATCCCTGCATCACACCGCCAGCCGTCGCACCTTTAATCGGCCTCCTGACACCACCGGACACAAGGGCTGCTGACCGTTACGTCAGGATGCTTCTTCGGGAACACCTGGAAGAACTGAGGCTTTTCCGTCGAACAGCCCGGCACATCGGGGAAGACGGGGATCTGCCAGCTTCTCACAGCCCTGACCGGGTCCACGGCGAAGGCCACGGTATGGCCGTGCGGCAAGGCCGGTCCTGGAGAAAGCCTGTCAACCTCCAGGCCCAGGACGTGGATAGGCCTCGATCACTGTCCGGACATCGAGGCGCCTCAACGGGTTGTGGCGGTGGCTACGCGGCGCGTTCTTGAGGGGGGTGTCGGAGGGCGTAGCGCTCGGCGTGGTAGACCTCGGCGACATCTTCGACCAGCGCGACTACTGCGCGGTTCTGGTGGGTGTATGCCGCAGCTATGTCCCCGCAGTAGCGGAACAGCTCGGTGAGTGCGGTCCACCGCATGCAGTCGTCCTCCAATTGGGCGATGGCCGTGGCGCGTCTGGTCACGGTCTCGGCATCCGCCGGGTACTGCTTGATCATGCTCACGGTCGGCCTCCTCGGTTGCTGACGGGTCTGCCACTTGAGGGCCGGCGGCACTCGACTTGTGTTTCGGTGGCGGGTGGGAGAGGCAGGGCCCCCGGACAGTGTCCGGGGGCCCTGCGCGGGGGAGTTGTGGCTGGTGATGGTCAGCCGCTGGTGCTGTGGACAGCCATGTCGCCGTCGTCCTGGACAACGAAGCTGGCGCTCGTGGAGGTGTTGTTGCTGGACGACCACAGCGTGGTGACGGTGCCGGGACCGATGTAGGTACCGGCCGCGTAGTTGCCGTTGTGTGTGCTTGTGCCGGCCCCGGCTGCGGAACCTGATCTGGTGGTTTGTCGTACTCCGACCTCCTCCCTTGGTCGGATTCTTCGAGTGTGCCGCATGTCACTTCGCCAAGTGGCGGAAAAGGGCCACTCCGTACGCAGAAAGGAACTGGCAAGTGCCCGTCAAGGCAATGCTTTCCCAAAACTTCACGAGGGCATTAATTGGGGAACCCAGATCGCTTCCCGAACATCTTTTAAATGTGCAGCTGGCAGCCCGGTGACGGGGCGGTCCTCGCCGCCACCGGCCTGCTCATGGACGACTGACCATCTTCATACCGGCATCGCTTCAGTAGCTGGCAGACCTGGTCTGCGGGAGGTAGCTGCCCAGTGATTGGACGGCACGATGCCCAGAGCGCGGGCGGAGAGGGCCATGAGTGCCTCGGTCGGCGAGAGCGAAGGAAAGCCCCGAAGAATCTGCCCGCCCGCAGTGCGGTGCCGATTATTCTTGACGGGATACCTGTGGGTATTCTGACGGGCATGACGTTGACGACGGTGAAGGTGCAGACCAGGGTGCGGGACGAGCTGGCTCGTCTGGCAGCTGACGACCTTGGTGGTGTAACCCTCAACTCCGCTGTGGAGTATCTGCTCACTGAGCACCGCAAGGCGCAGGTCCTGGCCGCATTCGACCGGCTGGAGGTCAGAACGAAGGGCTGTGCCGACTACGAGGGCGAACTCGGCGAGCGGGACGGTGTGGCTGCCGATTGCCTGGACGGTGAGGGGTGAGCCGCAAGTCCGCTCCCTGGGAGGTGTGGATGGCAGACCTCTCCCCGGTCGCGGGCTCCGGACAGGCAGGACGGTGCCCTGTTGTCGTGGTCTCCTCCCCGTTCTTCGCCAGCTTCCCCACAGCCATGGCCATCGTGGTCCCATTGACCACCCAGGACCGAGGCCTTCCCCACCACACTCTGGTCAGCTCCGCCCAGTGCGGCCTGGACCGACCCGGCTGGGCCCGCACCGATGATGTGCGTACCATCTGCGAGCACCGCCTCACCGGCAGGCCTCTGGGTACTGTCACTGACAGGGAGGCCGCCGACATTCGTACTTACCTCCGCCTCATGCTCGACATCTGACTGCTGTGACCGCGAAGGCTCGCCGGGCTGCTTGATCACGCGGTGATCACCCGCCATCCCGGCCAGCTCGATCTTCCATGCCCGGGTCCGGCGGCCGTTGGAGCCCCCGGTATCCGCAGTGGTCAGCAGCCGCGTCGCCCGCGGGTAGGTGGCACTGCCCTGTCCGTGCCACCATCGGCGGATCGAGGTCACCCAAGCCGGTCAATGGCTATGCGGCGACGTCCGACCTCAACTGCCGGTGATTCACGCGTTGGTGCTGGCACCGAACGCCGTTGTCCGAAGCCGTAGCCTGGCCGACTGCCTCTCGCACATGGTCTGGATCCGCGCCGAGACCGCTGGGAGTAGGCCTCGCCACATCGGGGATCACGCTGCCCCAACGGCGCTTCACTCACGGAAAAACGCCCTAACCACCCCGCCTCTCCCGCCCCCTGGCCACCGACCTGCGGCGCCCATGGCAGAAACCGGTCGAACTCAACAAGCTCACCCCCACCCGGGTCTGCCGCGGGTTCCTACACCTGCGTGCCTGCACCTCGAGGCTGTTGCACGACTTCCATGAAGTTGCCGTTCGCGGTGGCGCCACGGTGACGCTACTGCGAATGCGGGACATCGGGAGCGGGCCGGTCCTCGGAAGCCCATTGCCACTCGATACTGATCCACGGGCTGGAGACGGGAGCGGACTTCTTGATGGCCTTGACCTCGCCGTGCTGGCGGAGCACATCGCATGCGTCATCTGTGCGGTCCTCGTCGACCATGCAGTACGCCCAGAGCCTGTCCGGGCCATTGGCGGCCTCGCACGAGGCGAACGTGTCGATGCCAAGGCCCCACAGACGCGGGACGACGACCACCAAGCCCAGGTCGATCAATACCAGCTCACCGGGGTGGAGGTACTGGCGGTGGCGGATCGATCCGGCCGGGCGAAGCAACGCGATCGACGGATGCGTGCGCGGAGCGTGAAGCCACGGCTGCCACACGGCTACGGCGTCCCCCGGCCCGTCCAACGGGCCGGGGGACTGCGATGCTGCACCTGAGCCGGCCATGGCCGCTACAAATTTCGAGCGCCTGCCCCGGCTAGCCCATCGGCTCCGAAGGGTGGACCGACGGTTGCTCGATGTACGTGTGCTCGCTCGGCAGGTACGGAACCTCGCGCAGGAACAGGGCCCCGCAGGTGTGGCAGTTGATGTCTGGCTGCTCCGACCACCTCGTCGGCTCACGCGTCTCCGCGTCCTTGCGCAGTTCGCGCCCGCACATCGCCTTGACGCCACCCACCGTCGAGATGTGCCAGCTCGTCACGCGACGAGAATTGACCTCAGGGCCGTACTCGGCCCGCATCTGATGCTCCATGCACCAAGGCTGCGCCGCGCGCACCAGCCCGGCAATTCCTCAGCTCCGCGACGACGCCGGCGGTGGCGCGGACGGACTGAGTCCAGGCAGCCCGGCCACGCGATTCCGCGAGTCATGAGGGTCGTGACGCCTCTGTTCAGATGGACTTTGGAGCGCGCTGGTAGTCGTTCGTAGACCTCACGTTGCGGGCCCTGTCGATGAGGGTGCCGGCGCAGGCGCCGTAGCCCCGGGCGCGGCTTCGAGACCGTCTCGGCGGCTCTGACGGACTGGGACTCCACGATCACCGCGACCTGGTCCGGGACCTTTCCGGCCTTCGCCCTCAGCCGCGTGCGGAGCACGTCGCGCAGCCGCTCGATGACGCCGACCTCCGCTCGAAGAACCCCGAAACCGTCCGCCACGGCGGGAAATCCGCTGATCAGATCCGACCCGCTTGAAAGGTAGGACAAGCCTAGAAGGTGACGTGTCGGGTGATGGTGTGAGGGGCGGTGCGGGCTAGGACGATGTGTGCGAAATTCACCGTGACGGGGAATGTCCCGGCGCTGCCTTCGCGGGAGGCAGTGAGTGTGACGGCGGCGCGTGTGCTGAGCCAGGTGGCGAGGTCATGGTCAGTCGGTACGGTCCCGTGCACCTCCAGGACTACCTCCTTGTCCTGGCCGGCGGGCAGCAGGTACAGCAGGTAGCCGGGCGGTTCGTCTGGCGCGGCAACGGTCGCGTCCACCACCGGACGCATCTGGCTCACCATGGGTGCCGGGGCGAGAGGCCGGTTCGGGGAAGTACCCGCCCCGATGTCTGCCATCGGACTCTGCCGGATACCGGGGGCTCGCCGTTCGCGCCCCTCACCCGGCCCGCTCGGCCCGACCCGTCGGGCCGAGCGGCCAGGCGACCCGGGAGCCGCAGTCTGTCACCCACCGACACCTGCACGGTGAAACACCTCCCGCATACCAGCACTCGGACGGCCAGCGGCCTCTCCCGGCGGAGGGCTGCCGGTCACCCCATCATCACTCGGTCCCGTGCGGCCCGCGAACGGCACTGCGGCGCTTCCTGCCCACGGGCAGCGTCAGGTTCGTCCGGCCAGTGCGTGGCGACCAGCAGTACCCGGTCTTCCAGCGGCAGCTCCCAGGGCCGGCCCGGCCGCACGGTGTCGGCACCCTCATGGCGCAGCGCCGTCGTCAGGTTGCCGAAGTCGCGTGGGCTCAGCCCGGTGAACGGGGCTGTCCAGGAGGGCTCCGAGTCGTGATCACACTAGCCACCGCAAGATCGTCTCACCTGTGGCCAGCAGTTACGGGACAGCCCTCAGGCCGACGGCTCGCCGGGTTGGTGAGGTGCTTCGGCCAGTGGGAACGTGGTGCCCCAGGCGGTGATGGCGCCGTTGTCCACCCGGTACTTCGTCGCCAGCACCCGGCACGGGGGCCCGTCCGCCACCTTCAGGACGGCGTCGGCCGAGTTCTGGTAGGCGTCCCAGAGGTCCCCGGTATTGTCCTCGTCGGTCAGTTCGCCCTCCCAGGCCGGACCTTTGGACACCCAGGTGAGGCGCGCGTGGACGTGTACCGGTACAGAGCCGAGGATCAGTTCGGCAGGGCCGTCGTAGAAATATTCCATGCACGCATGATGGCCCTGTGCGTGGGCCGAATGATGGTGGTCAGGGGTTCAGGCAGAAGACGGAACCCCAATGGCGTAGTGGCTGTGTGCGACGGAGTGTGACTACCGGCAGCATGGTGGGGTGGAAGGTATGCCGGATTGATGTGGGCCTCTGTTCACTCTGATGCCCCTCTCCGGCTGCAAATGCCCGAGGCGAAACCCACGCTGAGCAAGTGGCACGAGTGTGCCGACACTGATGAGAGGTGGAACGACCATGAGGGTGTTGCTGACGGTTGAGATGGACACCGAGAAGGCGAACAAGTCGATCACCGAGCATGCACTGTCGAAGACGATGAAGTCGGTGCTCGACCAGGTCAAGCCGGAGGCCGCGTACTTCGGAACGAAAGATGGCCAGCGCACCGGGTACATCGTCTTTGATCTCAAGAACCCGTCCGACATTCCGTCCGTCGCCGAGCCGTTCTTCCAGGACCTCGGTGCCAAGGTGACGTTCATGCCGGTGATGAACTTCGACGACGTCCAGGCCGGTCTGCAGAAGTTGAACTGAGTCGCACGTCAGGACCTGCTCCAGGGCTGACGGCTATTGTTCGATGGCCCGGCGCCAGCGCCGGCCAGCATCGGTTGGGCCCGGACCGCAAGCGGCGGCCCGGGCCTTCTCGGTGGGGTCGCTGTCTCCGGGGGCTCGCTGAGATGGCGACCGACGTGGTGGACCTGACGGAGGTCCTCAACCGCAACCTCGAGCGCGCCGACACTCCGGCCAAGTCCGCAGAGCGAGCTTCCCTGGCAGGCACGGCTCCAGCCCGCTGCTGTCCGCCTTTGCCCAGGAGCTCTGCGACGTGCGGAGTCAGCCCGTCGGCTTCGCCCAGACCGAGACGTGCTGGGCGCTGTCCTCGGTGAACGGCGTGCGTGTCCAGCTGTCCCAGCGGTTGCAGAGTCTCAGGCCGGCGAGCTGGGCCATGAGGTCCAGTTCCGCGGGCCAGACGTAGCGGAAAGGGATCGTCCGGGTTGCGCCACGGCCGTCCTCGGTGACCTCGACGTAGTGGCAGGCTGCCTCCTGGGTGACGGTGTTGTAGACGGTGTAGGCCCACTCAGTGGGGCCGGTGCGGAACGGGACGATGTTCTGCCCGGCCGGAATCTTGCGCAGTTCCGGAACGAGCACCTCGATGACGAAGCGGCCGTCGGGCGCGAGGTGCTCGGCGACGTTACGGAAACAGGCGACCTGGGCCTCCTGGCTTGTCAGATTCATGATGGTGTTGAAGACAAGAAAAGCGAGCGAGAAGGGCCCATCGGCCGTCGTGTCCACCTTCACGGTGGCGAAGTCCCCGATGGAGACGCCGATCTCTTCACCTCCGGGCTTGGCACGCATTCGCTGCACCATCGCCCGCGACAGTTCGATGCCGTGGACCGGAACGCCGCGACGAGCGAGCGGCAGAGCGATCCGTCCTGTCCCGATTCCCAGCTCCAGCGCCCTTCCACCGCCCGCCAACTCCGCGAGAACGCTGACGGTCTGCTCAACGGTGTCGTGCCGGAACTCAGCAGCCGAGGACTTGTCGTACTGCTCTGCTACGCGCTCTCCGAAGTGCCCGTCGTTATCGTTCATCGACCGACCATATCGTGACAGACCGGAAGGATCACATCATTTTCGGATGGAATCGCCTATCGGTGTCCGTTCGGTGCACTTCGGCGACTGCAGGAGGGCGTTCGGACGACGAGGCTGTACAGACCGGGCGTCGTCGAAGGCTTTGTCCCCGCGGTAACCGGTGAGCTCGCCGCGACGGCGGTCGCCTCGTACTCCTCGTACCTGGTGAGGATCTGGAACAGCAGTTCGGCGCCCCTGCGGTCCGGCTGAGGCAGTCGAACTCGTCCAGACGCAAAAGATTCGGTCTTGCTGTAGCGTGCGGCCGCAGAGAATGGCCGGAAGCCAACGCCTGCCTCAGCGGGCTCCCTTCCGGCTCCCGGGAACGCCCACCCTCGGCCTCCGTACTCCAGCCAGAGCAGCGCCGTCCGGGAGGGCTCGCTGCCCTCGATGAAGCCCGCGACACCGGAGCCAGTCAGCCCAGCAGGAACAGCTCCTCGCCGATGCCCTGCAGGAGCACTACTTCGAGAGCCTGCGGCCACCGGTCGAGCGGCCTCACCGCCGAGATCAACGACATGTCCTGGATGGATATGAGATCGGCGGAGTCTGAGTGCCTATCTGTGAGGCCTGCATGCCAAACTGGATGTTGAGCTTCTTGCTTGTCCGGAATACCCAGTTCTTGGGGAATCGCGTTCTCTGGGGCACCAGCCTTGCGAGCCGAAGCAGTGGGCTGCCGCTTCCAAGCCCGCTGCTCCACCTGGGCTTTTTCTCATCAGGGCTTGGACGGCGAGTGTTTCGGACGTGCCCGTAGGTATGCCTGTGGTCTTCTCTGACCCCTTCTTGACCGTCTCGAACGCGCTCCTGTAGAGATCGCCCTTCGTGGCGAGCAGTGCCCCTGGGGAGATCAGGAAGTTGTGCATGACCTCCCACATGTCGATGGGCCGCTCATACGCCTTGGCCACCATGGCCGTCGCCGCGGCGTAGCACAGCGCGCTCCGGCCCTGGAAGACGTGGCACGCCTTGCTCCAGCGCCCGGAGACGACGACGGTCCACTCCTCGCCGGGGACCGGGTGTCGGCTTGTGGGGCTGGTGACGACTCTGTCCCTGATGTAGGTCTTGCAGAACCCGCACCGGCCATCGTCCGGTACGCATCCAAGATGGGAGAACGGGCTGGTCCCACGGTGTATGGCGGTGAACCCGCGTGGGCAGCGTACTGCGACGGCCTCACCCGCCCCATCGAACGTCACTGGTTTACCGCAGCCGAGCATGCAGCGGGCCGGCATGCGTTCGCAGCGGAGAGCCGTGTCATGCCACAGGGCGCTGATGTCGGCGCTGTCGGTAGTGTCCTCCCGCTCCACTCGCCTGGTAACCGGTGGCGGTGGCGCCTGCTCCTTGCGTTCGGCACCGGCCGGACTGGCTGACGGAACCGCAAGCCGTCGATGTGGCATCTCTGTACCTGTGCCCATGGTTTCCGAACGAGCGGTGAACGGTATGGCAGCAGCGCTGGGTGTTTCGGTGCTTGCCAATCGAGGAGAGGCGGTGCCAGGCGACGCAGCCTCGGGCGTACTTCGTCGCGGTCTGGGCGCCATGGCTGACGGTGACCCGGCCTGACCTCGCACAGGAGAGGTTCGGCGTGGCCGGGAGCCGGCGGACGCCTGCTTGGTCTCCGTCTCGTCGAGACGACGTACTGTCCCCCGCCTGGTGGACGAGCCGACCGGCGCGGTGCTCTGCAAACCCGGCCCCAAGCGTGTGGGTGATGGCGTCGCCACGACAAATGCTCGTACCAGAGCAAGAAAATCAGTGGCACGGCCGGCGGTGGAGGTTCCGCCCCGGGGACGGGAGCCAGAAAGGATGATGATCGCACCGCCGCAGGCGGGGCAGGGATCGGACGGCGCGACACAGGCGTAATGGAAATCAACGGGGCATGTCCGGCAGTGACTGTAGAAGCTTCCTGCTCGCGGGTCCCCGTGCTGGGTGCAACCCCGGTTCTCACGCCCACACGGCACAGCATCCTCCAGGTATCCACTGCCAGTAGCACCACCGTGCCCCGCCCCGTGCCCGGGCGATAGAGACGGAGCCCTGGAAAGCCAGGCAGACGACATGGCCCGAAAAGCCGCGTCCCCTCTCTGATGTGAGACCCTTCCCGGGCGCCCCGGTGGCGCCAATAACTCTGATAAAAACCTCCCGAAAAACAGGCAGGAAACCCCTGTGGCTCGATCAGCCGGGCGACTCCTCAGGCCAGGAGACGAGGGTGTACTCGGCGTCTAGTTGATCAAGTGTGACCGTCTCGTTCACCCCGCATGAGCTGAGGCATAGGGCAAAATGTCCGTAAGGAGCGGCGTTCTCGATTCTTGCAATCTTTAGTTGCTCGACCTTTGAGGCGCCTGGACGGGACTGCCATACTTGCCCTGGGGCCGCAACGACATAGATGATTCCGTAAGCATAGGCGGTGCATGCGACACGGAGCGCAGCCCGGTCGCTTAAACAGTCTTCGCGGCGCAGGCGATCGCGGTATGAATTCACGAGCTGGGCTGCCCGATGCGGTCCCACGATGTCGTCGATTCCACCGCCACCCATGGTCAGCCTCGTCCCTGTAGACCGATGCATCCGTTTTGCTGCCTCGTGAAATTCGGTCACCTCTTGAAAGCGATCCAGTGATCTTCATCGATACGCGAGACCTGGCAGTATAAGTATTCTGTCCCTACCCCTGCGCCTGCCAGCCCGAAAGGGAATCGATTGAGGCAGAGAATGGCCTCGCCCGCTTTCCCTCTGACTCGTTGCCCGGCGGCTGCCGCCGTGGGTTCATTGGAAATGCCCGCCGACAGTTTTGCGCGCCGGGGTGACTGGTTTGCGAGAGCTCGAGGGCTTTGCGACCGTCACGACTCTCGCACGGGCATTGAGAAGAAAATGGCAAAAGGCATTGTGAAGTGGTTCAATTCCGAAAAGGCTTCGGATTCATTGCTCCGGAAGATGGCGGAGTCGATGTCTTCGTCCACTACAGCGCGATTCAATCCAATGGATATAGGGAACTCGGCGAGGCTCAGGAAGTCGAATACGACGTGACCCAAGGCCAGAAGGGGCCCCG
The DNA here is from genome assembly GCF_045041205.1 of Kitasatospora sp. NBC_00070. Taxonomy (NCBI): domain Bacteria; kingdom Bacillati; phylum Actinomycetota; class Actinomycetes; order Kitasatosporales; family Streptomycetaceae; genus Kitasatospora; species Kitasatospora sp. NBC_00070. Next base: position 239,089 of record NZ_CP108248.1, on the reverse strand, counting down.
GGCATCCAACGTCCGCCCAGTTTGAAGTCGTCACATGAAGCAGACAGATCCGGCTTGCGGTCTCCATCGGCCGGATCTGGGCAATGATCGACGCCTTCGGGTGTACGTGGGCCCAGCTGCCGCCGGGCGATTTCTGGTCGGCTACCGGGCGGGCGAACTCTGCCGCTCAATTCGTGCCGGGGGTCGGCTGACTGCGGCATGAACGCTTCTGCGGTTCGTGGGCACGCGGTCGCGAGGGTGGCGGGGGTGCCGATGGGGCGGTGGGACTGCTGGAGGCCCTGGAGCAGACGGTGCTGCGGTTCGCCGAGAATCCGACCGATCGCCAAGCGGCCGGGATGGTGGTCAGGGCGATACCGCCGTGGGGAGGGGTTGACCTCGGCCGGGGGCGAGCAGCGCACCGACTCCACACATATCATCAGCGCGGTGCGGGACTTGAACCGGCTTGAGCTCGCCGGTGAGAGCGTGCGCGGTGCTGGAAGCCCTGGCCACGGCCGTGCCGGCCTGGCTCGGGCGGGCGGGCGATGCCGGTGGCGGGGCTGCGGTACGCGGCCCGGGTTGACTCGTGGCGGTTGCCCTCGTCGATGACGAAGCGGGGCCGGCTGGCCGAGGTCCACGGCCAGGACGAGCTGTTCTGGTGCGGCTGCAAGGTCCACCTCACCGCGACCTGCGACGACAGCACCGACGGCGCCGCGGGCGGGGCCCGGACTCCGAACCTGGTCGAGGACGTGGCCACCACCTCCTCGACCGACGTGACCGCCACCGCCGGTATTCAGCAGCGCCTGGCCGGGCGCGGGATCAAGTCCGGCGAGCACTGCCTCGAGCTCCGGCTATCCCTCCGCCGCCCTGGTCGTCGTCGCCGCACGTGAGGGCACCACCATGATCACACCGCTGGCGGCCGACCACTCTCCGCAGGCCCGCGCCGCCGAAGGCTTCGACAGGAGCACCATCCGGATCGACCGGACGGCCCTCCAGGTCCGCTGCCCCGAGGGCCGCGCCAGCGCAGGGGGTACCCCGTCCAGCAGCACGGACGTGACGCCATCGTCATCGAGACCGCCCGTTCTGACTGCGGCTCCTGCCCCTCCCGCAACAAGTGCACCACCGTGGCCAGCGGCGATTGCATGCTCACCCTGCGGCCTGACCAACACCTCGAATTGAGCAGCGGAGTTCTTCTTGGTAGCGGTAGCGGCGCAAGCGGTGTTCGCGGGCAGCTCGTTCCAGGCGGACCGGGAGGTGCAGCCGTTGTCGACCAGGTGCCCGGCGAGCACCACTCCGCGATGCGTCAGGCGGGTGTGGATGCCGGGCAGGCCCTGGGCGTCGTTTCACGGACCGACTCGGTGACAAGCCCCAGCCGGGGCAGGCCGCACACTGCAGCCGGCCCCATGGGTGGAGGCGGTGCGTTGCGTGGTGCGCTCGGTGGCGAGTCCGGCCTCCTTCAAGCGGGCCAGCGCCAGATCCAGGAGGCGGTCGGCTCGGTTCACGGGGAGGTGCTTGCGTTGGTCGCTGAGTACGCCGTTGTGGAAGGCGGGATCGTCCAGCTCTATGGTCAGGGCGTATGTGAAGTCGGTGCGGCAGCGGACCGCCCGCTCGGCCTGATGGTCCGTCAGGCCGAGCAGGGACTGCGGTACGCATGCGGTGGGCCACTGGGCCACTGGGCCGACGGAGACCGGGACGGCCGTCGCACAGTCGGAGCGGGTACCTGCTTGCCGAAACGGGGAGGGACGGACAACGCGTACCTCACCACCGGGCCGACCCGTGCCACCAGTCGCGCGCCTGCCCACTGGTCACGCTGCCCGGCCACGCACCCCAAGATCACCCACGGAGGCAAGCCGCCGTAGGCGCCGCCCCCGCTGGCGTAGACGGGTTCGGACCGGTTCGGACCGGCTGCGATGCCGGGTCGAACCGGTCCGAACCCGGTGGGTGGTCAGCCGGGGACAACCGCGTTCCAGGTCAGCTCACGCTGGGAACCATGACGCCAACCGCGGGTGTGCACCGGGTCGGTACGGGGGTTGTTGAAACCGTCCTTGGCGTCGACGTTCTGCCCGCTGTCCCAGAAGGACTGCAAAGCCGACGCCCCCCAGCCCTCCTGGCCTCCCCACGACCACAGTTCGCCGTTCGCCCCCAGGCGTGAGGTGCCGGAGTCCTCCATCACCACGACGCCCTCGTTACCACCGGTGTAGGCCATGACCTCGTCCTTGGCCGGGTTGTACAGGGTGAACTGGCTGGAGGCGCCGATCACCTTCCACAGGCAGAAGGCATCGGGGTTAGCAGCGTCGACCTTCTTGAGCCAGACCCAGTCGTCGGTGGGGCTGGCGCACAGCGCGTAGCCGGAGAACGCGCCGCTCATGATCATCACCTTGGGAGTGGCCGCCTGGGCCGAGGCAACGGGCAGTGCGGTGAGCAGGGTGGCGGCGACACCCGCGGTCATGAGGGTGTTCCGCACGCTGCGGCGAGTGCGAGAGGCAAGCGTGGATCGCGTCATCGGAAGAGACTCCCTGTCAGATGGTTTGGTTGGACTTTTGGGAGGACGGGTTGTCCGCCCGCTTGGCGATTGGGCGGAGGTCCCGCAGTCGGGCTCGGATGGGTGCCACATGTCCGTGCGGGCGGAAGGGCCTGTGGTCCAAGCTCAGCCGCCCCAGGTCACGTCAACGGGAGGGGCCGCAGCGGGCTCCAAGCCGCCGGAGGGGGCCTGGTCGGCGACGACCACGCCTGTCCGGTGGGAAGTGTCCGACCAGGCCGCCGCAGCGACGGTTCCACCGCCGAGAGCGAAGGCGGCCGCAGCGGCGAGCGAAGCGATTGTCCTGAGCGTCATCGTTCCTCCTGTAGTGCGGTCGCCGTTTCCCGACGTCTACCTCGTGAGCCGGACCGGGCTGGCCGATGGCGGGATTCCAGGGATTCCCATGCCCGGGCCTACCAGTTCCTCCGGAGAGGACTGCCGTCCGCCGTTGCGGCTACTGCCATGACTGTGACGTGCCGCAACTGCGGGGGGAATGGGCTCGGGCTGGACGGATTAGGCGGTGGCATAAGAGGGCCAGGAAGGGCGGCGGGCATGGCGGATCGGGCGCAGGGCCCGTTTACTCCGCATCCCAGGGGCCTGGTACGAGCACCGCGCCGCAACTCACAACGCTGATGCCGCGCAGCGCGGGGTGGTCGGCGACGGCCCGGCGGCAGATTTCCAACGCGGTGTGCTCGGCTTCGGCCAGGCTGGGTGCGGCCATGAACAGGCCTACCACCGGACCTGGCACGTGGCTGTGATGGACGACGACGTGCTCGACCGGTTCCGCCAGGCAGGCGAAGGACGCGAACACGCGGGCGGCATCGGGTGGTAGCGATACAGCGCCGACTGAGCCCAGTCGGGCGTGGATGAGATACACGCTCGATCGTCGTACGGCAGCGTGAGTGCCACCAGCAAGCCGCGACGACCTGTTTAGGACATGGCATAAGTCGTCCAGCTGACGCAGACGTGTCAATCTCATAGGCTCCCTCCCTACAGAACTTGCACAACATGTGCGAGGAGACTGTTGCCCGTTCGACGAAAGGGGAGCCGGTGCTGGAAGACCTGGGCCTGGATACCGACGCGGAACGCGTCTACCGGACCATGCTCGCCTTGCCCCTGGAGAGCACGGTTGCAGACCTCGCCGCGCACACCAGCCTCACCATCCAGGACACCCGCGTTGCCCTCGAACGACTCAGTGCAATGGCCCTGGTCCACTCCTCGCAGACCGAGGACACAGGGTTCCAGGTGATTGGACCCGAGAAGGCGATGGAGATCCTCCTCGCCCGCCAGCAGGCGGAACTGGCCGCCCACCAGATGCGCGTAGAAGCCTCACGCGCGGCGGCTGCTCAGTTGATCGCGGAGTGCTCGGTGCTGCGCGCGACCCCGGTGAACAGCCACTTTGAGCAGCTGGTCGGTGCGGACGCGATCCGGGAGCGCCTTGTTCGCCTCGCCGACGAGGTCAAACGCGAGATCAACACCTTCGCTCCCGGCGGCGCCTACACCGAGGACGACCTGCAGGCCAGCCGTGAGCCGAACACCCAACTGCTGCAACGCGGGGTACGAATGCGGACGATCTACCTCGACAGCATCCGCAACCATCGGCCCACCCTCGAACACGCCGCCCGGCTCGGCGAACTGGGTGCACAGGTCCGCACGGTCCCGACCCTTCCCATCCGCATGATCATCGCGGACCGCGCCCAAGTGTTCCTGCCCCTGGACACCGACAACGCCCGCGCCGGCGCCGTTGTACTCGTCGGCACCAGCACGGTCACCGCCCTGAGCGCGCTGTTCGAGAGCGTCTGGGCCAAGGCAACGCCGCTCGGCGCCCCACCCAGCACGCCTCCCCAGCACATGCCTCCCCAGGAACGGGCCGCGCTGGAACTACTGACACGCGGGCACACCGACAAGGTGATCGCCAAACGCCTCGGCGTCTCCCCGCGCACCGCCCGCCGCATCGCCGCCGACCTGCTCGACCGACTGGGCGCCCGCAGCCGCTTTCAAGCCGGCGTCCACGCCGTCCAGGACGGCTGGCTCCCCACCAACCGGTAGACCGGTCATGGGCGGCGCCTTCACCGGAGCCCAGGTGGACCGGCCGACCACCTCCCGGATCCATGCCAGGGGACCGGACCTCGCCACGATGTCGACCGGTCGATGTCAGCCGTCCTGCGCCGGGCGGCCGACTGTGCGGCACTCCGCATGATCGACAGCAATGGCGCGGACCCGGTGGTCGTGGTTCACCTGGAGGCATGACGGCACGCCATGCCCCGACGGGTACGAGGTCTTGTCGCCGCCCTGTGCCCGGCCCTACCCTCTCGGTGTAACCGCCGGTAACTTCGCTCCCCGCCAGGAGAGTTCGGTACTACCGGCCAGCGGTTCACGGCCGCCGGGACACCCGGCGGCCCGATCCTGGTGCCCCGCCTCCCGTGCATCGCCGATGTCCCTGCACGCCGGGGCGGCGGCGCTCACCCCTGCCCGGAAGGTGACGCGCGGGACCGTCCGGTCCCTCCCCTCGACGTGTCAGGAGTAGGAAACCCATGCAACGACGTCTTCCCCGCACCGACCTGGCCTCTTCCCCGCCCACCCCGGGCCGGCGTCGGCTCGCCATCGCGGTGGCGACGCTGGTCTGCGCCGGCTTACCGACCCTCACCGCGACGGCGGCCGACGGCCCGACCGGGGCGGTTGTCTCCCGGGGCGTGACCATTCCCGCGTTCTACACGCCGCCGGGCGAACTGCCGGACCGCAACGGTGCGCTGGTCCGCCACGAACCGATGCCGCTCGGGCTCAGCCTGCCCGGCCTGGACGGACGCCAACTGCCGGGTACCGCGACCAGACTGATGTACCGCTCCACCGACTCCGCCGGGCAGCCCGTCGCGGTAACCGGCGCCTACATCGAGCCCCGGTCGGCCTGGCGGGGCGACGGCCCGCGCCCGCTGGTGGTGCTCGCCTCGGGCACCGTGGGCCAGGGTGACCAGTGCGCGCCCTCCTTCACCCTGGAGCACCCGCTCGTCCTGTCCGGCGAGACCGTCGCGTTCGGCTACGAGACCCTGGCCGTCTACCGCCTGCTGGCCACCGGTGCGGCGGTGGTGGTGACCGACTACGTCGGTCTCGGCGCCACCGAGCGGCTGCACACCTACGTCAACCGGGTCGACGAGGGGCACGCAGTGCTGGACGCGGCCCGCGCCGCGCTCGAGGTACCGGGTGCCTCGGTGACCTCAGAGTCCCGGGTCGGCCTGTACGGCTACAGCCAGGGCGGTGGCGCCAGCGCCTCGGCCGCCGAACTGCAGCCCTCCTACGCACCGGAGATCCCGCTCGCCGGGACCTACGCGGGTGCACCACCCGCCGACCTTGTCTCCGTGATGAAGGGTATCGACGGCAGCGCCTTGGCCGGTGCTCTGGCCTGGTCCATCAACGGCTTCGCCCAGTCCGACCCGGAACTCCGGGCAGTCGTCGACGCCAACGTCAACGCCACCGGCCGGGCAGCCCTGGCCGACGCCTCGACCATGTGCGTCGGCGACGCGCTGTTCGGCTACGGCTTCACCAGGAGCGGCAGGTGGACCACCAGCGGCAGGTCGGTCAGTGATGTCATCGCGTCCGACCCGGTGGCCCGTGCCGTCCTGGACCGCCAGCGCATCGGGCGGCTGACACCGGCCGGCCCAGTGCGGGTGGCGACCGGCACCCAGGACGACATCGTTCCGCACCAGCAGGCGCGCCAACTGGCTGTCGACTGGTGCCGCAACGGGGCCGATGTGTCCTATGACGCCATCGTGCTGCCGAACCTCGGTGACAAGATCCTCACCAACCACCTGGTGCCCGCGGTCACCGACCAGGGCACCGCCGTCGCCTGGCTGGCCGACCGCCTGGCCGGGAGGCCGTTCCACTCCAACTGCTGGACGATGCCGTTCCAGCCCTGACGGGCAGCCGGGTGCCGGGCCGGCGACGGCGCCGCCGCGGCGCTACCGGGCCGCTGTTGGTCATACCGACTGCCACCGCTGTGCCGTCACCCGGCCGACGGGTGCTCTGAAAAGGCTCACCTCCTGCTGGTACGAACCTCTGGTTGCGCCGGTCCGACCTGCGACGCAGGGAGCTGCTTCCGGCCCCACCCACCCGGGGGCTCTGCCTGCCTCCGGCTTCAGCCGGTCCCCGGGAGGACCGGCGGCGAGCCTTGCATCCCGCAAGAGCATCAGCGCTCAGGGCACGCACACCCACCTCATCGGTGCGGCCCGCTTGCAGCGGCGGACCTTCAGTGCGGCATCCAGGCGGCCAGCATGGCGGGCGGCAGCGAGCCGGACAGTCCAGCCGCCCGCGGTGCCGAACGGTCGGCTCACTGAAGCCACCGGTCTCACCCGGTGGTGCCTGGGCTGCGCCAGTGCGAAGCGAGTTCGATCTGCTGGGAGGTCAGACCGGTCTCCGCAGCGAGCTCCGCCGCACCGATCCCGCCGGGATGGCATCCCAGCGCCCGGGCCATCTTGCCCGCCCACAGCTCGGCCGCGACGAACGGCCGCCGGCGGTACTGCTTCACCAGTTCACTGAGATGGTCCTGCGAACACGCCGTCGCCAGCCGCCGGCCGTCCATCCGCGTGTCGTGGGTGTGGACGACCGAGGAGTCCGGAACTAGGGCGTACAGCTCGCTCCCGCCCCGGATCACCCGCCCGCATAGATCACACAGTTCCGGCAGTGCCACACCATCGTCATCGCTCACGCCCTATGTCTACCCCGCGCCGACCCCTGATGCCCCCGCCGGGCGGGGACATCAGGTACGTGTCCGTCCGCGGGCTGCGCTCCCTCCGCCGCTCACCCGACGCCGTGCTCGGCCAGTGCCGCGAGCTGACTGAGTGCCAGCTTCGCTCGGCGCCGGCTGATACCCGGCGAGCGACTCAGCCCCCATCGACGGACCTGATGCCTGGGGTCAGTGCTAGGGACAGCCCCCGATGCCTGGTCTGTCGGGTCGTCGTAGGACTGGAGGTGGAAGGACCCAGTCAGCGCTGGTTCGCCCCGAGCCCCCCGGATGTGATCGTCATGGACGCCACCGCCACCCGCAGCGGATCGATTGCCGACCCGGCGGGCACCATGACGGGTACCACCTCCGCGGTCCCAGGGGTTCGTCCCATTGCGCGGATCGGTGCACTGCCCTGCGTCTGGGGATTGCCGCGTCGGCCAGAGTCCGCCGGAACTGCCCGCCGCCTCGCCCGCACCGCCCTGGACGAGTGGGGCGTCGACGGCGGCCCCGCCGACCAGATCCTGCTCGTCGTCTCCGAACTCGTCACCAACGCCGTCGAGCACGCTCAGCCTCCCGTCGCCCTCCACCTCCACCGCCCCACCCCCGGCGGCACTCTGCGGGTCGAGGTCGACGACGGCGGCCCCGCCACTCACGAAGGCGCCTGGGCGGCCAGCTGCCGGCCGGAGGAATGCGGCCGCGGCACCAGCATCATCGACTCCCTGGCCACCACCCACGGCACCCGCACCTTGCCCCACGGCACCACCCACTGGGCCGACCTTCCCATTGCCGCCTGAACACCCGCGCCCCGGCTCGCCCCGTACTGGGCCGGGCTGCCAACTCCGGTCCGCCGCATCACCCCACCCCTCCCCGCCTGGGGACGTGGGTGGGCGGGCCAGGTCCATGACGCGGACCGCTACGCTCACTCCACGCCATGTTCGGCAGGCTGCGCCGTTCGACGAACCACGCGAGACAGCCAAGCCAAAGGCGGGCCGGCCGGTACAGCACACCGTCGCGTCGCCTCAGCGGCGGCCCTCGCGGCGACCAGCTCCTGGCCGGATCCGACGCAGACCGTCGGCAACAGGTACCGCTGCTCCGCCTCCAGCCCGGGCCGACCAGTTCGTTGCGGAGGACCCGCTGACCGTTGGTCACTCTCGGACACCGTCTCCACAGGCCGGGCGGGTGTGCCAGCCGGGCTGGCCGTCGTTGCCGTCGTTCTCCAGCAACCACGACCTGGTGGCAGCGGACGTCCGCTGCCACCCGACGGGTCAGGCCACGGGACCACCAGGTGACGCGCCAGCGGCCGCACTTCCCGCAGGGCGCGGTCCTCGCGTGCTCGTCGTTCGCAGAGAACTCCTCCTCGGCGTACGCAAAGCCGCCCTGCTGCCGACAGACCGGACAGCACGCCAGGTTGATGGCGACCGTTGAAAATCCCCACCCGGGCCGCGTTGATCGACGACAGGGTGTCAGACTTTGGGAACTACCCGAGAGCTAACCGCTCTTCAGTCCGCCTGGCCTGGGCCAGGTCGTGCCGGGTCCTTGAGGAACGACGGTGTGATCAAGAAGGTACTCGCCGGCACTGTGCGGGGGTAGCACGATGACGGGTCCGGCGACCAGCCGTTGGAGTGGGGAAGAGTCGGGGAGTCGTGACGGAGTCCGTGCGGGAGAAGGAGCCGTCGGGGCAGATACCGGAGTTCGTGCAGCTTGCTGCCGAGCGCGCCGCGCGCTATCTGAGTCTGTCCGTGGGGGACGGAGGGGCACCGTCGGCGGAACTGACACTGGACCCCGGGTTCGGGACAAGCTTCTCCGGTAACGACGCACGCGCGGTACTGCGGGAGCGTTTCGGCATTGACCCCGGCTTCGAGCTGTCGGGTGAGGCGTTCTCGGCCATGGTGACTCTGATGCTCCAGCCCCCTCCCGAAGATCGCGCGGGCAGGAGACGGGTGGCTCGGTTGGTCTCCCAGATAGAGACAGCCCGATGGAAGAACCGGTACCGGTTCTTCCCCCATGCCAACGGCTTCCCGGCGGACACCGACTGCACCGGGATGGCGGCCGGCGCCCTGTACGGACGCGGCCTGCTCTCCGCCGCCAGCCTCGACGCGTGCGTACGTGACCTCCTACAGGCAACCGCCCCGACCACCGCACTCCCCGGCCAAGCCCGTCCGAGCGACGACACGATCCTCGTCCCGGCGGTTCCCCTCGTCTACTGGGAGGACGACACCGAACCCGGCACCGGGCGCCGCGGGCGCAAACACGATGCCGTGGCCTGCGCGAACGCCCTCCACACCGTCCAGCTCAGCAACAGCGTGGCCGCACAGGCCGCAGAGTTCACCGGCGCCTCACACCGGTACCTCGCCGACCACCTGGCCTCCGGCCGTTACCTGGACGGCACCCGCTACTACCCCTCCCCGGACGCCTTCCTCTACGCCCTCTCCCGGCTCTGCGCACGCTTCCCCACAAGCGCGCGAGTCCTTTCCAACCCGCTTCACCAGGCCTTCAGCGAGCGCGAGGCGACTGCCTCCGCCGAGGCACTGGCCAGCAGGACGAGCAGTGCCCTGGACATCGCTCTTCGGACACTGACCGCAGACAACCTCTCCCGTACGGACGGCCAGGCCGAACGACGGCTGCTCCTCGCACAGGCGCAACGAGGGGACGGTTCGTGGCCTGCCTGCTCGTACTACCGAATGGGCCGGTTCCCCGTCTACTTCGGCTCCTCCTACCTCACCACCGTCTTCGCCCTGCAGGCCCTGCGCACGCGGGAGCACCCGGTGGTTGGCCGCGCGCGTGCCGCCTTTCCGCCGAGGTGACCGCTTCCTGACACGAGGCAGGGTCCGGGCGGTCCACGTCATGGCCGGTCCAGAGAGGTGGGCCAGGGTCAGAAGAGCTGGTGGGGCGCGGTGGCCGTGCCGGAATGACTCGCCGCGGCGGTGGTGTACCGGCCGGCCTGGGAGGGGTAGTCGAAGCAGCCGCGGACGAACTTCGCATAGCCGGAGGCACAGTCCAGCGTGTCCGTGCGGGCCTGGCCGGTGATCCGGGCCGCGTCGAGCTGGGCGGCGAGATCGCGTCCGGCGTCGAGCATGCGCCGCGCGCAGTCGGTGATCAGGTCACTGACCTGATCCACGGCTTCCTGGAGCGATGAGCCGTGGTGGTGCTGGACGAGGAGGACCGCGTTCTGGAACGCGCCCGCCTGCTGGTCCTTCTCCAGGGACCACAGGTCGTTGTGGAGCCCGACGTATTCGGCTGCGGCTTCCCGCAGGTCGCGGAAGCTGGAGAAGTGCCGCACCGTCTCTGGGAGATCGACCCCCACGGCGATCTCGACCACGTCGAGCCAGGTGTACGCGGCGGCGGAGACACAACGCTGGCGCCGGTATGCCGCCAGCGTCGGGACCCGCCCGGACAGCTGGTCGACAAGTCCCTGGTGGTAGGACCACAGGTAGGCCCGGATGTCGTCGCCGAGCATGCGCCGCCAGGCCGCCGATCTGCCCTCCACCAGGCGCCCCCACGTGCCGGCGAACGCCCGCGCCGACGCGAAGTCGCCTGCTGGGGCTCCGTCGAGGACAGTGAGGAAGGTGGCGAGAGCGGCCGCGCAGCGGACGGGGTCCTGACCGTCGGGGCCGTCGTCGAACTCGTCGTCGATGACGAAGGTCCACGTCGCCCACTGCGCGAGCAGCTCCAGGGCCTGCGGTGCGGCATCCGGATAGGCCAGCGCGGTGATCAGCGGGACCCGGGTCCGCTCAAGGGAACGCCGAGACTGCGCGGAGCGGCAGATGGCGGACTCGTCGAGCCAGGCATCGAGCGCGGTCTGCGCCCGCGCGAGATGGGGGCTCGGCTCGTGCGCGGGGAAGGGCAGACGGACTTCCGGCATGCGGATGCCGTCCATCCGGACCGGAGCCGGCCCGTCAGCCGCTCCGCTGAGCAACGCCGTCTCCACAGCTGTGTCGTCCCGCACCGGACATCCCCTCCGTCATCCACGCCAAGGCCCCCGTCAGCGTACGGTGCACCACCAGCGCACCCAGCGGTGCGGGCCCAAAGGCTGGGACCGGCCGCTGACGGGGGACGAACATCGGAGGTGAGAGCCACTGGCGAGCGACACCGAAGACGCCGTTGAGGGTTCGGAGCGGGCGCGGTCACCGACCGGGGGAGAGGCGCTCCCGCAGATGCCAACCCGGCACGCAAGTCCCGTCGGCCGCCTGGCGGACGTGGCCAGTTACGCAGGGCGGGCCGCAGAAAGAGCACGCCCCGCCCGCTCCCGGACCAACCACGGCCCGGCCGAGAGCCGCTCGCCCAACCCCCAGAGCCTGGCATCGGCCACCTGGACGGCCGCTACGCCGCTCCGGGACGCCCGGCCGCCGTGTAGAGGCCACGCTCGGGCCGCTGAGCGCGCTCGGCCCTGGTGAGCCGCTCCAGCATGGTGCGAATCGCATTGATATTCCCCGCAGCGGACTCCAGACCCAGTTGTTCGGCCACCTCGTGGGCACGAAGCGGGACCTCGGCCCGGGACAGCACCGCCAGGACGCTGTCGGCATCAGTGACCTGTCGCCTGCCAGCCGCCACAGGCGCCGCCGCCCCGACGCCAGGAGTGTCACCGGCGGGGCCCGGCTGCGCCGCCGTCTTCTTGGCCGCACCCGTCCGCTTCGCCGCGGCCTTCGGGCTGGTGTCTGCGGCTGCCTTCCGGGTGGTCTTCGCCGTGGTGGGGGCCGAGGCTTGTGGTTCCCGCGCGGGCGCGGCCTTCTTGGCCGCACTCGTCCGCTTCGCCGCAGGCTTGGGACCGGAGGCCTCTGCGGCTGTCTTTCGGGTGGTCTTCGCCGTGGTGGGGGCCGAGGCTTGTGGTTCCCGCGCGGGCGCGGCCTTCTTGGCCGCACTCGTCCGCTTCGCCGCAGGCTTGGGACCGGAGGCCTCTGCGGCTGTCTTTCGGGTGGTCTTCGCCGTGGTGGGAGCCGAGGCTTGTGGTTCCCGCGCGGGCGCGGCCTTCTTCGCCGCGCCCGCCCTTTTGGCCGCCGCCTTCTTGACGGTCCTCTTCCCGGCCACGGTCGGCGCAGCCGGCCTCCTGGCCGCTGGGGGCGCCTGGAGCGGCCTGGCCGCTTCGCCGGGCTCCCGCACGGCCCCGGCCGGGGGGAGCCCGGCGGGCGGCTCTGTCTGCCCAGCGAGGGGAGTGCCGGAAAGTACTCGCAGCCCCTCAAGGGCCTTGGTGATGCCGTCCTGCTCAGCGGTAACGGCGGCGAGCTCCGCTTCTGCCTGCCGCCGTCGCTCCCGCACACCGGGCAGCTGCGCTTCCAGCAGGGCGATCGTCGCACCCACGCCATTGTCCGTGCCGAAGGTTCTTCCGTTTCCCACAATCACTCCCATTGCGTCGTCGTCAATCACCGTGCCAGCGAATCTACGGCTCACCAGGGTGGCCGTAGGGCGTTTGCAGGAACGGCACACCACAGGGAGCGCACCAACCTGGCCCAGTGGTCTGACGATACGTCACTGCGCAAAGCTGCATCATGAGTCTGATTGAGCGGTTGTGGTGTGGGGCAGCGTCCCAACCTCCGGACGACGCGTTCCGGGGCGGGCAGAAGCAGCTGGTTTTCTCCCGAGCCCAGTTCAGTCTGGCGCCGTCCTTTCCCGGGAGAGGAACCCCAAAGGGGGAGCAAGAAGTCTGGCCCCCGACCTTCAGCGGAACGGAGGCCTGGGGTAGCACCTCAGCCGTTCACGAGGGCGAGGCCGCCTACCGGTTCTCCGCCGCACTTCGCGGGGCGGAACTGACCGGGAGATTCTGGGAGTGCGGGGATCCTGGCCTTCCGGATCGCTGGGTCCGTACCGTCCTCATGCTGGTGTCCGTGCACGGTATGGGGCGAGCGCTCGCGGTTCGGTGAGCCTGGCCGCCGCAGTGAATTGGTGCGCTCTTGGGCGCCCGGGTGACCCGGGTCGCCTGCCGTGCTCATTCGAGGTGCTCTGAGTTCATCACCTGGCGGGCCGAGCGGAAGAGCGGGGCCTGCTGATACTTGTGCGGCTGGCTGCCTTCGGCGGCCAGGGTGAGGGCGTCGTCGAGGATGTCGAGGAGCACGGTCAGGTCCGGTGCGAGGTCGATCAGGGCGGTGACCGGGGCGGCCTGGGCGAGCGCGCTGATGGCGGCCAGGGCCACCCGCTCGGGTGCAGCCAGGTCAATGGGGTTGCCGCTTTCCGGTGACGGGAGAAGCAGCAGGACCGACATCTCGGCCTCGGTCTCGTCATCGAGAGGTTCGTCCAGGGTGACGGTGGCCAGGAGTACTTCGACCGCACTGCCGAAGGCTTCCAGGGCTTCCCGGTGGCAGGGGTCGCTCTGGCGGCGGGCGAGGGCGCCGGTCCAGGCCCGGATGCGGCTGCCGGTCCCGGCGGCGCGGGTCAGAACCCGCTCCTCCCTCGTAGCCGGCGCCGGGCCTGAGTTGTCTACGGGATCCTGGCAGAGGTGCAAGGCAGTGACGGTCATGACCAGTGCAACGAGAAACACTCGTGTGAGTGACGGCCCATCAGCACTTCACATCTTCACACTCCGGGAGAGTCACAGCCTGCGCCACCCGCGCCCCACGTGTAGTCGAACGAAGCCTCGGGGGGGCATCTGCGGCAGCGCAGGCCGTGACTACGATTCGCTCTCCGCCGGCTCCGAAGTCATGATCCACATCGCCCTGATCGACGACCACGCCATGCGCACAACGGACGAGACCACACCAACCTGACAAGGAACCTGCTGCGGTACAAAGGGTAATCCACCCGTATCAGACGTCTTCGGGAGCTCATGACACCCTCATGGAGGGTCCGCTGGTCAAGTTGTCCCCAGCAGTGAGCGGTGCAGCTCCAGGGTGAGGAGTGCCCTGGCCGCCGACGTCAGCCAGTTCGGACCGCAGGTCGAGCCTTCCGGGACTGTCGGGTGTCGGGCTTTCGACAGTAGGCGGAACCGCTGCCTACGACTCATCGAGGTCGTCGGCATAGTCCGGATCGTGTTCCTCCGGGCTGTCGTCCGACCAGTCGTCCGCATCTGCGTCCCACAGGTAGACCCTCGGCTCGGCTGGCGGCTGGTGGATCGTGACCTGCTGGGTCTGCGCGTTCAGCTCGACCTCGGGCTGGTCATCGAACGACCGGTCGGCTGGCCATACCCTGATCCGGGCAAGGACCCGCTTGGGGTGCTCGGGCGCCGACAGGTGCAGCCGCCTGGCCGAAGCCTCGAACTCGCGATTCAGCGCCTCGTCGCCCACCGCCTCCGCCCACAGCTGGCGAGCACGGGCCCGGGCGTCGGCCGCCTGGACCGCCTCGGAGTCGCGCAGCGTGAACTCCAGCAGTGGATGGGCGGGGTAGCGCCAGAGCTTCTCATGTATGAAGAGCGGCATGCGGCACCTCGTTGATTGGGTCGTCTCTCGAGCTTGCAGTCGCCGGGTGCGCGCTGCATCCGGAGCAGCGTATGCACGGGCACCATGCGGAGTCCGGGAGCTTCCCTCGAGGGCTGGCGGGTGATCGGCTTAGGTCCTGGTGGCCAGCCCCTGGACGTGGTGGTTGCCCAGTTCCGCAAGGCGCAGGGGCGTTGCCAGGGCACTGCGTGCCTAAAAGATCAAGGTAAAGACGGGAGGAGTCCAGGCATGTGGAACATCACGACGCACCGTCCCCGGGCGACCGCCAGGCCGGCCTGAATCCGTTCAATGTCCGGGCGCCGACCCTTCATGCCCACGGGTGGCTCGCCGATAGCAGAGCCGGGACACGATTCCTCCACGCAGCGGTGTCCTTCACGATTAAGATCAGCCGGGTGAAGAGCGCGACCGCCCTGAAGACCTGGCTCGCTGGACGTACTTCTGAACAGCTCACCGTGTTGTTGACCTTGCGCTCGTTGCCACAGGCCGCCGGATACGGGCAGGGCCTGCGCACACTGGGCCAGCTTGCCGACCACCTTCTATCGGACCTCTCTGTCGGTCGTGGGCTGGGTTCTCTGAACACCGGCGAGTTGGGGCTTCTGGCAGCTGTAGCCCAGCTCGCTGACAAGGAGCATGGGCCTGCGCCCAGCGGGCCCGCACCATCTCACGGCTATGCGCCCCGGCAGGCCCCCCAACTGGATCCGGCAAGCCGCTCTGTGCCGCGCGCCGAGCTCCTGCGGCAGCTGGCACCCGACGGGACAGCGCGGGCCGCCATCGAGGAGACGCTCGAACGCCTGGCTGAGCGGGCGCTGATCCTGCCCCCACACAAGGGGAAGGTCGCGGTACCTGCGCTCCTGCACCATCGCACCGCAGAGCTCCAAGGCTACGGTCGTCCCGCCGCCCTGCTCCTCACCGATGCCTTCAACGCTCCCGAGGTCCACGCGGTCGCCGATCGGCTGGGTGTCGGCAGGGACACGACCCGTGATGGTTCCCAACGCAGGGTCATCGCCTTTCTCCAGGACGCCGGGAAGGTGAGGGAGCTTGCCGCCCAGGCCCCGCCCGCGGCCCGGGATCTGCTCGACAAACTGGTACCGGGCCCCCCACTGCTACGAACGCGTTGTTTCGTAACCCGGTACGGCTACGCCGGCCCGAACAGCAAGTTCGCCCTGCGCCCCGGCGGTTCCGGGGACCCGGGGACCGACTGGCTGGCCGAGCACGGTCTGGTGCTGCCTGTCGGAACCGACCTCGCCGAGCTGCCGTACGAGATCGCCCACGCCCTGCGCGACAGTACTGCCCCTGTCCTGCACCTCACCCCGCCGGTCCTCACCCACACCACGCCGCTGCCCGGCAGCGCGGACGGCCAGGCACAGGCTGCGGCAGGAACCGCCGCCTGGCAGGCCGAGCTCGTCGTGCGCGCCGTGGCCGCGCAGCCGCTGGCGATCCGCAAAGCCGGTGGCATCGCCGTCCGTGACACCAGGAGGGTCGCCAAGGACGCTGGAATCAGTGAGGAGCAGACCCGTCTGTGGCTCGACCTCGCCTCCAACGCAGACCTGCTCGGCTCCCGCCAGGACCATGCGCCCGTCCTCGCCCCGCGCGGTCGCGGTCGCAAACAAGCCCCCGAGCCACCGGTCCGGCTGCTGCCGACCCCCCGCTACGACACTTGGATCACCATGCCTCCCGCCGAGCGGCTCCTGCCGCTGCTGGCCACCTGGGGCGTCGTGCCTGAGATCTTCACCTACTGGCCCGAGGACGACAACCAGAGCCCCGTCGCACTGGTCTCACCCACCGACACGATGGCAGCGGTACTGCGCCGAGGCATCATCGATGCCCTTGCCACTATCCCCGCCGGCCACGGCATCACCCCACGCGGACTTGATGACCTGCTCGACTGTGCGGTCTGGTTCCGACCCGCGCTGACGCCGTTCATGGGCACCCAGCACCTTCGGTCAAGGGCCGAGGCCACTCTCGCCGAGGCCGAACTGCTCGGTGTCACAGCCCACGGCGCACTCACCTCCACCGGACATGCTCTCCGCGCCCTGCTGCACACCGGGGCCGTACTTCACTTCCCCGCCGTCCCAGGTGCAGGACCTGACCTGACCGACCACCCGTCACTCGCCAACGCCGTCCGCAACCTGCGACAGGTCCTCGGAGCGCTGCTGCCCGCTCCACGCACCACCGCCCGTTTCCAGGCCGATCTGACCGCCACGGTCACCGGCGCCGCAACCTCCGATCTCACCGACCTGCTCACCACCTGCGCAGAGCGCGAATCCGAAGGACACGCCACCGTCTGGCGAATCACTCCCACCTCGTTGCGCCGCGCATTCGACACCGGCCTGGACGCCGACACCATCCTGGAACGTCTAACCGACGTCAGCGAAGGCGGTACCGCGCTGCCCCAGCCCCTCACCTACACCGTCAAGGACATCGCCCGTGCCCACGGCCGTCTGCGCGTGGTCAGATCCGCCTGCTGCATCCGCTCGGACGACGAACACCTCATCACCGAGGTCGCCCACACCAGAGGTCTCACCAAACTGGGCCTGCGCAAGATCGCTCCTACTGTGCTGATCAGCACTGCACCCCCCAAAGACACGCTCGCCGCACTGCGCGCGGCCGGATACACGCCAGTACTGGAGGCCGAAACCGGCACGACGGTACTGGAGCGAGCTCCCCAGGAACGCGCCGAACCCAAGATGCCCGAATTGGCGCAGGCCCACCCCCACTACGGGCCTGGCCCGGCGACCGCCGCCGCCCTCGCCGCCGCGCTGATGCACCAGTAGGAGGGCGCTTCCTCGAGGTCACGGGTGGGGGAGGGTCACCAGAAGCGTGGTTGGGCGGGGATGGTCTCCAGGTCGGTGAGGACCAGTTCGCGGTCCTCGTCCTGGGTGATGTCCTCGGCGGCGGCCAGGGCCTGCTCGGTCCAGGTGCGGGCCTGGTCCTTGTCGCCGGCCACCGCGTGGGCGCGGGCCAGGGATTCGTATGCGTAGGCCAGGTCCCAGTCGCCGATTCGGTGGGCCTGACAGATCTCCATGCCGCGTCGGGCGTGGTGCAGGGCGGGTTCGGCGCGGCCCAGTACGGAGTAGACGCGTGAGCACTGCCACTCGCCGCGGCTGAGGTTCACCGGGGCTCCGACCTGGCCCCAGTGGTAGCGCGAGGCGTGCGCCATGTGCAGCATCCGGTCGTCTTCCTCGGTGCTGCGTTCCTCCTTCTCGAGCAGTCGCCATACCCCGTTGAACAGGTCGACGGCCATTCGCCGTTCGTCGCCGGTGGCAGTGTCTGTGTCCTGCTGGTCCTGGTCGGTCATCGCTGTGGTGACTCCGTCCTCGATGAGATGGTCGGTGCGGTGGAGGTCGCCCCGGACCCGGTCCAGACGTGCCTGGAGCCGACGCCGGTGCTGGGTCAGGACCTGCTTGACGGCGGCCTCGTCGTCCGGGGCGGCCAGACACACGCGCACCTGGTCCAGCGGCACGTCGACCGAGCGCAGGAGCCGTACCAGTCGCGCTGGCGCGACCTGCTCGGCGCTGTAGAGCCGGTACCCCGTGTCGGGGTCGACCACAGCGGGCGCCAACAACCCCACCCGGTCGTAGTGCCGCAGGGCCTTCGCGGTCAGGCCGACACGGCGTGCCAGCTGACCGACCGTGATCAGCTCAGGTCCATCCACCATGCCCCGAACCTAGAACCTTGCCCCGCGGCAACCTCAAACGCAGCCCCGGCGTCCGGCGGCAGACCACCCGCGAGCCTCATTCCGTATGGAGTTCCCCCGAGTTGTCCGGACAGCGACCGCAGGCGTGCGATCTCGTGCGGTCGCCCCGTCGGGTGGCCGGGTTAACGGCCCGCAGTCAGCGGCGTCCCACCGAAGGCCTCGTCCTGGCACGGAGGAGAGTGGCTCGGGTGAGCTCGGTCCCTGGCTTGTGCTCCTCGCTGAAGAGGGCGGTGAGGCCGGCCGGAGCATCCTGCCAGTGATTCCGGAGGGTAATGGGTGCGCTCAGGTTGTCCAGGAGCAGGTTGACGACGTGGGCTGCCTCGGTGGGCCGGTCGCCCCATCCGTCGCCCCACCACAGGTGTTCGTTGGGTGTGCAGGGAGCGGGGTGGACCTGACCGTCGGCGGTGGTGATCCACACGGTCCCGTCCAGGACAACGGAGGCCAGCTCGCCCCGGCCGGCTGGAAGGGAGAGCGGGGCGTAGAACAGCCACTTGGCGCGATTGTCCCCGTCGTCCTTGGTCCGGACGGCCGGCATGTCGGTCAGGGGATCGGTGAAGAATGCCTTGACGGCTTTGCCTTCGGCGAGGGTCGCGTGTGCGGCGGTCGGGTCGCACATGGTGAGCCTTCGCGTCCACCATTCCACGATCGTGTTGTCCATTGCGCGGACATCCGTGAAGCGTCCGTAGGGCAGCAACGTGGAATCCCAACCCAGAGCGATATGTGTGGCTGCGACGGCGTCGGGCTGGCTGCTGCGGGCGATTTCCCTCCAGCCAGCTCGCCGAAGGTCGTTGTCTTCCAGGACGTCGATGGGGTGTGCGGTGGCGACGTGCTTCGCCGCGATGATGATGGGGGTGGGCGAGAGACCTGGGCGCTGCTTGCCGAAGATCTCGATTTCCATCTCAACCTTGCCGACCCGCTGGTTGCGGATGACGTTGGCCATGTCGGTCAGCACGGCGCGGGCTTCCACGCTGAAGCCGGGGGTGTGCGCCGCGAGCCGCAGTGCGGTCTCCCGGTCGTCTGCGGGAAGGTCTGCGGTGACGGCCGGGGCGCCCGGGGACCACATGCGGATGACGGCGGGCCGACGCAGCAGCCCGGGCCACCAGGGGAGTGGCTGTCCGGCGAGCGCGACGGCGGTGCCCCAGGAGGCTTCGTACTCGATACTCGGCTGGGCGGTGTCGGCCGCGACCAGGGCGGGGCCGGAGTAGCCGATATCGCCGTACAGGGCGCACACGGTGGTGATCTCGTGGTTGCGTTCGGTGGCCAGTTCAGTAGCCATCGCTGAAGCGGCGCCGCGCTCGGTGGTGTGGAGCATGCGGATGACGCCGATTGCGGTGTGCCAGTCACTGGCGGGACCAAGAGGGGTGTCGCGGTAGCCGAGGTGCTGCCCAGGTCCGCGCTGGGCGGGGAGTGGCCGGGCCAGGACGGCGCCGCGGTGTCGGAACTGCGGGGTTTCGGCAGCCCACTCGTAGACGGCGGTGCCGTCCCAGATCTGTCCGGCGTCGGTGTCGGCGTCGAAGGCGTTGCGGTGGGGGTGCCTCTCGGGGGCGGGGAAGTTCTGGTGCTGCTGGGGCAGCCGCCACATGCCGATGGAGGTTATGCCGAGCAGGTCCTGGATCTCCGCTTTGCTGAGGTATGTGGTGCTGACGCCCATGCCACTCCTTGTGTCTATGAGATCGCGCTCCGCCATATTCAAGCACCGCGCTACGGAGCGCTGCGGGGATTCCACAATTCGCAGCTGGAGTAGGCCACGCTCGGACAGTGCGTCTCGCGCGGGGGCGGAGTTGGAAAAGCGGCGCCGCCCAGACTCCCAGGTCGCCATCAAGTTCCGCGACACCATCCGCGCCACCCCCAGTACCACCGCGACAAGCGAGCTTTCCGGCGAGGACCCGCCGATGAGCCCGGGCTGGGCCGGGCTCGTCGCCCGCTGCGGAAACACCACTGCCGCCGGGCATCCCCCGCGCGCCGCTCACGCCTGGTTCCACAAGAAGGACCGGGCCCAGGCCGGCAAGGTCGGTGCCCAGACGCCTGCCCGCTGGCACCCCTTCGCCGCCGAACCGATTTGGGGGCAAGCCAATGCGTGGCTGCCGGTAGCGCCCGATCGTTCCCGGTGACCTGTCAGCCTGTTGGTCGGAAGCTGCACCGAGCGCCTGCGGAAGCCGGCTGAGTCGTCCTGCTCTGGCCCCGTTTCGCGGTTCCTGGGGACGACCGTCCCGGGGGTCGGGCCGATGCCGGTGGCATCCTCGGCGAACAGGTCCCTGCGGGCGGGCGTGATGTGCGGGTCTTGTGGTTCTCACCTGCTGGAAACGTGCCGGGGGCTGTTCCGCGCGGACTTTTGCGGGCAGACTTCTACGCGCGTCACCACCCCTGCTGACGGACCGTCCGCCCCACGTTGGAGTCGTCCATGTCCTTGAACCGTCGTGACTTCGTCGCCCGCTCGGCGGTCACCGCCGCCGGGGCCGCCCTGGCCGGCGGGCTGCCGCTGCTGACGGCCGCCCCGGCCGCCGCCGCGCCCGCCGAGCAGCGCGGCAAGGCCCCGAAGAAGCAGACGTTCACCGTGATGGGCACCACCGACCTGCACGGCCGGGTGCTCAACTGGGACTACTTCACCGACGCCGAGTACGACGACAAGGCGCACAACGACGTCGGCCTGGCCAAGATCGCCACCCTGGTCAAGCAGGTCCGGACCGAGAAGGGCTGCCACCGCACCCTGCTGATCGACGCCGGTGACACCATCCAGGGCACCCAACTCGCTTACTACTACGCCCGGGTGGAGCCGATCACCGGGAAGCGCGGACCGGTCCACCCGATGGCCGCGGTGATGAACGCGCTGGACTACGACGCCGCCGCGCTCGGCAACCACGAGTTCAACTACGGCATCCCGCTGCTCCGCGCCTTCGAGCGCCAGCTGGACTTCCCGCTGCTCGGCGCCAACGCGCTGGACGCCAAGAACGAGCGCCCGGCCTTCCCGCCGTACGTGATCAAGGAGATGCACCTGGGCAGCGGCCGGCCGCTGCGGGTCGGCATCCTCGGCCTGACCAACCCGGGCATCGCGATCTGGGACAAGGCCAACGTGACCGGCCAGCTGGTCTTCCCGGGCATCGTCGAGCAGGCGAAGAAGTACGTGCCCCGGCTCCGCGCGGCCGGTGCCGACGTGGTCGTGGTGGCCTGCCACTCCGGCGTGGACGAGCCCAGCTCCTGGGGCGACCAGCTGCCCTGGGGCGAGAACGTCTCCGGCGAGCTGGCGGCCGCGGTGCCCGGCATCGACGCGATCCTGGTCGGCCACGCGCACAAGGAGATCCCGCAGCGCCTGGTGGTGAACCGGGAGACCGGCAAGACCGTGGTGCTCTCCGAGCCGTTCGCCTGGGGCCAGCGGCTGACCTGCTTCGACTTCGAGGTGGAGTACGCCCGGGGCGAGTGGACGGTGACCGGGGTGACCTCCCGGGTGCTGAACTCCAACACCGTGCCGGAGGACGCCGGGATCGTCCGCCTGATCGACAAGCAGCACAAGAAGACGGTCGCCTACGTCAACCAGGTGATCGGCACCTGCAAGGCCGAACTCTCGATCGCCGAGGCCCCGTTCAAGGACGTGCCGATCATCGACCTGATCGGCCGGGTGCAGGCGGACACCGTGAAGGCCGCCCTGGCGGGCACCTCGTACGCCGCGCTGCCGGTGCTGGCCCAGGCCGCGCCGTTCAACCGCACCGCGGTGATCCCGGCCGGCACCGTCAAGCTGCGGGACGCCGCCGGGCTGTACATCTACGAGAACACCCTGGAGGCCCGGGTGCTGACCGGGGCCCAGGTCAAGGACTACCTGGAGTACTCCGCCAAGTACTTCGCCCAGCTCGCGGTCGGCGCCCCGGTCGACCTGGCCACCCTGACCAACCAGGCGAACACCCCGGACTACAACTACGACTCGATCTACGGCGTCTCCTACGACATCGACCTGACCCAGCCGGTCGGCTCGCGGATCACCAACCTGACCTTCGAGGGCGCCCCGGTGGCCCCGGCCGCGCAGTTCGTGCTGGCGGTGAACAACTACCGGGCCAACGGCGGCGGCAACTTCCCGCACGTGGCCAAGGCCCCGGTGGCGTGGTCCAACTCGGAGGAGATCCGGAACACGATGATCAGCTGGGTGAAGGCCAAGGGTGTCATCGACCCGGCCGAGTTCGGCGGCGGCACCTGGCGCCTGGTCCGGGCCGGGGTCCCGCTGTTCTAGGGAGCGTATCGAGTCGTGATCAATCTGTGGGATGTGCCTTCGTGGCACGGCCCGGTCCGGTAGACCGTCTTGCGTGACGCGAGTTCAACTGACTGATGATGAGTGGGAGTTCATCGAGCCGTACCTGCCGATCGGCGAGTACGGCCCGTACCCCGAGCGGCTGCGGCAGCAGTTCGAGGGTGTGATCTGGCGGTTCAAGACGGGCGGGCAGTGGCGGGAGATGCCGACGGAGTTCGGCGCCTGGTCGACCGTCCACAACCGCTTCCGGCAGTGGCGCAACGCCGGGGTCTTCGAGGCCCTGCTGGAGGGCACGATCGCGGAAGCCGCGAAGCGCGGTGAGGTAGATCTGTCCCTGGTCAGCATCGACTCCACCACCGCCCGGGCCCACCACGACGCGGCCGGCATGCACCTCGACGGGGACGTCGTCACCGCCCTGGAGAAAGCCGCCGCCGAGGAGGAGAAGGCTAGGTCAAAGGGGGCGGCCTCGAAGAACAAAGCGGGCAGGAGGCCGAAAGCGATCCCGCGCGAGAGGAGCGAAGACGCATCCGGCGTCGGCACGGACTCCGACTGAAGGCCGCCCTGCTCGGCAGGTCCCGGGGCGGACTCACCAGCAAAATTCATCTCGCCGCGGACCGCGGATGCCGTCCGCTTGCACTTGTCCTGACCGCCGGACAGGCCGGGGACAGCCCGCAGTTCATCCCCGTTCTGAAGAGGGTGCGGGTGCGCGGGCCCGTCGGCCGTCCCCGCACCCGGCCGGACGCGGTCGCCGGGGACAAGGCCTACTCGTCCCGCGGAAACCGCGCCCACCTGCGTAAACGCCGAATCAAGGCGGTCATCCCGGAGAAGAAGGACCAGGCCGCCAACCGGAAGAAGAAGGGCTCCGGAGGCGGCCGCCCCGTCAGCCACGACGCCGACCTCTACAAGGAGCGGAACACCGTCGAGCGCGCGATCAACAGGATGAAGGCGTGGCGCGGCATCGCCACCCGCTACGACAAGACTCCGGGCAGCTACCTCGCCGGCCTCCACCTCCGCGCCTCGATTATCTGGATCAAGGACCTCACGCGAAGCTCCACTTGATCACAACCAAATACGCTCCCTAGTGCCGTGCCCGGCTCGGTTTGCCCCGTCGCGCCGCCCGGCACGCACTCTCGCCGCACCGGGCGAAGGCCCGAGTGGGGTTCGCTACGCGTGGCCTCCGCCCGGCACGCCGAGAGCACGCACCGAAGGACGCGACGGGGCAAACGAGGCAGCCGTTCTCTCGCACTTCTTGAGCTCGACATCTCGAAGAGTGGAGAACGGCCGCCTCTGCTGTCCCGGAAATAATCCCATCAGCAGCCCGGGGGGGGCCACCGAGGTTGAGATAAAATCCCAGGGACGGCCCGATCAGCGCCTCCAGTGTGGAGCGCAGCCGACCTCCCTTGCCGGAGCTGTACTCAGCTCGGCTAAGATGCTCAATCTTATGTGTACTTCTTCATCGCGATGAGCGGTGGAGGATCCGGTAGCAATACCGTTGGACTTTGTGCCAGTGCGGGATCCGGCGATTGCTTTTCTGGCATTGGCGTGTGGGATCGATTTCTCGGTCATTTCGACGAGCTGGCGAACATCCAAGGCCTCCGGCCGGGAAAGTGATCCAGTCGTCCCATGAGGACAGACCTGATCCCCGGGCCTTTGCGGGACCAGGCTGCACTGTTCAGCATCCAGGGAGTTCTCTACTTCAATTGATTTTCGCTGTTTTCCCGAACGTGACTTAGCAGAAGCTTATTGATGGTCTCGGAGGACTCGTGGGGAAGCCAATGCCCGGCCCCCTCAAGGATTTCAAAGTGATACGGCGCATCGATGAATCGGGCAGTATCTTCAGCAGCTTTCCGGCCGTACGCGCTGTCTTCGTCACCCCATATATAAAGGGTGGGGACAGCGATGCGGCCAGCTGGTACTGAGAGGTCCTCGTCTATTGCCCTGTACCAGTTGAGTGTCGCAGCAAGGGCGCCCGGCTCCAGGAGTCGGCGGACGATCTCGTCCTCCAGGTACCGCGGCATTCTGCCAGCGTAGCCTTGGCGAATCCGTGCACCGCCGTCACTGGCAAGTGCGGCTTCGGGCACGCCATTACGCTGGCGCAGGAAGGGAACGTGGCTGAGCATTTTGTGCTGTTCCGGGCCCGCCTTCAGTGCATTCTGAAGGGCGAGCGGATGCGGGGTGGACAAAATATTGATGGAAAGAATCCGCTCTGGATGTGCGCTGGCCAAAGCCCACGCAACCATGGCACCCCAGTCATGCGCTATCAGATGGAAGCGATCTGCGCCCTGAGAGTCGGCAAACCCAAGGGAGTCGGACACCATGTTCTCTATCGAGTAA
The DNA here is from genome assembly GCF_045041205.1 of Kitasatospora sp. NBC_00070. Classification (NCBI taxonomy): domain Bacteria; kingdom Bacillati; phylum Actinomycetota; class Actinomycetes; order Kitasatosporales; family Streptomycetaceae; genus Kitasatospora; species Kitasatospora sp. NBC_00070. The sequence continues at coordinate 214,252 of NZ_CP108248.1, read as the reverse complement.
TCTTCGATTGCCGCAGGACGGGCGGACGGAGAGTACCCTCGCTGGTCAACCGCAAGCGCGCGGAAGCCGGCCTTCGCAAGGGAATCAAGCTCATTGTCCCATATTGCGGAGAATTCGGGGAATCCATGGAGCAAAAGGACAAGTTCGCCACTTTTCGCCCCAGCGGCAAGAGCGTCAAATGAATGGCCGTCAAGATCTATCTTGACATTTTCCACTGGCGCATGCGAGTTTGAATTAATTTTTCTCTCCTCCCGGATCCCCTGCGCCATCTCAGTCGGAGGCGCCAGGGGGGACTTGCGGCTACCACCACGCGGGCCACAGCACGCAGAACTGTAGACAGACAGGTCTATCTGCAGCAAGTGAGTCCAGGGTTCTGAACTGCGTGATGCGGGCTCGCAAAACGAACGATGCGACTCCGAGTTCTCCGCAGTCAGGCCGCTGACCTGTGGCGCGAGCAGTTCCGGAACGCTGAGGACACGAGGTGGTGCTCCGCATGGGCCCCCGGGTCAATTAAGGAATCTGTCCACGGAAGGCAATTGTTTACCGAATCTGCCATTCTCACGTCCGCGCGGGTGCGCGAGGCGCTGGTCACGGGGGGATATCCTGGCGACAGGCCAGCGCCAAACGCATCCCAACCGTCGGCGCCGACGGCGCGGACGGCGCGCCGGTGAAGGCCCCTGTCGGCTCTTCCTGCAGAAGCATCATCGGCGTTCCCCCCTCGGATGATCCGTCACTGCGACGGCTCCGTCTTTTCCGGGGAGGCATTGCGGCGGCCAAGGCTGTCACAGTCTTGGCCGGAAATACTGGGGCATGTTCTCTGGGCTGAACCAGACATGTGAGGTGCCTCAATATCATGGCGATACCATAAGGAATTCATGGTATTCATGAGGACGCTATTCCGAGGCCCGGAAAGCGTATAAGGAGGGCGGTTCCACCGGTCGGCGCGGTGGTATCGCCGCCTGGCGTTTCCCGGGTACTTGGATGAGGACGATCGGATTCTCATACCGACCCGAACCGGTAGGGTTCCGGGCTTGTTGATCGGGGCGTGGCGGATCCGCTTGGGGATGCGCGGTAGTTTGTCGCCGGATGTGCAGGAGGCTTTGCGGATGCGGGCCGTGTCAGCGGTTCGAGCGGGACGCGAGCGGCGGGCGGTAGCTGAACTCCTGGACGTGAGTGCGGAGTCGGCCGCCGACTGGTGGGCGGCGTGGCAGGCCGGTGGCAGTGAAGCTCTGGTCTCCGGCCGACGCGGCCGACGGCCAGGCGAGCACCAAGCACCAGGTGCTGGCCCCGGACAGGTTGCGGTGTGTCCGGCAAGTGGTGCTCGACCACCAGCCCGCAGACCTTGGCCCGGGCGGGCAGTTGTGGAGGCGGCCTGCGATCGGTGGCCTGATCGCGATGCTCTCCCGGGTACGCGTGGCCGAGCACGGGATGGGCAGGTACCTGGAGCAGCGGGGGCTGTCCTTCCAGAGCAACTGACGGACAGGCACTGCTGTGAAGGCACCAGAGTCGGACGCCCGATCATGGCTCCGGCCGCAGAATCGGTGCTCCCGGGCGCCTTTGAACTGGCTGGCGGCGCGAGATTCAGCCGGCGCCCGCCACTGTGCGTGCGGATTGCCGTAGCGTGACCGACGACGAAGTGGAGGACCCGATGAGCGCCCAGCCCGACCATCTTCCCGCCCCGCCCCCGGCCCCGGCGCCGCGGGCCGCCGCCCAACTGCTGGCCCGCATCCGCGCTGAGCGGCCCGAGCGGACCGAGCGCTGGCTGCCGGCCTTCGAACGGGACTGGGCGAAGGCACTGGAAGACTCCCGCCAGACATACGACCTTTCACCGCTGCACGAGGTCGTCCGGACCTGGCAGGTCCGGCTGGACAGCGCACCGGCGGTCGACGAATTCGTCGCCAACGGCATGGACGACGAAGACGGTACCGACCTGTCCGAGTTCACCGGAAAGAGCCAGTGAGCTACCACGTCTGGCCCGCCCGCCTGTCCCCGCGCGCAGGCAAGGCCTTCGCCGAACTTCCCTCACACGCCCAGCAGATGGCCACCGACCTGCTCGACATCGCCTCCCGCACCCCCTGGGGATGGCCCCAGTGGGACGCGACCGATCCCGAAGGCGAGGACGTGCGCTGCGCCTCCATCGGCCAGCTCAGTCTCGTCTACCTGGTCAACCGTCCGGCTGGGCGTCTGCACGTCATCGACATCGTCTGGCTGGGCTGACCCCATCACGAGTGTGGCGGAGGTCCTGCGGGCTTGACGCACGGCTGGGCCCCGGGTTCGGCCACGTCGCAGGGGTCTGCTGCGCCCGGGTCCATGTCCCGGAGGTCGCAGGCAATCCGGTTAAGCAGAGGCCGGAACGTTTTCTGTTCCTTCTCATCGAGCGTTTCGAGGAGCTGGCCTTCGGCCTCCAGTACCAGCATGAGCACACGAGACAATGGGCGGCCAAGATCGCTTCGTTCGACGGGTTCGTCATCGTGACACCGGAGTACAACCACGGCATCCCCGGCACGCTGAAGAGCGCCATCGATTTCCTCTACGCCGAGTGGAACAACAAAGCGGTCGGCTTCGTGTCCTATGGCGGGGTCGGCGGCGTCCGGGCCGTCGAACAGCTGCGGCTCGTCGCCGGCGACATCCGCTGCGCTCGGCCTCGACCGTCGCCGCCTGAACGAGCCGCCCCGCCTGCCGAAGGGGGTTCAGGTCAGGCAGGTGCGGACCGCTGCGATGAGGGTACGGGAGCGGATGTCCCCGGTGACGCCGGGCTGCATGCCGTTGGTGACGTAGCCGAAGCCGATGCCCAGGTCGGGGTCGGCGAAGCCGAGGGAGCCGCCTCGACCCGGGTGGCCGAAGGAGGCCGGGGAGGCCATCGGGGAGCTCGGGCCGTGGCGGAAGAAGCCGAGGCCGAAGGCGGTGTTGATGATGAGCACCCGGTCCGGGCCGCTGACCGCAGGGCCCATCGCCTCGGCCAGCAGACCCGGGCCGAACACCGCCGGGAGCCGTTCGCCGGGGGCCCCGCCGTGCCGGTCGGCGGCACCGATCAGCGCCGCGTAGAACCGGGCCACCGAACGGGCGGTGCCGATCCCGCCCGCGCCGGGGATCTCGGCGGCCTGCGCCGCCGGATCGTTCAGGTCGACCTTGGGCCGGACCGCGCCGAACGAACGGGCCGTCAGCGAGGAGGGGTCCTGGTAGGCGTCCACCACCGACCTACGGGGGCGCAGCCGGAGGCCGTTCGGACCGTTCAGCGCCGCCTCGGGGGCGGGCAGGTCGACCAGCCGGCCGACCCTGGGGGCGGCGCCGGCGGGCAGGCCGATCCACAGGTCGAGCCCGAGCGGCTGGGCGATCTCCTCGGCGAAGTACTGCCCGACGCTGCGCCCGGCGGCCCGCCGGACCACCTCGCCGACCAGCCAGCCGAAGGTGTACGGGTGGTAGCCGTGCGCCCGGCCCGGCTCCCAGAACGGGGCCTGGGCGGCGACCGCCGCGACGGCGGGCTCCCAGGCGATCACGTCCTCGACCCGCAGCGGCACGTCCAGCGCGGGCAGCCCGGCCTGGTGCGAGAGCAGCCAGCGGACCGGGATCCGCTCCTTGCCCGCGGCCTTGAACTCGGGCCAGTACGAGGCCACCGGGGCGTCCAGGTCGAGCTGTCCCTGCCCGGCCAGGTGCAGCGCGGTGGCGGCGGTCAGGCCCTTGGTGACCGAGCGGAGCACCTGCGCCGTGTCGGCCGTCCAGAGGACCGCCGGGTCGGGGCGGCCGCCCACCTCGGGACGGGCGTCGCCGCCCCAGAGGTCGACCACCTTGCGGCCGTCCAGGTAGAGCGTGAACGCCGCGCCGAGCTCGCCGTGGTCGCGGAAGTTGCGCGCGAAGGCCTCCCGTACGGGCTCGAAACCGTCCGCCGCCTCGCCCCAGATCTCCACCACCGCGTGCCGCCCTCTGCTCGTCCGCTCCCCTACTTCCGAAAGATAGTCCGATCATCGGGCGCTCGCCGAATCGGTAAACCCGCCCCGCATCGAGCTGCCGGGGCGCTTTGCGTCGTGGTGATGCTTTTGCTCGCTCAGCGCCACTCTTGGATGATTGGCAACGTCAGGAAAGCTGGAGTACCCGGCCTCCCGGTGGTGCGCCACTCGCCGGTATTTGCTTGCACCGTGTCGTTGATGGTCCCGCCGGGCGCCAGAACTTCCCAGAATCTCCTCCCGACATTGGTATCCATCAGCATTCGCGTCTGGGGCCACTCATTTCTGGATCGTGCACTGTCCAGCTTGGGTCGGGTAGCATCTTCGATTCCATGTTCAGAGGGGCACTCGTGGGGGCAGACCTGGGCCGCCACCGCTGTGGGTGGCTCTGTGAAGATTTCGGTTCTGGCCCGTACGGTGCTGTCCTGCATGGCTGGTCACACCCGGCGGCCGCTTGGCGTCGGCCCGCAGATGGTGACGTCGCCCTGGGCGCGCTCCGCCCCGGCCGGGAGCATGGGTAGGTGGTGGGGTTCGCGGCTGGTCCACCGGCCGGGAGCGGAGATCCGAGTGGCGATCAAGGCCCTGGGCGGTCAGGGGGACCGGCTCGGCGCTGTGCTGTCACCGGAGACCTTGGCCTCCTGGACGGAGAGCCTCTCGAACGTGGCCTCTCGCCCACGGCCCGGGCCATCGACGAACACCTGGACACCGGACCGACTCTCCTGCTGTGTTCCGATGGCGGTACCGGGTGGAGGCCGAGATCGCTTGCCGCGGGGCAGAGCGTCCTGGTCCTTCAAAGGTTGAGCGCGTGCCGTCATCGGGTCGCTGGCTCTGTTCACGGGTTGTGGTGCACGGTGGGCCACTGGACTGGCTGAGACCGGGACGGCCGTCGTGCGGGTGGCCGTCGGCGAAGTCGTTGTCGTGCCACGTCTCGCCGGGCCGGCCCGGCGCCCATGTCACGTACCTCACCACCGGGCCGACCTGTGTCACCAGCCGCGCGCCCGCCCACTGATCACGCTGCCCAGCCACGCATCCCTGAGGGCCTCGGCCAAGGAGGCGCGGCAGCAGTTCAAGGAGGGTGACGTTCGTCGCGCGCAGTTCGGCGAAATAACTGTCGATCTTCCGGACGAGGTTCCCGACCCGGAGTCGCAGGGCGGCGAGATAGCTCTTCACGATCCCGAACTCGCGGTCTTTCTTCTCCTGCGCTTGCTCAAAGTGACGGGTGGGTGGGGCGATCTCCTGCTGTGCGATCGAGTCCCCAGGCGCTGCGGGGCTGCTTCCGGGGGCGGCGCGCCTGGACCTCGATGCCTGCGGTTTCGAACCAGCCGTAGAGGGTGGTCGCGGCGATGCCGCCCAATTCCCGCACGCGACTGCGTGAGGCACCTAGCTCTGCCGCTGCCACGGAGGCTTTCCGCAGCTCAGCGGTGACGCGGTCCACTTCGGAGAGGGCCGCAGCGCGCTCGGCGCCGAGCCGCGCAACTTCTTTCAGGGCTTCTGCCTGCCTCTTCTCTGGAATCTCCACAGGTTGGAGCTTACACCGATGAATTACCAGAGATAAATCATGTAGGACACACTAATTGCGTGTCTGGTAGTGCTCCCCGAAAGCGAAGCGGCCTCAATCAGCTGGCTGCACATGTCAGAGCCGCTTTCGAGGCCATCCGCAGCCCGTCGGCCTGCAACTGCCTGCGCGGTGGACAGGAGCAGGCGCAGCCCGCTCAGCCTGGATCCACCGCCGGGCATTCGGTGAGTGCTCGGCGGTGATCTTTGGGGCGGTGTCGAGGTGGGTTCCCGCTGGTGGGCAGGGGTGAGTGCCGGGTGGCCGTCCGGTGCGGGGTCTCCGAGGTCTTTCGGTGTCGTGGGCGGTTGGGGCGGGTCGCCGGTCAGGTCCGTAGGCGGTGGCCGGTGGCTGTCCACAGACTGCTGAACGCCTCGGTCCACGGCCAGCGGGTCGGCAGGTGAAGCGTCAGAGTTCGCGCTGAGGTGGCCAGCCGGGCTGGGGTGTTGATGAGTTGGCGGCGGATGGTGCCGGTGCGGGCTTTGGCGTGGAATGTCGAGGCCAGGTGGCCGGCGGCGCGGGTGAGGTTGTGGGCGATGGCGGCCAGGGTGAGCCAGGCGGCGTTCGCGGTGAACTTTCCCGAGGGCAGGTGGCCGAGCGCGGAGTCCTCCAGGTCGGCGAAGACCTGCTCGATGACGGCGTGGTCGCGGTGCGTCTGCTCGGCCTGGAGCAGGCCGAGGGTGCTGTCGGTGAAGATCGCGTGATGGCGGTGGGTGGCAAACAACTCGCCTTGCCCGGCTGCGACATGAGCGGGGTTGAGCCGTTTCACGCGGCGGACCAGCAGCCGCGCGGTGAGGTGGTACTTCTTGGCCTTGCCGGTGAACGCGGTGTACTGGGTCTCGGCGACCTCGGCATCGGAGATCCACTGCCCCTGGGTCTCGTCCCAGACCGCGTTCGGGTACTTGATCGCCGTCCAGGCGTCCTCGCCGATCGCGGTGATGGCCGCCCGGATCTCCTTGCGGTTGGCGGTGGCCAGGGAGAACCGGGCACCGGCCCTGCGGCAGACGTCAACGACCTTGTGGGAGAAGAACGCCGAGTCCGCGCGGACGACGATCAGACCCCGCGCGCCCATCCGGCGCACGGTGGTCAGGGCCTCGGCGATCAGGGACGCGGCTCCCTTGCCGGAGTTCGCCGCCCCCTTGCGCAGTCGGGTGGCCACGATCACCGGCGCGCACAACGGCGTTTTGACGGTGACGATCTGGAAGTGCAGGCCTCTGACCTTGGTGTATCCGTGCCCGGCGCCCTGTTTGGCGGTGCCGTAGACCTGCTTGACCTTGGAGTCGATGTCCACGAACACAACCTGGTCGGCGCCGGGCAGCAGGCCGGTCTGCGCGGCGAGGTTGCAGGTGAACGCGCGGGCGGCGGACTCCAGTTGGCGCACGTGGCCCCAGGAGAAGGAGCGCAGGAACGAGCCGAGCGTGGAGGGCGCCCGCACTCCGCCGAAGAGCTTCGGGAGTGCGCCGTGTCGCAGGACGTCCAGGTCGTCGATGCTGTCCGCGCCGGCCAGCATCCCGGCCACGACCTGGACGGCTTTGGCGTCCGCGTGGGCGCCGGAGCCGTGCGCCGACCCGGTGATCCGCACGTTCGCCCGGACCAGAGCGGGCAGGTCACACCGCTCCAGCAGCCGCACCGCCGGAACGAGACCGGCGGGCGCGAGCAGATTCGGATCATCGAACGATGCGAAGACCGCCGAAGCGGTATGGGAAACTATCACTTACGAGATGCCTTGCTGATCCGGTGCGATGGAAGCCTAGAGAACTCCCATCATCCCAGGTCACAAGGCATCTCTTCGTTCCAGCCCTCACACCGCTGACAACCCGCGCGGTGGATCCAGGCTCAGAGCAGCACCGATCATGATTCGTGACCGTCTCCCTGAGGGCCTGCCGGTGCCTGCGGGCTGGGCCCGGCCGGTCGGGGCGTAGACAAAACTGTTGTGCGCAATATCCAGCACCGGACCATCGAGGCGCCCGCCGCCAGGGTGGGCGCACTGCTCGACAGGCTGAGCGCCCCGGGGGACACCGTCTGGCCCGTTTCGGTCTGGGCGCGCCGCACCTGGGCCAGCCTTCGGCTTGACGAGCTACGGGAGCTGCAGAGCGAAGCTTGCCGAACCGAACCGTGCGGTACTCAACTGCGGCGGGCCTTGTTGATCTCCAGCGCCGTTCGGAAGCCCTTCTCCCGGATGGCCTTCACCGCCACCGAGAACTTGCCAGCGGAGGCAAAGCGGGTGCCGTGGCGGCGCAGGGCTTGGTGGTCGATATCGAAGCCGAGTCCGGGGGCGGTAGGGAGCTCCAGTTCTCCGCCCTGGTGGGTCCACGGGGTGGTGAGGATGGCGTCGCGAGCCGGCACCGTCCAAGAGGGCGGGTTGATGGGGTACTCCAGCAGGCCGTGGGCACGGTCGCCGCCGACGGCCATGAGCTGCAGGTTAACGGCGAAGCCGATGCCGTTGGTCCAGGTGTGCGGGGTGTAGGAGAGACCGGCCGCCCGGCAGAGGCGGATCACTTCCAGGGTCTGTGCGATGCCGCCCGTGAAGACGGCGTCGGGCTGGAAATAGCTGTAGCAGCGGCGCTCGATCATCATGCGCAGTTCAGGCAGACCGCCGGTGTGGAGTTCGCCGCCGGCGATCGGGATCCTGCTGTGGCGGGTGAGTTCGGCCAGGTCGTCGTAGGCGTCCATGGGCAGGGGCTCCTCGAGCCAGGCGACGCCGAGGTCGGCGCAGGCGTCGGCGAAACGCTTGGCCCTGGCCAGGTCCCACAGCGGGGCGTCCGCGATCGTGGTCACCCGCCAGGCCTGGTTGGCGTCGACGGCGACCTTCATGCGGTCGCCGACTGCGGCTACGACCGCCTCGACCTGGGCGAGGTCGGCCGATTCGTCGAAGTCGTGCACACGAAGCTTGATTGCCCGGAAGCCTTCCTGGTACCTGGCCTCGGCCTCCTCCACCCTTGCCTGGGGCGAGCGCACCTCGCCGGTCGAGGCGTACAGGCGGATGCGTCCGCCTTCCGCGCCCAGCAGCCGGTACACGGGAACGCCGGCGAGCTTCGCCTTGATGTCCCAGAACGCGGGCTCGATCCAGTGGTTGCGCAGCCCGAGGTAGGACATCTCCCGCAGGCGCTGCTGAACGAGGTCGATGTCGGTCGCGTCCAGTCCGATCATGTACTGCGAGAGCAGCTCGCCCAACCCGCCGCGTTCGCGGCCGAGCGCCGGGCCGGCCGACCAGCCTTCGATGCCGTCGTCGGTGATGACCCGCAGGAGGTCGAAGCGGTTCTCCGTCTGGGGGTAGCCGGGGATCCAGCTCGGACGGAACGGTGATTGCAGCGGGTAGGCGACGTGATAGAGCTCGATGCGGCTGACGGTCGTCATGTGGGCCTGCTCCTCCTGTGGTCTGGTGGTGATCCACCAGCCTGGTGACAGAGGAGGCCCGCCGCATTGACAATAGCCTCCGACTTCCTTGTCTTCTCATGCCACGGAGCTGCTGATGACTGGTCCGCGGACTGTGAGTACCTCGTACGCGCGGACCCTCCTCGGTGCCGTCCGGGCGGCGGGTGAGGATGGTGGTGCGCTCCTGCAGGGTGTGGTTTCGGAAGCTCGGTTGGCCGAGTCAGGCGGGCGGATCGGGGCCGACGCGATGCGACTGCTGTGGGAGCGGGCCGTGGAACTGACCGGGGAGGGGTTGATGGGTCTGCGGATGGCGCGAGCCGTCCGGCCCGGGTCGTTTCATGTGCTTGGCCTGCTGTTCCTGCACGCTCCCACCCTGGGCCATGCACTCGAGTACCTGCTGCGGTACCAGCGGCTGGTCAGTGAGGCCGGAGTGCTGAGCACTCGCCAGGGCGACCGCGGGGGCATCGTCATACGGTATGCCGAGCCGCCCGGGGGCCCGGGTTTGCTGCCACAGCAGGTGGACGCGATCCTGGGATCCATAGTCGTCCAGGCGGGATGGCTCCGTGACCGGCCCTTCGGCCCGGCCGGGGTCACCTTCCGGCACGAACCGCAGGGAGACCCGGCCGCGTACCGGGCGCTCTTCGGGGTGACGCCCAGATTCGGCGCTGACGCCGACGAATTGACCGTGGCGGTGGGCGACCTGGCAGCACCTCTGCCGTCCGCGGACGCCGAGTTGTGCGGCATGCACAGGGAACTCGCCGACCGACTACTCGACGTCCTGCCAGGGCCGGGAGCCACGAGCGCTTTCGCTGTCCGGTGGCTCTCATCCCGGTCCGCTGCGGCCGTCCGCATCGACGATCTGGCGGTCACGCTGAGCACCAGCGTGCGCAGTCTGCAGCGACGCCTGCGGGACGAGGGTACGACCTGGCAGCAACTGGTCGACACCGCTCGACGGGAGCAACTCGTGGGCCTGCTGTCCGGCCGGTGCTCGCTGGAGACGGCGGCCCGCCGCCTCGGCTACCACGACGCCAGCAGTCTGAGCCGTGCGGCCCGGCGCTGGTTCGGCACCACACCGGGCCAGTGGCGGGAAGGACTGTTGCCCGGGCCGTAGTCGCCTGTATCCGGTGGGATGGGCAGGCAGGCCGCGGACCACGTGCCGGGCCCGGCCACCGGCACCGCGTCGGCAGGCCCAGCAGCGTCCCCGGGACGATCGCGACGAAGGTCAGGTAGGTCCAAAGCTCTCGGCACGCGACGTCCGGCCCTCGGCGGCCCGCTGACTGGCCTACCGGTACTCGGCCGTCTGCTCGTTGGCATCACCTCCCGCACCTCGGCGGCAGCGTGAGCGCGTTGCACTCCGCGTACGGGTCAGGGCGCTTGCCCTGGACGGCTGTGCTCACTTGGGCCTCCGGCCCGTAGACCGCACATGTCTCCAGTTCGGCCCAGGTCCGGGCGTGGATCGCCCCGTCCGACAGGTCGCCGAGCCACATCTCGAGGACAGCCTGATGCCCTATCCGCTTTTCCACGGCGGCGTCCACGCCGCAGATGTCCGGGTGCAACACCGAGAACCGAGAGAACACCGCTCGGGCATACGCCGAGGTCCGGAGAGGCCCGGGAGCCAGTGTGAGTCAACGGACTGCCGGACGCTGGTCTTGGCCGTCTGTGCGGCGTACGCCTCTTGGAGCGGAACCGCGCCCCCGGCCAACTGACGCCGATACGACCGGTACTGAGTCTCAACGGTCCGCAGGCGGCCGACCAGTTCCGCCGCCGCGTCCGGCCGCTCCACCGCATCGGCCCACGCCATGAGGTCAGCGCGGGTCGGGGTCTGCCTACCGGGCTCCAGCCTGCTGACCTTGGACTGGGGCCAGCCCAGCCGGACGGCCATCGCCCGGCCGGACTGGCCGCTCTCGGTCCGCAGTTCGCGCATGCGGGCACCGAGACCGGCCCCGGCCTGTTGAAAGTCCGTGCTCACCCAGCGGACGGTCCCTGGGCCCGGAACTCCGCGTAGACGACGGCATGGTGCCAGGCCGCGTCCCGAAGCTGACAGGCGCGCAGCACCTCCACCGAGTCCGTGACCACCCCATCTCGCCGCTGAACGGGCGAACCCGGCCTCCCGGGAAGCCCACCGCCAGGTGAGCCCCGCGATGCCAAGAGCCTCCACACCCGCCCGAAGGCCGGCGATCCTCTCTTCCATCGAATGGGTGACTCCGGCCGCCTCCGACGTCACGGCCGGTCCCGTCCTCCTCTCACATTTGCAGACAAGTACTGCCCCGGGGATGGTGTACGAGCGGATCATGCTGAGAGGCTGCCGCGAGTCGCAGGGGTCTGCCCCTCGCGCTTGCGACATCACGTCCCACCTCCGGGAAAGGCCCCTCCGATCAGCAGCCCCTCGCAGGAGCAGGACACCGCCGCTCCCCAGCCGACCAGCCGCCGCCGTTTCCTCACCTACCTGGTGGCCGCCCCCGCGCTCGCGGTCGGTGCCCAGCTCGCCTTCGACGCGAACCCCGCCGAGGCGCTGCCCCGGCTGGTCGATCTCGGGGACGTGCTGATCCTGGCCGGGTCGTCGACCGCGCACCTGCTGGTGCTGGAGGTGACCGAGGCGGGCAAGGCGGTGCTCCAACTCCCTCGCCTGGAGGTCGGGCAGGGCCTGACCACCGCGATGGCGATACTGGTCGCCGAAGAGCTGGACATGAAGCTGGCCGATGTCGAGGTACCGCTCGCGCCGGCCCGCCCCGAGTTGGTGTTCGCCCAACTCACCGGCGCCTCCAATTCGGTGCGCTCGCTCTATGAGCCGGTCCGGGCCGCCGCCGCGGCCGCCCGGGCCCGGCTGGTCACCGCCGCCGGGCTCCGCTGGCAGCTGCCCGCCCGCAGCCTGGGTACCGCCGGCGGCCGGGTCACCGCGCCCGACGGCCGCTCCGCCGGGTACGGTGAACTCGCCCTCGCCGCCGCCCGGGTGGTCGTCCCGGCGGTCTCCACCGCCCCCAAGGCGGAGGCGGCGCAGCGCTTGGTCGGCACCCCGACCGGCCGGATCGATGCCCGCGACATCGTCACCGGCAAGGCAAAGTACGCGGGCGACCTGGACGTGCCGGGCGCGGTCCCGACCGTGGTGCACCGCCCGCCGACCATCGGCGGCACGATCCGCTCGCTGGACGCCACTGCCGCCCGGGCGATGCCCGGCGTGCTGGACGTCGTCCGGATCCCGAGCGGCGTGGCGGTGCTGGCCGAGACCTTCGACCAAGCGCTCAAGGCCAAGGCCGCGCTCCGGGTGGACTGGCGTCCCGGACCGCTGGCCGGGGTCTCCGACGCGGACGTCCGAGCTGGGCTGCGTGATGTCAACCCGCCCTTCCTGATACCGCCCCTCCTAGCCGCCAGCGTGGAGGCCGAGTTCGACTTCGCGTTCGTCAGCCACGCACCAATGGAGGTGCTGACCGCCATCGCGGACGTCCGCCCCGGCCGAGCCGAGATCTGGGCCGCCCTGCAAGCTCCGATTGCCGCCCAGAAGGACATCGCGGACACGCTCGGCCTGACCGTCGATGCCGTCAAGGTCCATGTCGTACGCGGCGGTGGTTCGTTCGGCCGACGGCTGTTCCACGACGCCGCCATCGAAGCAGCGATCACCTCTCAAATGACAGGCCGGCCGGTCAAGCTGATGTGGACCCGCAACGACGACATCCGGCACGGCCGGGTCCGCCCCGCCAGCCACCACCGGATCCGGGCCACCCACGCCCTCGGCCAGGTGCTCACCTACGAGCACCGGGCCGCCACCGTCCGCACCGACTTCGGCCACGGACTCGGAGACCCCCTCAGCGCCGCCGGGGCCAGCCTGCCGGTCGGAGACGCGTTGTTCTCGCAGACCTTCTTCAAGCTCACCCAGGAAAACCCCTACAACCTCGGATCAGCCTCCCAGAAACTGGCCGAGCTGCCGCTGGAGATCCCCACCGGCAGCTGGCGGTCCGTCTACTCAGGAATGGTCCGGGTCGCCGACGAGGTGATGCTGGACGAGCTGGCCCGCACCCTGGGCCGCGACCCGATGGCCTTCCGCCGGGCCCGGATCTCCAGCACCACCGGCCTGGCGGTGCTCGACAAGCTTGCCCAGGCCGGGAGTTGGGGCCGGCCGATGCCGCCCGGCCACGCCCAGGGCGTCGCCTACCACGCCGAACACCGCTCGGCGGTGGCCTGCCTGATCGAGCTGGACGCCACCGACCCGGCCAATCCCCGGGTCACCAAGGCCGTGATGGCCGCCGACGTCGGCCGGGTGATCAACCCGCGCGGCCTGGAGGCCCAACTGCTCGGTGCCGTCACCGACGGCATCTCGGTCACCCTACGGGCGGGCGTGCACCTGGACGACGGAGCGATCCGCGAAGGCAGCTACGCCGACTTCCACTACGCCCGGCAGCGGCACAGCCCGCTCGCCTTCGAGGCGCACTTCCTGCCGCCGAGCGGCTCGCCCGGCGGCGCCGGCGAGCTCGGCTTCCCGGCGGCAGCCGCCGCGGTGGCCAACGCCTACGCCCGCGCGACGGGCACCAGCCCGCGCAGCTTCCCGATCGCCTTCTGACCCTCCCCCAAGGACCTTCACGTGCCCAGCTACCAGTTCGTCCTCAACGGCAGTCCGGTGACCGTCGAGGCCCCCGCCGACATGCCGCTGCTCTGGGTGCTCCGCGACAAGCTCGGCGTCACCGGCCCCAAGTACGGCTGCGGGGTCGGCGTCTGCCGCGCCTGCACCAGTCACCTGGACGGCGCCGAGGTGCAGCCCTGCGTGGTACCGGTCGCCGACTGCGCCGGACGCACCGTCACCACCATCGAGGGCCTCGCCGACGGCGACCGCCTGCACCCGGTCCAGGAAGCCTGGCTGGAGTGCGACGTTGCCCAGTGCGGCTTCTGCCAGCCCGGCCAGATCATGACCGCCGTCGCTCTGCTGCGCACCAACGAGAACCCCAGCGACGCCGACATCGACCGGATCGAGAACGTCTGCCGCTGCGGCAGCTACGCCCGGATCCGTGACGCGGTCAAGCGAGCCGCCGCCAAGATGCCCTGACGGCGGCCGTGCCGCCCGCCCGCACTGCCCGGTGCCACTCAACGGGGCCGCCGCGTTCGCACACTCCAGCGACCAGCACACCCGGCCCGACAGCACGCCTGGTCACGGACGCTCCAGGACGCCGCGCCGCGCAGGAGGTCGTAGCGGGCGGTCGCCTGGTGGAACCGGCCGAGGAGCTGCCTTAGCCCTCCGAGTGGCACCGGCCCGCCTGTGGCCGTCAGTTCGGCGACCCGGGCCAGGACGCGGCTCTTCGGACGTGCCGTCCGAGAGGGCGCCGCCCGGCGGGGCCGAGCGCTTGTCATCGAGGGCCGGCCCGCGGGCAACGCGTTCGCGGTGCGCGGCAGGGACCGGAGCCTGAGCGGGTGGAGAAGTCACCCATCCAGGCTGGGCTCAGCTGGCCGGTGGGGTCCAGTCGGCGGGCAGGCCGGACTGGGCGAGGAGGGTGGCTATGCTGTAGTGGTCCTGGTCGGAGCTGATCCGGCCGTGGGCGTCCAGCTGGCCGAACGTGTCCCGGCGGAGATCGGCGTCGACCCGACCCGCTTCGCCGACGCCCGGGCCAATCGCTGCTCAAGGAATAATGCTGTCGGATCAGACAACCGGGATGAACCCGCTGCTGAAATTCCTGGTCTCGACCATCGCGCGGAGATATTCCTGCGGAGCCGATCCGGCATCGAGCCTCAAGTGGGACACATACAGATGCACGTAGCGGTTTCGCCGGCAGATATCCTGCCATTCTGTGACGGGCGGATGCTCGATGAATTCTCCCCCGGGCATCATCAGGCGTACCAGGTCATTGAGGTTCCCCCGAGATGCGGAAGGCGCTGACAGCGGGTCAGATGGGACTCATGAGAGGACCGCTGACCATGGCTGCACCCCGGAAATACTCGTTGGAGTTGCGTGAGCGTGCGGTGCGGATGTATCGCACCGCCGAGCCGAAGCCCCAGATCAAGAAGCTGGCTGTCGACCTCGGCGTGCATCCCGAGGCTCTGCGCGGCTGGATCCGTCAGGCTGAAGCGGACGCCGGCGAACGCGACGACCGGCTGACCACCGACGAGCGTGCCGAACTCGCCGCCCTGCGCAAGGAGAACGTGCAGCTCAAGCGGGCCAACGACGTCCTGCGGACGGCCTCGGCGTTTTTCGCGGCGCAACTCGACCCGACCCGGCCCAGGTGACGGCGCTCGTTGACGAGCACCCCCGCCTGGGAGTCGAGTGCGTACTTCGGGAACTGCACATCCCCTCCACCACCTACTACCGGTGGCGCCGCGCCGAGAAGGAGCCGTGCGAACGGCGGCGCCGCGATGTCGAGCTGACCGGGAGGATCAAGGAGATTCACGCGGAGTCCGGCGGCAACTACGGCTCGCCACGCGTGCACGCCACCCTCAGACGCGAGGGCACCCAGGTGGGCCGCAAGCGGGTCGAGCGCCTGATGCGCGAAGCCGACATCGCCGGCATGAGCCCACGCCGCAAGGGCTTCACGCGCCGCGATCCGAAGGCCACCCTGGCCCCGGACCTGGTGAACCGGGACTTCACAGCCCAGGCGCCGAACCGGTTGTGGGTCACCGACCTGACGATGATCTCGACCAGCGAGGGCCCGCTGTGGCTCTCAGCGATCCGCGACGCCTTCTCCCGCCGCGTCGTCGCCTGGGAGACCTCAGCCCGCGCGGATGCCGACCTGGTCCTGACGACGCTGGAGTACGCACTCGCCAGTCGCGAGATCGAGCCGGGCAAGCTCATTCATCATGCCGATCACGGCTGCCAATACACATCCATCAAGCTGACAACCCGTCTACTACGGGCAGGAGTTGATGCTTCCATGGGCTCCATCGGGGACTCCTACGATAACGCCCTCGCGGAAAATCTGTGGATGCTGATCAAGACCGAGTGCGTGCGCGGGCGCGTCTTCGCCACACGTGCCGAGGCGAACCTCGCGCTCTTCGAGTACCTCGACGGCTTCTACAACAGCCGGCGCATCCAGAAACGACTCGGCTACCTCAGCCCCATCGAGTTCGAAGAGAAGCACTACGCCGACCAGGCGACGGCCGAACAAGCGAACCTGAACACCCGTCACCCCATCCTGACCAGCTGATCAGCGACACCCGCACAACGGGGGAACCTCACATCGTCGCTAAAGCGGAACCGAGTGTCGGCGCGGATCGCACGCGTGAGAGAGCCTCCGGTGGGGTCCAGCCCCAGGGCTTCGGCTACCAAAGGCATCAGGGACTCGCCTTCGTAGGGGCTCACATCAACGAGAAGGGTGAAAGCATGCTTGCGGTGGTCTTCGGCCTCGCCCGACCAGCATTCCAGCGCGAACTGACCTGCCCTGGTTCCCGTCTCACCATCTGATATGGCATCGGCAGTCACAGCGGTCACCTTTCTAACGGCCAGTTCACACCCTAGAGATCCGGGTGTGCCGAAAAGCCACACGGGCAGGCAGACTGCTGGGCACTATTGCGGACGGGGGAGGCGTACAGGTACTGGCCCGGACCGTTCCCCTGCCTGTGGAGCAGCTTCTCCACTGACTTCAGAACCGAGTCATGTCGACGAGGATTCCTTCACCGGCCTCTGCCGCGTCGTCAGCACGGCTACGGCTTGGCTCCTTGGCTCGCTGAGATGTCAGTCGACCGGGGCAAGCCCGGCTCCACGGAGCACGTCCTGTCCGATTGCGGCGGGCTGCCGCTCGTCGTCGGTATCTCGGTCAGCACCACCCATGAATGAACGTATGGACCAGCACGGCCTGATCCCGCCGATCCAGGCTCTCCACTGAAGCAGGCTGTGGTCACCGACCCCGTTCACGCGGCGACAGCTCAGCGGATGCGCCAGGCCTTGGCCCTGGAACGCGAAAAGCGCACGATGGTACGACCCCTGCGACCACAGCGACGGTCGTGCCGCCGCCCTGCGGGCCCTGCCCGACCAGGACGCCCCTCCGGGCGTCCAACCGCAGAGGAACTCCCAAAGCCGGGCAGTTCGCATTTCCGCAGGTCGCGCAGGGCGGCGGTGCCCGTCGGGGTGGCTGCCGTGTAACGGATCGTGCGGACCCTCCTGATCAGCCCTCTCGGTCCAGCGGGCGAGTTGTCGATAGGTGGCGACGCGGGTGAGACCGCCGAGGAGCTCGGCGATCTTTCCGGCCCTCCGCTACCTGTCGGGCGCTCCCTGGACGATCTCGAGGGCGCGGGACATGCGGTTGCCGGTCTGGGCCGGGGCCGACGTATTCAGGGACCGTGGTGGCCGGTAGCGCGGGCCGAGGGGGCGGGGGTTGCCGGAGAGCGATCGTTACGGACGCGACGGCTCAGGCCACCGAGCTGCCCGGCAGCGAACCTCCCGGCGGCCACGGTGACCGTACGGGTGATGGCGGTCACCGGGGCGGACAGGACATGGTGAGACGGCAACGGAGAGTTCCTCGGGATCAAGCTGTCTTGGTCGACTGCCAGTACCAACGAGCTTCGTTGTTCTGTGTCGAAAACCCCTCAACAAGCCTGCGTGACCTGCGGAGAAGCTAGCCTCGATCTTGCATGACGGTTCGTCAGCTTGGCTGGCGGGCCGTTTCTGCTTGTCCGGGCGGGGTGTTTCCGCCGGTGGGCAGGCTTGTGACCCGGCTGTCGCGTCGGGTGGGCGCCGGGTTCCACGGTTCCGGATGTTGTCTGGTGTTCGTCGGGATGGGGTGATGTCGCTGGTCAGCCGGGGTCCGGCAGGGCGTGCAGGCGCTCGAAGGCACTGGTGATCGTGTCGGTCCAGGGCCAGTGGCGGGCGAGGCGGAGGTAGCGGCGGCGGCCGGTGGTGACGAGCTGGGCGGCGGCGGAGAACAGCCGCAGCCGTAGGCGTTTGGGTTCCCAGCGGCGGGCGGTGCCGGTCAGGGCGAGCATGGGCATCCAGGCGAGCAGGTCGAGTGCGAGCTGGACGATCTCCAGCCAGATCTGGTTCTGCGCGAACCGGTGGAGGGGCAGGTTGCGCAGGCCGGTGTCGCGGGCGGCGCGGATGCGGTCCTCAGCGCGGGCCCGCTGGCGGTGCCGCAGCTCCAGCCGGGCTATCGGGGCGTGGGTGGTGTTGGTGGCGAAGCAGGTCAGGCGCATGCCGTCGGCGTCGGTGAAGCGCAACTGGGCTCCGGGGTGGGGCCGTTCCTTGCGGACGATGAGCCGCATCCCCTTCGGCCAGCCTTTGAGGACATCGCCGGCGAGCTCGGCAACCCAGGCGCCGTCGCGGATCTCTCCGCCGGGTTCGACTGCGGGGGTCCAGGCAGAGGCCGGGATCTTCAGCACGGCCTGGTGGATGCCGCCGGTGATGGTCATCCCCACCGAGTAGGACAGCCACCGGCCGCGTGTGGTGAGCCAGTTCAGGAAGTCGTGGGTGCCGCCGGCGGAGTCGGTGCGGATCAGGGTTCGGCGTCCGCGCCGGTACTTCTTCGGTAGCTGGGCCAGTGCCGTCCGGG
The DNA here is from genome assembly GCF_045041205.1 of Kitasatospora sp. NBC_00070. Lineage (NCBI taxonomy): Bacteria > Bacillati > Actinomycetota > Actinomycetes > Kitasatosporales > Streptomycetaceae > Kitasatospora > Kitasatospora sp. NBC_00070. The sequence goes on along the minus strand of NZ_CP108248.1, from coordinate 195,929 downwards.
CCGCTTCGATGTGGTCTGCGGCCGTGTTGCTGCCGGCTGTTCCCCGGCCGCAGCAGCCCGGCGACCGGCTCTCCAGACCCGCCTGGGCCGTGGTCGACGAACGCGAACAGCGGGTGGTGCCCGAACGTCTTCTTCCAGGTCTTGGCCGCGTCCTGCTTTTCGGAGTGCGCGAGGACCAGCACTCCGTCGATGTCCACGGTCACCTCGCCGCCCGCGTGCGGGGCCGCCTCGCCGGCCAACCGCCAGGCCCGCTCGCGGACTTCGGCCCGCGCCCGCCGGATCGCCCCCAGTGCACGGGGCCCGGCCGCGGCGAGGGTGTCGACCAGACGGGAGACGGTCGGGTCGGAGGCCACCGGGCCGAACACGGCGGGCTCGGCCCGCAGCATCGCGACATCAGCCAGGCAGTCCCCGCCAAGGGCCACCGCGAGCGCGACATCCAGCAGGATCTTGCCGGGATCATGGACCGCACGCGCCTTGCGCCACGGCACCAGCGCCGTCGATATCGCCGCATCCAGCCCTGCCTTGCGGGCGGTCTCGACCAGCAGCACGGCGCCGGACTGCGAGACCACCCCGCGACCGTTGCCCTCGACGCGAACACGCGGATACGACCCGATACTGTTCACCTGAGAAGTGCTTCTTTCCATGCAGCTGACTGGACCCTAGACAAGTCCCATCGTTGCAGGTCAGGAGCACTTTTCTCTTTTCTGATCACCCGTCGGACAGTGCTCGCCGTGAAAGGCCGAGGCTAACTACCCGGCCATGATGGAGCTTCACATGGCCCCCCGGGCTGCCCTTGCGGGCTTTCGCCGAACGTAGTGGCAGGGGACGCTTTCCCTGACAAGGGCTGAAGAGTGCGCCGGCACCCGTGCGGCCCACCCAGAGTGGACGAGGCCACCTGGCGCCGGAGCGGCAGGACCGACACGATCGGCGCGGCGGCTGGCGCTCACGCGGTGCTCTCCGGCTGGGCCACCGCCACCGCCAAGACCAGCGACAGCCCAGTAGGGACCTGCTCAAGATGGCCCGTCTGATGGACCTGGACGGCCAGGGTGAGCTGACCACAGCTCATCTACCGCACGGTTGCATCGGCGATCGGGCGACTATGGGGGCAGTGTTGGTCTGACCTACGTCCAGCTGCGCTCTCGCCCCCGGTCCGGAGGCGGCTCCTCGCCGCCGCTTGTGACTGGGGCTGTAGGGAAACGATCACCAGCCTGTCCTCGGCCACCAAGTTGCCACGCCCCCATAGCTCAGCGGATAGAGCACCCGCCTTCTAAGCGGTAGGTCGCAGGTTCGAATCCTGCTGGGGGCACCACGGGTGGGTCAGTCCCGCTGCCGCCGTCCTCCATCAGGCCTGCCGGAACCGGATCAGCGGGGGTGCCCCACCGCGTCGGGGTCGACCCCGGGGCCGCAGACGCCCAGGCCAGCCGTGCCCACCTGTTCGGTGATCCGCAGCCACTCCTGACGATCTGCCTTGGCGGTGCGCACCGGCGGCTCTGCGTTCGACTCGTCCAGGGCCAGATGTCCTGGACACGGTGAAGCTGCTCCAGTGCCTTGCCCGCCGCCACGTCGATGTCGGCCGTCGCCGTCTGGTCCGCGTCCCGGCACACCACAGCCCGGTGGAGACGGTCCGTGACCGGGTCGAGCTTCAGGCGCTCCTCGGGCAGGCGCAGCCAGCGGGCCGGAGGGCGTGGATGACCGTGCTGGGGAAGGCACGGGCTTGGTCGTTGGCCTCGGTGGCGATCCTGGCGATCTCGTAACCAGACGGCAACCTGCTCGCGCGCTGACCCGCCTGCCTCGGTTGGTAGGTGGGGCCGCTGGTGGTGTTGGCGCCAGGGAGGCCGGTGCCGGGCACCTCGTTGTGTGCGGTGAGGTGCCTGGCAGCACGCTGGCCTTGCAGCGGCAGGGCAGCCGGGGCGGCGGCGCAGCCTGGCGTGGACACATTCCGCCCCCGCCCACGCCTCTGGCGTGGCATCACCGTGATGCAGTTTTCTGCCGGCATGGGGGTCGGCCTTGGCAGGTGTCTGTCGCTGCGGGGGCCGGGCGGGAGGGCGGGACCGGATGGTTCCCCCTGGCCCCGGGAACGAGGGAGAACGGGGGCCAGGGGCTGAACACACCACACACAGCAGGGGAGTGGGCCATGCGACAACCCGTCCTGCCCTCTCGAGGGTAGGACGGGAACAGGTGGGAGCTGTGCCCGTTGGGGCAGTGAGGTTCCCCCGCTGTGCGGGAGGTGCTGATTAGCTGTTCAGGGCGGGTTGGCGGGGTTTGAGGTTCGCTTGTTCGGCCGTCGCCTGGTCGGCGTAGTGCTTCTCTTCGAACTCGATGGGGCTGAGGTAGCCGAGTCGTTTCTGGATGCGCCGGCTGTTGTAGAAGCCGTCGAGGTACTCGAAGAGCGCGAGGTTCGCCTCGGCACGTGTGGCGAAGACACGCCCGCGGACGCATTCGGTCTTGACCAGCATCCATAGGTTCTCGGCGAGGGCATTGTCGTAGCTGTCGCCCACAGATCCCATGGACGCCTCGATTCCCGCTCGCAGCAGGCGTGTTGTGAGCTTGATGGCCGTGTATTGACAGCCGTGGTCGGCGTGATGGATCAGCTTGCCGGGCTCCACCTCCCGGCTGGCCAGCGCGTACTCCAGTGAGGAGAGGACCAGGTCGGCGTCCGCGCGGGCGGAGGTCTCCCAGGCCACCACACGGCGGGAGAACGCGTCCCGGATCGCGGAGAGCCACAACGGCCCCTCAGCAGTGGTGATCATGGTCAGGTCGGTGACCCACAACCGGTTCGGTGCGGGGGCGGTGAAGTCCCGCCGCACCAGATCGGGGGCGAGCGTGGCGGCCGGGTCGCGGCGGGTGAAGCCCTTGCCTTGCCGGCGTGGGCTGATCCCGTGCAGCCCGGCTTCGCGCATCAGGCGCTCGATCCGTTTGCGGCCGATCAGGGTGCCCTCGCGTTTCAGCACGGCGTGCACGCGCGGGGAGCCGTAGATACCCCTCGATTCGGTGTGGATCTCCCGGATCCTCTCGGTCAGCTCCACGTCCCGTCGGCGTCGCTCGCACGGCTCCTGCCCGGTGCGGCGCCACCGGTAGTAGGTGGAGGCGGGGATGTGCAGTTCCCGGAGTACGGGCTCGGCCCCGAAGCGGTCCTGGTGCTCGTCGATGAGCTTCAGAACCGTCGCCGGGTCGGGTCGAGCTCCTGGGCGAAAAAAGCCGAGGCGGCTTTGAGGATCTCGCAGGACCGCCGGAGCTCGGTGTTCTCCTTGCGGAGTCTGGCCAGTTCCTCCTTCTCGGAGGTCGTCAGCCGATCGTCCCGCTCGCCGTGGTCGGCCTCGTCCTGACGGATCCAGTTGCGCAGGGCCTCGTGGTGAACACCGAGGTCGCGGGCCATCTGACGGATCACCGGCTTCGGGTCGGCGGCCCGGTACGCGGCAATGGCCCGCTGCCGCAACTCGGGCGGGTACTTCATCTGAGCAGCCATGACAGAGGCTCCCTTCTCATGGCCCATCAGGCCATCTCCGGCAACCTTCCACATCTCGGGGGAACCTCACAGTCCTGTGGCAAGGCTGGTCTGGTCGGGTGTGCTGAGTTGGAACGGGCGAAGCGGAGGCTGGCCTCTTTCGAAGTGTCGGGTCCCCGGTGGGTGTGGTGGTTGGGGTGGATGGTTCCCCCCATGCGGTGGTGGCGGCCGACTGGGCTGTGGAGGAGGCCGGACGCCGCGGTTGCGGGTGCTGCCGGATCCGCGTCGGCGGCGAGGGGTGCGTTATCCGTTCGTGGCGGTGCTGCTGGTTGCCGCCTCGGCGGTGGTCGCCGGCGCCCGCTCTTATGCGGCGATCGGCCAGTGGTCTGCGAATGCTCCGCAGCACGCCCTGGCCCGCCTCGGCGCCCGGGCCGTGGGGGCGTTGGGTGTGCGGGTCGCACCGAGTGCCGCCACGATCCGACGGGTCATCGGCCTGGTCTGCCCCGGCGGCCTGGCCGACCTGACCGGTGCCGATCCCGCGGGATCGGACTCGGTGGCCGTCGATGGCAAGACCGCCCGTGGCTCCCGGCGCGGCCAGACGCCCGCCGCCCACCTGCTGGCCGCGATGACCGCAGGCGGCCGGACCGTCACCCAGCTGCGGGTTCCCGACAGGACCAACGAAATCACGTGCTTCGCCGCCCTGTTGGAGCCCTTCGACCTGACCGGGGTCACGGTCACGGCGGACGCCCTGCACACCCAGCGCGCCCACGTGCGGTTCCTGGTGGAGGACAAGAAGGCCCACTACCTGCTGGTGGTCAAGGCCAACCAGCCCGAACTCCACCGCCAGCTACGGGTCGCTGCCGTGGAAGTGCGTCACCGCGCGCCGCTACGACCGCGAGATCGGCCACGGCCGCCGGGAGACTCGGGTGACCAGGGCCCTCACCGTCACCGACCTCGGCCTGGACTTCCCCCACGCCGTCCCGGCCGTGCGGATCCTGCCAGGACCAGCCGTGCCGCTTCAGTAGCCGCCAGGTGCCCTCCACTGTGTAGCTCACGTGGAACAGCTGGCCGATCAGCGTCTTCACCCTCGCCAGCGCCCACCGCTGATCCGCCCAACCGTGAACCAGCGGGCCACGCTCCAACTCCCGCTCAAGCCGGTCGATTTGCGCTTCACTGAGCCTTGGTCGCCCTGGCGATCCCTTTGACTGGACCCCGTCCTGCCCCCGCTCCCGCCACTGGCGACGCCAGCGTTCGACCGACCGCTCGCTGACCCGCAACGCGGCAGCGATCTCCCGGTTCTTCTCCCCGCCCTCGAAGCGTTCCACTACCTGCAGCCGGATCCGCTCCCGGACAGCCCTCCCAACGTCGGTCAACCCGCCGCCCTGCGCGTACCTCATAGCCCAGAGCTACCGGAACCGAGTGCCCACTGTCAGACGAACAGCACCGACTTCACCCAATCAAGTTCAGTAGTTCAGGACGGGTATCCAAACGGGCCGCAAATATGGCCCCATCTTTCGCCAATTTGCGCAAATTCACAGGGGATGGCTGGACTCTACTTGCGGCAGCTGCTGGCACGAGATGAGCATTGACGATGAGACCAGCGCCAAACGCTGGAGATCTACCGCCGGCCCTGGACCAACTCCCTGAAAAGAGAGATTTAATCATGCCACCCTTTGAGGCGACTCCAAATATCCAGCGCATACACGCATGCTGGTATGACATCACCAGTGCAGATCCTCCAAATTGGGATGAGTTTAAACTGGCCTGCCTTTCCTTTGCTTCAGGAAACGGGGAGATGGAAGAGGACCTTGATGACCTCCGAAGGAATATCATAGCGGAGGCGGAAGGTACCAAAGCCGATTTCGATCTTTTTCTCCTGGCCTTCTGGGACCACTTGGAAGAAGTGGGCAACTCGAAAGCTTTCTATAGATTGGATAACGAATGGTGGGTCGCCGAAGCACAAGGCTACCGACCTGCAATGTACAAGAAGAGCCCCGGAAAGCCCTCTATGATCACCGTGGATGGCTGGTCTCGAGAGCCCCCCTTCGGGCCAGCGCCTACTCCAAAAATTGCAAAGGAACTCCTCAAGAGGCCCGCCGAGGCGCTGACAAGGCCTTGGCGCGAGTTCCCGTACCTATGGCAGGGGTGGGATGGAAAAGGGCACTACTGGAAGGTTTCAAGTCAGCTCGATACATCACCAAGAGCTGGCGGTAAAACCCTCGATCTGCAAGCCAGGAATAAATATATGAAGAACTTCAGGAAGGATTCCGTCGCCTCCCTCGATGCGACTAGCACTGAGCTTCAGGATAGTAATGCCAGGTTCCTTGAGGCTCTCCGGCGCGATGCGCCCAGAAACTCGAAGCAGCACCATCGTCGCCTTACAGTTTGGCAGCTTGGCCCACGCGGAGAAGGAATCTGGATTGATCGCCAGCCCCCTGAGCGGATGATCGAGCTCGCCGGCCGGGCCACCAGCTGCCTAGCAATGGCAGAAATATCAATAACTCGACATCCGATAGGAAAGAACGCCATCTCTATCCTGTACAGGTCAGGATACTCAGACGACAAATATGCGATTCTCAGGGAGGAGGTACTGGAACTCACAGAAGGCCGTCAGGTGGAAACATCTATTTCCGAAACTCACGGACCCGGCCCGGCTCCACACAGTTCGGCCGACACTGCGACCCGCGCGCCCGGCCAGCGCACTAAGTCTATCGCGCGCGGCGCCCCATCGCCGCGCACAGTCATGCTAGAAAAACTCGGCCCCGAAGCAAATAAGGCAAACCTTGCGTTCATTGCCGAGAAGCTGAGGGAGCTCGCCTCCTCGGAGGGCGTATCGGCAACCTCCTACAATGTCTGGTGGTGGAGCATTTCTAGCATGGGCACCGTTTTCATTATCCGGGATATCAGGAACTTTAATGTGGCAGACTATCGTCGCCGTCTCCAGCGAGGCGGGGTCGAATGGAATCCGGATGATCATTCCTCTTTGATCGAGATATACAAATCTAAAGGGGTGCTCACTTTGAAGGTTGACCCAAGTTCTCCCATGAAGCAGAAAATCCGGGCGTATATCACCCAGCTTCTCGGCGATGCTGGAAAAAACAAGCGGGTAAAGATCTGCTGAAGATGTCGACCCGCCGCGTCTCGTAGACTGGTTCACGCGGCCCCGATCGTAGGCGCGGATGCTGCGCCGGTCACGGCCGGCCGTGCGGGCCAGGACGTTCGTGCGAAAGCGGTGACAGCGGCGGGTAACGCGGACCACCGTGCCGGAGAGGGCGGCAGTCATGTGGGTGACCTCGGGTCAGCGACGGGTGGGGGGATGCGCGTCCTGCGCTACGTCGCCCATCCCGGGCCGAACCTTGTGCCTCATCTGGGGGCGATCCCTGGCTGTCCACCGCGACCTTCATTCGACCTACAGGGCGATCAGTCCGGCATCCCGCCGGGTGATTCTGGCCGCTGATTGATGCTCAGCTACGGCAATTCTACTGCCATTTCGCCAGCCTGTGCGGTACGACGAGAGTCCCTTTCCTGCGGAAGGACACAGCGTGCTCGCTGCTCCACCCTCAACCCTGGACTACTGGACCTTTGCCGTCGCCATCGTGGCCGTCGTGGTCAGCGCAGTAGCGGCCACCTATACGTTCCAGCAGCTGAGCCTCGGCAGGAGGGTTCGGCGAGATCAGCTTGAGCCGTACGTCGTGGTCGACATCGAGCCGCGCTCGGAGTACACCTCCGTGCTCTGGCTGACCATCGAGAACATTCGGGAAGACGGTTGCTCACGACGTGAGGATCAGCGTCAGTCCCCTGCTCCGCAGTACGACCGGCTGCGAGACAGAGAGACGGTTGGCGGAAGCCATGGCCCGCCCCATCCCGTCCATGCCGCCGGGCAAGAAGCTTGGGTACTTCGTCGACAGCACGATCAAACTTCTTGGCGAGAGATCAGATCTACCAACGGTCTACACATTCACAGTCGATGCGGTCGGCCCGTTCGGACCAGTCAAGACCGGCACCTACGTCGTGGATCTGAACGTTCGACGAGGTTCCCTGATAAATCCTGAGACCGTGGTTGGAAAGCTCAACGAGATCTCTGACACCTTGAAGAGCTGGGGTCCATAGGACAGGGCGGCGTCGTTCTGGCGAAGTGCCCGTCTTGATGCCGGTTCAGGCAGCGCGCCACAACTCGACGGTCTCGTCGTCGCGTTCGATCGCCCGCCGGGCCGGCTGCTGCCACGACCACCCATGGCGCTTGAGCAGGCGCCATGTCCCTTCCACGGTGTAGGAGACGTGGAACATCCTCCCGATCCAGCGTTTTCACCCGGGCCAGGGTCCAACGCTGGTCCTCCCAGCCATGAACCAGCGGGCCACGCTCCAACTCCCGCTCAAGCCGGTCGATTTGCGCTTCACTGAGCCTTGGTCGCCCTGGCGATCCCTTTGACTGGACCCCGTCCTGCCCCCGCTCCCGCCACTGGCGACGCCAGCGTTCGACCGACCGCTCGCTGACCCGCAACGCGGCGGCAATCTCTCTGTTCTTCTCCCCGCCCTCGAAGCGGACGACGGCTTGCAGCCGGATCCGCTCGCGCGCGGCCCTCTCGGCGTCGGTCAAGCCGCCGCCCTGCGCGTATCTCACGACCAACAGCTACATCAGGGCTGGTCGTCCAACCCGATGCGCGACGTGGAGCGCGAGCGGAACAGGGCGCGGGCTGCCGTGGCCGAGCCAGCCGGTTCCTGCTCGTTTGCTTGGCATGACACTGCCTGGCATGGCGTCCTCCGCCCGTCGGGAGATGCCGGACGAAAGGGTTCTGTACCGTACCGACGTGCCGATCTGTACCCAGCTCGCCGCCGCATGGCGGTCGGCCGGGCGGACCGTGCCCGGGCAACCCGATCCGGTGGGGGACTCGCTCGCCGCTGGACCCGGCCGGCCGTAGCCGACGCCGAGCCGCCCCGACGGATACAGGGTGGACGCGGTGACGAACGGCCGTGCGGGCTTGCTGGGCTGTCGGTACCCGTGGAGCTTCCCGGACAGCAGGAGTCTCGTCCGGCCCGCTGGCAGGCAGGCCCACCTCGGTGAGCCTGCCGGTGCGATCTCCCCAGTGCGGCCTCCAGGTCGGTGATGACCGCCCGGCGCGCGGGAGGCAGATCGGTCCAGGCGCCTACTCCGGACGCGATTGCTTCCCCTGCGCTGTGCGAAGCGCACGCCGATGCGGGCCGTCGCCGCTCGGCGGGTCGTTGCCACAGGACAGCAGGGCCTGCTGGACCAAGTACCTTGCCGCTCCCGGCTGCCCACGCCGCAGGGTCCACGCCGGGCAGGCGCAGCGGGCCGCGCCACTGGGTTCCGGCGGGAGTGGTCCATGGGGCGTGGGGTCAGGCTGGTCGAACTCGCGGCCGCGGTTGGTGCTGGGGCGGTTGGTGACGGCGGTGAAGCATGGTCCGTCGCCGTCAGACAGAGTGTGGGGGCGGGCGGTGGATGTAGCCGTTGACCAGGTGCGGCTGTCCGCAGCCCGCGCCGTCGGCACCGACACGCACCACAGGCCCTGGTCGAGCAGGGTGCCGATGCCGGTGTTGCAGCCGTCCAGCGGGGCCTGGACGAAGGCTCCCTCGCCAACGCTGCAGGGGCGTCCGCCGTTGAACGCGTACCAGTCGGCCGGCACCTCGGCGTCGAGGTTTTCGGCGAGCCAGGCCGGATGGACACCGAGGGCCGGGGTGGGCTTGTCGCGCTCAAGGGCGCCGGGGCGGGACCGGCCGGCGCCCTTGAGCGGCCGATCTGGGCGGTGCTGAGACCCTTAGCGCGGGCGAGCGTGGCGGTGCCGCTCAGGAACCGCAGCCGGGGGAGACCCCCGTTCGCCCGGTGCTCGGACCCTCTGTGCCGTGGCCGGTGCCGCGGATGCCCCGAACGGACGATGTGCGATTTATAAGTGCGATCCAGAAGTTACTTTCGCGCTATGCTGCGGATGGATAAGGGAGGTGTGGTTCATGAGCGACGACTTGTTCGCGTCGATCGACGCCCTGCTGGAGCGCCCAAAGCCGGTGGATGACCTGCCGGTTCCCGCCGAGCGGGAACGGCTGCGCAAGGTCGCCGAGTACACCCAGGAGGACCTGGCGAAGGCCCTCAAGACCCGCCGGGAGTCGATCGTGCGGTGGGAGGCCGGGACGACCGAACCCCGACCGCCCAAGCGCGAGGTCTACATCAAGTTCCTGGCGACGCTGGCGCTGCGGCACGGCACGGTCGAGCCGACCGCCTGGCTGCGCCGCGCCCAGGCCACCGGTCTCGTCCCCACCACCGTCCAGGTCCCGGCCACCGAGCCGGCGCCCGCACCGCCGACTGCCGCACCGATGCCCCAGCCAGCTCCCGCCCCGGCTACGCCCGTTGCCCCTGCAACAGCTCAGACGATGCCGGCCGGGCACCCCGGGGACAACGTGATGGCACTCGACCGCGACGCGGCCGGGGACCTGGTCGCCGGGGCGCCGGAGCCGTGCGTGCGCTGCGGCCGCCCGACGCCGTACCGCTCATCCAAGCGCCCGGTGCACATGGGCGGCTGGTGCACCGTCATCCCCGCCGCCGCCCCGGCCGAGACCGCAGCCGCCGCCCCGGCCACGCCCGTCCAGCCCGCCGCCCCGGCGCAGCCGGTCCCCGCCCCGGAGACCGCACCCGGTCCGGCGGCTGGTTCGCGGCGCTCCGCACCATCGCGCCCGGCCGCCAGCTCGCCGTCGTCGCGGGCCCGCAAGGCCTCGGCGAGGAAGCCCGCCGCAGCGGAGGGACCGGCCGACTGGGAGCAGGCGGCGGCCTCGCGGTTCCCGGCCGGTCCGCTCGCCGTCCTCGACGTCGCCTCCGACGGCAAGAGCCTGGTGGCTTATCTCGCCGACGGCACCCTCGCCCCGACCGCACCGGCCAGTCGCACGCTGGCCGCCGTGGTCGAGTGGGCGCTGGAGGCGTGCTTCGGCGCCCCGCGTCTGCACCGGCACGGCAGGGACGGCGACGCCCTGGTAGTGCTCACCGACGCCGCGCTCGCGGAGCTGGGCCTGCCGCCGCTCGGCCGGGACGAGAAAAGCGAATTCGTGCCACGCCTGGGCCGACTGCCCGAGGCACACAAGCAGGTCAAGGCCCTCACCCGTGCCGGGTGGCTGCTCACCCAGCGCGGCCTGGGTCCGTGGGCGCGGATCTACCGCACCCCCGAGGACGGCAAGCGCGTGTGCGTGCAGCTGTGCATCCCCGGCTGGGGCGCGCTCGCGGCCGGCGGCTGGGCGATCCCGGACGGCCTCGCCGCCCCGGACCTGGCCCGCCTGCTCGGCACCTACGCCAAGCGGGTCCTGACCCCGCGCGGGTTCACTGCCGTGTGCGGGCTGGAGCTGGTGACCGCGCTGCGCCCGCCGACCCGGGCGGTGCGTACCGACGCCGGCTGGACGTCCGGTCGGGTGGACGGCAGCAGGCCGCCCGACAAGGAATCGTTCGACCCGGCGCCGCCGGAGGTCCCCGACGAGCACCCGCTCGCCGAAGGCCGCGCTGCGCGCGATGTGCTGGTCACCGAAGCGTGGGACTGGCACCGCGACCTCACCGACACCGAAGCCGCCGCCGCCTTCGCGGTCGGCCTGGACGTCAACGTCGCCTTCCTCGCCGCCGCCGGCCGCCTGCTCCTGCCGCTCTCAGCACCCGTCCACGAGAGCACCCCGGTGTTCGACAAGAAGACCCCGGGCTCCTGGCTGGTCGACCTCTCCGGCGCCCCCGCCGACCCACTGCTACCCAGCCCGTTCTCCCCGGACGGCATCGCACCGACCGGGCCCGGCTGGTACTCCACCGCCAAGGTCGCCTACGCCGTCGAACTCGGCGCCCGGGTCCAGCCCACCGAGGCGTACCTGCGGTACGAGTCCGGCCCGTACCTGGACCCGTGGCACAAGCACCTGCGGGCTGCGTACATCGACACCATGGCCGCCCTCGGCGTACCCCTCGACCTGGCCGATACCGACCCGGTCGCGTTCCTCGAGCGGATGGCGGCCATCAAGGCCAAGCAGGCCGACGCGGCCGAACTGGCGGTGCTGACCGCCGTCAAAGCCACCGCCAAGGGCACCATCGGCAAGATGCGCGAGCGTCCCCGCGGCCAGGGCTACCGACCCGGCCAGCGCTGGGGAGCCCTGGAGCGCGCCACCTGGGACCCGCTGATGCGCGCCCTGGTCATCGACACCGCCACCGTCAACCTCCACCGCAAACTCCGCAAGCTCGCGGCAGAGACCGGCCGGGCCCCCTTCGCGATCCTCACCGACTGCGCGGTGTTCGCCGCCGACGGCGACAGCCCGTTCGACATCCTCGCGAAGCCGGACGGGACCGCGTCCACCGCGCTACGCCTGGGCATCAGCCCCGGTCACGTCAAGCACGAGGGCACCCGGCCGATGGCCGAGGTCGCCGCCGTGATCGCGGACGGTGCCAACCCCGGCCGCCACATCAAGACCGGCGGAGACGTCTCCGCCGACGAGTAGCCGCACCCGGCCGGCCCCGCGCCGGGCGGGCCCGGCCCCGCACCCCGCGACCACCACCAGCGGCTGCCGACCGGCAGCCGGAGAAGGCAGGCACTCCGTGGAGCAGGGCACGGTGCGGGCCGAGGTGCCCACCGGCACCGACGGCGACCACCTGGTCCGACCGCTGGTGCACACCCGGGACGAGGCCGTATCCCGCAGCGACCTCACCCACCAGGGCGTACAGCTCACCCACAACGGCTGGACCCGCTGACCCGAGCTTGCCCAGCCTGACCGGCCGACCAGCCAGCACACACCAGCACGAGGAAGGACCACCCACGATGGGGGAGATCGACGAGGGCCTGGAGCGCTCCGAGCGCACCAAGCCGATCCCGGTGAACCTGAGCACCCGAGTCAAGTTCCTGTGGGCGAAGGTCGCCAAGCAGGACACCAAGGCCCTGGCCGAGACCGCTGGCATCTCAGTGCGCACCGCGCAGCGCTGGGTCAAGGCGCTCAAGGCGGGGGAGCAGCCGGCGATGACCAAGGCCAACGAGCGGAGGGTCGAGCAGCAGGTCCGCGCGAAGTGGCAGCCCAAGGTCAAGCAGCGCGTGCGCAACGCCGCCGAGACCAACGGCTTCATGCTGACCCTCTCCGGCACCTTCGGCTTCAGCTCGGCAGCCGGCTCCACCGACGACCCCCGCCCGCGCACCATCACTCACAAGATGCCCGGCGGGGTCGCCCAGGAGCTGTACGCCGCCCGCGATGCCGGCGCCAGCCAGGCCGAGCAGGAGCGGGTCCTCGCCAAGGGCTTGCGCGAGCACTACTTCAAGGACAACGGCACCCGCGCCGCCAGTCTCGATGTCGAGCTCAACGACGTCGCCTGGATCGACGTAGAAGGGCTCTGAGCAGCAGCACACCACTTCGGAAATACGACCTTGGACGCACATCAACAGAGGGAGACCACCCGACTGACCGGCCCGGCCGCACGCCAACTGCGCTACACCGCCCGGCGGTAGGACGGGTGGCTACGCCCACTCGACCCGCGGTCGGCCCTGGCCCCGGTCGGTGGGGGCACCAGCACTTCCAACTCCTCGCGGGGGCTTGGAGAGGATGCTGGATGCTGGAGCGGGCGGTGTGATGTCGGTCAGCCGTCCATGATCAGGTCGGTGCTGGCGAGGCGGCCGTCGACGAGGTTGCCGATGTCGCGTTTGACCAGCGACCAGATGCCCTCCTGCGGGTGGGGATCCGGCGCGTACGTGGGAAGTTGGAACACCGTCAGCCAGTGCGAGTTCACTTCGAAGAACGCTCGAAGCCTGGAGGATGTCTTCGCCTATGCCGGGGCCGGGGGCGTCCAGCCGCGGTCGACGGCACCGAGGTCCAGGTCCGGCGCCCGAAGGCGGGCGGCAAGGAGCACTGCGGGCCCGTGCCGACCGACACCCTGGACGCTACGGCTGCAGACCGCGCGTCTGGGTCTGATTCAACAAGTCAGGAGCCTGGCCAAAGGTCCCACCACTGTCTTGTCCGCCCGCCCGACCGGCGCGTGCCACCCCCCACGTGTCGCGTCGAAGGGCAGCAGAGACCAGCATGGCAGAGCAGACAGACCAGATAGCGGTGGTCGGCGGCATCGACACCCACACCGACTTCCACCAGGCCGCCGTGATCGACTCCATCGGCCGGCACCTGGCCACCGAGGCGTTCCCCACCGACCCGGACGGCTACCGGCAGTTGCTGGAGTGGCTCCACTCCCACGGCGACGTCATGGCCGTCGGAGTGGAGGGCACCGGTGCCTACGGCGCCGAGCTCGCCCGGTTCCTGCGCGGGAACCAGGTCACCGTGGTCGACGTGGACCGCCCCGACCGCCGGGCCCGCCGCGCCAACGGCAAGTCCGACCCCGTCGACGCCTACGCCGCGGCGACCGCAGTGCTCTCCGGCCGGGCCGGCGGCACCCCCAAGACCCGCGACGGAATCGTGGAGGCCATCCGCTCCCTGCGCGTGGTCCGCCGCTCCGCCGTCAAGTCCCGCACACAGACCATCAACCAAATCCGCGGACTGATCATCACCGCACCCGCACAGGTACGCGAGCGGTTGCGCGGCCTATCCACCACCGCGCTGATCACCCACCTGTCCCGTTCCAGGCCCACCGGCGAACTCGACGACCCCGCCCGCGCGGTCAGGACCGCCCTACGCCGCCTGGCCCGCCGCTACCAGTACCTCTCCGAGGAGATCAACGACGCCAACGCCGAGCTGAGACCCCTCGTGGCACAGGCAGCCCCCGACTTGGTCGCTCTCCCCGGCCTCGGCACCGAGACCGCCGCCCAGTTCCTCATCACCGCCGGCGACAACCCCGACCGGCTGCGATCCGAGGCGTCGTTCGCGCACCTGTGCGCCGCGGCCCCGATCCCCGCCAGCTCAGGCCGCACCAACCGGCACCGCCTCAACCGCGGCGGCGACCGCCAGGCCAACAACGCGCTCCACACGATCGCCCTGGTCCGCATGCGATGGGACCCCCGAACCCAGAACTACGTCGCCAAACGCACCGCCGAAGGCATGTCCAAGAAGGACATCCTCCGCTGCCTCAAACGCTTCATCGCCCGCGAGGTCTACAAGCACCTCACCCGCCCCGCAACAACCCAGAAACCCCTCCTCCAGACCGCTTGACGATCTATAGGAGCTTCCGGCCCTGTCCGCTGATCACCCACCAACCGGTCCGCCGCACCAACGAGACCACCTGGTCGCGGCCAGCTGGCCTCGCTTCAGCGGACCGGAGAGCCTGTCTGTTCGCAGTGGATCATCGAGAACCGGCTGTACTTCATCCGGGACACCGCTTTCCGTGAGGACACCTCCAAGGCCCGCACCGGGCGCGGCCCGGAGAACATGGCCACCCTACGGAACCTGGTGATCAACACGCTTTGCCGTCACCGTCACCGTCACCGCAGCCTCGCGGCTGGCCTTCGGACTTTGGAACACCCCTGCCCCGGATCAGCTGAAGGACCATTTCTGGTTCGGGTAACCGTTGCAGTTCCAGACGACCTGAGGGGCGCCGTTGTCGGTGTTCCAGGCGTAGTCGTCGAGGCAGCGGTCACTGTAGGGGTTATAGATATCGCCGAGCCCCTGCCTGGGGCGCCACTGCTGTTCGGGGGTGCCATCGCAGGACCTCAGGCGGGCCGGGGCACCATTCCAGGTGCCGACGGTGCTGAGACACTGTCCGTTGCTGGCGCGGAGGGTTCCGTTGCTGTCGTAGCGCCACTGCATGGAGCTGGAGGCGCAATTCCTGTACTGGACGGGAGCATCGGTCCCCGCGGCGTCGAGACAGCTTCCGCCATATCCGGATATCTGTCCCCACCTGTCCGGAGGGAGCTCGGTGGTGGTGACGTCCTGGATGAACCCGCCGACCCCGTTGTAGGAGCCCATGGAGTTGAACTTCACGACCTTGTCCTGGCTGCTCAGCGACAGGACTGCCGGAAGGGCCGGGGCCCCGCCCTGGCGGGGATTTCCATTTTCCTGGCTGGGACCGAGGAGAGTATAGACGCTGTACTCGCGGCTGTAATTGCCGGCGGTCAGTGAATTCTTGCCGTGCCATCTGACAGTGCAGGTCCCTTTGAGATTCCCGGAGATACGCGTCTGCCCCGTTGCCGTTATCGGCCGATAGAAAACCTCGATCATGCCGCGGTTTCCGGGTCGCACGGTCATTGACTGCGACGGGAAGGTACGCGTTTCCGTGTCCGTCGTCGAAGTCGATGTGGTCTTATTGAACGTGTATGCCGTCGTCAACGAGAAGTCAGTCCCTACGCTATTCGGGGAAGCCTTGACGGCAACGGTCGTCGAGACGCTCACGCCATGGGAGAGCTGCGTCGTCGCCGTCTTCGACCGAGAGAGGGAGATGGACTCCGTGGTGTAGGACTGCGGTGACGAGGTGGTGTTGCTGTAGCGGCCCAGCGGGGCGGCCACGGGTGGGCCCACCGTCACCGCTGCGTCCGGGATGTCGACGGCTTGGCTGTTCTCCGCGTAGACCTTCGAGCAGTCCGCCTGGATCGACTCGGGCTGGAGCTGGTTTTCCGGCCACTGCATGGCCGGCCCGAAGGTAGTGAAACTCTGTGCGACCAGCTTGTTCAGGTCGACAACGGGCCCGTCGACCGCGCTCGCCGGCGTGGCGGTGATGAAGAGGCTGAGCGAGGCGGCGGCAGACACGCAGCAGCTCACGGAGAGCACCTTCCGCCCAGCCTTTGCCGGAGTTCCGCTCTGGATTTCTTCCGATGCACGCAACTTGACCTCCAGGAATTCGAGTCGGGCGCACCTTCCCTGGAGGGCTGCCAGATTTCGATTCCACGGAATCTGCCACGCCCAGGGACTGCCTCTGTGGGCCCGAAAACATTTCAATGAGATGCGCGAAACTTTTTCGGCAAGAGCGATCTCTCGCACGAAAATTCACCGAGGGGAAATGGGCGCAACGGACGGGTGGCGGCCATTTTTCCTGGGCGCAGTGCTGTACCACCCAGGCGGCGGGGCATCAGCGAGCTCGGTCCGCAGAGTTGTGACCCTGCGCATATACCGCCTCGGAAATCCGCGAGGGGCCGTGCAGAAAAGTTGCTGTACCGGAAGCCTGCCATCCCGCTGGCAAAAGCTGCCACATGCCCCGTCCTACTTGGCTTCGGATGCACGAGTATTGCAATTCTGGCCTGTGCCACTGACTCGGTCTCTTCGTGACGGCCAACCTGGTCCCCGCGACGGGGGAGAAGGGGCCGGGGCGGGAGTGTCAGCTTCGTGGCTCTGTCCCCTCCACGTCGCCACCGTGCCGGCGCCCGAGCAGGACATCGACGCCCCTGGAGCGGATCCACGGCGACCTCGCGGCGCGTTCTCTCGCCTGGCCGGGCACCTGGTCGACGGCGGCTACCTCATTCCGGCCGCCATCCACCGGGCCAGGACCGAGCATGGGATCGACCTGGTCGGACCGGCCAGGCTCGGACCCGGGGCACGGGCACCGCCGGGCTTCAACAAGGAGGACTTTCACCCCAACTGGGCATGACACGTCGCTGACCCGCCCGAACGGGCCAGCCAGCCCGCCTTGGGAAGCCGACACTCGCTGACGGGTACGAGCGGCTACTGGTGCCTCCTCCCCGGCGCCGTCCGCAGGCCCTGCGAAGACCGCCTGAAACGCACCGGGAGCACCGCCGGACGGGGCCGGCCTCCTGCTGCTGCCCAGCCCCGTGGGAGATCCAAAACCGCATTCGGACGAGCAGGGCACCCAGGCCTGGCAGGACCGGGATGCCACGAGAGCCGGCGGCGAGACCACAGTCTCCGAGACCGTGCACAACCACGGTCTGCGCAACCGCCGCTACTGAGGTTCCCCCGAGATGCGGAAGGCGCTGACAGCGGGTCAGATGGGACTCATGAGAGGACCGCTGACCATGGCTGCACCCCGGAAATACTCGTTGGAGTTGCGTGAGCGTGCGGTGCGGATGTATCGCACCGCCGAGCCGAAGCCCCAGATCAAGAAGCTGGCTGTCGACCTCGGCGTGCATCCCGAGGCTCTGCGCGGCTGGATCCGTCAGGCTGAAGCGGACGCCGGCGAACGCGACGACCGGCTGACCACCGACGAGCGTGCCGAACTCGCCGCCCTGCGCAAGGAGAACGTGCAGCTCAAGCGGGCCAACGACGTCCTGCGGACGGCCTCGGCGTTTTTCGCGGCGCAACTCGACCCGACCCGGCCCAGGTGACGGCGCTCGTTGACGAGCACCCCCGCCTGGGAGTCGAGTGCGTACTTCGGGAACTGCACATCCCCTCCACCACCTACTACCGGTGGCGCCGCGCCGAGAAGGAGCCGTGCGAACGGCGGCGCCGCGATGTCGAGCTGACCGGGAGGATCAAGGAGATTCACGCGGAGTCCGGCGGCAACTACGGCTCGCCACGCGTGCACGCCACCCTCAGACGCGAGGGCACCCAGGTGGGCCGCAAGCGGGTCGAGCGCCTGATGCGCGAAGCCGACATCGCCGGCATGAGCCCACGCCGCAAGGGCTTCACGCGCCGCGATCCGAAGGCCACCCTGGCCCCGGACCTGGTGAACCGGGACTTCACAGCCCAGGCGCCGAACCGGTTGTGGGTCACCGACCTGACGATGATCTCGACCAGCGAGGGCCCGCTGTGGCTCTCAGCGATCCGCGACGCCTTCTCCCGCCGCGTCGTCGCCTGGGAGACCTCAGCCCGCGCGGATGCCGACCTGGTCCTGACGACGCTGGAGTACGCACTCGCCAGTCGCGAGATCGAGCCGGGCAAGCTCATTCATCATGCCGATCACGGCTGCCAATACACATCCATCAAGCTGACAACCCGTCTACTACGGGCAGGAGTTGATGCTTCCATGGGCTCCATCGGGGACTCCTACGATAACGCCCTCGCGGAAAATCTGTGGATGCTGATCAAGACCGAGTGCGTGCGCGGGCGCGTCTTCGCCACACGTGCCGAGGCGAACCTCGCGCTCTTCGAGTACCTCGACGGCTTCTACAACAGCCGGCGCATCCAGAAACGACTCGGCTACCTCAGCCCCATCGAGTTCGAAGAGAAGCACTACGCCGACCAGGCGACGGCCGAACAAGCGAACCTGAACACCCGTCACCCCATCCTGACCAGCTGATCAGCGACACCCGCACAACGGGGGAACCTCATACCAAGGCACAGCGAAGATCCACATCCCCAGCACGTCCTCACCCCGCCGGAACCAGCATCGTCCGCCTCCACCAGCATCAGCCGGACCACCGCAGAACCGGCCCGGCAACCCGCTTCACGCGCCCGCGCGGGTAACTGCACGAGGAGACTCGACCCCGCAAACCCTGAAGATCACCAACAACATCCCGAAAACGGGGCAGAGCGGGTCTGTACGGGCTTCGGCTCTGTCGCGCATCCGGTGGTGACGGAGTGTCAGGTAGGCCGGGCGGGCGTTGGTGAGCGGATCGTGGCAGGTCGCCGTGCTTCGGGCCTCCGCGTGGCGTCACACCCTCATGGGGCTCTCCACCTCGGAGGACCGCACGGCTTCCGGGGCCACCAGCCCCGGCCGTATGGCCTTCGACCTGGGACCATCACCTTCAGCAACGGCAGTTACGTCTCGTTGCCACCGGATGCGCGACAGAGCCCTTGGCCGGACAGACCCGCCCCGGGCCGTCACCACACTTGGCGGCCGCCAGGTCCGTCGGCCGCGCCACCTTGCCCTGGCCCCACCAGCTGCCTGGCCCACGCGGCCCACGCGGCCTCACCCGACGTCGACTGGCCCCGCGGCCTTCCGCTGCTCACCGGTGACACCGGTGCCTACCAAGGGCTGAACATCAGGGTCTTCCGGCTGCAACCGCCCAGCTGACCAAACACGCGGCACCCGGCGGTCCACCCGAAAGGTGGACCGCCGCCGTCCACTGATGAACGACCGCACGCACCGGTGGTCGCGGGACTCCCCGTGGCAGGGTGGTGCCGTACGCTGTACGCCGCGGCTCAGCCCGACCGGGCAGACGGGAAGGCCAGCTCCGTCTCCAGCCCGAACTCCCCCAGGACGCTGCCGACCGTGGAGCTCCGGCCGTTCGCGACGCGGGTGCCCGCTGCGAAGTACATGTAGTCCCCGCTCTTGGCGGTCACCAGGGTGTAGTGGTCCTTGAAGTTCCTGTACCAGGTCCCCTTGACCTTTTTGCCGGTCGTCTCCCGGTATCCCCACCGCTCCAGCACGATCGACGCGCAGTAGTCGGGGCGAATCGACGACGTCGGGTCCGGCCGGTCGAACTGGAGGACGGGCGGACCACCCGACTGCTCCGTGACATAGCCCCACAACCGGCTCCCCGCGACCAGGACCGCTACGTAGGGTCGCTCCCCCGTGATGTCGTACTTCGTGAGGTCCTCCCGCAGCACCGGCCAGCCGGACACCTCTCGCGGTGCCTTCCGCCGGGGCGAAGTGGGCGGGGAGAGGGGCTTGGAGAAACCATCGAGTGTCTTCAGGAGCTCCGCCCCGGAGACCGCCTGGGCCGGTTTCTGTGGGAACGCCGCCACGACCACCTTCATGATGACGGTCAGGGCGTGCTTTCGGAGGGCTTCCCCGGGGTGGCTGCTGAGGGTCAGCGAGACTCCTCGCCCCGCGAGTGCCTCCGCGATCTTCTGCTGAGAGGTGTCCAGTATGCAGGTGTTGACCGCGGCCAGGGCCTGGGCCTGGATGGTGATGTTCGCTCTCACGAAGGCCTTCTCCATCCTGGCAGCCGTTGCGTCCGCCGACGACGCGGTGGTCGCCTCCGCCTTCCCCGCCGGGAGCTTGGCCGCTTCCACCGCCGCCATCATCTGCTGGTCGACGATCTCGGTCAGGGCGGTCTTCACGAGGGGGGTCAAGGAGGTGAGGTAGCCAGCCAGACCGCTGGGGTCGCCGACCGCGATGAAGGTGTCCAGCGCGGAGAAGGCGATCGCGATCCGCGCCTTCGTTTCCATACTGATGGCCTTGGCGATGGCGAGCGGGTTGTGGTCCAGGAGATCCAGGAACTGCTTTTCGGTCAGCTCCTCCGCTGTTTTGGAGGCCGCGGCCAGGGAGCTGTAGTGGCGGCGCAACTCCCGGTAGCCCTGCCTTGCGGTACTGACCGCTCCGACCGCCGGTTTCAGCAGGGGCGTCTTTCCCAGCACGCGGCTGATGCCTCCGAACACCAGCTCCAGCTCGCCTGCTGCCGTCTCCGTCGGGCTGTCGCTCATGGCGTAGTAGTAGTAGGCCGCGTCCGAGACGAGCTTCCTCATCGCCTTCGAGATCTCCGTGATCTCGCCGGCCAGGCCCTGGACCTTCTTCACAACCTTTACCGCCAGCTCACGGCGTTGGGCCAGCGCGGCGATCGCCCTCGTCGGGTCGCTGGTCTTCTCCAGTTGCTTCTGGGCCTCCTGGAGCTCCGTCATGCACTCCTGGATGCCACTGATCAGGTCCTTCGCGGCCGTGACCGCCTTCTCCGCCCTGGTGCATATACCGGTGTAGCCGTCGGCCAGGAGGGGGCCACAGTTGCTCTTGATGAACGACAGGACCCCGGCCTTCGAGATCTTGACCTCCATCGCATTGGCTTTCCGCCATTGGATGAAGACCGTCGCATGGTCCACCTCCAGACCTTGAAGGGTCGATTCAACAAAGAGGGCAATCGCCCTGTTGGACGCTGCGACGAGAGCCGCCTCCTTCGAGATGAGCTGGCGCCTGTCGGACGCGGTTCCCCCCGTTTCCCGGCCGAGCGCCGGCAGGGCTTCCTCCCGGGCCTTGCGAGCGATCTCCCGCCAGGTACCGGGAGTCCAGTCACCCTTCTTCAGGAGGTCATACACCTTGGCCTCGAAGGAGCCCGGGAGAAACTTCTCGGTCATGCCGCGCTCCGGTCCCGCCCCGGCGGCGACCGCGCCCTTGCGCTCCCGGCCGGCCGGTTCCGAGTCCTCCTGCCGGGCTGCCGACTCCCAGGCAGCCCTGGCGGGCATCCTCGACCGCTCTCCGGGCACCCGCAGCGCACGACCGTTCCTGCTGTGCTCGAGCGACCACCAGAAGCCGGCTTCACCGTTCCACCTCGGCCATGAATAGTCCGACGACCACAGCTGGAACGCGTGCGAGATCACCCCGGCCAGAACTTCCTGGGCATCCTGGTCGGTACCGTCGGCCGCCGCTTTCGCCAGCGCTCCGACGGTCTCCTCGGATCCATCGGGAAAGATCAGGTCCAGCAGGCTCGGCAAGATCTGGTTCTCGACCAGCAGGTCACGCCAGTCATTGCCGGATCCCACGCCGTAGGTATGGAAGTACGCGTCGAGGTTCTCGCGAACCCTGGCGATCGCCGCCGCTTCGCCCTCACGCGCGCAGAGGGCCCCCCTGACCACCCGAACACAATCCTCGCGTTCCCTGAAGCTCATGGCACTCTCCCGGTGGGGTTCGGATTCCAACCCTAAGCAGTGGCCCGAGGCTGCACATGGCACATAGGTCCGTCCTTGTCGGCGGTCCGATTTCCCCAACGGGCACTGGACATGTCGGACGATTCCGCGGGGCGGCCCAGGCGCTGGGGTGATGCTTCTTGTGAGGTCAAGTCGGTGATCGCATCTCGCTCTTCAACCTTCAACAGCCGGGACGCGATGAACAGCGCCAGGACGTCGTCCGCAGGGGGCATGCGGGTGCCATGCGAGGGCAGCGCGGCCAGAATCTTGACGAGCCCGCCGCAGCTGTCCGACTCCAGAATGTCCCCGGGATTCTCACCGGGCCTGAGGGAGACCGGCACGATGAGGTCCGCCATCTTCTTCTCGCCGGGCTTCAACCCCATGGCCCGTCCGACAGCTTGAACGATATCCGCCATGCTGCTCCGGCCGAGGATAAGGATCGACTCTGCGTTCGGGATATCCATATCGTCAGTGACGATCTTGCACTGGGACAGCACCTGATAGCCCAATCCGTCGGTTTCTCGTCCAGCCTGAACCTGCCGATGACCTCTTCCCGAAAATCCAGCGGATGCTCACCGGAGAGCCACTGCGCCCACACTTCAGCCGGATATTCCACCGGAGCCTGGAGATGAAGCCGCTCCGCCGTCTGGTTCAGCGTCTCGGAGAAATACCGGGCCTCGACGGTCCTGTTGTGGAAGGTGATCGTGCGCCGCAGGCCGCGTTCCGCAGCGACCTTGAGCAGCCCGGCCCGCATCGCGGCCAGCACCCTCATCCTCACTCCCGTCCACCGCATCACCCACCCCCGCACCCACGGCACCGGCTGCGCCTCGGTGGTCGGTACGGGGGTCACGCAGCTCCAGCACCACCACCTCGAACGCCGACAGCAACTCCTTCTCGATCGACTCCGCAAGGCCCAGGGCGTAGTACACGTGCGCCCCGAAGACCCGCACGTCGATCGACACCGCCAGCTCCTTCGGCAGCGGCTGGTGCACTCCCTCGCGGGGCTTCAGCAGCCGGCTCGGTGACGCCCAGATCCGCAGAGTCGCCGCCATGTAGCAGTGGCGGGCGGCCGGGATCTCCGCCTGGTCCTACACCACCGTCCAGCTCTTCTTGACAGTGAGCCTTTTCAGCGGTGCAGCTCCGGGGCGAGGACCGCCTTGGCTGCCGACGTCAAGCGGGTGTGGCGGTTCTCCTTGCGCGGGTACACCAGTACGACGAGCGCCCGCTGGGAGGGCGGAGCTTGCGGCGGCGGTCACCCGCCCGGGTGACGATGAGCATGGTGACCCACTCCACGGGCGCGTGTGGCAGGACGAGTAACCATCAGGGCCCCCAGCAGAAGAGTTGAGACGTCAGATGCCTCACTCAACTGCCGGGGAACCCTGTCCGTCCCGTCCCGTCTCGGTCCGCAGCCGCCCAGCCGCCCAGCCGTCACTCGATCCATACCGTCCTTCATGGGCTGTCCGGGTCATTCGTAAGATCGGGACACCCAGGGGTGCCGGGTATGGCTATCACCCGAGTGCCGTTGGTGTGGCTTCCACTGATTGGCCGCCCGGCACCCCGCGACGACTCGGCCGCTAATTGGGATGCGCGAACCAGATCGCTCGTATGGACACGTCGGCGAGGTCGACCGGCGGCTCCTGCGGATGTTCTATCTCTCAGCCCAGGTCGCCACCGTTTACTGCCCCGAATCGAAGCAGTTCTACCAGCGCAAACGCACCGAGGGGAAGTCCCACAAACAGGCTGTCCTGGCCCTCGCCAGGCGCCGCCTCAATGTCCTGTGGGCCCTCATACGCGACCACCGGCCCTTCGATACCACCGCCACCCGCTCTGGTTCCACAGCGGCTTGACGGCGTCACGGTACGTCACAACAGCTACTTGACAACATCATTGAGCGTTTTCCAACCTGAAGTTGCAGGTCGCCGGGCTGGTGTGGGCCGGAGGTGGGGTGCTCTGGCCGGTCGGGAGCGTGATCGCTGGCAGGTGATCATCCGTCAGCGGGAGATCTCGGCGTTCGTCAGCACGAGCAGAGCCCGCAAGAGAGCGGTCGCGTGCCGGGCGTTCATGCGGACCTTGGTGAGGATCCGCCAGTTCTTCAGGTCGGCGAAGCCGTGCTCGTTGGCCGCTCGCTCGCGGCTGACCAGCCGGTTCGCCTCCTTCTGGGCCTCGGTCAGCGGATGGCCCCGGGTCGCCCTGCGGCCGGTGACGATCACCGGGTCGGCGGGGTCGTCGTCCAGGCCGACGAAGCCCAGGTCGGCCAGGGCACCGAGACCGGCTTCGCGGAGCTTGGCGCAGATCTTGTTGTGGCGTGCGGAAGTGATCTCGCTGGAGCGCCCCGGCTTCGCCGCCGAGATCCAGACGAGGTTGCCCTTCTCGTCGGTCAGTGCGAGGAACAGCAGGCCGTGGACCTTGTGCTTCCCGCTGTAGTTGGGCCGGTTCTCGTCCCCGGTGCGTCTGCGGGTGCGTACCAGCGTGCCGTCCAGCAGCACCACGACGCCGCCCTGTCGGGTGATCTTCTTCAGGGCGCGGTCCAGTCGCGGGGCGCGGGCGGCGAGGAGTTCGATCACCTCCAGCAGCCAGCGGCGCACGGTGGAGGCGGACACGTCGTTGCCGCCGGCCATATCGCAAAGCCGCTGGTCGTGCCGCAACACGGCGAGCACGATGACGGCGATCCTGCCGGGCGCAAGCTTGCGCCAGCGCGAGCCGATCTTCTTCAGATGACCGCGTATCAGGTCGGCGACCATGCTCACGGTGTCGCTCGACAGCGACAGGCGGCACTGGTAGACAAGTCCTTCAGGACCCTCGGCGGGGCTGGTTTTCTTTCGCATGGAATCCCCAACTCCCGCCGGGGGCCCATGAGTTACGGATGGATTCGGCCGCCTCGCGCGGCGGCGTCCGACATCAGCGCAGGGTGTAGCGACCCGCCGGGGTCCGCCGCAGCCAGCCCCGATCCGCCAGTCGCCGCAGCTGGCCACGCAGTGGTTCGACCTGCGCCGGCTGCATTCCCTTGCCGAGCGCCAGCGCCACGTCCCCCGCCTTGACCGCCTCTTCCGCGCCCGCGACGACCTTGAGGATTGCCTGGTAGTCATCGGGCAGCACGCCGGCGTCCATGCCTGCTTCACGGTGTGGGACCAGCAGCATCCCGCCCGCCCCGGGAGTGGTCGTGACCCGCTCCAACTCCTCGGCCATGGCGGGGTCGTCCGCCTGACCGGTTCGCTGGGCGTCGGCAAACTGCCCGAACACCACCTCGGCTGCCTCCAACCGTGCGACTTCGACGTCGAGTTCGGCGAGTTCCTTGCGCAGCCGCTCGGCGCGGTCGGCCAGCACCAGCCGACGCTGCATCACCCACGTCAACACGTCCACCACCGGCATGCCTCCCGCCCGAACCCTCCTCGGAGGGTAGGAGGCCTCGGCAGTCGACTCCGGAGTTCGGGCGAACCGGCCACACGGCAGACGATCTCCTGCTAACGATCAGGTTCCCGACCAGCCTGAGCGCCCCAGCTCTGCACCACACCAGCACCGTGACCTGCAACTTCAAGATGAAACGAGCTCATTGGGAATCAGTGGCCGCTCTGAAAAGGCTCAAGGTGTTCACGGCTCGTGGGAGACACCTTCCAACCACCCCGAAAAGCCCAACCCGCACCACCCGTCAGGCGGTTCCGTGAGTGATCCTCATCGTCCGGCGAGCGCGAGCTCACGTCGCCGACGGCGGACCAGGCGAACGACGGTGGTGCTTATCGCGGTGGCAGCGAAGCAGGAGACCACGAGGCTCAGCCAGTCGGTGTTGAACCAGCGGCTGTTCAGCCAGCCGAGGCTGACGATATAGCTGGCCCAGACCAGCGCCGCCAACGCCGATAGCCGCAGGAATCGACGGCTGGAGTCGGTGGAGTTACCAACCGCGAGGTCGAGGATGGTCCGGCCCGCCGGGACGAAGCGGGCGACGATCACCAGGAGGGCCGCGGCCCATCCGGTCTGACTCGTCAGGTACTGCTGGAGCCGCGCGACGCTGGCCGCCAGCTCGGGCCGGTGGTCGAGGCGGCGTTGAACGGAGGGTGAGCCGCGCCGGACCAGGTTGAGCAGGACCAGGTCGCCGAGGAAGGAGGCCACGGCCACGCCGGCTGCCAGCAGCAGGGCACCTTCCATCTCCGAGGTGTTGAGCACCGCCAGGATCACCAGCGTGCCGCTCGGGATGAAGGGGAGGAAAGCGTCACCTAGTACGGCGAGGAGCGCGAGTGCGCAGATCCATACTGGTCCCACTGCCGTTACGGCATCCAAGGCGAAGCTCCCTGTCCAGTCGCCCGGAGGCCTCCGGGCGACTGCATGGTCAACGCTGGCGGGTGAACGTTTCATAGCCTGAGGCACATCATTGTGTCTCGTGCCACACCGGGAAGGCTTCGAGCGGGCCGCTGCACTGAACTTGTACTCGTGATGTCGGTCAGCCGTCCAAGGTGAGCCTGGTGCCGGCGAGGCAGCCGTCGACAAGGTACGGGCGGTACTGGATCTGTTTGAGTTCGTGCTTGACGATCCCCCTTTGGGTTGGCCGATGCCAGCCGTGGTGGTCAGCCCACGGTCTCGCAGGATCGCCGGTCGATCTCGTCGAACCTCACGCAGAGCTCCCCGGAGAAATGGAACCAGCCTCAGCTCACGGACAGTGTTCCCCGTGGCCCCACTGGGGCGGCCTGCCCCCCGAGAGGGGCGCCAGAGGGGCCTCCAGGCCCTACCCAGCGGTCCCGCAAGCCCACCGGTCAATTCCGTCGAAGCGGACGCGCAATTCCCCGCAGAAATGGCGGGCTGCCGTGGGTGTGGCGGTGGTCATGGTTGTGCCCGTCCTCGCTGGTCTCCTGCCCAAACCGCATCAACGACTACCTGGTGCGGTGCTCGTGTAGAAGCACAAACAGTTCCGGGGCCGGTGCTGTTTCTTCTCTCTGCGCTCGCTGACCGCGGAGGCTGCTCCAGTGGCGCTTGACTTCGGCACGGAGGTGGTGGGGATGGATTTGCGCTTGGCCGAACGGGGAGGGCGGCCTGCTGGGCCTTGCCTGGAGCTGGCCCCTGCGGAAGGCACAGAGGTGTCTTCCGTTGTCGGGTCGGGCGCGGCCGTTTGCGGGCGGGGGAAGGCCATTTTGGAAGCGAGGACCCAGCGTGGGTCCCACCGCTGGTGTGACGGGCTCCGGGTCGGAGGACTGGCGCTGGCGGTAGGACCATCGCTGGCAACTGCGTCTCAGCCGGGGCGGTGCACCTGAGAGCGCCACGTACTGCTTTGAGGAGCACCAGGACCGTACTCGACAGCGGGTGTGACTGGCCGTCATTCTGGTTGTGGTGGTTGGTAGCTGATCTGGCCGGTGGTCTCGTCGTTGGGGACGGTGAGGGCGTTGGCGGGACGGCGGCGTGCAGGCTCTGGCCTCCTGCGGCCCGGGCGGGTCGCGGTGCCGCCTGTCACTGCGGTGTCTGGAGAAACTCGCCGCGTATCTGGCCGAGGGTCCGGCCACGCACGGCTGGGTGGAGGGCCAGGTGTGGACCGCGGCGCGGAGATCCTCGTCGTGACCGGCGACAACCCCGAGCGGATCAAGTCCGAGGCTACTCTCGCCAAGCTCGCGGGCATCGCCCCCGTGCCCACCAGCTCCGGCATGACCAGCGGCAGGCACCGGATCAACCACGGTGGCCACCGCCAGCTCAGCGCCGAAGGCAAGACCAAACGCGAGATCATCCGATGCCTCAAACGCCACGTCATCCGCGAGGTCTACCACCTGCTCCGACCCACCCCGCGAACGGCCTCCGCAGCGAGTTGACAACTATAGGAGCGTCAACGCCCTGATGGAGACGATCAACGGTCTCTACAAGGCCGAGTGCATCCGCACCAAGGTCTTCCACGACGGCCCCTGGAGAACCGTCTCCGACGTCGAGTACGCCACCGCCGCGTGGGTGGACTGGTACAACAACCGCCCCGTCTGCACTCCACTCTGGGCATGATCAGCCCCACCGAGTACGAGGCAGCACACTACGCTGACCCACGAGCTGTGGCCGACTGGTCATCGGCCGCCAAACCACCGGCAGGAAAGTCGGAACGGTTCAGAGAGTCCAGTGGGTTCCGGGAAGAGGGCCGCCCGGGCGGAGGTTCCCGACGTTCGGGCAGAGAAGGTCGGAGCACCTGCAGTTCGCTCGCTCCTGACTCGCGACTGGCGGAGACTGTGGCTACCTGTCCTCCCTCACCTCCTGGACCGATCATGAAAAGAGCTCTTGCGACGCTCCTGTGCACTGGCATGCTCACAACTGCGGGCCTCGTTGCTATCCCGACAGCGGCGAACGCGGCCCCAACCCCACCCCAGAAGGCCACGACGTACAAGTGCGACAGCACCAAGTTCGGAAAGCAGTCCGTGACCCTGAGCACGACCGCCAGCCCCACCACCGTCGCGAACTCACCGTTCTTCCAATGGCTGGGGATCATTCCCAGTAGCTGCAAGATCCTGCCGGCCACCTGACACGCCCTCACCCAGCGAGCTGGCTCCGGTTCAGGAGACAGCGGCATTCGGTACTCGCACCGGCGGATCCAGTGCTTGGGCGGTGCGCGGGATGGCGAGGGCGAGGCGGTAGCCGATACAGCCGTCTCGCCAGAGCGGACCGGAGCCTTGGGGTGGGCGCTGTTTTTACCGGTTTGCTCTCACCCGATTCCGTAGCGGGCCTGATCAGGAGGCGCAGGCCTGCGCCGGCTTCCGTCGTGGCTTTTGGTCGTGACCAGTTCGTCGTGGCACCGTGCCACGGGCGGGCCGGGGAACGGCGCAGCCTGCGCTCTTGCAGGCGCGTTCCAGGGCATCGTCGCCCAGGTGCCGGTCCGGGGTGGTTCGGCCATGCCGTCCGCCCAGAGGCGAGAGGCAGCGGTCGATGGCGCGAATGCCAACCCGCGGGAAGGACGCGGTGACGGCTTTGGTGAGCGCGCCCAGGTCTTCCCAGGAGCGGATGGTGGCGGCTGTGAGTTTCCCGGCCGCGCTGACGGAAGTTCTCGGGTCCGGTCGTGGTGAACATCGTCCACCGCTCCACCAAGACTTGCAGCCATCCAGCCGGCGGCACCAGTACCGCGAGCCGGATCGCTGGGGTCACCGGCGTCCCGCAGTCGGCTCAGGAAGTGGCCAGAAGCGCCTTCGCCAAGCCCCTTGGCCTCCTCGACATCCCCCGCCGACCAGGGCGAACGTCGGAAAATCAGACCTTGCAGAGCTCTGCGTGCGGCGCATGGTGGGTCGAAGGGTTAACCCGGCTTCGAACAGCGGTGCCGGGATGGCAGCCGCCGGGCAGGGGTTCCTCGCCGGTCTCGACACCGCACTACTGGCGTGCGCTCTGGTGACCTTCATGGGCGCTGCCCTCGTGGTAGGGATGATCAGGGAGCACGACACCGGCAGCGTCACCACCGGGCACCGGGCGAACCGTCCCCTCTTCCCTGCCGACTGAGTCGGCCCGGGGGGACCGCTGCCTGTCCGGCCCGGGTTGTCTGCCTGACGGACGGCTCAGCAGTAGACCGGCGGGTGGAGGGCGGGGGGTGAAGATAGCGGTCCGGGCCGCGTCGTTCCCGAGTCGGTGCGACGGGCCGGTGCGAGGCCTTTGGGGTAACCACGAGGACCAATGGAGGTGGTCATGCCGTGTGGACTTGACGGCCGGGGCTGCACCCAGGGCGGAGAACCGGCCTCCGACCCGGTCTACAGCCGCTGCGAGACTTGCAAACTCGATTTTCACCGCGCCTGTGCGACAGCGCCGTTCGTTCCCTGCCCGTTGTGCAGGGGCGGCCTGTCCTTGGCCGGCACCGGCCGTCGGCGCCTCGTACCTGCCGCAGGACGGGCGGGGGACGTCCGTACCCTGGCCCGGGCTTACGTCAGCACTACGCCTCCTCCTCCGCTCCCAGGCGCACCTTCTCCCGGCCCGGCTGCCACATCGGAGCACCGAGGAATTCGTCGGCCCCGTGCGGAGCCGCCGACTCCGGCAGCTGATTCCGTGCAGGCCTCAGCCGGCCCTCGGCCCCGTCGGCCTGCTGCTGCCCGCGCCTCTTCCCCCGTCGTCGGGGCGGTGCTGCTCGACATACCCGGCAGCAGCACCGCAGGGGCCGGAGACGGGCATACACGGATCAGTGTCTCGGCTGCCGCCAAGGAGAAGAAGACGTCGGTCTCCACCGCACAGTCCCCAGCCCCCACCAGACGGACGATGCGCACACCAGATGTAACGGACATCACCGCGATCGCGGCCCTGTGGCAGGGCACCGTCATTAGTGACCCCCCGCAGTGTGCCCTGGGCTGCGGGGCCGACCTCGACTTCGCCGGGACAGGTACGGCAGCCGTCGTCCGATGTCCCGTCGGCTACGACCCCAAGCACGTGCTGGGCCCCTTTTATCACAAGGGCTGCCTGTCTCCTGGCGAAAAGTGCGGAGTCTGCCAAACCCGTGTCGGCGACGAGAACGTCGTTTTCGATTCCACCATGCAGCACCCCGTTCCGGGGGAGATATGGACGGAGGTCAGGTCCGGTCGATGGTCCGCCGATTGCCATATTCGCCGGGTCGGGCAGCTGTGCTATGCGGCAGCGGCGGCCATGGTCGCGCGATCCTACGGCTTCCGGGAGACCGAGGCAGCGGACATGATGCACGCCTACATACTCAGCGTGCTGGAAATCGAAACCGGAGGTGCGGGTTCCCCCATAGAGTGGGCTGCCCGGTACATCCACCACTATCGAGAGGCCGAGAAGAGTGCGACCGGCGTCACCGTCCAAGACGTTCACCTGCGACTGCGCCAAATCGGCGGGAAAGGCTCTGCGGGACTGGACGACGCTGAGAACAGAATGGGTTATCCGGTGTTCACCACGCCGATGCTCGCTGCGGGAATCGAAGCCACCGTGGGTGGAACCCTTTCCTTCGAGGCGATCAAGGGGCACATAGGGAACGGCCGGCTCATCATGGTGGGACTCAAGGCGGGCGAACACTGGATCGTCGTGACCGGATACCGGGAGAGCAGCAGAGGGAGGCAGCTCCTGATCTACGCAGACCCGGATAAAAGCTGCACTGACGTAGCCGTCAGGGTCTTCTCCTCCGACGAGCAGGCAGTGACCATCATCGCCTAGTACTCCAGCAGCGGTTCGCTGTCCGGCCTGGTCATAGTCCTCGTGGTGGGTGGCCTCCGGAGAACCTCAGGGGGTTCCGTAGGCCGCTGAGGTAGAGGCGGCCTAACCTCGGCCTTTCACGGCGAGCACTGTCCGACGGGTGATCAGAAAAGAGAAAAGTGCTCCTGACCTGCAACGATGGGACTTGTCTAGGGTCCAGTCAGCTGCATGGAAAGAAGCACTTCTCAGGTGAACAGTATCGGGTCGTATCCGCGTGTCCGCGTCGAGGGCGGTGGCCGCGGGGTGGTCTCGCAGTCCGGCGCCGTGCTGCTGGTCGAGACCGCCCGCAAGACAGGGCTAGATGCGGCGATATCGACGGCACTGGCGCCGTGGCGCAAGGCTCGGGCCGTCCATGATCCCGGCAAGGTCCTGCTGGACGTCGCGCTCGCGGTGGCCCTTGGCGGGGACTGCCTGGCTGATGTCGCGATGCTGCGGGCCGAGCCCGCCGTGTTCGGCCCGGTGGCCTCCGACCCGACCGTCTCGCGCCTGGTCGACACCCTCGCCGCGGCCGGGCCCCGCGCACTCGCGGCGATCCGGCGGGCGCGGGCCGAAGTCCGCGAGCGGGCCTGGCGGTTGGCCGGCGAGGCGGCCCCGGACGCGGGCGGCGAGGTGGTCGTGGACATCGACGGAGTGCTGGTCCTCGCGCACTCCGAAAAGCAGGACGCGGCCAAGACCTGGAAGAAGACGTTCGGGCACCACCCACTGTTCGCGTTCGTCGACCACGGCCCAGGCGGGTCTGGAGAGCCGGTCGCCGGGCTGCTGCGGCCGGGGAACGCCGGCAGCAACACGGCCGCAGACCACATCGAAGCGGCCCGGACGGCACTGGCCCAGCTACCGAAGAAGTACCGGCGCGGACGCCGAACCCTGATCCGCACCGACTCCGCCGGCGGCACCCACGACTTCCTGAACTGGCTCACCACACGCGGCCGGTGGCTGTCCTACTCGGTGGGGATGACCATCACCGGCGGCATCCACCAGGCCGTGCTGAAGATCCCGGCCTCTGCCTGGACCCCCGCAGTCGAACCCGGCGGAGAGATCCGCGACGGCGCCTGGGTTGCCGAGCTCGCCGGCGATGTCCTCAAAGGCTGGCCGAAGGGGATGCGGCTGATCGTCCGCAAGGAACGGCCGCACCCCGGCGCGCAGTTGCGCTTCACCGACGCCGACGGCATGCGGCTGACCTGCTTCGCCACCAACACCACCCACGCCCCGATAGCCCGGCTGGAGCTGCGGCACCGCCAGCGGGCCCGCGCTGAGGACCGCATCCGCGCCGCCCGCGACACCGGACTGCGCAACCTGCCCCTCCACCGGTTCGCGCAGAACCAGGTCTGGCTGGAGATCGTCCAGCTCGCACTCGACCTGCTCGCCTGGATGCCCATGCTCGCCCTGACCGGCACCGCCCGCCGCTGGGAACCCAAACGCCTACGGCTGCGGCTGTTCTCCGCCGCCGCCCAGCTCGTCACCACCGGCCGCTGCCGCTACCTCCGCCTGGCCCGCCACTGGCCCTGGACCGACACGATCACCAGCGCGTTCGCACGCCTACACGCCCTGCCAGACCCCGGCTGACCAGCGATAACGCCCCACCCCGACGAGCACTCGACCACTTCCGGAGCTGTGGAACCCGGCGCCCACCCGACGCGACAGCCGGGTCACAAGCCTGCCCACCGGCGGAAACACCCCGCCCGGACAAGCAGAAACGGCCCGCCAGCCAAGCTGACGAACCGTCATGCAAGATCGAGGCTAAGCGTCGTCGAGGGGTACGGAGCCCGCGTGGCCGGTACCATCCGGGGCGGCTGTCCTGTACCCGATCCGGGTGCCGCTCAGCGGACGGTGATGCCGAACGTCTTCTCCAGAGCTGTCCGGATGAGGTCGACGGGGCCCACCGCGGAAGGCATCTTCAGGAGGAATTCCCTCCTTCCGAAGCGTTTCTTCATGACTACCAGTTCGCCGATCTGATTCCCGATCCCCATGGTTTCGGAGCGGAGTCTCCCCAAGTCCTCCAGGAACTCATTCGAGAGGTTCACACGGTTCAGGAGGTACACGCTTCTGGCTGAGCCGTCTTCATGCCCTCGGAAGTGCTTTGAGGGCATGAAGACGTAGTACGTCGGCCGGCTCCAGTCCGGGGTTTTCTGATATACTCCGCTCTCGATCAGGCCGTATCCGATGAGGTCGTCGAAGACTTCGCGCTTCCATTCCGCTGCCCAGGTGTCCTTCGGGAGTATATCGAGCAGCCCTCGCGCCGCGTTGCCGATCGTGGCCGGTCCACTGTTCATCACGATAGCTATGCGGGCGATCAGATCTTCTGATATTCCTTCGCCGGGGGTCAGTTCTCGCAGTGGGATGTAGTGCCCGGGGCGGGCAACTTCGAAAGATCTTTCATCCGAGCCCACGACAAGGGTCGGTTCTGCCAGGACCGGGTGGCTGACGGACTCGTGCTCCGCCACCCTCTCGACCTCGACGCTGGCCGTCCCTGCCGTGGTCCCGAGGCTCGCCCTGCTCGGACGTCCCTTCAAGAACGAGATGCTGCTGTTTCCGAGCTTGCGGACGGCCAGATCGATGTGACGCTCGCTGGTTCCGTCGACGAGGTGCACGGCGGTCTTCCCTGCGGCTTCCCCAGGGATCGCGTAAGCACCGCCAGTGGAGCCTCCGGCGGTGGTCAAGGCGTCTGCCCGTTCCCGGCTGAGGGCGGCTGCGTCCTTGAAGAGGAAGATCCGTTGCCTGAGATAGGCGTAGCGGAAGGCGCCTGGTTCCAGGGGGCTGGCCTTCCCGGGAAACTGGGCAGTACTTTTCTCGCCGAGCATGGAATGGATTCTTTCGATCAAGTCCGACTTGTAGCCCGAGACCGTGTCTTCCAAATCCGAGCCTGCCAGGGCGGCACCGGCCGTCTTGACCCGTCTGTACAGTTCGAGAGCACCGTCGAGCGACGAGGCGCTCTCTCGCAGGGCGATCCACTCCTCGACGGACGCGGCCTGTTTCTTGTCCTTCGGCAGCTGCCATTCTTTGATCGCACGGTGCCGCGCGGCGAGGACCTTGAGGCCCGCCAGATCTGATGGTGGGGGGACCTGCTGGGCAGCCTGCTTCTTGCCGAGGGGTGGGATGTCGGGTGCTGCCCGCTCGGTCCGGGGCGGTTCGCGGTGTACGGCGCCAGACTTCGACTCCCGCCTGGCCGGAGCCGACGGCGTGGCCTCGGGCGGCGTGGCATCCCCCGCCCGCGCACGGGCGGGGGATGCCGGCTCTCCTCCGAAACCGACCAGGGTCGTACTGCTGCCGCCGTCCCGCAGGGCGTTCCGGAAGACGCTCGGGTCGCATGCCGAGGTATCTCCGGCGAGGTACTCGACGGTCAGGGAATTGGGCACCAGCGCGCCACGTCGGCGGGTGAAGGTCATCCGGCCCCAGGCGGATCCGATCAGTGGGAGGATATCCTCGCCCATCGAGGTCAGCAGGGTGAAACCCCGGGCATTCGGTGCCCCGACGACCACCGCAGGGGATTCCACGTGGTCCCGGCGTTGCTGAAGGAAGTAGAATTCCCCCTGGGAACCGATGGCTGTCATCACTTTGAAGGTTTCGTAGAAGCCGGGCTCTCCCATGCTCCGGAGGTCAGGGAGGTAGACGGAGAAATTTCGCCAGAAATGCTCGAGCTCGTGCTTCAGAATCTCGTCGGCGGTTGCTTTCCGGTCGCCGATTATACCGGATCTGTGCACGGCCTCGGAATAGGCCTTGAAGAAGTATTCCGGGCTTCCCAGGCGGCATTCTCGGTACGCTCTGACAGCATCGTTGAACGTTCCCAGGCCGTCTCCGCCGAGCGGTTCCAGATGGTCCAGGTTGTTGTCGACGCTCAAGCAGATTCCACGGGCGAAGCTTTCGATCTGGGCATCGTCGATGTACATGGCTCCTCCGGCGGTCCGGCTCGTTCCCTGCGCGCGGGGTGAGACCAACGCTAACCTCGATCTTGCATGACGGTTCGTCAGCTTGGCTGGCGGGCCGTTTCTGCTTGTCCGGGCGGGGTGTTTCCGCCGGTGGGCAGGCTTGTGACCCGGCTGTCGCGTCGGGTGGGCGCCGGGTTCCACGGTTCCGGATGTTGTCTGGTGTTCGTTGGGGTGGGGCGTTGTTGCTGGTCAGTCGGGGTCTGGCAGGGCGTGCAGGCGGGCGAACGCGCCTGTGATCACGTCGGTCCAGGGCCAGTGGCGGGCGAGGCGGAGGTAGCGGCGGCGGCCGGTGGTGACGAGCTGGGCGGCGGCGGAGAACAGCCGCAGCCGTAGGCGTTTGGGTTCCCAGCGGCGGGCGGTGCCGGTCAGGGCGAGCATGGGCATCCAGGCGAGCAGGTCGAGTGCGAGCTGGACGATCTCCAGCCAGACCTGGTTCTGCGCGAACCGGTGGAGGGGCAGGTTGCGCAGGCCGGTGTCGCGGGCGGCGCGGATGCGGTCCTCGGCGCGGGCCCGCTGACGGTGCCGCAGCTCCAGGCGGGCGATCGGGGCGTGGGTGGTGTTGGTGGCGAAGCAGGTCAGCCGCATTCCGTCGGCGTCGGTGAAGCGCAACTGCGCTCCGGGGTGCGGCCGTTCCTTGCGGACGATCAGCCGCATCCCCTTCGGCCAGCCCTTGAGGACGTCGCCGGCGAGTTCGGCGACCCAGGCGCCGTCGCGGACCTGCCCGTCCGGTTCGAGGGCCGGGGTCCAGGCCGGGGCCGGGATCTTCAGTACCGCCTGGTGGATGGCGTCGGTGATGGTCATCCCGACCGAGTAGGACAGCCATCGGCCGCGTGCGGTGAGCCAGTTGAGGAAGTCGTGGGTGCCGCCGGCGGAGTCGGTTCGGATCAGGGTGCGGCGTCCGCGCCGGTACTTCTTCGGTAGCTGGGCCAGTGCCGTCCGGGCCGCTTCGATGTGGTCTGCGGCCGTGTTGCTGCCGGCGTTCCCCGGCCGCAGCAGCCCGGCGACCGGCTCCCCGGACCCGTCCGGGCCGTGGTCGACGAACGCGAACAGCGGATGGTGGCCGAACGTCTTCTTCCAGGTCTTGGCCGCGTCCTGCTTCTCGGAGTGCGACAGGACCAGCACTCCGTCGATGTCCACGACCACCTCGCCGCCCGCGTCCGGGGCCGCCTCGCCGGCCAACCGCCAGACCCGCCCGCGGACTTCGGCCCGTGCCCGGCGGATCGCCGCAAGGGCACGGGGTCCGGCCGCGGCGAGGGTGTCGACCAGGCGCGAGACGGTCGGATCGGAAGCGACCGGTCCGAACACCGCGGGCTCGGCCCGCAGCATCGCGACATCGGCCAGGCAGTCCCCGCCCAGGGCCACCGCGAGCGCGACGTCCAGCAGGATCTTGCCCGGGTCATGGACCGCGCGCGCTTTGCGCCACGGCGCCAGTGCCGCCGATATCGCCGCGTCCAGCCCCACCTTGCGGGCCGTCTCGACCAGCAGAACGGCACCGGACTGCGAGACCACCCCGCGACCACCGCCCTCGACGCGGACACGCGGATACGACCCGCTACGCTTACTCACCTGGAAAGTGCCTCCGACCGGGGCGGGAACAGGGACCTAGACAATCCTCATTCTCGCTGGTCAGAGGCCCTTTCTGCTTTCCTGACCACTCGTCGGACAGCTGGCCTCATGAAAGCCCGAGGCTAAGCAGGGCGGCGCTCGCGAGCCATGGGCCGGCGACGTCTGTGCCCTTGTGTGAAGCGGATCGTGGACCATCGGCAGGGTTCCGCTCGGGAGCAAGGCCGGGGCGGCCCGATCGCGTCGGCCCGGGCAGAGCGTGGTCCTGACGGCCCGTCCACGACCCCGGCTGCGCAGCCGTCCGCCGACGTACCCGAAGGCGGGCCGACCTTGTTCGGCAGTACCACTGAGTTGGCCGAGACTGCGGCCGCCACCGAGCCGAGCACGTCTTCGACGGCACCGACACCGAGGGGGGTGAGATGCCCTAGCCTCGATCTTGCATGACGGTTCGTCAGCTTGGCTGGCGGGCCGTTTCTGCTTGTCCGGGCGGGGTGTTTCCGCCGGTGGGCAGGCTTGTGACCCGGCTGTCGCGTCGGGTGGGCGCCGGGTTCCACGGTTCCGGATGTTGTCTGGTGTTCGTTGGGGTGGGGCGTTGTTGCTGGTCAGTCGGGGTCTGGCAGGGCGTGCAGGCGGGCGAACGCGCCTGTGATCACGTCGGTCCAGGGCCAGTGGCGGGCGAGGCGGAGGTAGCGGCGGCGGCCGGTGGTGACGAGCTGGGCGGCGGCGGAGAACAGCCGCAGCCGTAGGCGTTTGGGTTCCCAGCGGCGGGCGGTGCCGGTCAGGGCGAGCATGGGCATCCAGGCGAGCAGGTCGAGTGCGAGCTGGACGATCTCCAGCCAGATCTGGTTCTGCGCGAACCGGTGGAGGGGCAGGTTGCGCAGGCCGGTGTCGCGGGCGGCGCGGATGCGGTCCTCGGCGCGGGCCCGCTGACGGTGCCGCAGCTCCAGGCGGGCGATCGGGGCGTGGGTGGTGTTGGTGGCGAAGCAGGTCAGCCGCATTCCGTCGGCGTCGGTGAAGCGCAACTGCGCTCCGGGGTGCGGCCGTTCCTTGCGGACGATCAGCCGCATCCCCTTCGGCCAGCCCTTGAGGACGTCGCCGGCGAGTTCGGCGACCCAGGCGCCGTCGCGGACCTGCCCGTCCGGTTCGAGGGCCGGGGTCCAGGCCGGGGCCGGGATCTTCAGTACCGCCTGGTGGATGGCGTCGGTGATGGTCATCCCGACCGAGTAGGACAGCCATCGGCCGCGTGTGGTGAGCCAGTTGAGGAAGTCGTGGGTGCCGCCGGCGGAGTCGGTGCGGATCAGGGTGCGGCGTCCGCGCCGGTACTTCTTCGGTAGCTGGGCCAGTGCCGTCCGGGCCGCTTCGATGTGGTCTGCGGCCGTGTTGCTGCCGGCGTTCCCCGGCCGCAGCAGCCCGGCGACCGGCTCCCCGGACCCGTCCGGGCCGTGGTCGACGAACGCGAACAGCGGATGGTGGCCGAACGTCTTCTTCCAGGTCTTGGCCGCGTCCTGCTTTTCGGAGTGCGCGAGGACCAGCACTCCGTCGATGTCCACGGTCACCTCGCCGCCCGCGTCCGGGGCCGCCTCGCCGGCCAACCGCCAGGCCCGCTCGCGGACTTCGGCCCGCGCCCGCCGGATCGCCCCCAGTGCACGGGGCCCGGCCGCGGCGAGGGTGTCGACCAGACGGGAGACGGTCGGGTCGGAGGCCACCGGGCCGAACACGGCGGGCTCGGCCCGCAGCATCGCGACATCAGCCAGGCAGTCCCCGCCAAGGGCCACCGCGAGCGCGACATCCAGCAGGATCTTGCCGGGATCATGGACCGCACGCGCCTTGCGCCACGGCACCAGCGCCGTCGATATCGCCGCATCCAGCCCTGCCTTGCGGGCGGTCTCGACCAGCAGCACGGCGCCGGACTGCGAGACCACCCCGCGACCGTTGCCCTCGACGCGAACACGCGGATACGACCCGATACTGTTCACCTGAGAAGTGCTTCTTTCCATGCAGCTGACTGGACCCTAGACAAGTCCCATCGTTGCAGGTCAGGAGCACTTTTCTCTTTTCTGATCACCCGTCGGACAGTGCTCGCCGTGAAAGGCCGAGGCTAGTCGAAGGTGGTCAAGTAGCTCACCCGGGCTGACTGGTCGCTGACCAAGCGCGGCGTCTGCTCCTGGACCCGGATACGGCAATCACCGGTACCCGGCGGAGGTCATCTCGCCCTGTGTGGCTGTACTCCCGGTTCCCGCTGAGCTTCTGCGGCATCGGGGAGCTGATGCCCGAGCGCAGTGTGACCGTGTCGTGCGAGAGCGTGCGGCGCTGGCGCCTGAAGCTCGGCCGGGCTTTCCGAGGCGGCCGCCAGCGGCACAGGCCGGGACTCGCCACAGCGGTCATTACGTACCGTGAGCAACGGCAGGCTCCCATTCACGGGTGTCGCCGCTGGTCAGCGAGGTCGAGGCTGGTTCCGGGTATGAGGACAGCCGCCAGGATCATGGTGAGTTGTGACTCAGCATCAGTACGCGGCGGGTGCCGCGCCGACGATAGCGCATGCCCGGCATCGTGAGCTCTTCGAGGACCCCGTGGGTACTGTGGCCAGCGGGTTTCCCCGCTGGGGACGCGATCGACGTGCCGCCGGCTCGCCGATGGCGGCTGATGGAGCTGGAGGACGTCAACTGCTGGACCGCCGAGGTGATGGGCCACAGCGGCCCGCGCCTCCCGCGCCAGCTGGGATGACGAAGCGGTGCTGGACGCGGCCGCCGCCTGGGCGGTTGCCGCGCTGGACGACGGCGACGCGGTGCTGATCGCGGACGAGCCCGGCGACGCGAAGTCCTCCGCCGGTGCGGTCGGCGCGGCCCATCCGTGCTCCGGCTCGCTCGGCGGGAATGTGGCAGTGCCGTCTTCGGTCATTTCCTGCTGTGGATCTGGACTCCCAGTGGCTTCTCCCAGGATTTCAGGGTTGTGCGCTCCCCAGGGCTCAGCGCTTCCATGGAGTACAGCAGGGTGTCGCGCTTGGCGAACAAGACGGTCGTCACGGTCACGGTCAGGGTCCCGCGCGTCAAGGTGATGCGGGCGGTCTTGGCCAACTGGACGAGAGGCG
Source organism: Kitasatospora sp. NBC_00070 (assembly GCF_045041205.1). Taxonomy (NCBI): domain Bacteria; kingdom Bacillati; phylum Actinomycetota; class Actinomycetes; order Kitasatosporales; family Streptomycetaceae; genus Kitasatospora; species Kitasatospora sp. NBC_00070. The sequence goes on along the minus strand of NZ_CP108248.1, from coordinate 156,460 downwards.
GGAGGTCGTCCTCCCGTCCGAACCACACGTGGTTCCCGAAGATCCAGTAGACGAGCCCTTCCACGGGGGCCTTGGTCTTCTTCAGTTCCTGGATGGCGGCCTGCACCGCAACGCGGTTCGCGGCGGAGGTCAGGTCGCGTTGCGCCACACAGCGGCTCGCGAAATCTGAGAGGTCGCTCTTGGCCGAGATCTTCTGCTCCTTACCGGCCGGAGAGACGGGGCGGGCCGCAGAGACGGGGCGGGGCGGTGAGAAGCGGTCTGGAGCCAACGCGGAGAGGGCCTGCTCCAACGCCAGCTGTGCGGAGGGGGCGTAACCACTGCTGTAGGTGATGTCCGCTCGTGTGGCCAGGCTGACCGGCACGATCGAGAATTCGATCTGGCCCACCGAGTGCGCCAATTCTCCCCTGAACTTCGGCTTGACGACGGCGTCAGCCGACTCGGCCATCAGCCACAGGAATCCGAACGTGGGCACCTGCCAGAACTGCACGGTCTTTCCACCATCTTCTGGGGTCCGGCCCTCCAGGACATCGGCCAGGACCCGCTTGTTGTGCGCGGCGCTGTAGAAGCCAATGGCATCGTAATTGACCTTGCTCGTTACCTGCCCCAACAGGCCCGAGACGGTACTCCGGATCTTGTCGTGGCTGAGTTCCGGGAGGCTCCCCTTCCGGTGGACCGATACCGGTGTGTTGGTGGGGGCAAGGCCGGGGACGTCATGGGCCTCCGGCGCGTCGGTGTCGACCTCCAGGGGAGGGGGCTCGCACACTGAGTGGCGCGGCGTGCCTCCGGGGGTTCCCACAGGCGTCCCCCCAGGGGTCCCGCTGCGGAAGCTGCCGTCATGCAGGGACGATTCGGTCTCGACCCGGCTGTCCTCCGGATCGGCGAACATATAGTCCGCATCCGACGGACTGGTCGCGCTTCCGCCCGGGGCCGGGACTGTACTCGGCTGCCTACCCACATCCCGCTTACTGACGGGCCCCGGCTTCGGAGCCACCCGCGTCATCTCCGGGCCCGCGAGCGTCCGCCACTCAACCTCCTCAGCGGCTACGCCCGGCTCCCGCTTACTGACGGGCCCCGGCTTCGGATCCACCCGCGTCATCTCCGGGCCCGCGAGCGTCCGCCACTCAACCTCCTCAGCGGCTACGCCCGGCTCCCGCCCACTGACCGGCGCCGGCTTCGGATCCACCCGCGTCACCATCCGCGTCATCTCCGGGCCCGTCCTGGCGAGCGCACCGGCGATCGTCCGCCACTCAACCTCCTCAGCCGCCTCCTGCTCAGCCGACGACGGCTTCGGGACCACTGCCGTCACCGGCAGGGGATGCGGATGCTTTTCGGCGAATCTGGCGGCCAGCTTGGCCACAGCGGTCACCTGGCCGAACGACGCGCCGCACGAGGTGCAGGATGCGCCGCGCCTGAGGAGGCAGGCACCGTGTATCCCCGCGCCGCAACTGCTGCATGCCGCAGTCACAGGGTCCGTGCGGGTGCAGTTCGTAGCGGTGCAAGGCATGTGTGGTCACTCCTCAAACATGCTGGGCCGACCGGTTGTGCCGCACTGCGGCACAACCCGGAGCCGCGTGCCGCTGCCGGTGAGCGACATGGGCGGCACGTGGGTCCCTCGGTACTCCAGAATTCTCCAACCTCGCGCACGCGTTCCACGATGCTGCGGGTCATACGATCAGGAACCGGAGTCGGCCCGAAGCGTTGCCCGGGGCACGGCCTCCCGGAGGATTCTCCCCGCCGGGTCCGCCCTGTGGAAAGCAGACGAAATTACCCTAAATGGCTGTGGGTAAAACGTTTCCGCGACACGTAGTGACCCTTCGACAGGGCATCGGCCCTCCAACTGCAGCGGCACGGCAGTATGTTCCGTCCACAGGTATGCGGCCCGGCCGATCGGAGCCCTCACCGGGCCGCCCGGACGGCCGCTCCGGTACAGCAGGACACGCCCGGTTCGGGCGTCGATCCGAAGGAGGGTGTGAAGATGGCGGAGCTACCGGCAGGGAGCGGGCGCCTGCCCCACGGTGGATACCTCACCGAGCTCGTGAACGGCCTGGAGGATCTCGGCGCCGCGCCCCGAGTATGGTGGCTGGAGGGACAGGAAAGCCCCGGCGCCGATCCGGTCCTGGCCGCCGTCCTCGAATGGGCACCAGGCAGTCACAGCGCCCGGTGCCCGACGAGCGACCGCCGCTCCCTCACCGTGCGATGGCACTCGATCCGCGGCTGGTCCTACGAATGGACGCTCGGCACAGGGCCCGGCGCGATCACCGCCACGACCGCACTCGCGGGACCCGTCATCGGCGACCCCATTGCCGTCGCCGAAGCCCTCGTCAACGTCATGGACGGCGGCGCCCCCCAAGAGCCGCCACCCGACCGCTGGCCCGACGCCCGAGCCCTCGAAGCGGACATGCGGCTCTGGCACACCCGCCGCTGACCACCGCCTGGGGCCGGACAGGGTAGCCGGACGTGCCAAAGCCTGCCGCCCACGGCCTGCAGGCGACCTGCCGCCGCACGGGCAGCGTCAGCGGCGGCCCACTCCGATCCTGGCCGCTCGCACGATCAGGCGGTTGACCAACCGAAGCAGCAGCGGCCAGCCGCCAATCTCCGCGAGCAGTTTCTCCAGTACGTCGGCCGGCACGGCCCCCGGCTCCAGGTCCTGCAGCAGAACCCGCTCGGACTCCAACCCGCTCATCCGGTCGACCAGGATCGTCAGAGCGCCCGGCTGCTCGGCCAGCAACTGTGGCCCCGTGGAATCCGGCGCACCCGCAGCGTCATGCGACGGCCCCGCCTCACCGGCACCGAGGACATTCCAGGCGAACCGCCGAGACAGTCACCGAGCACCAACCGCTGACGAATCGAGGCCCGGACCCCGATGGCCAGAAGATCATTCACTCCGCCACCAACAACGTGACAACATCCCGAAATGGCAAGATCAAACCCCTTTGACAAAGACTCCATTGGAAGCGAAGTATTGATAGCAGTAGGCATTCTGGTCGGAGATACTCTTTCGGGCGGGGTCAGCCACCCAATCCCGCACGTCGGCAGGAGTACTCGATGCAGGCCAGTCTAGTATTGACCGGTCGACCCAGTGCGCCATCTCGTGCAGGATGCACCACTTCTGATCCTCCGGAGAGAGCTTGAAGAATTTATCGACAAGAAAGATTCCTTGATATTTTCCATCCTTCTGGGTGTATGCGAATATTTTCCCGGCGGCAGCGCCACTGGTGAGCTTTTCATTTCCCCCGCTGTCATATTTCTTTATGCACGAATCCGGAACGCTGCCCATCTTTTCAAAAGTTTGTGCAATCCTTCTGAGGGCCGCATAGTTCTCTCCGAACCACTCCTTGCACAGATCTCCATGACGATTGTTATCGTCTGCCATTCGATAGGTGGCCAGGGCTTTTATCGCCTCCTTCTTTGCGGATGAAAGAGCGGCTTCAATCATCGCCTTCTCGGCAGGAGAAAGATCGGCCTCAGTTATTTCCTCGACCTCTTTGACTGCGGCGGCTTTTTCCTCTTCTTCCTCTCTTGTCGCTTCCATTTTCTCTGCTTTTTTGCGCTCCCGTTGCAGTCTCGCTTGAAGATCCGCATTGCTCTCGGTGCTGTCGGAGAGAAAGTCAAGGAAGCCTAGGTCGTGATGGGTCGGTGAGGCCGATACTTGCCTGGCCAATTTCTCGGGCATCTTTGCTTCGGTCGCCGGCGTTGAACTTCCGCTCGCGTCTGTGCGGGTTGAATTCCGCCTGCCCGCCGATGGCTTACCCGATCCACTCCGTGTCTCTTGTCTCGGCCTCCCGCGTTCACTTAGGGGTCCGGAAGCCTGCCTGGCGATCGATGGCGGCACCGTGCCCGGCGAGTCTGACGTCTGCCTGATCATCGCAGGCTTACCCGCCCTGCCCTGAGAATCTGATTTACCTCTGACTATCCGTGGCGGCCCCCCTGACATGCCCGAGGGATCTGGTTTTATAAAGTTGGTCAGGATTGCACGTGCTTTGGGATTTTCTCGGAGAAACCTCTTTGTGGCTTCTACTACTGTTTCTGGCGTGACGGCGGCTGGGTCTCCGCCGCTTGATTTTTTTTTGGGCGGCATATCTGTAGGCCCTCCAGTCTTCAGTCTGTTCTCAAACTCTGCATCAATAGATCCCGAAGCTCGCCATCCGTCATATTCCTTGCTTGGGGCACCACCTTGAACAGTTCTTCGAGTGCAGCGCTTTCCTCTGGCAGACGTCCTTCTGTCAAGGCCTCGTATGACAAGGGGGCCTCAGGCTGTACTACAGCAGGCATCTTTCTTTCCCAGGCCCTCAAGAATCTTTGCCGATCCAGCCATCCGTCCTCTTGCCCGCTGGGCTCCACACTGCTGCTACCCGCGTCGTAGAAGGTTGGTTTGCCCATTTTCCAGCCCCACCACCAGGTGTTCTCCTTGGCGGTTCTCTTCCCTGGCTGAACCGCTTCTTCGAAGTGCCGTATCCGCTCTACGCTGGGAGATACCCGGATACCGGTAGGGACAGTGGCCGTGATAGCGGGCGTGCCCGGCGGGGTAGTGATCCAGGCCCCGTCCAGACCCTGCCGATATTCGAAGCTCCGTACACCTTCGGGGTCATTACAGCGGTAGTACCAGCCGGGATACCCGGGCAGGTCGATCGGAGGAGCCGGCGGGATGTCGCCCCATCGGGGGTCGTCAAGGGAAGGCCTCTCCAGCCCGCTCTCGAGAAACATCAGGATGTTTTCACTAGGATCCCACCGTGCCCAGTGCGTTGTGGCTGCGAAACCGACCGTCAGTTCGTTCCATCCCTCGATACCGAGCTCGTGTGGTCGGCACACCACTACCTTACTGAGCATGCGACCGAGCCACTCGCGTAGCTGCTGTTCGTTGGCCGCACGGTCCTCAGCAGACCCCTGTACAGCGTCCAGGAGCGCACCGAACTGTCGATATTCCTCCTCGGTCCAAGACGTTTCCCAGATGGCGTTCTGTCTCTGGAGCTCATCCTGATTGAGCCAGTCAGAACCGAGCCCGTATCGTTGCGCGATCAGTGCCCGCAAGAGTTGCCTGTCGAGTTCGTCAACCCCGCTCGGGGCAAGTGCTGCTTCGAGCCGTTCGAGCCTCACCCTGTCCAGCGGCATTGCAACCTCCAAGTACGTGACGGCGCCTGCCATGGACTCTGCAGGAGTACGCGGCGCGCCCCCATTGGGTTGTGCCCCCGCCGCAGGTCAGTGCTGCCAACCGGTCTACGTGGCCTGTTTGCCATGTCTGTCTCCATGGAGTTCTTTATCAGACCAAGGGCTTATCGTATGAGCGTCACACCTCGTGCTGTTCGGATCCGATCCTTTGGTGGCAGACATAGGGGCACGGATTCCTGCCTGGGAGTGTCAAAATCAACGGCTCTGTCGCGCATCCGGTGGTAACGAGACGTAACTGCCGTTGCTGAAGGTGATGGTCCCAGGTCGAGGGCCGTACGGCCGGGGCTGGTGGCCCCGGAAGCCGTGCGGTCCTCCGAGGTGGAGAGCCCCGTGAGGGGTGTGACGTCACGCGGAGGCCCGAAGCACGGCGACCTGCCACGATCCGCTCACCGACACCCGCCCGGCCTACCTGACACTCCGTCACCACCGGATGTGCGGCAGAGCCGTTCTTTTTACAGACCCGGACCGAATGTGAGGCTGAGCCGTGTTCCCTGGGGGTGGGCTGTTCCGGGGTTCTGTGGCGGGGGTGTTACTCCGGGTGGGTGGACAGTGTGGGGGAGGCGCTCTGTGTTCTGGGGGTCGGGAGGTGTGGACACCGCCACGCCTCCCGACCCCCAGGGGAGGGGGCTTTCCCCGTGATGTCCGAGGGTAGTGGTGTGGCTGGCTGGCGTGGGTGCCCTCTCGGGCGGTGTCGGTGTGGGGTGCGGCTGTGGTGGGGCGGCGTGCCACGCGTGGACGGTTGGTGTGTGGGGCGGCCCCCGGACGGGGGCCCGGGGGCCGTGGTGTCCGGGTGGTGGCGTGGTGTGTGTGCCATCACCCGGACACTCCGGTGGGGGTGCTGTCCAGCTCCTTGTCACCGGACAGTGATCTTCACGGCTGTCCGGGGGCCGGGGCAAGCACCCACGCCGGAAACGGGTCGACGGCTGGGTGGTACGTCAGGTCGCCAGCTGTGCCTCATCCCGGTGCCGGTGTCGCTGGAACACGTGTCGTTGGAATGCTGCTGAGCCCGCCGTTATCGCCGCGCCGGTGTCGCCGCGCCGCGCTGTTGTGCCACCAGCCTGGTCGCGGTGGTGCCCGGTCCCGCCGTCGGGGGCGTACCGCGGGGGTGTGGCAGGGCGGTCGGGTCCGTGGATGACCCGGTCCTGCCCTGTCAAGGGCAGGACCGGCGGCCGACCGGCGGCCGGCCCCTGGGGCTTCCCGCGGGAGCGGTCCCGTGCCGGGCTGCCGGCCGGGGGTGTCCTGGAGTAGCGTGCCTGGCCGTGGTGTGCCGTGGTGCCTGGCTGTGCTGCGCTGTGTGCGGGCGTGGGCAGCCGCCCGCTCCAGCCTCCAGGCCCTGTGCGCGCGGTGGGCTGGTGGCCGTGGTGGTCGTTTCGGTTCCGGTCCGTCGCCCGGGCTCGACCGCGTTCTGGCGGACGTCGCCAAGGTGCAGGAGGAATGGGCTGGTCGGCAGCTGGACATCCTCACGTCTCAGGCACTTGAGCCGATCCGCCGGATCACGGACGAGATCACCAAGAAGCAGATGTCATGGGCCGTTCCGCTGGAAGAGCTGGCCCGCAGGGCGTTGCTCCCGGAGATCAGCAGCCTTGCGGTGCCCCAATCCACTGGCCTGGAGAAGGTCTTCGCCGACATCGCACGCGTAGTGTCAGGTCCACAGAGCAGCTACTGGACGTCGATCCAGGTGGAGTCCTTCATCCGCCAGATCGATCGACATCCCCACCACGTCCGCCTTCCGGGCGGCGCTCGCGGAACTCTCTGATCTCGGCCGACTGCACATCGAGCTCACCGAACACTTCACCCACCAGGCGGTTCCCGAGCTGCCCGACCTCAGCGCCGAGCCCGTAGGCCACTGGCGGAACTACGTCCTGGACCTTCCCACCGGCGTCACCACCAGCCAGGCGGACACTGCGCTGGTATCCGGTCGGACGTCGCTCGGCATGGTGGCCGCCGAAGTGGTCACCACCCGGGACGAAGAGAGCGACCTGGTCGTCGTGGAGGAGCAGATCCTCGCGCCCTGGCAGCGTGGCAGACTGGAGGTCGTGGACGAGCTCTACGCCCGGCTGCGCGTTTTCGACCCCACAGTTCCCGAACTTCTGGACGGGGCCTGGGACGACGTTCAGCGGCGCGGCCCGGCGGCTGTCGACAAGGCAGTCCAGTGCATCATCGAAGCTCTGGACCGAACCCTGCGCAAGGCGGCACCGAACGAGGAAGTCAGCGCCTGGTTCTCCGGGGCGGGGCTTGACCGCGGGCTCTGGCCCGACCACCAGAAGCAGCCGTCGCACACCCTGCGGATTCGCTTTGTCCTGAGAAGGCGTTGTCTTTCCGAGAGTGACGGGTGTGTTTCCGCTGGTCAGGCATAGTGCCGGCGTCTTGGTGGCAGGGACGGGGTGTCGTGTCGTCTCTTCGGTGGAGGTGCCGGGTGCCGTCGGTGATGGGGCTGTTGGAGGAGCGCGAGCGTGCTGCTCGGCAGCGGGTGGAGGTTCTGCAGGCCGAGCTGCGGGAGGCGGAGGCCACGTGGGAGCGGTTCGTGATCGCGCGTCAGACGGTGGCCGAAGTCCTGGCGGACCCTCCCGCGGGCGAGGAGGTGCCGCCGGCCGGGGTGGCCGGTGAACGGCCTGCGCGGGTCGCCGGGGCGGTGCCCGGATCGGTGGTTCCCGTCTGGAGGGAAGGGCTCGCTCCCGACTCGTTGGCGCCGGACTACCAGCGGCTCGTGGCGGTCCTGGCCGATCGGGGCGGGGAGGCGATGGACTGTCGGCAGCTCGCGGCGGCCCTGGGTCTGGAGGTGGTCGCGGCGAAGGTGGAGGGAGTGCGGTCGAAGGTGAAGCGCCTGGCCGTGCGGGGCTGGCTGGTCGAGGAACGCCCGGGGATGTTCAGTCTGCCCGCCGGGCGAGTCGGCGGCTCATGACCATGCTCATCGACCACCGGATCATCGCCTCGGAGGTGTCGGTGCGGGTCTCGTAGTCGCGGGCCAGGCGGCGTGAGTGCATCAGCCACGCGAACGTCCGTTCCACCAGCCACCTTTTCGGCAGCACCACGAAGCCCGTGGCGTCGTCGGTACGTCTGACCACCGTCAGCGCGATCCGCAGGACATCGCGGGCGAGCTCGACCAGGCGTCCGGTGTAGCCGCCGTCGGCCCAGACCAGCGTGATGCGCCAGTGCCGCTCGCGCAGCCGCTCCAGCAGCGTGCCGCCAGCCTCGCGGTCGGTGACGCAGGCAGCGGTGACCATCACGACCAGCAGCAGCCCGAGGGTGTCCACCACGATGTGCCTCTTGCGGCCGTTCACCTTCTTCCCGCCGTCGAACCCCCGGCTGGCAGCCGGCACCGACGCGGCCCCTTTCACCGATTGGGAGTCGATGATCCCGGCGGTCGGCTCCGGATCGCGGCCCGCGGCCCGGCGGACCCGGTCGCGCAGCCGGTCGTGGAACTCGGCGACCAGGCCCTTGTCGCGCCAGCGCCGGAAGAAGGCGTAGACGCGGTCCCACGCGGGGAAGTCCGCGGGCACCGCCCGCCAGGCGATGCCGCCCGCGACCAGGTAGCGCACGGCGTCGACCAGTTGTCGGTGGCAGTAGCCCTCCGGCTGCCCGCCGCGGCCCTCCAGCCAGGCGGGCACCGGCATCGCGTCGCGCACGACCGCCCACTCCGCGTCGCTCATGTCCGAGGGGTACCTCGGACGCCTGTGCGGTCGATCCCCGGCATTCCCGAACCAATGAGCGAGACAATCACACGACAGGGGTGCGGAGTTGGACGGCAACGGCACGGACACGGAAAACTGCGGCACCAGGGGCCTCCTGTTGCTCGGCTGGACTCGATACCCACGAGCTGTACGGGAGGCCCCCCTTCCATGCCTGCCGACCAGAAGATCACCCGACCGAGTCAGCAGGATCGAACTCACGATCACCAAGCTCGATATAGCAACGGCTAGCCTCGATCTTGCATGACGGCTCGTCAGCTCGGCTGGCGGGCCGTTTCTGCTTGTCCGGGCTGGGTCTTCTGCCTATAGAAATACCGAGGGCCCGACTGGCGCGTCGGTTGGGCGCCGGGTTCCACGGTTCCGGATGTTGTCTGGTGTTCGTCGGGATGGGGTGATGTCGCTGGTCAGCCGGGGTCCGGCAGGGCGTGCAGGCGCTCGAAGGCACTGGTGATCGTGTCGGTCCAGGGCCAGTGGCGGGCCAGGCGGAGGTAGCGGCGGCGGCCGGTGGTGACGAGCTGGGCGGCGGCGGAGAACAGCCGCAGCCGCATGCGTTTGGGTTCCCATCGGCGGGCGGTGCCGGTCAGGGCGAGCATGGGCATCCAGGCGAGCAGGTCGAGTGCGAGCTGGACGATCTCCAGCCAGATCTGGTTCTGGGTGGCCTGGTGGAGGGGCAGGTTGCGCAGTCCGGTGTCGCGGGCGGCGCGGATGCGGTCCTCAGCGCGGGCCCGCTGGCGGTGCCGCAGCTCCAGCCGGGCGATCGGGGTGCCGGTGGAGTTGGTGGCGAAGCAGGTCAGGCGCATGCCGTCGGCGTCGGTGAAGCGCAACTGGGCTCCGGGGTGGGGCCGTTCCTTGCGGACGATGAGCCGCATCCCCTTCGGCCAGCCTTTGAGGACGTCGCCGGCGAGTTCGGCGACCCAGGCGCCGTCGCGGATCTCTCCGCCGGGTTCGACTGCGGGGGTCCAGGCAGAGGCCGGGATCTTCAGCACGGCCTGGTGGATGCCGCCGGTGATGGTCATCCCCACCGAGTAGGACAGCCACCGGCCGCGTGTGGTGAGCCAGTTCAGGAAGTCGTGGGTGCCGCCGGCGGAGTCGGTGCGGATCAGGGTTCGGCGTCCGCGCCGGTACTTCTTCGGTAGCTGGGCCAGTGCCGTCCGGGCCGCTTCGATGTGGTCGGCGGCCGTGTTGCTGCCGGCGTTCCCCGGCCTCAGCAGGCCCGCCACCGGTTCCCCGGACCCCTCGCGGCCGTGGTCGACGAACGCGAACAGCGGGTGGTGCCCGAACGTCTTCTTCCAGGTCTTGGCCGCGTCCTGCTTCTCGGAGTGCGCGAGGACCAGCACACCGTCGATGTCCACGACCACCTCGCCGCCCACGTGCGGGGCCGCCTCGCCGGCCAACCGCCAGGCCCGCTCGCGGACTTCGGCCCGCGCCCGCCGGATCGCCCCCAGTGCACGGGGCCCGGCCGCGGCGAGGGTGTCGACCAGGCGCGAGACGGTCGGGTCGGAGGCCACCGGGCCGAACACGGCGGGCTCGGCCCGCAGCATCGCGACATCAGCCAGGCAGTCCCCGCCAAGGGCCACAGCGAGCGCGACATCCAGCAGGACCTTGCCCGGGTCATGGACGGCCCGAGCCTTGCGCCACGGCACCAGCGCCGTCGATATCGCCGCGTCCAACCCTGCCTTGCGGGCGGTCTCGACCAGCAGCACGGCGCCGGACTGCGAGACCACCCCGCGGCCACCGCCCTCGACGCGAACACGCGGATACGACCCGGTACGCTTACTCACCTGGAAAGTGCCTCCGACCGGGGCGGGAACAGGGACCTAGACAATCCTCATTCTCGCTGGTCAGAGGCCCTTTCTGCTTTCCTGACCACCCGTCGGACAGCTGGCCTCATGAAAGCCCGAGGCTAGTGAGGACAGTCCACAAGGACGAGGCCAAGCTGGTGGCTGGCCTGGCCGACAGCCTGGTGGGTGCGTACGGGGTCCTTCGAGGCAGGGCGCAGGGCGTCAAGCACACCGGCCAGGGCGACATCACGGGCGTACGGCCCCTGCCGATGAGCGCCGAGAGCCTCCTGCGGATACTCTTCCTCACCTAGGAGAGCGGCACGACTGTCACCCGGAGAGGGCCGACGTACAAGTGCCGCAGGGTGGCGGCCTCCTCAACGTCCGGCGGAGACGGGACACGGGTGGCTACTCGGCCAGCGGGATTCCGCGCCAGGCGATGAGGTAGCGGCCCAAGGCGTCGGTCGGCTGCCAGGGAGCTTTTTCAATGGGCTCACGGATCGGGTGACGGGGGCGTGGTGGCAACCAGCGCCCGCGAACAAACGGTCACGCTGGTCAGGACGACCACCAACGACGGTCACTGCCTCACTCTGCCGGGCGGTACTTGAAAGAGCTCAGGGTGCCTTGACCAGCTCCCCGGCCTCGGTGCGGGCGAACGGCCGGACCGAGTGAGGCAGCCGCTGCCACTGCAGCGGCGCAAGAACTCCTGGAAGGTCCAGAAGATCGTGTCCGCGTGTACCAGGACTTCCCCCCCGCCCGGATCAACGAATCCGGGACCCTATCGTTTCGGGTCAATAGAAATCAGACCTTGCAGGAGCCCTGGGGCGGGTTCGGCGCGACTGCGAGCGCAAGTTACAGGTCAGTCCGAGTTACTGGAATTCTCTTGAATTTTCGATTAATTGAAGCCTGGATCCGATTCCTGCCATCAACGAGCATGTACTCGTACCCGCCCAGCCGAGATCCCTCGACGCGGATCGGTGGAATAGTTTCACCATATGTCATTCCAAACTCAAGTCTCCCCATTTTTGCACTCTCGACTTCTCCGATGCTATTGCCATGGGCGTCTATTGTGGAAATTTTATCGATTGGAACCAGTCTCACGTCCAGCCCGCTCTCAAAGTTATAGTAGTCCTGCTCCCTGTACTCAAAAGGATCCCCAATAACCGCCGGCTCCTGATCGCGGTCGACATAAATCCACCTTCCGGATTCATCGTCCCACCCTGCAATCCTGCCGGTTGCGTAGACAAAGATTCCTTTTTCGCCCTCGCTGAAATGCAGAGCAAACTCGGACTCCGTCACGATTCTGTACTTCGCCGTGGGGGCCTTTGTGATTTTCTTTTCTTCCATGTGAGGTTTCTGGGTGGCCGCAGCCGGAACGCTGGCAGGGGCAGGGGCAGGGGCAGGGGCAGGGGCAGGGGCAGGGGCAGGGGCAGGGGCAGGGGCAGGGGCAGTCGGCGGGTCGGTGGTTGTTGCAGTGCCGGTTCCCTCGCGTCGCCGGCGTTGCGTCGCCTGGGTGGTCGCGCTTGGGTCGGTGCCCTGCTTCTCCTCCGTGTCCTCGCGCTGCCGACGTCTGCCACTGGCGGCCGCCGGGACGATTCGTCCTGTGGTAATGGTGTAGTCGCGGGTGATGAGTGCGTTGATTCGGGCCGCGCCGGGGACGATAGGGTCCGTGCCGCCGGTGTCCTGCTGGCTCATGAGTGTGCTCCAGGCGCTGCTTCTCCGGCGGTCATCGTGACGAAGGAATCGCGGATCAGCCGGGCGAGCTGCTGCGGGTCCTTCCTCAGGTAGTCCGGGATCTCGGGGGATTTGAGGTACCGCATGGTGACCTTCTCGATGAAGGCTCGGGAGCGGGTCTGCCAGTACATGTAGGGCTGCCAGCCGCCTTCGCCGGTGCCGTCGGGCTGACTGTTGTAGACGTATCCGCCATTGTGGTGAGCGTAGAACTCGGTGCCGGGGACGGTGGTCCCCTCGTTGGGCAGGCCGCGCAGGGCGCTTCCCGCAGTTGTGGCTTTGAGTTGGTCGGCGGCGAAGTGGTCTTCCCAGGTCAGCCACTCGTGGGCGTTCGCTGTCGCGGCGTACAGGTACTGCTTGCGCCGCGCGTCCCACCGGTAGAACCGGGTCCCCTCGGGGTGGCCCAGCGCGAAGCCGGGGTTCAGGATGCCCTCGGGATGGGCGGCCTCGCCTTGCTGCCACAGGTCCACCAACAGCCCCAGGTCTCTGTAGGCGGCGTCCAGTCCTTCGGCGTGGTCCGGCCCGGACCCCTGGTACCAGCGCAGCAGCGCGTCCCACAACGCGAGCTGTCTCTGGCCCTCTTCGCCGCCTTCCTGGGGGACCCACTCGGCCAGCGCCCGCTTGGCGACCTCGGGGCTGAGGTCGGGCCAGTCCTCGAAGTCGTCGAACACCAGCGCCGCGAATCTTGTGTTCAGCTCGTTTCGCGCGTCCGCGGAGAGCGCCCGCGGATCACTCTCGTCCTTGATACGTTCCAGGAGATGACGGAACACCTCCAGGTAGACCTCGAGCTGCTCTTTCATCGGCCAATCACCCCTCACGCTGTCATCGAAACCCCTGACCGCAGCCATGGCACATCGCGCCCGGGGCTCCTTCAAGGCTCCCCAGCCGGCCGGATCCAGTGAATAACCTGAAGGGCACAGAACCGGACCACATCTCAGACCCCACCGAAAGCCCGCATGTTCCCGTGGGCCGCTCACGCCACCGAGAACACCGCCGACGGCTCCACCGCCACCGTCACCGCCCGCGCGGCCATCACCGGCCACCGCCACCGCGCCACCGCGATCTCCGGGCAGCCGGCGATGCCGAGGTGCTCCAGGCCGTGGCCATCCCCCGCGCCCGACAGTCACCGCCTGTGCCGCGCGCAGACCCGCTGCCGCCTCTTGCGGTACCGCGTGGCAGCCACATCCCGACCACTGCGCCCAGCCGTGCACAGCCGGCACGCGTACGCGACCGGACCGTGCACCGCCCCACCCACCTGCCACCGACCCTGAGACCGCCCGCCCGACGACACTCCAGCGAGTGCCTCTGGCCCGGCCGGCCGGCCGAGCGGGCAGGGCCCGCTCCAGGCTGCGCCGGTCAGTGCGGCACACCGCGACCATCAGCTCCTGGCCAGCAGGGTCCAGGAGGACCTCGGCGTCGGGGCGGATCCCACCGACGCAGGGGGAGCACGGTGGCTGGTTCTTCCACTCCCACGATGCCCGCAACTGGGCCCGCCTGACCGCCCACACAGCCCTCCAACGCACCGGCCGCGCCCGCGTCGACCAAGAGTCCTCCGATGGGCCTTCAGCCGCCTCGCCCCAACCGGCTGAAAATCAAACAAGGGCGCTTCAATCCACGCGCTCTTGTTCGATTCCTACCCGGCTGCCACCGCCCACTCGATGCCGTGTGCGGCGAGTTGTGCGAGTTGATCGGGCGTCAGCTTGGCGCGGCGGGCTTTGGAGTTGTTGAGCCAGACCCCGAGGGGGAACTCGACCAGCTCGACGGACGCCTCTCCGCCGGGCCCGGTCGTGATGGTCTCCAGCGGTTCCTTGTGAGGCCGGCGCACGCCCGCGTGCTGCTCCCGTTCCACGAACAGGCGCAGCGCCGTGATGCCCTGCTGGAACCGGTCGGTCTGTGACACCTTCGGCTTCGCCTCGGCCGCGGCCTTCGCGGCGACCAGTTCGGGGTCGGCGTCGATGCCGATCGCCGCCAGCAGTTCCTGCTGCTCGGCCTCCAGGCCGGGGTGGCCGGCCCGCTGCGCTTGGACCCACCGGCCGAGCTGTTCGCCCTCGAACACCGTCGCCTCGGGCAGCTGCGCCCAGTCGACGTGGCCGTCGGACTCCAGCCACCACGACCTGGCGGCCGCGTAGGCGCGCTGCCAGGTGACCGGCCACACCGGGCACCACCACGGGTCGATCTCCTCCAGCAGGCGTCGCCGCCCCGCCGCCAGCGCCCCCGCCTCCCCGTCCGGGACCTGCGCCGCAGCCCGGAGCTCGGCCAGCCAGGTGCCGATGGAGTACCCGCCGACAGAGGCCCTGGCCGGTGCCGCCAAGCTCCCGCCGTGGTCCTTCGCCCACACCAGCGCCCAGGACAGGCCGGCCTCGAACCGGGCGTCGGAGACGGACCAGATCATGCCGAACCCGTCGAGCTGCGCCATCCTCCACGTCGCAAGTTCACCTGCCGCGTTCTCCACCCGGCGGTCAGACAACCACCGCCCCAACGGGTAATTCCCCATCTCCCCGACAAGCACCGCATACGGCACATCCAGGTGCCCATGCTCCTTGTACCAGTTCCGTACGTGGCCGATCGCCTCACGCCACAGCTGCGTCTCGCTCTTCAAAACCCGCGACGCGATGAACAACGCCAGGACGTCGTCCCCGGGATCGGACTCGAACCGCACCGGCAGCGTGAACGCCCCCGCACCACCGGCACCCGCACCACCGGCACCCACGCCGCTGCCACCATGCCCCTCACCAGGAGCATAAGCCGCCTCAGCGCTGCGTCCGGTGGTCCGCTGGCCGCTCTTCTGCGGCACCGCCAGCGCTTCGACCATGCGTTCGTCGTGCGAGCGCAGCGCGGTCAGCACCTTCACCAGCGGCCCGTACGAGTCGGACTCCAGAATGTTCCCGGGCTTCTCCCCGGACCTGAGGAAGACGGGCACGATAAGGCTCGCCGTTTTCTTCTCGCCGGGTTTGATCCGAAGGGCCCGGCCGACGGCCTGGACGATATCGACCATGCTGCCACGGCCGAGAATCAGAACCGAATCTGCATTCGGGATATCGACACCTTCGCCGAGGATCTTGCACTGGGAGATCACCCGGTAGGCCAGACCGTCGTCCTCCTCGGCCAGCCCGAACTCCCCGATGACCTCCTCGCGGAATTCCATCCCGTGCTCTCCGGAGAGCCACTGCGCCCAGACCTCCTCCGGGTATTTCTCCGGATCCTGGCCGTGAAGCCGCTCGGCCGTCTGGTTCAGCGTCTCGCTGAAATACCTGGCCTCCAACGTGCGGTTGTGGAAGGTGATGGTGCGCTCCAACCCCCGCTCGGCAGCCACCTTGAGCAGCCCCGCCTGCATCGCCGCGAGCTGCCCGGCCGGCACCTCGTCCTCACTCCCGTCCACCGCCTCACCCACACCCGCACCCCACGGCACCGGCTGCACCTCGGCCTTGCCCGGGTCCGAGCGCGGATCTCGAAGCTCCAGCACCACCACCTCGAACGGGGCGAGCAGCGACTTCTCCACCGCCTCGGCCAGCCCCATCGAGAACACCTGCGGCCCGAAAACCCGCACGTCGTCCATCGACACCGCCAGCTCCTCCGGCAGCGGCTGGTACGCCCCCTCGCGGCCCGCGGAGGCCTTGAGGGCCTTGCCGGGCGGCGCCCAGATCCGCGGCGTGGCGGTCATGTAGCACCTGCGCGCGGCCGGGATCTCCGCCTGGTCGTGCACCACCGTCCAGCGCTTCTCCACGCT
The DNA here is from genome assembly GCF_045041205.1 of Kitasatospora sp. NBC_00070. Taxonomy (NCBI): domain Bacteria; kingdom Bacillati; phylum Actinomycetota; class Actinomycetes; order Kitasatosporales; family Streptomycetaceae; genus Kitasatospora; species Kitasatospora sp. NBC_00070. The sequence continues at coordinate 140,369 of NZ_CP108248.1, read as the reverse complement.
CCCAGAGGAGCGGTGCGCCTCGTCGCAGACCATCAGGTCCAGCGGCGCCAACACCTCACCCTGGGTTTTCGGCCAGTAGTAGCAGGCCTCCGCCACGGCGTTCACCGAGGCGTAGGTGGCGAACAGGGTCAGGGGCCGCCGGCCCTTGCGCGCCTCGGAGATCCAGCTCCCGACGACCAGACCGTTGGTGGAGGCCAGCACCCCGGAAGGGAGCTCGTCCTGGACCAGCGAGCACACCGCCCGCATCTCCCCGCTCCGGCCCGCCACCCGCCACGACCCGATCATCTGAGTCAGCAGGTTCAAGGTCGGCACCACCACCAAGACCACACCGCGGGGCGCCAGCCGCTGCGCCGCGAACGCGCCCACGTAACTCTTCCCGGTGCCCGTGGCCATCTGCACCGTCACCCGCAGACCACCCGGGGCCAACTGCCCCGGCCGCGGCGTCAGACCCCGCACGATCGCGGCCAGGGCCTCTTCCTGGTGGGCACGCAGCCTTACGGGACGGGAAGGGACGGCGTGGTGACGGGGCATCAGGTTTGAGAGGAGGGAATCCACGAGGAGTGATTCTCCCGCACTGGCCGCCGCCTGGATCCTCGCCATGGCCACCACCCACCTGACGGTGCTGCGCGCCCGCCTGCTGGACCGGCGCCGCCTTCAGGACCTGCTCGATCTTCGCTCCCGCACCGGCGTGCGCCTGGCCCTGGTGTGCCACTGCGGCATGGTCCCGGCCCTGGTGGAGCGGATGCTCGCCCCCGCCGGCTATCGCCTTGCGCAGGCCAGCGCCGTGCTGCCCGGCGGGCAGGAGCCTTCCGTGTCCCAGCTGCCGCCCTACCGGCCGCTCGCAGGGCGCTGGCTTCCTCTGTCGGCGCTGACGACCCTGGTCGCGCTCGACGGCCGTGAGCGGCGCTGCCGCTGCACCGCGCCCACCGCCCCGGGCCTGCGGCGTCCACCCGCCGCAGATGCGCGCTTCGGTGGCCGAGGAGATCGCCCACCGACTCCACGCGGCCACCGCCCACCCGTACCTGGCCGCCGAGTTGGCCACCGCGGTCTTCACCGCCGCCTCCACCACTCAACTGGCCACCGCCCACCTGAGCGACCTGACCCCCGCAGCCACCGCGATCACCCTCCACGACCCGGGCCGGCTGCGGCAAGGCTGCCTGACCCACCCGGTGCCCTCCTGGGCCCGCCCCTTCCTGTTGGCCGCCGCGTACCTGCGCAGCATCGCCGCCGTACCTGGCGAGCCGCTGTTCACCCCGCCCTTCCCAGCCAGTGGCCTGCCTGCGGTCACCCGCTTCGCCGAGGCCTGCACACTGCGCCCGCCTCAGCCGCGCCAGTCCCGCCCAGCCGTGGGACGCGACGAGCTCCTTCGCGCCGATCCCGCCGCGATGCCGGCCCATCACCCGGGCGGTCTTGCCCGCCCACAGCTCGGCCGCAACGAACAGACGCTGCCGGTACTGCTCCACCAGTTCACTGCGATGGTCCTGCGAACACGCCGTCGCCAGTCGCCGGCCGTCCATCCGCGCGTCGTGGGCATGGACGACCGAGGAGTCCGGCACCAAGGCGTACAGCTCCGACCCGCCCGGGATCTCCTGCCCGCACAGATCACACAGCCCGGCAGCACAACACCATCGTCATCGCTCGCGCCCCCATGTCTACCCTGCGCGGGCCCCGCCGCCGGTCCTGACACCAGCGGCCGGTGCTGCCGCACAATGCTCTGGGAGCAGACCAAAGCCCGCCGCGGGTCTACTCTGCGGAGTGCCGGGCTTCGGTGACGATTCCGTACAAGCCTGGGCCCACCTTGTGCGAAGCTTTCGTGCCGCTCACGACGCTTCCTCGGCGCTAGGGTGGGGGCAGGCTACAGGTCAGCGATCATGGGCCGATCAGGCGAGAGGGCAGCATGGGAGCCAGTCCGGTCTCAACAGTATGTTTGCGCGGTGGTCGGTGATGGTGAGTGAACAGATGACCGGGCTGCTGCAAGACCTGTACAAAGACCCCTGGATGGATGCTGTGGCCGGGAGCGTCGTGATCTTGGGAGTCGACGGTCTGGCAGTGTCCGTCCTGGACCGGAACCAGGTCAGCGAGGTCCTGTGGTGCTCAGGCGATCTCAGCAGCACCTTTGAGGACCTGCAGTTCACCGTCGGGCAAGGGCCGGGCCCCGATGCGGCCCGCACCGGTGGGATCATCCTGGTCACTGATCTGGGAGTCACCCCGCCCGAGCGATGGTCCGCCCTGGTCTCCGAGATGTCGGCGCTGTCACCGGTGCGGGCGGTGTTCGCCTTCCCACTGGGAATCGGCGCTGTGACGCTGGGTGTGCTCACCGCCGTGCGCCGCACCCCAGGTCCGCTGAGCGAGCAACAAGCCGATGACGCCGTGATCCTGGCCGCCACCTTGACCGCGCGGTTCCTGCACGGCGACGCGCAGCACACGAGGGGCGCCGCGATCCTGCAGCCCACGGACAGCCTGCACCGCGCGGTGGTCCATCAAGCCACCGGCATGCTCAGCGTCCAGCTCAGCCTGCCCCTACCGCAGACCATGATGAGGCTGCGCGCCCACGCCTACGCCACCGGCCGCCCCCTGACCGAGGTCGCCCAAGACATCGTCGCCCGGCGGCTGCGCCTGGACGACGACGGGGACCGGCCCGTTCCCCACGCAGACAAGGACTGATTGCCATGGCCATGCCCCGTGAGCAGCACGTAACCGAGGCATTCGTGGAGGTCGCGGACTCCCTGACAGGCGAGTTCGACGTGATCGAGCTCCTGCACCGGCTGTCGGTGCACTGCGTTGGGCTTCTGAACGTCTCGGCGGCCGGTGTCCTGCTGGCCGACCAGCACGACGAGCTGCAGCTGATCGCCGCCTCCGACGAGAACACCCGCCTGCTGGAACTGTTCGCCCTGCAGCACTCCCAGGGCCCCTGCGTGGAGTGCTACACCACCGGGCAGCAGCGCACCGACATCGACCTCACCAGCCCTACGGTCACCGAAGCCTGGCCGCTGTTCGCTGCCAGCGCCCGCGATACCGGTTTCAAGGTCACCCACGCCATCCCGCTGAGGCTGCACCGCCGGGTCATCGGCGCCCTGAACCTGTTCCAGACACGGACAGGTTCCATCAGCGAAGAAGACGTCATCCTCGCTCAGGCGATCGCCGATATCGCCACCATCACCATCGTGCGGCAGCGCACCCTGGACCAGAGCCAGCTCGAACGCGTACAACTTCAGCAAGCGCTGAACAGCAGGATCGTAGTGGAGCAGGTCAAGGGCCTGCTCGCGGAGCGCTGGCAGTGCCCGGTAGACGAGGCCTTCACCGCGCTGCGCAGCTACGCCCGCTCGCAGCATCTGCTCCTGGCCGACCTCGGCCGCCAGATCATCGCCGGACAGATCGCCACCGACCAGATTCCACGGTGAAGCGGGCTGTGTCTTGCTCGCCTCATCCCCGGGGCAGGAAGGCATCTGATGAGCGACGCGATCGTCTCCCTTGAGGCGGCCGAGGCTCGGTGGCTGAGGTGTCAGCGGATCTGTTGGAGCAGCTGGTGCATGGCGTCATCGGCTGGGGCCCGCTCGCGGGGGCCGCAGCTGACCGGCGGCGGCTTGCTGAAGCTGTCGGCCAAGCGAGCCCCGGGCTGGGACCACCTGAAGCACCATCAGCCGGCCTGGGCAGCGGCCACCGGATGCACAGCGGCCCCTCGCCGGACGAAACGCAGTAGCCTGAAGGTCCTGGTGTCCCAGCCCCCGACGCCGCGCCCATGTCGACCCCCGGTCGGCACCCGCACTCGGGGAGCAACCGTGAACCCATTCCTCCGGGCGGATGTAGCTCATTCGCGACCGCTCCGTGCACCCACCGCAGCAGAGCGGGACAAGCTGTTCGCCGACGTCTGTAATCTTGCCCAGGGGCTGGGGGGCCAACTTACTGAAGACCGTGGCAGCGGCACACAGAGGAACCCCGTGCTGCCGTACCGCTCAAGTCCGATGGCCTATCTTGAGGCGTTGAGCGAGCTTGCCGCCGCGGTGGAATGCGCGGCCGACAACACGGCCAGCGACGCCCGCCACGAGGGCGCAAGTGATGTAGAACTGGGCCAGGCATGGGGGATCACCGATGCCGAAGCGAGCCACAAATGGGGCCGACCCGCGGCTTTCACATTTCCAACAGGCCCCGACCTGCCCGGTGGGCAGGCGTTGGCCGCCGAGGCGACCATCGCCAGCCTGCAGCGCGCCCTGAAGGCCGGCCGAGCCGAGCAGGACCGACTCCGGAAGCAGCTCAACGAGCACATCGCTCTGGAACAGGCCACAGGCATCCTCGCGGAACGCTGGCACGTAACGGTCAACGAGGCGTCCGCCGCCTTCGGCGACGGCACCCACGCCGAAAGATGCCGGCTAGCCAGCGAGATCGTCGACGGTACCGCGGAAGGAAGCACTGCTCGGCAACTGAACGAGGGGTCACCTCCTATTAGTGTTGTCAAGCAACAACTGTGACGGATAGTTGGTCTTGGTAGCACCGCCTGTCACGGATGAGGGCCCACAGCACGTTCACTTGTCGCCGGGCCACGGCGGTCAGCGTCTTGTTGCGGTCCCGCGGCAGCAGCAGCCCCGCGAGGCTGTGCGCGAGCCGGCGGACTGCCGTAGAGGACTCAGGCGCGGCCGCGTTACGCGATGCTGGGAGACGATCCGGCTGCCGACGATGTGGATCCGGGCGGCGCGGGCGCGGCCGTCGCAGACGATGTACCGGCCGCGGCCGCCGCTGCCGTCGGCCTGGACGGTGTGGGTGGCCGGCTCCAGGCAGGGGGTGCCCATCCGGTCGTAGGCCCAGGCCTCCAGGCAGGAGGGGCCCATGCACCAGGTCCGCTCGGCGCGCAGGGTGGGCCGTACTTCGGGCACACCCCCACGGCACCACACCCCGACCAGCGGGAGACGCGACGAGGAGGGACCACACCCGGTCGTGTTGCCCCGGGAGCATGTGGCCCTCGTGCCGCCACTGGTTCGCCAGCGCGGTGAAGATCGGGTGTCGTCGGCTGGCAGAGCCGATTCGCTGCCTCCGGGGGCAGTTCTGCGACGCCGACCGGTCGGGACGCCCGCCGCTTGCTGAGGCACTGTCACAGCGTGGTCAACGAGGCGATGGCCGCAGCGGCAATCGCCTCCAGGCGCACTTCACTCCGCAGGGTAGATAGTGGCCAGGCGGGTTGGATTTCCCCGCTGGAGGTCAGCGGGTGGGGAGATGTTTGGCCGCCTGTGGTCGCGCTGTGTGGCGCGGGTGGCTGTGGGTCTGGATGTTGCCAGCTCTGCGGTGCTGGTGGGTGGTCTCAGTGGGCGGGTCGCAGGGTGGGGTTGAGTGCGAGGCGGTTGTCGGTGGGGTGGTGGCCTTCGGGGCTGAAGGGGGGCACCGCTGCGGGGAGGCAGTCGGCGATCAGCAGGCAGTCGTACTGGCGGTCTTCGGCGGTGGCGGCGATCAGTGGTTCGCCGTCGGGGGCCCAGATGCCGGAGTTTCCTTGGTACTGCCAGGCGCCGGCGGGGACTTGTTCCCAGCCGCGGCGGTTGGCGTAGGCGATGAACAGGCGCCAGATGCTGGCCATGGCCGGGATGATGTGGCGGGTGGCGTCCTGGTAGGGGACCTGGCTCATGGTGCCGTCGGCCAGGCGGAAGTGCCCGTCGGCCGCGGTGGGTCCGAGGACGACCTGCGCGCCCTGTCCGGCGAGGTATTGGTAGAGCGGTGGGAACTCGCACTCGTAGCAGTTGAGTACGCCCACCTCGATGCCGTTCATGGTGACCACAGGCGGTAGGTCCTGGCCGAAGGAGTAGTTGCGCCGCTCGGCGGCCCCGTACAGGTGGGTCTTGCGGTAGTTCGCCGCTACCAGGCCATCCGCCGTGATCACGCTGATCGAGTCGTAGAAATCGGTCCCGTCGCGTTCGGGATAGGGCAGGACCACGGCCAGGGCGTTCTCCTTGGCCGCCAGCCGGGCGCGCTCGACCGAGGGGCCCTCGCGGTGCTCGGCCAGCTCGCGGCACTCCTGGGGGCCGATGGCGTAGCCGGTCGTGTACTTCTCCGGGAACACCACCACCTGGCACCCGTAGTCCGCCGCCAGCGCCGTCACCTCGACCAGGCGTTTTAGGTTCCGCTCTACCGCCTGAGGGCTGCCGACCTGGCCCTGGCCCTGGTACAGGGCTACGCGCAGCCCCTCGCCGAAGACCGGCGCAGTGCGCCGGGCGGAGCGGAACACGACACGAACAGGCTGCGACATCGGAAACGCATTCCTCACCTGACCGGCGGTCCGGACGACCGCCACTGCAGCAAGAACGATTCGCCACGCCACCGGACACCACAGCAGGGCCGCCCGGGGCAGTGACCGGCCGCGCTGGCCACTGGAGCGCGCGAACGCGACGGTACGTTGAGCGGCGCCGGACGGCGCGGTGCCGTGCGGCAGTACAGAGGAGACACGTGCGCCCCACCCGGTTCCAGACCCTGCTCGTGGATATCGCCGCCGCCTGCCTGAGGTCCAGCGGGCCGACGCACGAAAAGACCACCGCCCAACCAGACCGACACACCGTCATAACAGGCGCCGGACGTCGACTTCGCGGACGTGTGGCTGGACCTGGCGGGCGAGCGGGTGAAGTGCGTGCTGTTCACGCTGCGGATGTCCTACAGCGGCAAGGCCGTCCACCGCCTCTACGCCACCGGCTCCCAGCAGGGGTTCCTGGAAGGCCATCGGGCCGCGTTCGAGGCGCTGGGCGGTGTCCCGGCCCGGCATATCCGGTACGACAACCTGAAGGCGGCGGTCCGTCAGGTCTGCTTCGGGCGGGACCGGCACGAGTCGATGCGTTGGGTGAGTTTCCGGTCCTGGGGTGACGCCGTTCTACTGCACCCCCGGCGAGGAAGGGGCGCACGAGAAGGGCGGGGTGGAGCACGAGGGCGGCAGGTTCCGGCGCACGCACCTGGTCCCGCCGCCGCAGGTCGAGATGCTGGCCGAGCTCAACGAGCGGTTGGCGCGGATCGACGAGGCGGAGGACACCCGGCACATCCAGGGCCGGCCCACCAGCATCGGCTTCGACTTCGAGACCGAGCGCCCGCTGCTGGCACCGCTGCCGGTGGACGGATACGACTGCGGGCTGGACCTGACGCCAACCGTCCACCGCAACGGGCGCGTCACGGTCCGCCAGTGCTACTACTCGGTGCCCGCTCGGTTCATCGGCGGCACGGTCCGAGTCTCGCTGCGGGCCAACGAGCTGCTGGTCTTCGACGGGCGCAAGGTCGTCGCCCGGCACCCGAGGCTGACCAGGCGTTACACCTACCACGACATCCTGGACCACTACCTGGAGGTCCTGCTGGTCAAGCCCGGCGCGTTCGCCGGGGCGGCTGCCCTCGCGCAGGCCCGCTCCGAGGGAACGTTCACCTCCGCCCACGAGGCCCTCTGGGCCGCAGCCCGCGAAGCCCACGGCGACCGGGAGGGCACCCGCGCGCTGATCGAGGTCCGGCTGCTGCACCGCCAGCTGCCCGCCGACGCGGTCGTCGCCGGCATCGAGGCGGTCCTCGGGGCCCGTTCCTGCAGTCCGGAGCTGGTCACGATCGAGGCCCGCAAGGCCCAGGAAGCGCCGCAGGCGGCACCGGCCCTTCCTGGTGTGGTGCCGGTCGAGGAGGAGGATCCGGCCCGGGCCCAGGCGCTGGTGCGGCTGGGAGTCGTGGCGCCCGCTCGGTTACCGCACCCTGGTCATGCCCGGGGTGCGGGTGCGGATCGGACACGGCGCGATCATCGCCGCTGAATCGGTCGTCACCGGCGACATCCCCGACTACGCCATCGCCGGCGGCAACCCCGCCAAGGTCATCCGCCCCCGCTACATCGACACCGACGTCGCCCGCCTGCTGGCCATCGCCTGGTGGGACTGGCCCGCCGACCACATCACCCGGCACATCCGCACCATCATGTCCGGCACGATCGAGGCCCTCGAAGCCGCCGCCCCCGGCGCCTGACACTGCGGCGGCGGTGGTGGTGGTGCCGAGCACCGGAGCCCTCCCTCTCAGTGCAGGGCCCGCTCCAGCAGGGCGCGGTTGCGCATCATCCAGGCAGCCGACCGCAGCCGCCAGGTGATCCCCCACAGCGGTTCGGCGTCCGTGCTCTCGGGGGTGACGCCGGCCTCGCTGGCCTGGTCGGCGGCGTCCTGCACGGCCACCTCGATGACCGTGTCGAGGAAGCCACGGCGCCGGCCCGCGGACAGGCCATAGCCGTCGACGATCGCCCGCAGCTGGCGGGCACGCGCGCCGGCCGGAGGCAGACCAGCGCGCTCCGCCACGTCGTCATCGTGCAGTTGCGCGTTCAGCCAGCACATCTGCGCGAGCTCCACCAAGGGATCCACCGGACCGCAGAACTCCCAGTCGATCAACGCCGCCGGGCGGCCCTGGCGCGCCACGATGTTCCACGGACCGGTGTCGCAGTGACCGATGACACGCTCTGGCCCGCCGAGTGAGCGTCCATACCAGGGCCGCCACACGGCACCCTCGGGCGGACGGAACGACGCCGTGGCGTCATGCAGACCACGCAGAAGCACCCCCAGGCCGCCCACGGCGTCGTCCTCCCACGGACCGGGGTGGACGAACCCGCCCTCCACGAACGTGATCATCTCGCGGCCCGCATCGTCGAACCCCGAGCCCACCACCATCGGCGCACCGGCGAAGCCGACCGCCTCCAGATGCCGCAGCAGTGCCTGCATCGTGCTCGACCACGCGGACGCCTCACGCAGGACCACATCGCCGCGCCGGCTGACCACAGCCCCGCCGCCACCGGTCAGCACGACCTCATCCGTGTCAGGGGCAGGCACCGGGTCCGTCACGAATCCTCCACAGGACAAAGGGGAAGAAAGTCGCCCCGAATGCTGCCGGAAACCACACGAACACGCACCCGATTTACCGTCCGCCACGACCGGCATGCTCAGCCCCACCACCTCCACGCCGAACCGGGCCTTCTCAGACCGAGCCTGTCAGGGACACGGAGCGAGGGGACCCGGGACAACCAACCTATCGACACCTCCCCGGACAGTCCGAAGCAACAACAGACAGATTCTACTGTCGGTGAGGGGAGTGTCATGAATCAGGTGGACACCCTGATCAAGGGAGACGCTGATGAGCTCGCTGACGGATCACCAGATCGGGTCGGTTCCTGACGGGTCGGTTTCGTCGGAGTCGGAAACTGCCGATGCCTTGGGCATGGGTCCGAGGAGGAACACGGGTGCGTCGGATGTGGTGGCGTCGGTCGCCGAGCTGGCGGCCGAGCAGGCCCGGGCCGGCGGGATGCAGCTGCTCGGCGAGGGCGGACTGCTGCAGCAGCTCACCCGGCACCTGCTCCAGGAAGCCCTGGAGGCCGAGATGGACGAGCACCTGGCCTCGTCGGCGGGGCAGGGCCGCTCGGCGCGCAAAGGGGGCAACGCGCGCAACGGCTACCGGATGAAGACCGTGATGACCGAGGCCGGGCCGGTCACGCTCGAGGTCCCGCGGGACCGGGCCGGCACGTTCGAGCCGAAGGTCGTGCCCCGGTACGCCCGCCGAACCGAAGGCCTGGACAACCTGGTCATCTCGCTGACCGCGAAGGGCCTGACCTCCGGGGAGATCGTCGCGCACCTGGCCGAGGTCTACGGCATGACCACCAGCAAGGAGACCGTCTCCACGATCACCGACCGGGTTCTGGAGAGCATGGCCGACTGGCGCACGCGCCCCCTCGACCCGGTCTACCCGGTCCTGTTCATCGACGCCGTGAACATCAAGGTCCGCGACGGTCAGGTCGCCAACCGGCCCGTCTACGTCGTCCTCGGCGTCACGGCGGACGGCTACCGGGACATCCTGGGCCTGTGGACCTCCAGCGGCGGCGAGGGCGCCAAGTACTGGCAGTCCGTGCTCACCGAGATCAAGAACAGGGGCGTCAAGGACTGCCTGATCCTCATCTGCGACGGCCTGGCCGGGCTGCCCGATGCGGTCGCCCAGGTCTGGCCGCAGACCGTGGTGCAGACGTGCATCGTCCACCTGCTGCGGAACTCTTTCCGCTACACCTCCAAGCGGGACTGGGCGGCGGTCGCCCGCGACCTCAAGCCCGTCTACACCGCGCCGAACGAGGCCGCGGCCCTGGAGCGGTTCGCCGAGTTCGCCGCCGCCTGGGAAGCGTCCTACCCGGCCGTCGTGCGACTGTGGGAGCGGGCCTGGTCCGAGATGGTGCCCTTCCTGGCGTTCGACGCCGAGATCCGAAAGATCATCTGCACGACCAACGCCATCGAGAGCCTCAACTCCCGCTACCGCAGGGCCGCCGGCGCCTGCGGCCACTTCCCCAACGAGCAGGCCGCCCTCAAACGGCTCTACCTGGCCACCCTCGCGCTCGACCCCACTGGCCGCGGCCGCCAACGTTGGAGCAACCGCTGGATGGCCGCCCTCAACGCCTTCGACATCACCTTCGACGGACGCCTGTCAGCCGGACGGGCGTAGGCCACCTGGCCCACGCCCGACAGCAAGATCAACACCTAGTCCAACCGGGTGTCGTACACCTAGATCGTGATAGTCCCTCGGTGAGATTTGGCTCCGCTGAGGGTCTTGCGGCGGGCGGATGCGGCAGACCTGGGCCCGTGTCGAACAGCGGACACAGCGCCTGGCCGGTCAGTTGTCGCTGTGGTCCAGGCGCAGGCGCCGGTCCAGCACTTCTTGGCAGATGTCGATGAGGGGGCGTCCGCTGCTGAAGGCGAGGACGCGCAATTGCAGCAGGGCTCTGCGTGGTGGGATGTCGAGTTGGGCGGCGGCCATACCGCTTGCCTGGTGGACGAGGCGACGGTGCAACAGCACCCGGCCCGGGCGTTCCAGCGGCGCTTCACCGATGTTCAGGTACCGGGCGGTCAACGCGGCGGCGAGCATCCAAGCGTTGTCGGCCTGACGCGCGGTCAGGGGGCCCGGGGTGCGGCGCACGGTGGTCAGGACGCCGATGAGGTGGGTGCCGGCCGCGAGCGGGAAGCAGAAGACCGCTCGGGCCTGCAGCTCGACGGCCTGGGAGGTCAGCGCGGGCCAGCGGCCGGGACGGACCCGATCCCAGTCGGGCACCCACTGCACCGTCTTGGTGCGCACGGTATCGGGTTCCGGTCCGTGCCCGATGGTGAACTGCAGGTCCTCGAAGTCACGGGCCGCCTCGGAGCACCACAGGAGTTCGGTGTCGGTGCCGCCGGTGACCAGGGAGAGGGCCAGGCCGTCCATCTCCAGGGCGTCGGTGCAGGCTACGGTGACTTCGGGGACCTCCTGGAAGAGGTCGTGGAGTTGGAGCAGTCGCAGAGCTTCGCCGAGGCGGTCGCCTGTCATCGGGCACGCCCTTGTGGCTGCGCCATCGGCGCGGGGACCAGGTGGGTGGTTCTCCTCGGTCCGGCTGGTTTTGGCCTTGGATACATCGTCCGCACCCCCGTGGATTCGCGCCGCATCAGCGATGGCCACGTCAGGGTCTGGGACGTCACTCGGCACCCTAGGCCATGCTCCGGCAGAACCGGCCGGGTGGAGTCAGTTCTCACCCACCAAACTGACGTTCCAACCCCGCCAATTGGAGTCAGAACAGCCCTACAGATGGAGTCCGGGTGGCACCTACGAAGCCAGCTGCTGCCGTTGACGGCGCCAGTGGAGCCGCACGGGCTTGTCTGCCAGCAGCATCCAGCGCATGAAGTCTCGTGCCTCAACCGACGTGGCCTGGTCCCACCTGATGCCGAGCACCCACAGGCATCGCAGCCAGCGCAGCAGGTCCATCGCGTACGGGCGCAGGGTCGCCTCTTCGCGGTCGGCCGCCTGGAGGTTCTTGAAGAACGCCGCAGCCTCGGCACAGACCTGATTGTCCCTGTTGATCAACTGGCACGGGTCCCAGCGATCGCCGGTCTCCCGCAGAGACCCCCACTGCGGGAGCTCCAGAGCGGATAAGTCGCGCTCGATTCCTACATCGTCAGGCATGTCCGGAAGCCAGCAGCAGACGGCACTAAATAGGTCCTGAACTGGGAAAACGGCAAAGTTAGTTCAGTCAACGGGATGCGCATCTGAGCTGGGCCGCCATCACGCTCATGACACGCCGGGTTTCCAGGCAGCAGACCCAATATTCGCGCTGCCGTCGTACTGCATGACGAGCTGGCGGTTGACGCTGTAGCCGCCCGCGCCGTAGGAGAGGACGGTGCCGGCGGGGAGGGTGTAGTCGGTGTAGACGCCGTTGTTGGCGGTGAGCCAGTCGATGGAGCCGCCGGAGCTGTTGACGGTGAGGGCGTCGGTGCTGGTCAGGTTGAGGGTGTCGGTGCTGGCGCTGCTCTGGGAGAGAGAGTTCCACAGGGTCTGGGTGCCGGCGGCGTTCATGATCTTGATGACGCCGTTGTCGATGGTGGCGTAGGCACCCGTGCTGCCGCCGGTGTTGGACGCCCACAGGAGCTGCCAGGCGCCGTTGTGGAGGACCAGGTGGCCGTCGCCCTGCATGCCCAGGCGGAACTTGGCGTTGCCGCTGCCGTCTACGACGGTGTAGCTGTCGCCGCTGTTGATCCGCTGGCTGTTGCTCCAGCCGAAGGACGTGGCGTTCGCGATCGTGTACTTGATGACGACCCGCCCGTTGCCGCCGGTCGCGGTGGTGACCTCGGAGGCGCCGCCCCGGGTGCTGTTGGTCTGGGTCACGCCGATGCCCGAGCCCGAGACGATCCCGGCGTGGTTGGTGCCGCCGGCGCCGACTCCCGGCGGGGTCGACCAGTTGTATGTCTTCGGGGTGCCGGCGGTGCCGCCGGTCCAGCCGCCGCCGGCACTGCTCGCCCAGTCCGCGTTGCCGCCCAGGCCGGTGTCCCCACTGGTGGTGTCTGCGGCGCCGCCTGCTCCATCAACAGTGCTGGCTGCGCCACCGCCGCCACCGGGGGCGTTCCGTGTCCGGGCGAGGTGGGTGTAGATCGGGGTGTCCGGCGAAGCCGGGGTGGGGGCGGGGGCGCGGAACTGTTTCGGTTTGAGGTTCCCCCGAGATGCGGAAGGCGCTGACAGCGGGTCAGATGGGACTCATGAGAGGACCGCTGACCATGGCTGCACCCCGGAAATACTCGTTGGAGTTGCGTGAGCGTGCGGTGCGGATGTATCGCACCGCCGAGCCGAAGCCCCAGATCAAGAAGCTGGCTGTCGACCTCGGCGTGCATCCCGAGGCTCTGCGCGGCTGGATCCGTCAGGCTGAAGCGGACGCCGGCGAACGCGACGACCGGCTGACCACCGACGAGCGTGCCGAACTCGCCGCCCTGCGCAAGGAGAACGTGCAGCTCAAGCGGGCCAACGACGTCCTGCGGACGGCCTCGGCGTTTTTCGCGGCGCAACTCGACCCGACCCGGCCCAGGTGACGGCGCTCGTTGACGAGCACCCCCGCCTGGGAGTCGAGTGCGTACTTCGGGAACTGCACATCCCCTCCACCACCTACTACCGGTGGCGCCGCGCCGAGAAGGAGCCGTGCGAACGGCGGCGCCGCGATGTCGAGCTGACCGGGAGGATCAAGGAGATTCACGCGGAGTCCGGCGGCAACTACGGCTCGCCACGCGTGCACGCCACCCTCAGACGCGAGGGCACCCAGGTGGGCCGCAAGCGGGTCGAGCGCCTGATGCGCGAAGCCGACATCGCCGGCATGAGCCCACGCCGCAAGGGCTTCACGCGCCGCGATCCGAAGGCCACCCTGGCCCCGGACCTGGTGAACCGGGACTTCACAGCCCAGGCGCCGAACCGGTTGTGGGTCACCGACCTGACGATGATCTCGACCAGCGAGGGCCCGCTGTGGCTCTCAGCGATCCGCGACGCCTTCTCCCGCCGCGTCGTCGCCTGGGAGACCTCAGCCCGCGCGGATGCCGACCTGGTCCTGACGACGCTGGAGTACGCACTCGCCAGTCGCGAGATCGAGCCGGGCAAGCTCATTCATCATGCCGATCACGGCTGCCAATACACATCCATCAAGCTGACAACCCGTCTACTACGGGCAGGAGTTGATGCTTCCATGGGCTCCATCGGGGACTCCTACGATAACGCCCTCGCGGAAAATCTGTGGATGCTGATCAAGACCGAGTGCGTGCGCGGGCGCGTCTTCGCCACACGTGCCGAGGCGAACCTCGCGCTCTTCGAGTACCTCGACGGCTTCTACAACAGCCGGCGCATCCAGAAACGACTCGGCTACCTCAGCCCCATCGAGTTCGAAGAGAAGCACTACGCCGACCAGGCGACGGCCGAACAAGCGAACCTGAACACCCGTCACCCCATCCTGACCAGCTGATCAGCGACACCCGCACAACGGGGGAACCTCAGTTCGCGGTACCGGGAGGGAAACCGTGGTCAGTTGGGGCATTGTCATTTTCTGGCCAACGGTTCAGCGGTACCTGACGGTACGGCTGCTCCTGGCAGCCGTACACCTCCCGGCACGGGCACCCCGGGTCCGGTGGCCGGCGGACTGGGCTGCTCGGGGAAGGCCGTGCGGGACCTGTGGTGGGAGCGCCTGGAGTGGTGCTGTGGTGCTGTGGTGGGTGTCTGGCTGTTGTCCTGTGCGGGTTCCTGGTGCGGGTGGTTGTGGTGCGGGGGCCCCGGTGTCCGGGTGGTGGCGTGGTGTGTGTGAGGCCACCGCCCGGACACTGCGGTGGGGGTGCTGTCCAGCTCCTTGTCACCGGATGGTGATCTTCACGGCTGCCGGGGGCGGGGGCAAGCACCCACGCCGGGGACGTAGCGGTCGGCTGGGTGGCACGTCAGCTGGCTGTGCGGTGCCGGTCCCGCCGCCGGGGAGACGGGGCGGGGCCGGGTAGGAGCACACCGCGGGGGTGTGGCAGAGGCGGTCCCATGGAGAACGGTTCTGCCCTGTCAAGGGTAGGCGCGGCGGGCGGGGGCGGGGCTCCCTGACGGGGCAGTCCCAGGGCCGGGCTGCTGGCCGGGGGTTGTCACGGTGGCGGGAACGCTGGGCCGTGTGGGTGGGGTGTGGTGCCGGGGTGGGGGAGTGGGGGGTTATCCGAAGGTGTTGGTGGCCCAGATGGCCTGGTTGTTGGTGTTGTAGATGACCATGTTGCCGTCGCCCTGGATCTTGAGGGTGGCGCCGGGGCTGGCGTTGTTGCTGCTCTGCCAGAAGGTGAAGCCGGTGGGGAGTTTCATGTTGAGCTTGCCGTTGGCGAGGCTGAGGGTGCTGCCGGCCACGTAGGTGCCTTCGCCGTAGCCGCCGGAGTACCAGCCGTTGACGCCGGGCTCGCGGCTGGACCACAGGGTGCTGGTGCCCTTCTCCAGGAGGAGATTGCCATCGGCCTGCATCGTCAGCCGGGTGCTCGTGGAGGGGGCGGTGGAACCGGCCAGTTTGACACCGGTGGAGATCTGCTCGCCGGGCTGAAGGGCGGCGGTGTCCCCGGTGTTGACCACACCGGAGGTGGTCCAGGCAGGGACGCCGTTGGCACGTACGATGCTCAGCCCGGTGCGGTCGGCATAGAGGCTGGCACCGGTGACGGCCTTGTTGTCGCTGCGCCACAGTTCGGCTCCGCCGTTGCCTGCGCTCTTGTTGATCTTGAGGATGCCGTCGGTGCCGAAGACGGCGGTGGCACCGTAGTTACCCCAGGTGTTGGAGGCCCAGAGGAGGGTGCCGAGGGTTCCGTCGGTGTTGGCGGCGTAGGTGAGGAGGTTGCCGTCACCTTGCAGCTTCACGGCGGTCAGGGTGTTCCCGCCGTTGTCGATGCTGCCGGTGTAGTAGAGGGTGCCGGGGGTGAGGCTGGTGCCGGCGGGGGTGCCAAGGAGCTGACGATTAATAACTCCTTGTTCTGATGGGATGGTTGGGGCCTAGGATCGCGGTGTGACGGATGAGAGTGCGGCGGTGCTTGGGGAGGTGCTCGCCCGGCTGCTGCCGCAGTTGGACGAGCGGCAGCGGCGCCTGACATTGGGGGCGGCGGCTCGGGTGCTCGGCTACGGGGGTGTGCGCCGGGTCGCACGCCTGGCAGGGGTGGCGGAGTCCACCGTGGCGCGCGGCGCTCGGGAGCTGGACGCGGACCAGGAGCCCGCCGACCGGGTCCGAACGGCGGGCGGCGGGCGCAAGCCGCTGCGTGAGAGCGACCCGGGCCTGGTGATGGCGCTGCTGGCGCTGGTCGAGCCGGATCAGCGTGGGGATCCGGAGTCGCCATTGCGCTGGACGGTGAAGTCCACCCGGAACCTGGCGGCCGAGCTGACTCGCCAGGGTCACCAGGTCGGCCCGGACACAGTCGCCGCGCTGCTGAAGGCCGAGGGGTTCTCCTTGCAGGGCACCTCGCGGACCACCGAAGGCGCCCGGCACCCGGACCGGGACGCGCAGTTCCACTACATCAACGACCGGGTCAAGGAGTTCACCGCGGCCGGGCAGCCGGTCATCAGCGTGGACACCAAGAAGAAGGAGGTCCTCGGCAGCTACGCGGTCGCCGGGCAGGAGTGGCACCGCAGCGGGCAGCCGGTGCAGGTGCGTGCGCACGACTTTCCCGAGAAGGACGCCCAGAAGGCGGTCCCGTACGGGATCTACGACCTTGCCGCCGATGCCGGCTGGGTGTCGGTGGGCTGCGACGGGGACACCGCCGCGTTCGCGGTCGCCACCTTGCGAAGGTGGTGGGACGGCGAGGGACGGCACCGCTACCCCGGCGCGACCCGGCTGCTGATCACCGCCGATGCCGGCGGTTCCAACGGCTACCGCGTGCGGGCCTGGAAGAAGGGACTGGCCGACTTCGCCCACGCGGCCGGCCTGGAGGTGGCGGTCTGTCATTTTCCGCCTGGAACTTCGAAATGGAACAAAATAGAACACCGCCTCTTCTCCAGGATCAGCAGCAACTGGCGCGGACGCCCACTGACCAGCCACGAGGTCGTCGTCAACACCATCGGCGCGACCACCACCCGCACCGGGCTCACGGTGCACGCCGAACTCGACCCCGGCGCCTACCCGACCGGCGTCACGGTTCCGGACGAGGTCATGGCGGCACTGCCGCTGACCGCGCACGACTGGCACGGGACATGGAACTACACCCTGCGGCCCGAACCACCCACTCCGACACCGGTCCCGACCAGCGAAGATCGCACTCAGCCCGACGACCGGGCCCCCGACTGGCTGCACCATCCCACCCTCACCGGCATGGACACCGCCGCGTTCGCCGACCTGCTGGCCGAGGTCGAGCAGTACCTCCTCGACCACCCGCCGATCAGCCTGCACCACAAGCGTGCCCGGCACCGCACCCTGCGGCGCGGTCCCCTGTCGCTGTCCGACCGGCTGCTGGTCACCGTCATCCGCCACCGCTGGAAGACCCAGATCCGGGTCCTCACCTCTCTGCTCGGCTCGCCCGCGGCCGCCGTTGGCGACGCCCTGCACGAGATGACCCCCGTCCTGGAGGCCATCGACCGCCGCGTCCGCCCGGCACCGATCACCGCACCCACCACGGCAGACCTCGCCAACCTCGTCGGGCGAACCCACACGAAGAACGCCAAGTAATTAATCGGCGGCTCCCTTCAAGGCTTCGGCGTAGTCGCGTGATGTCCGGTTTGTGATCACGTGAGGCCGAGGAGGGCGAGCGGCCGGGTGACGTCTCGGGCGTTGCGGCGGAGGGCGGCGGCGATGTTGGTGACTCCGGCAAGCTTCAGGGCGCCGATGGCGAGGTTTCGCCAGGTCGCCATCGCGCGCGGTGCGTTGCCGGTGCGGAGCTGGGAGGCGTCCTCGGCGAATGTGGTGTCCCTGACGTGGTGCAGGGCCTCGATGTGCCAGTGGTCGCGGATCAGCTTCGCGAGCTGGGCCGGGGTGGCCTGGTCGGCGGTCAGGCTGGTGACGGCGTAGACGGTCTTGATGGTGGTCTTGCTGGTCTTGCGGTCGGTGCGGCGGCGCTTGATCTGGATGGCCTGGCGGGCGCCGGGGAAGAGCAGGTTGTTCACGGTGGCGACCTTGATGCGGCGGATCTCGAAGCGTCCGTGACCGGTGTCCTTGGTGCGGACCTGTAGTGGGATGTCCTTCCAGGGAAGGGACTTGAGCTGCTCGCGGAGGTTCTTCTGGTTGCCCTTGACGATCACGATGTAGTGCGCCTTCCGGCCGAGGAGGTAGCCGGCGTGCTCGCGCTGGGTGTGCATCGCGTCGCTGGTGACGACCGTCCCGGCGAGGCCTGCGACGGTGTCGAGCAGGGGTTGGAAGCAGGTGATCTCGTTGGTCTTCTCGCCGACGTCCAGCTGGGCCAGCACCAGGCCGGTGGTGTGCTCCATGGCTGCCAGGAGGTGGACCCTGCGGCCCTTCGCCTTGGCGGCTCCGCGCAGGCTCTTGCCGTCCACCGACACTCCGCGCAGGTCGGCGGCACCGCTCGGTTGGGGGCGGCGGTCGGCGAGCCAGCGGCCGACCGCCTGGTCCAGCGCGTCGCCGTCGATGCGGGCCAGGAGCCGGCGGACCGTCGACTCGACGGGCACCAGCCGCGTGGGCAGCAGCGGATCGATACGGATGCCGAGGCACTCCAGAACCTGAGCAGGGGCGTCGGCGATCCACTCGCCGACGGCCAAGAGCGAAGTGGCCCCGGTCAGCACGGCGCATGCGGTCAGCGTCAGTACGACGGCCAGGGCGTGGCGCACTCCGCGTGGGTCACGGGGGTCCGGCACCTCGGCCAGCCGTTCCAGCAGCCCCGGGATCTCCTCGGGTACGACCTCGGGGCGCTCGCGGAGCTGGTCAAGGGCAGGTGGGATCGGCAATGATGCGTCGGCAGGCACGGTCTTCCACTTGGATCACGGGGCGTCGAGAACTCCATGATCTTGGAAGCCGTGCCTGTCTTTTTCCCGGGACTGCCCACCCGACAGATCGTCACAAGCCGGACGTCATGCGACTACGCCGAAGCCTTGGCGGGGGTGCCGGTCGCCTGGTAGTTGGGGATGTTGTCGGCGAGGGCGGAGCCGGTGCCGGTGGACCATCTGGTGACGCCGTCCTTGGTGATCTGAAGGCCGGCGGTGGTGAGCGTCATACTGGCGCCGCTGTTGTTGCCGAGGTAGGTGCGCTTGAGGACGGTGTTGTCGGCCTTCTTGATGACGAGGTTGCCGCTGTTGTCGAAAGTCGTGGTGGCGCCGTTGTTGCCCCAGGTATTGGAGCTCCAGAAAAGGTTTCCGAGAGTGCCGTCGGTGTTGACGGCGTAGGCGAGGAGGTTGCCGTCGCCCTGCATCTTCAGGGCGGCCATGTTGTTGCCAGGTCCGTTGCTGCCCATGTAGTAGAGGGTGTTGGTGGCGAGGGTGGTCCCGGGGGCGATGCCGCCTGCCTGGTAGTTCGGGAGGGAGGCGGGGTCGAGGTACATCGGAGCACTGGTGTTCGTGGACCACTTGGTGTTGGTGATCTTCAGCTCACCGTTGGCGGTGAAGGTCAGGGCGCTGCCGGCTTGGCCACCGTAGGTGCGCTTGATCGGAGTGCCGTCGGCCTTCTTGACGACCAGGTTGCCGTCGGCGCCGAAGGTGGCGGTGGCTCCGGGGTTGCCCCAGGTGTTGGAGCTCCAGACGGGGTCAGTGTCGTTGTCGTAGATGGCGAGGTTGCCGTCAGTCTGCATGACCATGGTGTGATGGCTGTTCACCGTGCCGACGCTGATCGAGGTGCCACTGGCAAAGGCCTGGCCGCTGGGCATCGTATATCCGTCGGGCCAGAGCGTCCCGATAGAATGGTCGAAGGTCCGGGTGATCACGGTTGCTTCGCTGCTGCCGACGGCGTTAAGAACTGTTGCCCTGACCGTGTATTGGCCGTTGGGGACATTATTAAGGATGATGGCCCCGGATTCAGATTCCTGCTCTGCCGTGACCGCTCCGTTGGAGTTAATTACTTGTACATGATAGGCGGTTGGAGCATCCCCGGCCGAGGCTGCCCCGATAACTACTTTTGAAGTGTTTCCGCTTCCCCATTTGTCAAAAACCTGCAGAGTTGGCTTCTCCAAGAGCTTGGCCCGGGGGACTGCGAGGCCCAGTACCCATGGCATATCGATGGTGGTGTCGGTCGCGCGGTGGTATACATTTTTCGGGTGTTGAGGGTCTCCCACTGGGATTACATCGACAGATGTTCCTTCAAGGAACGTGTGGGCGGTGTAGACGTTTCCATCGTAATCTGTGGTCAAGTCGCGGACGGCGGGGAGGTTGCTGTATTCGGCAACTACTCCGTCATTCGAATATGACCACCTGACGCTCTCGGTGTCCCCCGGCGGATCATACGGCTGGCCCCAGCTGGTCACCTTCATAATTTTTTCGCCGGAACTGAAATAGACATCTCCGGTGCGGCTGACGGTCATTCCGGTATCGATATTTCGATTGTGTGCCACTGCGCGCTGAGCGTCCGCGTATCCGTTCCCGGTTTTGGCCCGCTTGACGATAAGTGCCGGCCGGTCCACCCCGGAGTAGGAAGCTATCGTCGGTCTGTAGAGGTAGATGTTGCCAGCTTCATCTACATCTATGTCGCTCGGTATGAGCAGGGCGGCATCCATGCTTGTATAGCCTTCGTTCCCGTTGTGCCCCTTTGTCACCGTGTTCAGGGTGCCGTTGGGCATCAGCTTGAGAACATCGTCGTAGTAGGTGTAGACGTAGATGTTCCCATCCCAGCCGTATGTCACATCAATCGGGGACTGGATACCGCTACGAATTACCGTCTTGGTTCCGTCGGGGGCAACCTTGAACAGGGTTCCATTGTGGTCCGCAGTTCCGAGGTCACCGGTCGTCACGCCGTATATATTCCCGGCTGGATCAACCGCAAATTTGTCTCCCCCCGGGCCCGTTGGTGGTAGTGGCTTGTGGATTCATGCCACTGGCGATCGGGCTCCCTATCGGGGTCCCGTCCTCATAGAGAGCCTGGATCGTAGGAGAATAGCTCCCGTCCAGTCTTGGGACGGTGGCGACGTAGACGGAATGGCTCTTGGTTCCTTTGGGGGGAGGCAGAGTTGTTGCGTGTGCCGCCAGAGGAGCTGCGATACTGGCTCCTGCTGCGATGACTCCTCCGACGGCGATCCCCGCCAGCAGACGTTTCGGAAATCGCCTCCTCTGGACGTCTTGCCCACTCTGATCGCCAATCTCTTCATGCTCCGTGCTGGCCTCCTGAGTTGCCTTGCCGTAGATGTTCCTCGGCCGCCGAGGCATAGCCACTCCTGCTTTCCCCTCTGGGGAAAGCACAGATGGCGCAAAGATTGACGAATGCCCGCATATGGCGAATAGTCTTTGACTGTATCTATTAGTATGCCCAAGGGGTTCAGAATTTAGTGAGCAAGGGTGCTTGACGGTGCATGTAAGTGCATCGATGACTGCCCTGCCGGGCATCTTGGGTATGACGATCGGGCACTCAGATGGAAATACCGAGAATTCATTCATGGGGGCATCCGGCAGGGCATCCGGAGGGCCTCCCCATTGGATGAAGCTGTTCTCGGTGAGTATCTATGTCACCCCCGGTTAGTTCCGACGATGGCCTGGAGGAAATACAGATCGGCTCTCCAGGTCGAGGGAGTGAGAATTTCTGGGGCTCCGCGTGTTTTCTGACGATGGAAAGTGAGACAGTTTACTGGGCGGGTTTCCGGGACATTCGCATGGTGAGCCTGACGGGAATTCGGCATGGGGCCCCGCGGGCCGGTTATGGGCTGCCGCTGGTTCTGATTTTTGATCTTGATTTCTGGGTGTGTTTTGCGGGTTGGGCTAGAGGTTGTCAGGACTGTTGGCGGCTGATTGGTGGTTCAGGGGCCATCAATTGAGGTCTTCCCGGCAACGTGACGGATGCGGTGCGTGACGGTGCCGCACCGGGCAGCTGAGCCCTTGCGGGGTGATCCGGCGTCAGATAGAAGTGAAGCCCCTGGTAGGAACAGGTCTGCGAAGATCAGTTCCGTACAACCAGGGGCTCCACGTGTCCTCCAGTATCACCTACACCGCCGTCCTCGACGTTCGCAGGGCTACCGCCGAGACCCTCGCGCGACTGCTCGCCGGACACCGCGAACGGCTCGGCACCCGCAAGGCCACCCGGGCACTGGGTCCCTTCAAGCAGGCCGTACTGGTACTGCGCTGGTTCGTCGACGGCACGCGACTGGCCCAGCTCGCCCGCGACAACGGCATTTCGGTGCCGACCGCGTACCGCTACCTGCACGAGAGCCTGACGGTCCTGGCCGACCACGCACCGGACCTGTCCACCGCGCTGGGACGTGCAGCGGCGGCCGGGTACACCCACCTCAACCTGGACGGCACCGTCATCCGCACCGACCGCATCGCCGCCGCCGGCCCGAACAAGGCCGATCTCTGGTGGTCCGGGAAACACAAGCACCATGGCGGGAACGTGCAGGTCATCGCAGCCCCGGACGGCTGGCCGATCTGGGTCTCGCCCGTACGGCCGGGCCGCGAACACGACACCACCTGCGCCCGTGCCCACGGCCTCACCGAGTCCCTGAACCGGCTCGCGGCCACGCTGGGCATCCCCACCCTGACCGACCTCGGCTACGAGAACGCCGGATCCGGCTTCCGCCACCCCGTCAAGAAGCCCAAGGGAGCCGAACTCACCGACGCTGCCAGGGCGTTCAACTCCGTCATCCGCGGCGTCCACGGCGTCGCCGAACGCGCCAACGCCCTGCTTAAGGTCACCTTCAAGGCACTACGAAGGGTCAGCCTCGACCCTGGTGCCATTACCCGGATCACTCGCGCCGCCCTCGTCCTGCTCCAGCTCGAACACGGACGCACCACCTGAACGAAGATCACGAACCGTCACGAGACGTTACTGAGAAGACCTCAGTGGCGAAGCACACGTTCCGCACGCTCGGGATCTTCCTGTGGCACCGCGTGATCAGGTGGTTCATGACACTGCATCACTGGACGTGGAAGGACGTCCGCAGATGGCTACTGGGCCCTCACGGGATCTGGCTGCCGATTACTGCGGACGGCATCGAGTTGGTCAACCCCGCGCGGACACCGGCGATCACCCGCTATCGCTATCGGGGCAACACGATCCCCAGCCCCTGGCCAACCGCCCGAGCAACACTCCAACGGCAGTAACCGTGGAGAGCCCGGTGCTCAGTAATGGGCACGCCGGGTTCGGAGAGCGGCCTGGAGAAACGGACCGGTGGCAACACTGGAACCGCGCTCCAGGCCGACTCAACCGTCAGCGCCGCCAGGGCATCGTTGCGGGCGGCAGCCGCTGGGACCGGCTTGCACGCGGTCGGGGCCACGGCCGCGGCGTGGTACTGGGCATGAGCGACGAGCACGGGCCTCAACCGCCCGTCGCCCTGGTCCTCGGCGAACTCCGGGCCCTGCCACCGCAGACAACCGGACGGCCGCAGTCGAGGAATTCAGCCGCCTTTGGTGGGAGCCGCCCTGGATGCGAGGCCACGGGACGACCACTGCAGCGACCGTGTCCCGATCATTGCCACTCACCTGGAGCGCCTGTGTGGCAGTGGGTTCGGGTGCTGGCCGGGGTGCCTTTTCGGGAGTTTGTGTGGGTAGTGCGGGGGGATTTTCTAGATTTTGGGGTGGGGTGTCTGGTGCCATGGAGGTCAGGCGAAGGGCGCTGGGGCTATCCGTTGTCGGGTGCCCTGGTTGGCGGTTGAGGTGTGGAGGACGACCAGTGGACGAGGACACGGTGCGGTTGTTGGCGCGGGTCCTGGCACCCAGCCATGACGCGACGGAGGACGCGGTGCGGACGCTGCGTGACGAGGCGCGGGTCGTGATGGGAGCGGCGGTCAGTGACGCGGACTGGACCGACGCGGCCGAGGACGGCAGTGAGCTGCGCGGGGACGGCAGCGTACTCGAGCGGGTATTCGACCTTGCTCAGGAGTGGGAGGCCGCGGCGCAGAGCCTCGGCCTGTCCCCGACCACGCTCACCGACCTCGTCACCACCGCCGCCGCCGGCACGGTGGCGCAGCGGTTCAATGTCATCGACTGGCTGCGCCGGGCGGGCCGGCCTGAAACGGAACGGGACCTCGCTCGCCTGGTCACCAGCGTCAGCCTTCTCGACGAGGAACCCTACAAGAGTCATGGGGTGTACCAGGGCTGGGACGCCGCGGCCGGTGAATGGTGCTACCACCTCCACCTGCCCGCACTCGTCCACCAGGATGACGGGAAGGGAGCCACCGCCCGGTGGGGCGAGGGATGGATTGCCGCTTCCCAGGCCGGACCCCGTCTCGAGGCGCTGCTCACGGCCGGCCCCAGAGGGGGAACACCGCCAGCGGCCCCGCTCCCCAGGGTCGCGGTTGGTCCGGCGGGTGGTGGCGGATCCGCTGTTCCGGGCGCGCCCGTGATCCGACGGGACTCCGGAACCCGCACTCTCTGGATCCGGACCTCCACCGGCTCGCAGGAGCGCACCCACTACGCCTTCGCCCTGGACCGGCCCGAGCCCAACTCCCCTGCCTGGACCAGCCAGGAAGCAGCCGAGCGGCGGGCCAAGGCCCACCAGGAAGTCCTCAACAAGGGCATCAGGGCCATCACCCAGATGGCTGAGGGAAACCCCGGCATCACCGCGGCCGAGCTCACCCCGGAGAACATCACGAAAGAACTGGAGAGGGAAATCCGCCGACTCCAGCGATAACCACCCAACCGGCCACACCAGCCCGTCGCTCCGAAGCTGGGCGCTCCGGCGGCCGCACGGCCGCCACCTGAACGGCCCCACCCCGGGCCCGCTTCTACCGTCACACCTTGGAGGCGACCGTGCCCTGTCCCGCCCCCGGCTGCCAGAAGCCCTTCTCGACGGTGGCCAGCGACCTCACCTACACCCGCTGCTACGCCTGCGACACCAGCTTCCACGGCGCCTGCGCGCCCGCGGGCCGGCCGTGCCCGTCCTGCGGTGACTCCGCCGGACCACGCAGTCTGGAGGCCGGTCTCCAGGCTTTGGTCAAGGCCTATATGGCCGTAGCCGGCCGTGCCGCCACCTACCGTGAGAGCCAGATGGGGCCGCTACGCGAGGCCGCGTCAGCCCTGCGGCCGACCCGCTTCCGTTTCAAGACCGCGCCGGAAATCGACGAGGAGGTCACTCGCGGCACGGACGGTGCACTCCACGTGACCCGCGGCGGCCAGCAGTTCAACCTCAAAGGACACCACAATCCGCTCCAGGAAGAAGACGTCCACATCGACGAGGCCACCGGTGTCATCCGCAACACGGACAAGTACGGCTACCCCATCACCATCGCCAAACACGGCACCAAGAGAAAAACCAGCCCCGCCGAACAGAAAAAACCACCCCGCCGCTACGGGCCTCCCAAAAGAGACCTGGGAAAAGAGACACTGGAGCTGGAGAAGAAATGGGCTGCCGCCAGAGGATCCGCACACCGCCAGCATAAAATACAAAATGAGATGAAGCGGCTCGTGGCGGCGCAAATGGAACTCCCTCCGGGTTTCGGCTTCGATGGCGACGGAGAAACTCGACTCACCTATCGCGGTCGGATCGTCCTTTTCGAGGGAAAAGAAGTCCATGCGATCGGCAAATCATTCTTCGCCGTCATTAATTCCGGAGTTGGGGAGAAGCTGCGCTGGGCAAAGGGTGGCGGCGTTCTAATTCCATCCGATCTGACCTCGGCTTTCATGGAATACGAGCCCGACGGGACGACCTGCGAGATGGGATGGGAGCCCGGCAGAGTGGGGAGTTCCCCCGATCTTTGGGGATATAATTCGGAACTCCAAATCCTCTACAAGGGAAGGCCGGTCAGGTTCGGCGGCAGAGATCTGAAAGCCAGCGGGGGTAGATTGTTCGTCGAGGCTGACGGTGGCATGCGCCAGTACCTTGTCACATTCGAAAGCGGGCAAGCCAGGGTAGTTAAGTTCCTCCTGGAAGAGTGGACCAGAAAGGACCTGCAGACGCCTCACAGTGAGGCGCTCGGCACCGTTCTCCCAGCGGACGTCACCCTCGGAAAGCCCGTACCTGGCCCAGACGGCCAGAACAGCTTGCCTGGTGAAACGGCAGCCCCTGACATCTGGGAGGTCGACGGTTCAGGTCGGCTCCGGTACCGGGGGAAGCCCCTGAGGCTCAATGGTAAAGACATACGAGTAAGCCCCCAGGGAGCCTTTATTGCCACCGAGGGCGAGGGCGGTGAGAAGCGTCAGTTCATCGTGACGATCGGCAGTGATGAGAAACCCTCTCCAGTTCATCTGATCCCCGCCGCTCTCATGAAGATGGACATCCGCCTCCCTCCGGCTGAGGCCGCGCAAGCCATCCTCCCCGAAGGGGCAGTGCTGAGCAGGCCGGTTGAATCGTTCAGCGGGGAGTTCGCATTCCCTGGGCAGTACGGTGTCCCAAACTACTGGAGTACGGGAAGGACCGGTGCCATCCTCTACAAGGGGAAACCGGCAGAATTTCAAGGGAAAGAAGTACACACGAGCGGCGAAGGAATATTCGTCACCGCCGCCGGCGGCGGTCAAGGCAGGCAGTACATCATCACCCTCGACAGTGACGGCATCCCACAGCCCATCCATCTCGACCCGGCCGAACTGGAGAGAAGAAACATCCGAACCACTGCCAGCAAGGCACTCACCGAAGTACTCCCGGCAAGAGCCGCCCTGAGCAAACCCGTACAATCAGCGCACGGCACCTACACATTCCCCGACAAATAATCAGCACTCAGTACCGACCAAGGCTTCGGCAAAGTCGCGTGATGTGCGTTTCGTGATCATGTGGGCCCGAGGGCTGTTGCAAAGTCCGGCTCGGCCGGGGCGCGCCTACCATCCGGGTGTCCGTCCGGAGGGGGTATGGGCAGTTCACCACCGGCTGTGAGTCACCGTCAGCATTGTGAGTCCTGCAGGGAAGGCATGGTCCCGGCACCGAAAGGTCTCGGCGTGCCCATGAACCAGCCCACCCCCGCCCGCGCCGCCCGTACTGGTACCAAGTACGGCGAGGCACTACGCACCTTCCGCCCGCCCGGGCCCGCGCCGCTGCCGGTCATCGTCAGGTTCCTCTCGGACCGCAGCTACGACACTCACAGCACCGTCGGAGGCATCGCCGCGAGCTGGGCGCACCAAGGCGAGCGGGTCCTGGTACTCGAGGAAGCGGATCCGGACTGGCGCTTCCTGCACGCCATCGCCCACGCGGCCGGCACAAGAAGCAGGAGCCGGTCCCGCCAGCCCCGGTGACCCGCATGCTGTGGGAACAGCCCGACGGCACCGGCCAGCTCACCCACCACACCTGCCTGTGGCAGCAAGGACCGATCATGCAGCGCGACCGAAGCCTGCTGCCGGACGCCGTAGAAGCCGTTCGGGACAACTACGACCTGGTGGTCTGGTGGGGATCGGCGAGCAGTTCCTGCGCCCGCGCGATCTGATCGGCCGTCAACGTCGTGAGCCGTCGCACCGCCACCGGCCGGCCCTGCTCGTCACGGTCGATCAGCTCGTCCCGACGGCCTGTCAGCTGTTCCTGGACGACCGCGTCGACCAGATTGCGGTCGAGGACCTGCCCCGACCGCGCGTGGGCGGCCCAAAAGGCGTCCTTGGCTTCCCAAGCGGCCTCCAGCTCGGCGAGGCCGACCTCCTGCTCCACACCGCCGACCGTGACCCACCGGTAGGTGCCCTGCGCGGAGCCGAAGCGGAGCATCACGGTGACGGCCTGGTCGAAGAGAGCGAAGTCCATGCCCCTCCAACTCGCCTGCGCCGCGCGAGGTCACGTCGGGCCGACTTACGCGGTGCTATCGAGTGCGGCCCGCAGCTGGGCGGCGAGCGCACGGGCCTCCTCGGCCAGGACTGCTGCGGATGGCCGGCCCTCCTCGACCGCAATCCGCTCCAGCGAGGCCGCCTGGCGCTCCGTCAGCCGGAGCCGGAGCATCGGGTCAGGGCCGCCGGAGCGCATGTCCCGGTAGAGGTAGTTCAGGCCCTCCAGGACATGGTTCATCTCGTCCAGCAGCGAGAGCGTGGGCAGGCGGCCGGTGACGGCCTGCTCGCCGACCCGCGCCTGGCCGCCCACCGTCCAGGAGCTGCCCGTTCTCGATGGGTGCGAAGCCGCCTCGTGCAAGCGCAGGCTGCGGTACCGGGCCCCCGGCGGCTGCGGGTTGTACGGGTCGTGCAGGGCATCCTTCCATGCCTGCTCGGCCTCGCGGTACCGCTCGTGGGCGCTCTGCCGCTTGACGCCCAGCTGGTCGGCGATGACCTCCCAACTGGTGCCCTTCTCCCGCTCGTAGAGCACGGCCCGGTCAGTGCCGTCCCGCGCCCGCACTGACCCGATCGTGGGAACGCGAGCGTTGCGGCCTTGGCCTGCCGGTGCCGCCTTCGCTACGGTCCTCACGGCTGGACGCGTACTGCCGCTCATCGCCGTCCCAGGACGGCCCGCTGGTACCGGCACGGCCTGGGGCGCGGGCAACCACGACCTCTAGGGGCGACCCCGTCGGCGACGACGTCGACCTGCTCTCACCGTGAACTGGGCCACCGACGGCGAGGGCTGGTCGAACTGCTGGGACCACGAGAACGTCTCCGGCGGCACTCCCCGGCCCGTCCGTGACCCGTGTGCCGAACCGCGTGCGGTACCTGCGGACCACCAAGGGCGGTGCCCAGGCGCTCGCCGACGCCGACGTCACCGTCACCCCCGCGACCCAGCGGGCCTAGGCCAAGGGCAAGCAGACCCCCGGGACGGGCCACCCAGGAAGCCATCGACACCGCCTACTGGAACTGCGCGCCGCGAACGTGCTGAACAGTGGTGCGTTCAAGCAGCATCTCAACCGGGCCGGCCGAGGTTCCAAGATTGAGATCCACTCCATCAACCAGCAGGTCGTGGGGGAGAACCGGCGTCGCGACAACCTCCGCGTGCGCTCCTTCCAGGTCTGCTACGTCTGGGACGATGCCGTCGACGCCCTCACCGCAGGTGATGCCGGCAGGCTCGCCGAGATCTGGGAGGACATCATCAGCGAACTCGACTCCGACTACGGGGCTTACCTGTACGTTTCGCACGTGGGGCTCGGTGCCTGACGTGCAGCAGTGCCCCGCCGGTTCTGGCCGGCGAGGAGCGGCCGTGCCGCGGCAGGAGCCCGGTCCGGCCGGCCCCGGACGCGACCACCCCCAACCCGATCCGCGAGGAGCAGTGATGCGGCAGCAGGAGCCCGGCCCGGCCGGCCCCGGCGACCAGGACGACAGCGGCCAGGACCACGAGGACGACTGGGCCTAGCAGGAGGAACCGCCACCAAAGGCCGTTCGGGGCCCGCCAAGGGCCCGCCGTGGCCCCGCGAGGTGGCCCCGGGTGCCCCGCCTCGGTTGCGGCCTGCCCTGCCGCGCCTGCCGGCCGCCGTGCGGCCCCATGCCCCTGCCTTGCCCGGCGCTGGGCCCGGTTGGTGGGCTTTGGCCTGGGCGGTGGTCAGTGTGTCGGGTGGGCGGTGTGCCGCCCGGAGGGGTTTTCGGGCGGCTGGACCAGGACGTCCCACAGGGGGTCGTGGCGGCCGGGGACGCTGCGCCCGGCCGCGTTCCATGTCCGGGCGAGGTGGGCGTAGATCGGGGTGTCCGGCAGAGGCGGGGAGTGGGGGTGCGGAACTGTTTCGGCTCGCGGCACCGGGAGAGAAACCGCGGCCAGCTGGGGCATCGTCACTTTCTGACCAACGGTTCAGCGGCACCCGGCGGTACGGCCGCTGTGAAGTTGGGGGCGGGGAGGCGCTTGGTCGGCGCCGGGTCTGTCGGGCACCCCCGAGAGGGCGCTGGCGCCAGCCCGCCAGGCACTCTCTTGGTCTTCAGGGCCGCTGCCGCTTTCCGGGGGTGTCCTCGACGAGGCCGAGCTCCCGGGCGGTCTGGGCAGCAGGGCGCGATGTCTCGATCACCAGCTTCACGGCCTCCTCCCGGATACTCGGGATTGAGCCGCGAGGCACGGGTAGCCGTGGTGCCGGCCGGGTCCTGGCCGGCGGCCGGGGCGGTGGCGGGTTTGCGGGTGGCGACCTGCCTGTTGAACTCCTCTTGGTTGTACCAGGTCCCCCGGTGGAGGAAGTTCTCACTGCCGGGGGCGGTGTTGGTGTAGTTGTAGACGGCTGCCCGGTTGGTGCGGTATCCCCATCCGGGCATGGCCGTGTAGGGGACGGCCTCGTACATGCGCAGGAAGCGCTCCGCGTCCAGTGCCCAGGCGCTGGCGGCGGCGTCGAAGGCGATCACGGCCTGCGGTGTCTGGCCTTCGAGGGTGTGGTCCCGGTCGGGCAGGGTCTCGCACACGGCACTGAACCCGTCGCCCAGCAGCTTCTTCCAGTCCTTCAGGACCAGGATCCGGTTGTCCTCGTTGAAGCCCTTCCATTCACTGGTGCCGGAGAACCAGCACGCGCCCACCGTGTCCGCCAGGTCCATCCGGGCCGCACCGACCGCGCCGACACCGAGATCGTCCCCGTCCTCGTCCAGGACGATCAGGGCATCGGCTCTGTCGCACGTCCGGTGGTGACGGAGTGTCAGGTAGGCCGGGCGGGTGTTGGTGAGCGGATCGTGGCCCGGATCCGTGCGGCGCTCGACGCGTAACGCTCCGAACATCCCGTACAGCCTCCCTGGCAAGACGGTGTGGGTGTGCCACGCCGGGAACGGACCGTGAGGGTGCCGATCCGCTGTCATCGCCTCTGCCGAACGGGGTGACCGGGGTCGTGGGTTCGGCGATCCGAGACGTGATCAGTCGGCCGGTTCCTCGGCCCAGGAGACAAGGATGTAACCGGCGTCCAGCTGATCAAGTGCGACCGTCTCGTTGACCCCGCATGAGGTGAGGCATAGGGCAAAGTGCCCGTGAGGAGCGGCATTTTCTATTCTCATGATTCCTAGTTGCTCGACCTTTGGGGTGCCTGGACGGGACTGCCATACTTGCCCTGGGGCCGCAACGACGTAGATGCTTCCGTAAGCGTAGGCGGTGCATGCGACGCGGAGTGCGGCCCGGTCGCTTAAGCAATCTTCGCGGCGCAGGCGAGAGCGGTAGGAATTCACGA
This sequence comes from Kitasatospora sp. NBC_00070, assembly GCF_045041205.1. Taxonomy (NCBI): domain Bacteria; kingdom Bacillati; phylum Actinomycetota; class Actinomycetes; order Kitasatosporales; family Streptomycetaceae; genus Kitasatospora; species Kitasatospora sp. NBC_00070. The sequence continues at coordinate 109,590 of NZ_CP108248.1, read as the reverse complement.
GCTGGGCTGCCCGCTGGGGTCCCACGACGTCGTCGATTCCACCGCCGCCCATAGTCAGCCTCGCTCCCCTGTAGACCGAGCATCCGTTTTTTGCGGCCTCTTGAAGTATGGCCACCCCTTGAAGGTGGTCCAGCGACCATAAATGCACGAGGCCCTGACAGTATAAATATTACGTCCACATCGCGTGATTGCCAGCCCGAAGGGGAATCTGCTGAGGCAGGAAATGGCCTCGTCAGCCTTCCCTTCGGCTCGCTGCCTGGCGGCTGCCGCTGTGGTTTATTAGAAATGCCCGCCGGCCGTGTCACGCGCCGGGGGTGGCTGGTTTGCGAGAGCCCGAGGGCTTTGCAACCGTCACGACTCTCGCACATGCACGGAGAAGAAAATGGCACAAGGAACTGTGAAGTGGTTCAGCTCTGAAAAGGGCTATGGATTCATCACTCAAGCAGAGGGTGGAGCCGACGTCTTCGTCCACTATAGCGAGATCAAAATCACTGGATTCAGGGAGCTCAGCGAGGGGCAGAAAGTTGAATACGACGTGACCCAAGGCCAGAAAGGGCCGCAGGCAGCCAACGTCCGCCTATCTTGAAGTAGTCCCACTGAGACCTGTAAGTGTTCCCCTGACGACCAGATAACCGCCCGGCCCGGCCGGGCGGTTATCTGGTCCTTGGGTTTTGTGCCTGCGACGTGCTGTTGGTTTCCGGTGTGCGTCCGGCTGCGCCGGTCGCAGAGGGTCGAGGCAGGGTGGTGGGCGCTGTCACGTTGTCTGGGTGGGGGTGGGGTGATCTTGGTGGAGGGGTTCGTCCGTGTCGCCTGTGCCGCCGTCGTACAGCAGCCGTCGGTATCCGGTTGAGGTGTGGTCTCGCACTGCGTGTGGTTGTACTTCCGGTTCCTGCTCTCCTTCCGTGAGGTGGCGGAGTTGGTGCTCGAGCGCGGTGTGGTCGTCTCCTGCGAGACGGTGCGGTGGTGGTGTCCGAAGTTCGGGCAGGCCTACGCGAACGCCGCGCGCCGGCATCGTCCCCGGCCGGGTGACAAGTGGCACCTGGACGAGGTCTTCATCAAGGTCCAGGGCCAGTGGAAGTACCTGTGGCGGGCGGTCGACCAGGACGGCGACGTCCTCGGCTTCCTGGTCCAGAACCGGCGTGACAAGGCCGCGGCCAGGTGTTCCTCCGTCGGCTTCTCACCACCACCACCGCTGTGCCGCGGGTGATCGTCACCGACGAACCCGCCTCCTGCAGGGCCGCGCACCGGCAGGTCATGCCCTCGGTTGGGCACCGCTCCCACAAGGGCTGGAACAACCGGGCCGAGAACTCCCACCAGCCCACCCGCCAGCGCGAACACGCCATGAAAGGCTTCCGTTCCGCCGGCGGAGCCCAGAGAGTCCTGGCCGCGCTCACCGGCATCAGCCCCATTTCCGACCCCGGTGCCACCTCCTCACCGCTGACACCTACCGCCTCGAGACGACCATCCGCTTCACCACCTGGGACCACATCACCAGCACCACCGGCCCACCCACCACGGCCTGACCAACAGCCAACAACCGGCCCGGACACGTCCTCACACACGGCCAGACGGCCGACTCCCCAACAACGTGACAGCGCCCTTTGAAGTCCATCACGGGAGATGACCCCATCGGGAACAGTTCGGGTCCCCAAAGTCGGCTTCACTGCCTATTTCATGCACGGACGGCCTGGAACACAGTTCTGGTCTAGGTGACTCACCAGGATATTCCCCGAACTCAAGAGGCAGGTGTTGTGATCATGCCGGAGAGCGACAAGGGCAGCAGGGCGAAGCTTGTGCCACCACAGCGGTTGGTCATCTCGGACTACATGCCCGAGCTCCTCAAGTCGCTCTGGACTGCCCAGGAATACTGGTGGGAACTGCCCTTCGACGGTCTTGTGGAGTGGCTCGACTCGTCCGACGGAGGCGGAAAGGTCCCGGAAGTGAACGGGCTCCCGGGGCTGCTTACGGCCCTTCGGGAAATGCCCGAAGGCGAGCGAATGGATGAGCTGCAGAACCTGGTGCTGTACTGGTGGGACCTGAGCGAGAAGAAAACGACGGCTCTCCCCCTCCCTCCCACCACCGGTCCTTCGCATACGCGAATCGAGATGCTCCCGCTTCCTACCGCCCAGAAGGTCGTTTACGAGAATGTTTTCACAGAGCAGGCGGTTGACGACTCGAATGAGATGACGGTGGACGGCGTACGGCTCGTGAGGGACGGAGCGGACAAGCCCTGGCGAAAACTGTACCAGCCAGGCGACATATCGGACTCCGGGGCCCACATCCTCATCCTCTCTCCCGAAGGGACGACGTGGGTCCTCCTCCCGCAGGAGGAACGAAAGGATCCTCTCTATTATTTGACGCCAGATGTCGTCAAAAGAATCAAGGAGTCCAACAAAAAGATCCTTGACTATCTATTCGACTACCAATCGAATGTCGCCAGGAAGGGCTTCACTGTACCAAGAAAGAAGCCATTCCGTCTATTCCAAGAAGCGCTCATTATCGGAGAAGACGAATTTCCGGAACTGGATTCATCACACCTCGTCTACAAGGGCGAGCTCTGGATGGTGGTAGCCGGCTCGTCCGTAGATCTGGTGATACACGCCGTCGGTCAGGAGGGCATCAGCAGAGTCAGGCAAGAGATCGCCCTGCTCGGCTCCAATGGATTCGGCAAGCAGAGCGACAGGAGAATACTGTCCTCCTACGACCAGGCGGCACGCTGGGGGTCGGCCTCGACCAAGGGCCAACTGAATCAAGATGGGCGGTCCGAGATAGAGCGAATGAAATTCGACTTCGACAGTGTCGAAACATACGAGATGGTGGTTCTGAACCCAGGAACGCTGAGTGAGCACACCAAAGAGCACAGGAAATCTGGCGCGAAAGAACTCGATCAGCTCGCCAAAAAAATCCCCAGGGGGAGGAGTAAGGTGGCACCCTCCTCTGTCACATTTTATCAAGTCGGCCGGAAGGGCGAGCTCATCTGCTTCGGTGGCATCCCCGAGGAAACCGCAAAAATCCTCAGAAATAGCCAGTTTGCCGGAAAGGACATCGTCGGGAAAGTGTGGGCCGCTCGGACAGGCAAAGGAATCGTCTACGTTGTAAAATACGACGGTGTCATTCCCAAGGAATACTTTGAGAGCGTCAAGAATTTCATCGAGAGCTGCGCAACCGAAAACTTGCTGCCCACTGCCACCGCAGAGGGGAAGGTCCGCGTCACGACCTGACAGATTCTCTCAACCTCGATGGCGCTGTCACGTTGTTGGGGAGTTGGCCGTCTGGCCGTGTGTGAGGACGTGTCCGGGCCGGTTGTTGGCTGTTGGTCAGGCCGTGGTGGGTGGGCCGGTGGTGCTGGTGATGTGGTCCCAGGTGGTGAAGCGGATGGTCGTCTCGAGGCGGTAGGTGTCAGCGGTGAGGAGGTGGCACCGGGGTCGGAAATGGGGCTGATGCCGGTGAGCGCGGCCAGGACTCTCTGGGCTCCGCCGGCGGAACGGAAGCCTTTCATGGCGTGTTCGCGCTGGCGGGTGGGCTGGTGGGAGTTCTCGGCCCGGTTGTTCCAGCCCTTGTGGGAGCGGTGCCCGACCGCCAAAGACAGGCGAGGAACCCGGACCCGGGTGACCCGGATCAGAAGGCCCCTGTTCGCCGTCCCCAGCAGACGGAACCCTGACATATTCTGGGGCCCACACCCTCCAGCGGGCTGGCCTCTGATCCGGCCGGCCCGCTCGGTGGCCCGGGCGGCTTGTTCGCCGGCCTGGGCGGGCCCATGTGTCCATGGGCTGCCCAGGGACACATGGGCCCGCCTGTCCAGGCTGCGGCCGCCCACCGGACGTAAGGGCCAGGGGCGCAAGGGACAGGGCAGGTCCGATGCCGGTGGGCCGGGGTGCTGGTACGCCGGACAGCCCGCCAGGCGCCATCCCCGGGGGTCAGGCCCCTGCCGCTACGGGTGTCGGGGCGGGTGTCATCCTTCCGGCGACCGTGTCCGTGCCCGTGCCGCCCACCCCGGGGTGCGGGTGCGGGGCGTGGTGTTGTCCGGGCTCCGTACGCCGCTGCCGAGCGGCTGCGCGCGCTGCGCCGGGTGGGTGCTGGTGCCGCTGCGCCGGGCCCGCCACGGTGCTGTTCGTGGCTGGTTCCCGGTCCCGCCGCCGGGGAGACGGGGCGGGGCCGGGTAGGAGCACACCGCGGGGGTGTGGCAGGCGTTCGGGTCCGGGGAAGAGCCGGTCCTGCCCTGTCAAGGGTAGGCGCGGCGGGCGGGGGCGGGGCTTCCTGTTGGGGCAGTCCCGCGCCGGGCTGCCGGCCGGGGGTTGTTGATGGTGGCCGGGGGGCCTGCAATCCACCGCACCAGCTGGTTGGGGCCGGTGGGCGTGGAGACCATGGACAGCCAGCTTCCGCCGTCGAGCACCTCGACGGCGGGCAGAACGCGGCCGGTGTTGATCCGCCACAACAGGTGCGCCCCCGTGCCGGCTGCCTGGCGCATCAGTTCCAGGCCGGCGGAGCCTCGATCGGCCAGGTGCGGCATGCCCGGTTGCAGCGCCACGCAGAGTTGCCGGTCCTGGCTCTTCTCACTGTCGGTGATGGGCCCTGTCACCGGGTCCACCAGCGCCCGGCTCCCGCATTCAACCAGCGGGGTGAGCCGGACCAGCGGATACGTCGCGGCTCGACGGGCTTGGTAGTAGCCGAAGAACGCGGCGTTGGCCGGGCTGTCGGCGACCTTGAGGGTGGTCCCGTCCCAGGCCACCGTTCGCAGCCCGCGCCACCACGGGCCGAGGGTCTCCGCTGTGGCCGTGCAGCCTTTCAACTGGTCGAACAGCAGGGCGAGCGGGTCGGGCCCTATCCGGCGTCGGGCCTGGCGCAACGCGGCGGCGGACGCGGCGGCGGAGGGGTCGCAGAGCCGCCAGAGCTTCGATGTGCCGCCAGTCTGCCACCGTCCGTCTGATCAAGTCGCCCGCTCTTGACAACGTGGCGGCATTGTCGCTGGTGGAGCGGTTGCGGTTGCTGCCCGATCCGCGTCGGCGCCGAGGGGTGCGTCACCCGTTCGTGGCAGTGTTCCTGGTCGCCGCCTCGGCGGTGACTTGCTGGCAGCGATGACCGGCGACGGCCGGACCGTCACCCAACTTCGGGTGCCCGACAAGACCAACGAGATCACCTGCTTCACCGCTTTGCTGGCGCCTTACGACCTGACCGGAGTCACGGTCACGGCCGATGCCCTGCACACCCAGTGCGGTCACGTGCGTTTCCTAGTCGAGGAGAAGAAGGCCCATTCTGGCTTCGGTTCGAGTGAGGGGTGGCCGTGGCGAGGTGGCGGAAGACGTTCTTCGACGAAGTCAGCACGCGGCTGGCCCAGCTCGGTCTCTCTCTGTGTTCTGTGTGCCGTTCGCGGGGGCTGAGCGTCAGCCGCTGGCCGACGGCCGTACGCGTCGGTGGCCCTTCCCAAGGGGAGACGCCCGGGCATGACGCGGAGGTCAGTGTTTTGTCCCTGATCCATGTGGAGTGCCCGGTGTGCGGCCACGTCCTCCTCTTCAACTCGGAGCGCTTCCGCAGCAGGGACACCCCCGTGTTCGTCGCCGGACTGACTGAAGAGGAAGAAGCGCGAGCCGAGAAGGACTCACCGTGGCAGCTGTAGTGACCTGCAGTTTGTGTAGGAGCGCCATGCCGGGGCCGCAGCTATGAGTCGGCCCTTACCCTGGTCCGGTGACGGGCGGGATGAGCGGGCGGTGGTCCCGCAGTGCGGTGAGGGCCTGGCGGCGGCCGCCAACTCGTCGGTACGGTTCTGCTCTGGACGGTGCAGGTCAGCGCATTGGCGGGGCGTGCGGCGCTCGCGTGCGCGGGTGGCCGCCATCCAGACTGGGCAGCGGGCGGTCTGTCCGGTGTGCGTGGTGGAGTGGACGGCGGGGGTGGAGGGCTCGGTGGGGGCGGTGTTCTGTCCGGGGCGGTGCCGGACCCGGGCGTGGAGAGCGGGCCTGGGGCGTGAGGACGGGAGTTCGCAACAGCGGTGACGCCAGGCGGTGCGGAGCCGGGCTCTCCGCTCCCGTGCGCCCATACCCGGCACGGGAGTTAACACCGACTCTGGCGGTGGAGCCGGGGTCGGTCGTCGGCGAACCCAGCCGGTGCCCCGGCGGTTGGGGCTGGTGATTCGGTGATGTCGGAGCTGGTGGGCGCGGTCTCCGCTATTGCGCGCGACTGCTCGCTCCGTGATTCCGGCGTGTGTACAGGGCGCGGTGGGTGCAGGGGGTTGGCGGCATACCATGGGCCGGCCGGCCGGCCGGCAGCCCCGGCCCGGGCGGACCGACGGAAACCCCGAGCAGCCCCGCTCGCAACGGCGCGCCTCCCGACCCCACCAACCAACATCCCCTACCCTACGTAATGGCGGGATCACACTCCGGGCCCGCCAAGGATAAGGCAGGCAGGTCCCGTTCCCGCCCTACCCAGAGGCCAGGACAGGAACGGGACCCCTACCCAACCCCCACCACGAACAACCACCTGAATCGCCACACCCGGCACCCACCACGCCACAGACCTCCGACGTGAACCAGGCACGAGACGGGCCTGACCCTTGCTCCGGCGTGCCGCCGCAGAGCGGCCACAGTGAGCCGCAACCGCAGCGGACCAAGAGAGCCTGTCCGCCCTTGAGGGAGGGTGGCCGAGCCCGGCCAGCGTGTTCCTCACGCCGTCCTCGAGGACGGCCGGGTCCTGGTCGGTCGTGGCCCAGCGGGACCGAGGGCCCCGCCCGCAGGATCCTGGAGTCATGAGCGGTACGGACCTGGGCGCGGTCGCGGACGAGCTGTACGCCCGCCTGCCCGAGGAGTTCACGGCCGCCCGGGACGAGTTCGCCGCCCGGGCCCGCCGCGAGCACGATCCCGAGCTCTCCCGCGCCGTGAAGACGCTCAGAAAACCGACGACAGCGGCCTGGCTGGCCAACCATCTCGTTCACCGTGACCGCGCACAGATGCAGCAGCTGGTGGAGCTCGGCTGCGGGCTGCGCGAAGCTGAGCAGGTGCTCGACGGGGAGGCCCTGCGGCAGCTGCTCACCCGAAGGCGCCAGTTGCTGGCCGCGTTGGCCAGCAGCCCGGCGCGGGACCGCTCCTGCAGGAAGCCCCAGGGCCGGCCGCCGGTCCTACCCTTGACAGGACAGGACCGGTTTCCACGGACCCGACCGGCCCTGCCACACCCCTGCGGTGTGCCCCCACCCGGTCCCGCCCCCTCTCCCCGGCGGCGGGACCGGGCACCGAGACCGCCAGCGGCGCAGCGGGTAAGAGCGTCAGCCTGGTGTCAGCGGCGTGGCGGCATCAGGACGGGTTCCTGGCAACGACACCCGGACCGGATGGACGGCCTGGCGGGGCGCAGCAGCAGCCGGTACCGCTGGAGCTGGAGCGGCCTGGGTGGGCACGGGGGCCGGGGCGGGAGCAGCAGCAGCGGGTACGGCCGGGGCCCGGGCGCGGAAGGCGCCAAGGTGCGGCGGACGGCCGCCGATCCGGTGGCGGACCGTCCGGCCCCCGGTCGTAGTCGGCGCCAGCGGTGACGGCGGCCACGGGCCGCTCGGCGACGACGGGGCACCTGGTGCTCGACGGCCGGGGCGGAGCGGGGCCGCGGGCGAGTCTGTCAGCTGGCATTGACTGGGGTGGGGGTGGGTGATGGTGTGCTGTGGGAGTTCGAGTTGGGTTGTGTTGAGGTTGGTGGGTGGTTGGTGTGCAGGGCTGTTGCAAAGCAATGCCGCGAAGTTACGGCTGAGGTGGGGCTGTCAACGCGTCAGCGGAGGGTTCGCGGCATTGCTTTGCAACAGCCCTGGGTAGGTGTGGCTGGGATGTTGCCGGGCGTTCTTCGGTGGCCATCCGATGAGAGTGGTGATTCTTTTGAATTCGCCGGAGGTCTCGACCTTGGTGGCGCCCAGGCAGGCGGTACGCCACTGCCCGGCGTCCTCCGTCCCGGGGCCGGCGGACGCCTTCACCTCGGCAGCGGGTGCCCGCGAGGCCGCCAACGCGGCCTCCACCGCCCGCTTCTCCTCCCGGGCCAGATGGTTGCGCTGCGCCCGCTCCGCCTCGGCCGCCATCTTGTCAGCCGCAGCCTGCCGCTTCCGCTCCCGCTCCTTTTGCCGTGCTTGTTCCGCCTCCGCGGCCGCCCGCCCCGTCGCGGACCGCGCGGCCGCGGCCCGTGCCTCGGCCAGCACCGCCGCCTCTCCCGCGCCTCGGCATCCTGCCGCCGGCGCAGCGCCACCATCTCCTTCACCACCTGATCGCGCAGCATCTTGGTGAACACCTGGGGTGTCGTGTCCCTGAAGGCGGTCAGGTATTCGGGGGTGATCTCCGGAGGTATTTGGCGAGCTCTATCATGATGCCGGGCCCGATACTCCACGTGCACGGCGAGACGCGGAACGCGACATCCCCTGAAGGGGAGCACCGTGGGCGGGCGATGCGGGGTGTGATGCCGCGCTGTCGCAACCAGGCCCAGGCCAGCCATTACCGCCGTCAAGCCGCGAATCGGGCATGAAGATCACGATCTACGGCTGGAGTACTATCCTCGGGCTTTCATGAGGCCAGCTGTCCGACGGGTGGTCAGGAAAGCAGAAAGGGCCTCTGACCAGCGAGAATGAGGATTATCTAGGTCCCTGTTCCCGCCCCGGTCGGAGGCACTTTCCAGGTGAGTAAGCGTACCGGGTCGTACCCGCGTGTCCGCGTCGAGGGCGGTGGCCGCGGGGTGGTCTCGCAGTCCGGCGCCGTGCTGCTGGTCGAGACCGCCCGCAAGGCAGGGCTGGATGCGGCGATATCGACGGCGCTGGTGCCGTGGCGCAAGGCGCGTGCGGTCCATGATCCCGGCAAGGTCCTGCTGGATGTCGCGCTCGCGGTGGCCCTTGGCGGGGACTGCCTGGCTGATGTCGCGATGCTGCGGGCCGAGCCCGCCGTGTTCGGCCCGGTGGCCTCCGACCCGACCGTCTCGCGCCTGGTCGACACCCTCGCCGCGGCCGGGCCCCGTGCACTGGGGGCGATCCGGCGGGCGCGGGCCGAAGTCCGCGAGCGGGTCTGGCGGTTGGCCGGCGAGGCGGCCCCGGACGCGGGCGGCGAGGTGACCGTGGACATCGACGGAGTGCTGGTCCTCGCGCACTCCGAAAAGCAGGACGCGGCCAAGACCTGGAAGAAGACGTTCGGGCACCACCCGCTGTTCGCGTTCGTCGACCACGGCCCAGGCGGGTCTGGAGAGCCGGTCGCCGGGCTGCTGCGGCCGGGGAACGCCGGCAGCAACACGGCCGCCGACCACATCGAAGCGGCCCGGACGGCGCTGGCCCAGCTCCCGACGAAGTACCGGCGCGGCCGCCGCACCCTGATCCGCACCGACTCCGCCGGCGGCACCCACGACTTCCTGAACTGGCTCACCACACGCGGCCGGTGGCTGTCCTACTCGGTGGGGATGACCATCACCGGCGGCATCCACCAGGCCGTTCTCCTGGTCCCGGCCTCGGCATGGACCCCCGCAGTCGAACCCGGCGGCGAGATCCGCGACGGCGCCTGGGTTGCCGAGCTCGCCGGCGATGTCCTCAAGGGCTGGCCGAAGGGGATGCGGCTGATCGTCCGCAAGGAACGGCCGCACCCCGGAGCGCAGTTGCGCTTCACCGACGCCGACGGAATGCGGCTGACCTGCTTCGCCACCAACACCACCCACGCCCCGATCGCCCGGCTGGAGCTGCGGCACCGTCAGCGGGCCCGCGCTGAGGACCGCATCCGCGCCGCCCGCGACACCGGCCTGCGCAACCTGCCCCTCCACCAGGCCACCCAGAACCAGATCTGGCTGGAGATCGTCCAGCTCGCACTCGACCTGCTCGCCTGGATGCCCATGCTCGCCCTGACCGGCACCGCCCGCCGCTGGGAACCCAAACGCATGCGGCTGCGGCTGTTCTCCGCCGCCGCCCAGCTCGTCACCACCGGCCGCCGCCGCCGCTACCTCCGCCTGGCCCGCCACTGGCCCTGGACCGACACGATCACCAGTGCCTTCGAGCGCCTGCACGCCCTGCCGGACCCCGGCTGACCAGCGACATCACCCCATCCCGACGAACACCAGACAACATCCGGAACCGTGGAACCCGGCGCCCAACCGACGCGCCAGTCGGGCCCTCGGTATTTCTATAGGCAGAAGACCCAGCCCGGACAAGCAGAAACGGCCCGCCAGCCGAGCTGACGAGCCGTCATGCAAGATCGAGGCTATCCGGACGAGGCCGCCTTAACGATCAAGGCCACACGCCAGCTGAGCCCCGTGAATAACCCTCACGGAGTTCCCCGAAGGACAGAAATGAGGGGCCGGGAGACAACACGATGGATCGTGCGGCGGAGAGCAAGTCATCGGATGCTAGAGACTAGAGAAGCGTTTACAAGACGTCGGATCGCCTGCCAAATGCGCCGGGAGTTGGTACGAAATGCCGTTTCCTGTATCAACCGACTACGCGCGGGCGTTCCTGCTCCTCTTCAACGGCATCGCCGTACCTCAGGGCCAGTCGAGAATCGAGGAGCGCGACCGCCCGGCGCTCGTCGATGATCAGTTGGTACAGAACCTGCAACAGAAACTCGACGAGGTGTGGGCGGACCTGGAGCAGGATGGCGCGCTGACGGACGGGTGGCGGGCCTACACGCAAAGTCCAAGCGTGTACGACACCGATCCCGACGCTCGGGCATGTACGTATCTGAGCGGCTATTTCGCGGCCCCGGAGCAGTACGTGGAGGCGTCGAAGATGCTCATGACTGTCAGCGCCGCCTCGCAAGCGATCACGTTCCTGCAGATTCTGAATGCCACGAAAGCCGGCAACGGGGCTGGCCCAGTGAAGCCGCAGGCCGTCGACGGCGCCCGGCTGGAGGCAACCGAGCCCTCGAGCCCGCCCCCGGGCGACGACCAGCGCACAGATGTCCACCACGTGCCCGCGATCGAGGTCGTGGCGGCGGCGAACTGGCTGAAAGAGGGCCTGAAGAAGATGAAAGAGGACGGGGCAGGCGGCGGGCTCCCGTTGGAGAGCAGGCTGAGGATCCTCCTCAGCGCGGCCAGGACCGAGACCGGCGAGCAGAGTACGGGAGGCCCCCGGTGACGGATCAGAGCACGTCGGGAGAAGAACCGAAGCGATCCCCGTCAGCTGGGCCGGCCGAGACGGTACAGGCGGCACAGGCTTCGGCGCAGGCATACGCGCAGGCAAGCAATGTCCCCACTCTCACCGCCCTGCGCGCCGCGTTTCAAAAGGCGATGGCGCCCCAGGCGCCGACTGCGGCGTATGCCACGCCCGGTGAGGACAGCAGTCGCGGGGCCGCACGCGACCGGGCCGACCAGAGGCCCGGCCCGCCGGCAGAACGCAAAGAGAAGGCGACCAGTCTTCCGGCAGAGCGCAAAGAGAAAGAGCGGGAGAACAAGCGCGGCCCCGGCAAAGGCGTCGACCAGCAGCAGGAAACCGGCGGCCCGACGCGCGCGGACTGGGACGCGTGGAAGGCGGAGAAGGAGAGGGCCGCCACGTGGCAAAGCACGCCCGAATCCACTGCTGATGTCGAAGCGCTCAGCAAGGCTCTCGAGGCCGAAGCCCGGGCCGAAGGGTCCTACGGCGGGGGGTCGACATTCAAGCGGCGCCTGTTGAGGTCGGGCGGCACTCCTGACAGCGCGGGCGCCATGTACCGTTTTGCTCCCCGCTCGCCCGTCGAACGTCGCGGCAGCTCCGACTTCTTCGGCGACAGCGATGCGGAATCAGAGTCCGGGCGGCCCTCGGCCGACAAGCCCGGCAAGGCCGCAGCTCCGCCCGCTGGCGTTGCCGGCGGTCGTGCCCGGCGCTCCTCCGCAGCCCCCTCCGAGGCCCCCTCCGAGGCTGAGTCGGCGGTCACCATCCTGAGTGGCTTCGGAGGTTCCGCTGGCTCCGACTCCGGGCCGGAGGTCGTGGACAGCCTCAGCGTCGGGAGCAGGCCGGGGTCGGAGGCCAGCCAGAGGAGCGGCCTAGACGGGAGCAGGCCGGGGTCGGAGGCCAGCCAGAGGAGCGGCCTAGACGGGAGCAGGCCGGGGTCGGCTCTCTCGGACGACCCCAGCGATGTGCGGGGCAGGCGCAGTTCCATGCCAGCCCCGGCCAGCAGCAGTGGGGCGCGGGGCAGGCGCAGTTCCATGCCAGCCCCGGCCAGCAGCAGCATGCGGGAGGCGGCGCCGCTCCCGAGGCCTCCCGACGACGGCCAGGAGGAGAACGGCGAAGAAGGCGACGAGTAGAACCAGTTGGCAATCGGCACCGGGACGGTGCACCGCGCCCTGTGGTTCCGGCCGCGGCGCCCCGCCGCGCATTGCCAGCCCTGAACCTGCGTCCGTGGCGCAGGGCACAGCCGCCTCCACCTTCGCGCTACGAGCGTCCTGCGCCGGGACTGGACGCCGGCGACGAGGTGGGAGTGTCCGCCGCCGGGGCAACAGCTCACCACCCAGGAGCTGCCCGAACTCCCCGGGCGGCCGCGGCCCGTCGATCGCCGCCAGCTCGGCGAGCCGGTCCAGGACGACCGGTGCTTCGGGTGGCCCGTACCCGAGAGCGCGTCGTCCGGCCCGGACGGGCTCGACCGCGCCCTGGTGCCAGCCGCCGACCGGCGGGACCGGGTCGGCTTCCCAGAGCTGTTCGGCGGGGGCCGACGACTGGGGCAAGTTTCACCCCCGTAGGGAGGACCGGTACGTCTTCGGAAGCCCGGAAAAATGGCTGCCGAAGATGCGGTGGACGCCGATCGTGCGACATGTCCTCGTGAGAGGGAACGCGTCGAAGGACGATCCCGACCTGGCCGAGTACTGGCAGAAGCGGGCCCTCAAGAAGCTGCCAGAGATCGAGCCAAAGAGGCTCCTGTCTCTGGCAGCCAAACAGAAGGGTCTGTGCCCGAGGTGCGGGTTGGACCTGGTCGAAGGGGCCGGATACGACCCCGACGACGTCAGGGGATGGGCGGAGTGGTTCACCGCGAAGCTGCGGTTGATCCACACCCACCACATCACCTACCGCAGCAAGGGTGGAAGCGACCATCCGAGCAACCTCGTAGTACTGCACACCGAGTGTCACCGGCAGCACCATGCCGGGGACCACCGGCAACGAGCGGCTGAATGACCCGCTTGAGCCGTGTGCCGCGACGAGTGGCACGCACGGTTCTGAGGGGGGTGGGGCGCAGCAATGCGCCCCACCTACCCGACCGACCTGCGCACCCGCCGGCCCGGCCCGGCGTGAACGCGCCGGCCGGGGCGGCCCTCTACTCCTCCCGGATCGGGGAGGGCACCATCAGCACCGACGACAAGGAGACCGGCATGGACAGCCCGCACCAGCGGTGGGGGTGAGGGGGACAAGCTCCCCGGCACCCCGTGGACGCCGCCCTCCGGCCCCGGCCCCGGCCCCGCCCTCGCCCGACGGCGGCCCGCCGCCCCCGGGGACGGGGGCCACCGCAAGTGGCGCTCGCACCCGAGAGCGAGGGCCGCCCCGCACCGGGGCGGTCCTTCCCCGTCGCGGCAGCGTGGGGGCCGGCCAGCGGCAGCAGTAGGATCCGGCGATGACGCGATTCCGGGTGGTTGCAACCGATCTTGACGGGACTCTGCTGGATGGGCAGAGGAGGATCTCCAACCGCACGTTGGAAGGCCTACGGTTCGCCGTCGATGCCGGTGCGCGGGTGGTGATAGTCACCGCCAGGCCGCCACGCTACATCGATGCCCTTGCCGATGCGTACGGGCTGTCCGGAACGGCGGTCTGCAGCAATGGCGCCGTGGTCTACGACATTGTGTCCCGGGCTGTGGTCGCGTCGCGGACACTGTCATCGGAGTCGGCGCGTCGGGTGGCAGGGGCGCTCTTGCGGAGCGTCCCCGATGTCGGATTCGCCCTCGAAACCGGCCACAAGGTTTTGTACGCACCGGAGTTCGGGATGCGCCATGCCGAGGATGCCCGGGCTGAGTCAGCGGTGGCCTGCAGTGATGAGTTGTGGCTGGCAAAGGAGCCGATCGTGAAGCTACTCGCCTGGTCTCCGAGCGAGGACGCGGATGCCATGCGGGCGGTTGCCGACAAGACGGTGGGGCCGCTCTGCTCGGTCACCCACTCTGGTGGCGCGGGACTGTTGGAGATCGGTGCGCCAGGTGTCACCAAAGCGGCCACGCTGTCCGAACTCTGCAACGGGTGGGATGTCGACGCCGCAGCGGTGGTCGCGTTCGGAGACATGCCGAACGACCTGAGTATGCTCTCTTGGGCAGGCGCGGGCTACGCGATGGCAAACGCTCATCCCCAGGTCCTGGCCACGGTGTCGCGGCACACCGGCTCCAACGAGGACGACGGAGTGGCCGCAGTCCTGGAACAGCTCTTCGCCGAGCACGGTCGGACTGGGCTTGCTCCGTTTTGACGGACACCATGGGTGTGGTGGTCAGGCCGCGTGCACGGTCTAAGGACACCCAGGTGTCCCGGCGCTCGGAGGTCAGCAGCCCCGCCTCGCGAAGCTTCGGCTGATGACGGACTTGCACTGGGGCAGCCGACCCTCTTTGCGGGGCGTGTGCCGAACGGGATCTTCGCTTACCGGAGCCGCCCCCGGCCCGAACGCGGGGCGGGGCTCGGTCGGGCCGGGGGCGGGTGTGGGATCGAGGACGGCCTGGGCACCCTTGACGATCTCGTGGCTGGTGTGGATCCGTCGGTCGATCAGCGAGGTGGCCAAGGTCGCCGCGAGCCCGCAGTTCTGGCAGGTGTCCACCGCGCAGACATCCAGGCAAATCTCGATTCCAATCAGGAACTTTCGACGAAAATCTCCGCCCCCCTGGACGGTATTTACATGTTCCTGATTGAATTCTATTCAACCTTGCAATCTTTGCTCCGGGCCGGGAGGCCCCGATGGCCTGACCCATGGAACAGTGGCCCACTCTCGAAGGACGACGGTGGACTTCGCGGGCGCTGATGGAAGCCGCGCCATGACTGTGCACGGCACGACCAGCTGCACTTTCGCCTACACGCGCGTTGAGCAGACCTTCGCTTCCCCCGCGTTCATCCACCCGGGAACCAGCCAGCGACAGCCGTACGCACTCGGAATACGACGAGAACGTGGCATCGATACATGACGATGCGTCAACCGATGTCGCGGGTAGGCGCTGCGGCCGACCAAGCAGCCGGCATCACATCGGTCGCAACGCCGATGGCCCAACCGGGCCACGACCCCATCCCCCTCACACGAGCCAGGACGCCCTCCCATCTGCACCACACACGGCCAGGACGCCCTCCCAACCGTACGGAAGGTCTCTGACCGACATGCCCCGAGCAACCGACCCCCACCACCCCCGCAACCACCCCACCACCAGTAGTCAAAGACGCCGCTCACTGCTCGCCGCATCCGTCGTCACCATCCTCGTGATCACCCCCATCGCCACCTTCGTCCCGGTGACCGCGCAAGCGGCGGCACCACCTGGGCCGTGCACAGGTGACGGCACTACCGCCACGTGCACCTACGACTCCACCGGCGGCGAACAAGCCCTTCAGCTCCCCGCTGGTGTCAGCAGCGTCAATGTCACTGCCACCGGAGGCGCTGGCGCCGGCTTCCCCAGCAGGGCCGGAGCCACGGTCATTGCCCAAGGTGTCCCCGTAGCCGACGGCAGCACCCTCTATATCGAGGTCGGCGGCAATGGTTCTGGGTCCAGTGGCGGCTTCAACGGCGGCGGAAGCGGAGCCAGGGGCGGAGGCGGGGCCAGTGACGTTCGCACCCAACCCGCCAGTACCACCTCGTCCCTCACCACCACTGGCGACAGCCGCCTCGTCGTCGCAGCAGGCGCAGGCGGATCTTCGGACCTTGCACCGGGGGGTACCGGCGTGAGCCCCGGCGGCGGCTTCGGTCATGGTGGTGGTTCGGGCGGCAGCGGCTCTGGTGGTTCCGGCGGAACCGCTGGAGGCTCGAGCCCCGCGACCGCGGGTGGAGGTGGAGGCGGAGGTGTACCCAGCGACAGCGGCGGTCGCATCAACTACAAAGGAGCAGGTGGCGGGGGAGGGGGTGGCAGTAGCGCCGGAGGTGGCGGCGGGGCAGGGCAAGCAAGTGACGGCACGGTCTTCCAGAACGGCGGCGATGGTGGCCTTGGAGTCGGCGGCTCCGCAGCCGCCGGAGGTGGGGGTGGGGGCGGCGGCTACTTCGGTGGAGGCGGTGGAGGCGGCAGCGGGACCAGCAGCGTCGGCTCCTCCAGCGGAGCGGGTGGTGCGGGTTCGTCCTACGCCGTCGGTGGCACCGCGAGCATGTCCGCGGCCACAGCCGCCAATCGCATTCCCAAGGTGGTCGTCACCTACCAGTACTCGGCACTGAGTACACCTTCGTGGATCAGCAACACGTCACTTCCCTCTGCGGTTCTCGGCAGCGACTACGGTAGCCACCCGACCACCAGCATTGACCCTACCGGTGGCTTGGCTACGCCCACGTTCAGCGCCACCGGTCTCCCCCAGGGATTGACTATCGACCCCGTCCATGGAGCTATTTCCGGTACCCCCACCGGCAGTCCTGTGACGAATGCCCTGGTCACTGTCACCGTCAGCGACGGGGTGGCGATGTTCGCGCAGATATTTACGATCACGGTCGGTGTCGGCCTTCCCACCACGGTGATCACCGGATCATCGAGTAACCCTTCCGGTAGCGGCACCGCGGTGACGTTCACCGCCGCCGTAGCCGGCGGCCTCAACCCCACCGGAAGTGTCACGTTCCGGGACGCGGATATCGGCCAGAACCTCGGCACAGTGGCCCTCGACAATGGAATAGCCATCAGCGCCCCGGATACCAGCCTGATCGCTGTCGGAGACCACCACATCACTGCCACCTACAACGGCGACACCAACAATTTCGGGTCCACGACAGGGACCGCTTTCATCCAACACGTGATCAAGGTGATCCCCGGCATCAGCGTTACTTCCTCCAAGGACCCCTCCAAGGGCGGTGAGGCGGTGACGTTCACCGCGACCGTCACTGGCGGTAGCAATCCGACCGGTGCCGTCGCCTTCTACGACGGTGACGCAACCGGGCCCAAGCTCGGCGAAGGCGAGCTGGACGCGGGCAAGGCCACGCTCGACGTCAACAGTCTCGGGATCGGTGATCACACTGTCACGGCGGTCTACGGTGGGGATGCCAACAATGCCGGCTCGAGCGCGACCGTCGCGCAGCGCGTCGACAAGTCCATCGCGTCGGTGGCCTTGACGGCGGTGGACGACACCACGACCTACGGTGAAGCGGCCTCGTTCACCGCGACAGTGACGGGCAATGGCCCGACCGGGTCGGTCACCTTCACGGTCGATGGCATCGACCGGGTCAGGGCTGTGGGTGGTGACGGAACAGCCGTGCTGGCTCTGGGCCGCACCGATCTGGGCGCCGGGATCCATTCCGTGGTCGCCGTCTACGGCGGCGACGTGAACAACGCGCCGTCGCCGGCTTCCGACACGGTGACACAGACCGTCTCGGCGGCGGACACCTCCACCACCCTCACCGTGACACCCACGACCGTCGTCAACGGCCAGGACGTCACGCTGACCGCGACGGTGACCGGCAACGCACCGGCGGATGGGATCGTCCCCGTCGGAACGATCGCCTTCTACGACGGCACCGTCCAGGACGACGCCCACCGCCTGGGGACCCCGGTGTCCTTGGTGAACGGCGCCGCCACCGTGACCGCCGGCACCCTGGCCCCCGGCCCGCACACCGTCACCGCCGTCTACACCCCGGGCGGGAGTCCGGCGAACTTCACCGCGTCCACCACCGGTCCCCAGCCCGTGACCGTCAATCAGGCCCCGGCGTTCACCAGCGCCACCGCGGCGACGTTCGTCAGCGGAGCGGCGAACATTTTCACCGTCACCACCACCGGCTACCCGGCCCCCGCGGTCAGCCTCAGCCCATCGGACGTCCTGCCGCAGGGACTGAACCTGGTCGACAACGGTGACGGCACCACCACCCTGGCCGGGACCCCCGCCCCGAACACCGGCGGGACCTACACCCTGCACCTGGGCGCCGCCAACGGCACCGGCACCCCCGCCTCCCAGAGCCTGAGGCTGACCGTCAACGAGCCCCCCGCCCTCACCAGTGCCGACAACACGGCGTTCACCATCGGCCAGAGCGGCGTCTTCCCCATCACCACCCACGGCTTCCCCAACCCCGCCCTCACCCTCGTGGGCTCCCCGCCCGCAGGCGTCACCTTCACCCCCAACAGCGACGGCACCGCCACCCTGCGAGGCACCCCCGCAGGCGGGACCAAGGGCACCTACCCCCTCACCATCGACGCCACCAACGTGGCCGGCTTCGCCCGCCAGGCGTTCACCCTCACCATCAACGGCATCCCCACCACCACCAGCCTCGCCGTCACCGCACCCACCACCACCGTCACCGGCCAGAAGGTCACCCTCACCGCCACCGTCACCAACACCCCCGGCAACCCCGGACCGGCACCGACCGGCACCGTCACCTTCAAGGACGGCACCACCACCCTGGGAACCGCCACCATCAGCGCGGGCAAGGCCGTCCTGGACACCACCGCCCTCAACACCGGCCCCCACAACCTCACCGCCACCCACAGCCCCGACAGCAGCCACCAAGCAAGCGCCAGCAGTGGCATCACCCAGACAGTGCAGCTCCTGAGCTGCGACAACGCCGCCACCATCCCCACCACCAACGTCCCCGCCGGCTACACCCTTGTCCGCGGCACCACCGGCAACGACACCAACCTCACCGGCACCGACGGCAACGACATCATCCTCGGCCTGGGCGGCAACGACACCGTCAAGGCCAAGAACGGCAGCGACCTCATCTGCACCCTCACCGGCAACGACCAGATCACCACCACCGGCAGCGGCGACGACCAGATCAACGCCGGAGCCGGCAACAACACCATCGCCACCGCCGACGGCAACGACCAGATCACCACCAGCGACGGCAACGACACCATCAACGCCGGCAACGGCAACAACACCGTCAAGGCCGGCAACGGCAACAACACCATCAGCACCGGCAACGGCAACGACCAGATCACCACCGGCAATGGCAACGACACCATCAACGCCGGCAACGGCACCGACACCGCCAACGCCGGCAACGGCACCAACACCATCATCAACGTCCCCTAACCCACACCGCTTCGGGTGGTGCGGATACCCAGACTTGACTGTCCTGCCCTGTATCACCGTGCTCCGCGTCAGCCGAAGGGTAGTGCGCGAAGTGGGGCCGCTGAGCCTCGCGGGCCTGCTCGGTCCATCGGCACAGTGCGGCGGAGCCGAGGTCGAAGGGGAACGGGTCGGTGAGGGCGTGCGTTCGTCGACCCGGACCAGTCGGTCGACGTAACGCCTCCTTCGAGACCGCCGCCCCGCGCGTGGGAGGCGTTCGACGCCGCCCGCCTGCCCGGCCACCATCACGTCGCTCTCGACCACGACGGTCGGGTGGGCTGGGCGGCGGTCAGCGCGCTCTCGGCGCGGCCCCGCGTACACGGGGGGATGGCCGAGCACTCCATCTACGTCCATCCCACCGCCCTTGGCCAGGGTGTTGCACGCGCGCTGCTGGAGGCGCTGGTCGACTCGACGGAGGCAGCGGGGATCTGGACGAGCCAGTCCAGGGCCACAGCCCGGTCGTCGGCTGAACCGGACGGTGTCCGGCCGCGCGCCGACGGCCGGACACCAGGGTCGGGTTACCGGCGGATGCCGCGCACCGAGCGCACCAGCTCGGCGAATGCCCGGATCACCACGGCCGGCTCTGTCGCGCATCCGGTGGTAACGAGACGTAACTGCCGTTGCTGAAGGTGATGGTCCCAGGTCGAGGGCCGTACGGCCGGGGCTGGTGGCCCCGGAAGCCGTGCGGTCCTCCGAGGTGGAGAGCCCCGTGAGGGTGTGACGCCACGCCGAGGCCCGAAGTATGGCGGCCTGCCACGATCCGCTCACCGACACCCGCCCGGCCTACCTGACACTCCGTCACCACCGGATGTGCGACAGAGCCGGTCACCGTACAGACCCGAACCATGCGGCAACCCTAGTTGCACGACTGACAGGGCGTTGAGCAGCGCACCGGGCAACTCCCCGACGAAGCGGCATCCCCGCCGCTCCTTGATCAACTTAGACCGACCGGCAAATGGTGGGCGGGGCCGCCCAGGCGGGCCCGAACGCAAGGCAGGCACGAGCCGTGAGTGATCATGGAGTTCCCTAAGAATGGGAGGCGGTCCGGGAGGACCGGGTGTGGCTGATGGAGTTCCTGCCGCTGATGGCTTGTCGAGAATGGCCGCCCGGTCCTTCGGGACGCTCCGACTGCTGATTGAGAACTGCGGGCATCGCTGGTTAAGGACCTGTCGGCGGAGTGTTCCTCGGGCCATGGAAGTGCTGGTCACGGAGGAACGGAGCGAGCAGGTTGAGTACAGGTGGGGCTCGGATATGGGTCGGCATCGACGCCGGCAAGGGGCATCACTGGGCGGTCGCGGTCAACGCTGAGGGCGAGCCGGTGTTGTCCAGGAAGGTCCTCAACGACGAGAGCGAGATCCTGGCTCTCATCGGGGCGGCCTGCGACAGCGCCGACGAGATTCGCTGGGCGGTAGACATCTCGGGGCGCGCGTCCTCGCTGCTGCTGGCCCTCCTCATTGCCCACGGCCAGCAGGTGGTCTACATACCCGGCCGCACCGTGAACCGGATGTCCGGGGCCTACCGCGGCGAGGGCAAGACCGACGCCAAGGACGCCCTGGTCATCGCCGACACCGCGCGCATGCGTCGCGACTTCACCCCGATCGAGACCCCCGACGACCTGGTCTCCACGCTCCGACTGCTCACCAGCTACCGCCGCGACATGATCGCCGACCGCGTTCGGCTGATCAACCGGCTGCGCGACCTGCTGGTCGGCGTCTGCCCGGCGCTGGAACGCGCCTTCGACTACTCGGCGGCCAAGGGCCCCGTCGTGATGCTGACGGAGTACCAGACCCCTGCGGTCCTCCGCCGGATCGGCGTCAACCGGCTGACCACCTGGCTGGAACGGCGCAAGGTCCGCGGTGCGGGTGAGGTCGCCGCGAGGGCTGTGGAAGCCGCCCAGGCCCAGCCCACCACGCTGCCGGGCGAGAAGCGGGCCGCGAAGTTGGTCGGCGACCTGGCCCGCCAGCTACTGGCCCTGGACGAGCGGATCAAGGACAACGACAAGGAGATCCGCGAGACCTTCCGCACCGACGACCGCGCCGAGATCATCGAGTCCATGCCCGGTATGGGCCCGATCCTGGGCGCCGAATTCGTCGCCATCGTCGGAGACCTGTCCGGCTACCGCGACGCGGGCCGACTGGCCTCACACGCCGGCCTCGCCCCGGTGCCGCGCGACTCCGGCCGCAAGACCGGCAACATGCACCGGCCCAAGAGGTACAACCGGCGCCTGCGCTGGCTGTTCTACATGGCCGCACAGTCCGCCATGATGCGCCCGGGACCATCCCGCGACTACTACCTCAAGAAACGCGCCGAGGGACTGATCCACACCCAGGCACTGCTTGCACTCGCCCGCCGCCGAGTCGACGTCCTGTGGGCCATGCTGCGTGACAAGAGACTGTTCACCTCTGCCCCACCTGACCCCGCGCAGGGCTTGACCGGTCATTGAGATTCTTGACGCTCAGTGATCACCCGGAGGGCTCGTGCCTGCGGTCCCATCATGCCTTTTGGAACCCCTGTGGGACCAATTCTCCGCTCTGCTGCCCGTGCGGAACGCGTACGCGAGAACCATCCGCTGGGTTGTCACCGGCGACGGGTTCCAGACCGGACCGTCTTCGAGTACATCGTGCTCGCGCTGGTCCACGGCTCCGGCTACGAACGGATCGCTGGCGCCGGATGCCCCGACCGGACCATCCGGCGCCGCGTCAAACAGTGGGCTGAACTGGGGATATCCGAGAAGGTCTACGCCCTCGCACTCGAGGCCTACGACCGCATGATCGGCCTCGGGCTGAGCGAGATCTCGGTGGACGGCTGCATCACCAAGGCCCCGTCCGGCGGTGACAAGGCCGGGCGCTCCCCGGTGGACCGGGGCAAGCAGGGACTGAAGCGCTCCGTCGCCTCCGATGCCTGCGGTGTCCCGCTCGGCATCGTCTCCGACGGGGCCAACCGGCACGATTCACCCCTGCTCGGCCCCACCCTGGACGCGGCGCGGGCACAGGTCGGCGCGATGCCGGAGACCGTGAACGTCAACCTCGACCGCGGCTACGACAGCGCCAAGTCCCGTTTACTGATAGCCGAGTTGGGTTTCACGGCCGCGATCGCCCGCAAGGGAGTGCCCGCCCCGATCCAGGCCGGCAAGCGCTGGGTGGTCGAGCGCACTCACTCGTGGATGAACGACTACGGCAAGCTCCGCCGCTGCACCGAGAGGAGCGGCGAAGTCGTGGACTTCTACCTCTACCTCGCCGCCACACTCGTCACGCTCCGCATGCTCATCCGACGATCGACGAGCCGCTACCGCTGGGACAGCCGACCCACCACCCGACGCCTCAAGTGATCCATCTGCCGGTCGGTCTTAGAGGGTGTCTCATGTGGTGGCTGGGCGATCTGCGGCATGATGGGGCTCATGGTGGTTGATCTGTCTCATCGGCTGGTGCCGGATGGCCTGTGGAGGCTGGCGGCGCCGTTGATCCCGTCGTTCGCGTCCCGCCGTCAAGGTGGTGGGACGGCGGGGCTGGAGGACCGGGCGGTGTTCACGGCCGTGGTCTACGTTCTGACATCGGGGTGTGCCTGGCGGCATCTGCCGCCGACGTTCGGCGTTTCGCCGGCCACCGCGCACAGGCGGTTCGCCGCATGGTCGAAGGCCGGGGTGTGGGTGCGACTGCACCGTGTGGTGCTGGACGAGCTAGGGGTGCGTGGTGAGGTGGACTGGACGTCGACGATCATCGATGCCGCCTCGGTCCGCGCGAAAAAGGGGGCACGCTGACCGGGCGCAATCCGGTCGATCGGGGCAAGAAGGGCAGCAAACTCCATGTCCTCACCGACGCCCGGGGCCTGCCGCTGGCCGTCGGCGTCTCCGGTGCCAACGTCCATGACAGCCAGGCACTCAAGCCCCTGGTTCGTGGCCTGCCGGCGGTGAGGTCACGCCGCGGACCTCGTCGGCGACGCCCGGACAGGCTTCGCGGCGACAAGGCCTACTACTCCGCCGACACACTCGCCTGGCTGCGTCAGCGCGGCATCACACCCCGCATCGCCCGCCCGGGAGTCGACAGCTCGGAGCGGCTCGGCCGCCACCGATGGAAGATCGAACGCAGCATCGCCTGGCTCTTCGGCTATCGCAGACTGACCGTCAGATACGAACGGAAGGGCTCCCACTTCGCTGCATTCCTCGGCCTCGCGGCAGCCCTGACCTGCTACAAGAAGCTCGCCAAGATATCCACATGAGACACGGTCTTAAGCTTCGCGGCATTAGCCTCGGGCTTTCATGAGGCCAGCTGTCCGACGGGTGGTCAGGAAAGCAGAAAGGGCCTCTGACCAGCGAGAATGAGGATTGTCTAGGTCCCTGTTCCCGCCCCGGTCGGAGGCACTTTCCAGGTGAGTAAGCGTAGCGGGTCGTATCCGCGTGTCCGCGTCGAGGGCGGTGGTCGCGGGGTGGTCTCGCAGTCCGGTGCCGTTCTGCTGGTCGAGACGGCCCGCAAGGTGGGGCTGGACGCGGCGATATCGGCGGCACTGGCGCCGTGGCGCAAGGCGCGCGCGGTCCATGACCCGGGCAAGGTCCTGCTGGATGTCGCGCTCGCGGTGGCCCTTGGCGGGGACTGCCTGGCTGATGTCGCGATGCTGCGGGCCGAGCCCGCGGTGTTCGGACCGGTCGCTTCCGATCCGACCGTCTCGCGCCTGGTCGACACCCTCGCCGCGGCCGGGCCCCGTGCACTGGGGGCGATCCGGCGGGCGCGGGCCGAAGTCCGCGGGCGGGTCTGGCGGTTGGCCGGCGAGGCGGCCCCGGACGCGGGCGGCGAGGTGATCGTGGACATCGACGGAGTGCTGGTCCTGTCGCACTCCGAGAAGCAGGACGCCGCCAAGACCTGGAAGAAGACGTTCGGCCACCATCCGCTGTTCGCGTTCGTCGACCACGGCCCGGACGGGTCCGGGGAGCCGGTCGCCGGGCTGCTGCGGCCGGGGAACGCGGGCAGCAACACGGCCGCCGACCACATCGAAGCGGCCCGGACGGCGTTGGCCCAGCTGCCGAAGAAGTACCGGCGCGGACGCCGCACCCTGATCCGAACCGACTCCGCCGGCGGCACCCACGACTTCCTCAACTGGCTCACCGCACGCGGCCGATGGCTGTCCTACTCGGTCGGGATGACCATCACCGGCGGCATCCACCAGGCCGTTCTCCTGGTCCCGGCCTCGGCATGGACCCCCGCAGTCGAACCCGGCGGCGAGATCCGCGACGGCGCCTGGGTTGCCGAGCTCGCCGGCGATGTCCTCAAGGGCTGGCCGAAGGGGATGCGGCTGATCGTCCGCAAGGAACGGCCGCACCCCGGAGCGCAGTTGCGCTTCACCGACGCCGACGGAATGCGGCTGACCTGCTTCGCCACCAACACCACCCACGCCCCGATCGCCCGGCTGGAGCTGCGGCACCGTCAGCGGGCCCGCGCTGAGGACCGCATCCGCGCCGCCCGCGACACCGGCCTGCGCAACCTGCCCCTCCACCAGGCCACCCAGAACCAGATCTGGCTGGAGATCGTCCAGCTCGCACTCGACCTGCTCGCCTGGATGCCCATGCTCGCCCTGACCGGCACCGCCCGCCGCTGGGAACCCAAACGCCTGCGACTGCGGCTGTTCTCCGCCGCCGCCCAGCTCGTCACCACCGGCCGCCGCCGCTACCTCCGCCTCGCCCGCCACTGGCCCTGGACCGACGTGATCACCAGCGCGTTCGCACGCCTACACGCCCTGCCAGACCCCGGCTGACCAGCGATAACGCCCCACCCCGACGAGCACTCGACCACTTCCGGAGCTGTGGAACCCGGCGCCCACCCGACGCGACAGCCGGGCCCTCGGCATTTCTACAGGCAGAAAACCCACCCCAGACAAGCAGAAACGACCCGCCAGCCAAACTGACGAGCCGTCATGCAAGATCGAGGTTAGGACGAGGCCCAGAGTGGGCAGACCTTGGCGCCGGGTTGTCGTCCTCACATCCGGCCTTGACGTCTTTGAGCCGCGGCCGCATCACCCGCGACGATGAACGGGTCCGTTCTACCCGGAACCCAAGGTATGTTCCCGTCCAGCAGGAGGCCTCCGGTGCCCTATATCACTCCTCGAACACCATGAAGAATACTCGCATTTCAAGGGGGCGCATTGGTGGACCGGGTGCGACCCCGTCAGCAATGAGAGAGTGTACATCTGGGACGATAATATGCCCGAGCGGCGCCATGGCTCCCAGTGGACGATTGGGAGCCCAACGATCGAAACCTCCTCACGCGCTGCGGGCAACCAATGGGGCGAAGGTGCTGTCGGAGCCACCGGGGCCCCCTTGATATGCGGGAAGAATGGGAAATCAAAATCCACCCCGACAACCCCAGCATATGGATCTGGGCCCCGCACGAATCCCGCTTCGCAGATCGACTACGCCTTCTCGCTCACACGCCCGGGGCCAGACTCCACCGCCTGGACGACGCAGAAGGCAACCGCGGAGAAGGCCCGGGGCCACCGACAATGGCTCAAAGCAGGAATAAAAGAAATAATGGAAAAAGCGAAAGGAAACCCTGGCATTCTCCCCGAAGATCTCCTTGAGGAAAATCTCACAAGAGAACTCGAGGAGTAACTGCGGATCTGGCAGCGATAGGATCTGAAGAACCATTCCACCCAAATCTGCCAGTCTCATGACTGTGCCTGGACGGGCAGGACCCGGCCGACCATCAGCTCATCCCGGCCGCCTCGGTAAAGTCGGGAGTTCGAGAAGCAAAATCATGGAGGTATCCATGCCCTGTGCATTCCCTGGCTGCCGACGCGATACGGACGCAGAAGCCGAAACCCCCCACACAGTCTGCACTGGGTGCAGGCTCTCATTCCATGAGGCCTGCGCCCCCCTGGCCCTGGCCTGCCCCGCCTGTGGCTCGCCTGACGCACTGCACTCCATCACAGCAAGCGTGAAAACGCTTGTCCGGAGCTACGTTGAAGCAACCGGGATCAAAGCCGAGGATGTTCAGTTTGCACCTCCAGAACCCGTGAACGTCACACGCTTCGAGACCGCACCAGGGCGATTCGAGGAGGTCCTCCGGGACAGCGCCGGCCACCTCTACATCAGCAGATCAGCAGGGCGCGCCTACCTCACAGGATCCCGTCGTCGACTGTCCGACGACGACGTCGCCACCGATCACCAAGGCGACATCCACCCGACCGACCGAATCGGCCACCCCATCACCCTCACCGTGCCGAAGGAGAAAAGGAAAGACCCTCCAACGCCCGCCAAGGAACGGAAGCAAACACGGCGGCACGGACCTCGCGTGAAGGACCCGAAGGAGGAATCTGACCGGCTTGTGGGGCTGCTTGAATCTGTATATTCCGGCGCAATATCGGCAGAGGATCGGGATGGGCTGATAAATATCATTGGGGTTAGGAAGAAGGCACCCGTGCGCTTCTCCCTCGCCAGCTCCGGCAGCGACGTGCGAGTGATGTACAAGGGGCGCCCGGTCTACTTCGAAGGAAATGATGTCCATCGTATCGCTCGAGACCCGGGATGGCTGTATGTGATGAACTCCGGCGCCATGGAGATCATGTGCTGGAAGGAGAAAAGGCGGGCCCTAACGATGAATGACTTGGGATCCGGGCTTATCGAGGAAAATGCCAGTGGTGATTGGTTTGACCTAGACTGGGAACCAGGGAGGGTGTGCCTGGTTTCGGCGGGCTGGTTTTATGATGGCGACAACCGGGTTCTCTACGGGGGACGGCCCGTAAAATTCGACGGCAAGGAAGTCAGATGGAATGCCCATGGAATTTATATCGAGGCTGGCCGTGACGACAAGATCAGGTATCTTGGCACTGTCGAAGGAACTTCCTTCGCAGCCATTCGGTATACGCTCAGTGAATGGAACGCAAGAAACATTCGCGTCCCTCAAAGTGAAGCACTGGGAACCATGCTTCCCCCAGGGGTTGTCCTCAGCAATCCTATGCCGCGTAGCGGCCTCGGGGAGTTCTCCGATGAGGGTGCTGCCCCTGATGCATGGGAGGTCGACGGAGTGGGTCGGCTCCGCTACCGGGGAAAGATTTTGAGATTCAGGGGAAAAGAACTCAGGACCGGTCCCCAAGGTGCCTACATCGAATCGGCAGACGGCGACAGCCGACAGTTCATCGTTACCACCAGAAGCGACGGAAAGCCAAACCCAATCCATCTCGATATCATCGCACTGAATGGCAAGAAAATCCATGTTCCCCATGCGGAAGCACTCAGCACTGTCCTCCCTGAAGGTGCGATGCCGAGCAAACCGGTGCAGTCCTTCCAAGGACGATTCACATTCCCCGGAAAATACGGAGCCCCTAGTCTCTGGGAGACCGGTCCGGGCGGCATTGTCCTCTACAGAGGAAGGCCCATAGAATTCCAAGGCAAAGAAATTAAGACCAGTTCCCAGGGAATATTTGTCGACACGGAAACCGCAGTCGACGGGGGAGGCGAAAGGGCTGGGCGGCACATAGCCTGCAGGCAGTACATCATCACTGTTGGCAGCGACGGCGCTCCCCAGCCCATCCACCTTGACCCGGCTCAAATGGAGGCAAGAAACATCCAGGTTCCTCACCCGGAAATACTCAGCCGAATACTTCCCACAGGGACGGGATTGAGCGACCCGGTCGCACCCGTGGACGGCGCTTTCCCATTCCCCATGCAGCAAAAGCAGACGAAGGCCGACTCGTCGTGACAACAAGGGTGGATCATTGCTGCTCTCACCTCGATTCGTCAGCGGTGATCGCTGGTGTCTGACCGCTTCACTTCGCCCGCTTTGTCCTCTGGGGTGAGGTGGTGGGCCTTCGCGTGACGCTGCGGCTGTGCCGGGTTCCACTGGCCCGGGAGATGTTGCGGGTCTGCCCCTTCCTGGTCTTCGTCGGGACGGCTGTTGGTCTGTCAGCTCAGGCTGGCAGGGCGGAGAGCCGGTGCCAGCAGGTCTGGAAGGCTTCGCGCCAGGGCCACGTGCGGCTGAGGGTGAGCCAGCAGCGGCGGGCATGGCGGGTGTGCCTGGCCGGCAGGTGGTAGAGCCGGTAGCGCATGGTGTCGGGTTCGGCGTGGGCGAGGCCGGGCTGGTCGTGCAGGCCGAGGAGCCGGGTCCAGGCGTCCAGGTCGGCGGCGAGGTTCGCGGCCAGCACCCAGCCCCAGTTGACGTCCCAGGACTGGGAAGGGAGGTTGTGCAGTCCCAGAGCCTTGTTCGCACGCCCACAGGAAGCCCCGCCCCGGGTTTGTTCGAGACTTCAGGTTGTGGCTGTGACCTGCATGTTTGGGTGTTGTTGGTAGTAGTTGGCTTCGTATTCGGCGGGCGGGATGTGGCCGAGCACCTGCAACCTGGCGCGGCACTGCAACCGGCGCTGTCACGTTGTTGTCCGGGTCTGGGATGATCTTGGGGTTGGTCGTCTTGTGAGGGGTCGTTCGTGTCGTCGCCTGCGGTGCCGTCGTACAGCAATCACCGGTACCCGGCGGAGGACATCTCCCACTCCATGTGGCTGTATTTCCGCTTCCCGCTCTCCTTCCGCGAGGTGGAGGAGCTGATGCTCCAGCGCGGTGTGGTCCACCTGGACGAGGTGTTCATCAAGATCCAGGGTGAGTGGAAG
The DNA here is from genome assembly GCF_045041205.1 of Kitasatospora sp. NBC_00070. Classification (NCBI taxonomy): domain Bacteria; kingdom Bacillati; phylum Actinomycetota; class Actinomycetes; order Kitasatosporales; family Streptomycetaceae; genus Kitasatospora; species Kitasatospora sp. NBC_00070. The sequence goes on along the minus strand of NZ_CP108248.1, from coordinate 80,927 downwards.
TACCTGTGGCGGGCCGTCGACGCCGACAGCGAGGTCCTGGACATCCTGGTGCAGAACCGGCGGGACAAGGCCGCGGCCAGGCGGTTCTTCCGCCGGCTCCTCACAACCACCACCGCCGTACCCCGGGTGGTCGTCACCGACAAGCTCGCCTCCTACCGGGCCGCGCACCGCGAGGTCATGCCCTCGGTGGAGCACCGCTCGCACAAGGGCCTGAACAACCGGGCCGAGAACAGCCACCAGCCAACGAGGCAGCGAGAACGCGCGATGAAGGGCTTCCGCACCGTCGGGTCAGCGCAACGGTTCCTGGCCGCGTTCAGCGGCATCAGCCCCCACTTCCGACCCCACCGCCACCTCATGACCGCCGGCGCACACCGCCTCGAGCTGACCATCCGCTTCACGATCTGGGACCACATCACCACTGCCACCAGCCGGCCAGCGGCGTCCTGACCCACGAGCCGACCCCGCACCCCACCACACCCCGACGCGACCCCAAACGATCAACCAACCAACAACGTGACAACGCCGTTGGGGTCGCTGAGGGGGCGGGCGGTGAAGGTGGCGTTGCTGGTGTCGAAGGCGATGTTGGCGGGGGCGTCGCAGCTGCTGAGGTTGGCGGTGAAGGTGGGGCTTCGTTGTTGTGGCCGGTGGTGGTGACGAGTTGGTGTTGGCCAGGTGGCCGGTGGTGGGGCTGGTGAATGAGAGTGCGCGGGGCCCGCCAGCATGTGAGCATCGCTCGTATCCGTGCCCAGGAGGTCCTTCGTCATGCCGATGCTCACAGCGCTCGTCGCGACCGCGATGGCGATGGCGTCCGTCCTCGCCCCCGCCGACGGGGCGTCGCCGGACGCCCCGGAGTTCCTGGAGCGGTTCCAGGCACCGGACTGGGGGACAGGGCGGACCTGGAGCCCGGACACCATCGCGTACCGGTGCCGGACCACCAACCCGACCGGCTGGAAGCTCGACCGCCTCGCGAAGGAAGCCCTGAGCACGGCGAACGGCTTCCTGACTATCACGGCCAGGAAGGAGTCCGAGGACAACTGGACTACCGGACTGCTCACCACCGACGACTACTGCGCGAGCGGCGGTGACCGGGCCACCGTCGGCACCGGTGATCTCCTCCTGGTCCACGTGCAGCTGCCGCCGGACGGCACTGGGGCGTGGCCGGCGGTGTGGACCTGGCGAAACAAGGGGCACGAGGTGGACCTCTTCGAGTGGCACGAGGACCACCCGCACACCCTGGAGTTCGTCAACCACGTCAAGGGCGGCAACCTCTACTACGTCGATCCGGCGGTGGCCCCGGGCCAGTGGATCTACATCGCCGCGCACTTCGGCGAGAACAGTCTCACCTGGTACGCGGGGACCGACCCCGGCCGGCTTCCGGCGGTCTACCGCGACCGCTCCGGGGTGGGGCCCGACTACCTGGCCCACCCGATCGTCAACCTGTCGGTGAGCGACGGGTACTGGCACCCCCGCCCGGCGGGCGTCCAACCCATTACCTTCGGCATCGACTGCCTGCTGATCGACCGGCCCGCCACCCGGGCGGGCGGCAGCGCCCCCGACACGGTGAGCGGTGCCGCCTGCCGGTCACCCCGCGGACCTCGGCCCGGTGGTGCGGGCTGAGCCGGGGTGGCGCCCGTCTCCTGGCCGCGCCCGCTACTGCTGGCCCTGGGCGTTGCCAGGCGACTCGCGAGGCTGAAGTGGGGGTGGCGGGTGTATGGGGTGGTCGTGGGGGTGCCCGGTTCCTGTCCTGGGGGGCGGGCGGTTGGGTGCCGGGCTCTGCTGGGGCCCGGGGCACAGGGGGCGGCCCCCGGCACTGGGTGGATGCCCGGGGGAGTCGGGGGTGGGCCCCCGCACGCCGGGTGGTGTGCGGGGGCCTGGGTGTGGCGTCCGACCATCGGCCCGCCTGGGGGCGGGGGAGCCCGCCCCGGCCGCGCCCGCCCCAGCCACCCCGGCCTCGTACGCGCGCCGCGGCCGGTGCACCAACCACCAGGTCGTGATCGACGCCAACAGCAGGCTCGTCGTCGCCGTCGGTCTCCCGCTGCCCGGCAACCGCAACGACTGCCGGGCCTTCACCGAATCCGGCGTCGACCAGGCCTGCCGCGACGCACCCGTACTGGCCGACGGCGGCTACCAAGGCACAGGGGTTCTCATGCCCCACCGCCGACGCCGCGGCCAAGAACACCTGACGCCTCAACAGGAAGCCGACAACGCCATCCACCGACGGGCACGAGCCCGAGTCGAGCACGTCTTCTCCCGCATGAAGAACTGGAAGATCCTCCGCGACTGCCGCCTACGCGGAACCGGTGTCCACCACGCCATCCTCGGCATCGCCCGCCTCCACAACCTCGCCCTCACCAGCTAACGACCCACCGATACGGGACAACCTCTAGCTGGACCACGAGCCGGCGGCGCCTTCCCAGCCAGCTCTCGGAGTCCGCCCCCACACCTGCGCGAGCTCGGCCACGACATCGGGGTTGGGGATCCGGCCGCCCTTCCTCTCCCGCCCGCGGGCACACCCATGCGTACGGTGCCGCCAGGCCGCGAATCCGGCCACGCCCCCGGAGTGGTAGCGAGAGAATCACTCCTCATGAACAGCGCCGTACCGGGCCTGATGCCCCGTCACCGCACCACCCCCTCGCACCAGGTGAGGCTGCGCGCCCACCAGAAGGAGGCGATGGCGGCCACCGTGCTGGGCCTCACCCCCCGTCCGGGGCAGCTGGCGCAGGGCGGTCTGCGGGTGACGGTGTAGATGAGGGGCCCCGAGTACCGGGAAGAGCTACGTGGGCGCGTTCGCCGCCCAGCGGCTGGCGCCCCGCAGCTCGGTGCTGGTGGTGGTGCCCTCGCTGAATCTGCTCACGCAGATGATCGGGTCCTGGCGGGCGGCCAGCCGGGGCGGGGAGGTGCGGGCGGTGTGCTCGCCGGTCCAGGACGAACTCCCGGTGGGGGTGACCGCCTCGACCAACGGTCTTATGGCCGCGTCGTGGATCACCTAGGCGGCCCGGGGACTGCGCCGGTTGACGCCCGTTGGCCACCTACGCCTCCGCAGGCGCCAACGCCTTCTGGGCCCGCGCCCAGGGCGAGGTGCTCCCCTCGCTGGACCTGATGGTCTGCGACGAGGCGCACCGCCCCTCCCTCCGGCAGCGTCGAGAAGAGCTGGACGGTCGTCCACGACCAGGCCCAGATCCCGGCCGCGCGCCGCTGCCTGCGGGTCCAGCTCGTCGGCGCCGCTGGTGTGCCGACGCAGGAAGGTCTCCTCCAGCGCGGTGATCAGGTCGGCGTAGGCGGTGCGCAGCTGGGCGGTGATGATGTCGTGGCGGGTGTCGTCGGCGACGACGGGAAGGTCGCGTCGGAGGTGGTGGGCGAAGCCGTGTAGAGGAGCGAGGTCGATCGCTTCGGTGGCTTCGATCCACTCGGGCAGCCGCTCGCTGGTGAGGGTGGTCATTGTCTCGGCGAAGTCGCGGACCTGTTCGGCTCCGGCGGCGAGTTCCGGGCAGCGGGCCAGGAGGTGCTTGATCTGGAGCTTCTCGTCGCTGCCCAGGTAGTCGAGGTAGCGGGTGAGCCATCCGGTGACCTGCCGGACGGTCGCAGGCAGCACCAGCGGGGCCAGTCTTCGGTGTCCGTGCCGATCGTGGCCCGGGCACCATGCACAAGGCGGGCCCGGACCGCGGCGTTGCCGGCCTCACACACGGTGAGCACGCGGCCGCCGGCGGGCATCAGCTGCCCGGCTCCGCCCACCGAACTGCATGAACCTGGCAGCGACCAAGCCGACCGCACTGATCCTGTCGAAGCCTCGCGACCCGAACGCGGCACTCCTTCCTCGAAGGCGTGCCGCGCAGGATCCCCCACTCGCCCGCGCGCGGTGGCGGCGCGCGCCGGTCGCGCTCCCGCGGCCTACCTGCCGGGGGTCTCTCCGGGGCGTGGGAGGGGAAGCAACACCGGGACGAGAATGTCCCGCAGGAAAGAGAATCATGAAGCTTTCGAACGCGGTACCCCGGGCAGGTTCAGGAATACCGCTGCTCGGTCACCTCTGGCCGCTGCTGCGCGACCCGCTCGGGTTCCTGGCCGGCCTGCCGGCCACCGACGGCGCGGTGGAGATCGGCGTCGGACCGGCCAGACTGGTCCTGGTCCGCGATCTCGACCTCACCCGGCAGGTGCTCTGCGACGACCGCACCTTCGACAAGGGCGGGCCGCTCTACCGCCGGATCCGGGAGGTCATCGGCGGAGGTCTGGTCAACTGCCCTCACGGCACCCATCGGCGGCAACGGCGGCTGGTCCAGCCGGCCTTCCGTACCACCTGTCTCGCCAACTACGCGCAGGCGATGACCGACCGGGCGGGCGCGATGTCCACATCGTGGCATGACGGCCAGACCGTGGACGTACGCACCGAAGCGATGACGCTGACCTCCGAGGTGCTGACGGCGACGATGTTCTCCGACACCCTGCCAGCCCCGCTACGCGGCAGGCTCCTCGACGACATCACCACCATCGGCGACGGCATCTACCGGCGTATGCTCATGCCGCCCCCGCTCGACCGGCTGCCCACCCCCGGCAACCGCGCCTACAGCAGGGCGCGTACTCGTCTGCGGGCCGCCATCGAGGAGATCGTCCAGGAACGACGCGCCGGTGCCTCCAGTCAGACTGACTTGCTCTCCGTCATGCTCGCCGCGCGCGACTCGGAGCCGGACCGCGAGGGAGCCAACGGCCAGGGAGCCTGGGGGCTGACGGACAGTGAAATCAACGACACCATCCTCTCGTTCTTCCTCGCCGGAACCGAGACGACGGCGACCACCTTGGCCTGGGCCCTGCACCTTCTCGCCGAGCACCCCTCGATCGAGGAACGGCTGCACCACGAAGTCGACGAGGTGCTCGGCGGCAGAGCTGCCACCCAGGCCGACCTACCCGGCCTGAGGCTGACCGGCAACGTGATCCTGGAGACCCTGCGGCTGTACCCGCCGGTGTGGTTCGTCACCCGCACCGTCACTGACGACACAGTGCTCGGCGGCTACCACCTGCCCAAGGGCACCTCCGTCGTCTGCAGCCCCTTCCTGATCCACCACACCGAGGAAATCCACGCCGCCCAGGCCACCTTCGACCCGGACCGGTGGGCGCCCCGGCCGGTCGGGGCCCCGGCCGCGCCCCGACACGACGCCTTCCTCCCCTTCGGCGGGGGAGCGCGCAAGTGCATCGGCGATGCCTTCGCACTGATGGAGGCCACCCTCGCCCTCGCCACCGTCACGGCCCACTGGCGGCTGGAGCATGTCGAGGGCCCGCCGGTCCGCCCTGCCCGGGGCGCCGTCCTACGGCCGCAGGAGCTGAGAATGCGGGTGCTCACCAGGTCTCCTACGGCTCCGACGCCAACGCCCTCGGCCCCTGCGGCCACCTGTGTGCCGGAGCCCGCGTCCGAGGCTGCGCCGACCCTCGGGCGTCCGGTCGGGCGGATCCTGACAGAGGCCCAGGTCCTGACCGAGCCCGTGCACCGCGCGGCGGTTGACCGATTGCCGTCGGCGCTGCGGCTGGTGGCCGGGTACCACGCCGGCTGGTGGGACGCCGAGGGCCGCCCATCCCCTCGGCGGGGCAAGGCGGTGCGCCCGGCCCTGGTGCTGGCCTGTGCCAGGGCGGTGGCCGGGGCCAAGACCACCGCGCCCACTGTTGCGACCGCCGCTGTCACGGCGGCGGTCGCCGTGGAGCTTGCCCACGACTTCACCCTGCTGCACGACGACCTCATGGACGGGGACCGGCACCGGCGGCACCGGCCGTCGGCGTGGACGGTCTTCGGTGCACCCCGGGCGACACTCGCCGGAGACGCTCTGGTGGTGCTGGCACTCGACACCTTGGCCGCCACGCCGTTGGCCCCGGTACTGACCCGCGCGCTTCTGGATGTCTGCACCGGACAGGCGGCGGACATGGCCTTCGAAGGCCCGGCCGAGGCGACGGTCGAGCAGTGCCTGGCGATGGCGGAGGGCAAGACCGGTGCGCTGCTCGGAGCCGCCTGCCACCTCGGGGCGCTGGCCGCCGGGGCCGGCGCGCAGGAGGCGGACCGCTACCGGCAGTTCGGTCACCATCTGGGCGTCGCGTTCCAACTGGCTGACGACCTGCTCGGTATCTGGGGTGAGCCGGGCGTCATGGGCAAATCCGCCGACGCGGATCTCACCGCCCGCAAGCTGACCCTCCCCGTCGTGGCCGCCCTCGCCTCCGGCACCGCGGCGGGCGACCGGCTCGCCGAGGTCTACCGTCAACGTGAGCCGCTGGACCGTCATGCCCTCGCCGGTATCCGCGAACTGATCGAGGCCGCGGGTGGCCGGAGCTGGGCCCAGGAGGAGGCCGGACGTCGCGCGGTTCTGGCTCTCGGCTGCCTGGCGGACGCGGGCGCCCCCACCGGCCCGGACACCGATCTCGTCCAGCTCGCCGGATTGCTGACCCGCCGTGACCGTTGACCCCACGCAGAAGGACGAGATGAAGAGCCCGCCCGACATGTGGAACGCCGCGGACTGCGGCCTGATCGACGAGAAGGCAGCAGAACTGCTGTCCGCCGTGGGCACACCGGCCGCCGACCGCCGCCGGGCTCCCGCCCCCCTCGGGACCCGTATGGTCGACACCCCCCGCTACCAGCCCTACCGGTCCTGCTCCATGCCCCTGCACGAGAACGGCTACCAGACGGCGCGGAGCATCCTCGCGGCCGTCTACTCGGACGAGGTGCGCCAGGCCGTGCTGGCTGGTGCGATGGCCGACACCGTCCGCCGCACGGTCGCCGTCCAGGCGACGGGGCTGTGGCGCAACGGCGCGACACCCGCCGCCGCAGGGCTGGCCGCCCTCGCCCGGATCGCCCCGCGCAAGGGCGGTGAGGTCAAGCAGCTGTGGGCGGAGTACCGAAGGCGCAACGCGCAGGCGACTGACCCGATCATGGCCATGCGCGAACTCTGGGGCAGCATCTACACCTGGCAGTTCATCCGGGGCGAAGACGCGCGGCTGCACGACCTGTGCGCTTCGCTGCTGTGCCTGACCACCGCCGTGGACTTCGCCGGTGCACGCGACGACTCCGGCGCCGGCGGGCACCACCCCTACATGGTGGCTGCCAGCGAAGGCCTCACCTGCTTGGCGGGGACCGCCGTCAACCAGACCATCCAGGACATCGTCGCGGTGGGCGGCCTGATGACGGTCAAGGACGCCCTGACCGAGGCCGTGCCCGATGCCGCGTCCGGGCCGCCCGGCACCTCCGTGACGCCGCACGAGTTCCTGCGCGCACGCTGGTGGGACGGCGCGATGGCCCCGCACCACCGGGTGATGCTGGCCACCGACCACTACCGGCACGTCAGCGACGACCACGGCGTCTTCACGACCACCCGCTCCTGCCCCGCCATCGCCCGGTCGGTCGACAACCTGCTGCGGTACAACGACATAGTCGACGCCGTGTCGGACTACGTGCACCGGGAGTGCTTCAACACTCTCCTGCTGGCCTTGGTCTGCGGCGGATGCCGGAGCGTGGAAGGCTACGGGGCCGCCTTGTCGGAGGCCTGCGACGCCGCCCTGGCCTGCGAGTGCGGGCAGACCGGTCATCAGGAGGCGGCCGAGCTCTCCATGGGCGCCTGCCTGTGGTACCTCCTGGTGCCGCGCTACCTCGTCGGCCGTCAACTCGACGTACTGGGACGCCCGGGCAGCCAGGTGGCCGCCTCCTACGCCCTGCCACCACCGGGGCGTCGACTGCGCAGCACCGGGTGCACACTCACACCCGGCGCCGAGCTCCACACAGCGGCCTGGGAACCGCTGTGGCGCGCCGGAACGGTCCGGTCCGTCGACGACAACGCCCAGCGCGTTCTGCGCAGATGCCTCCCCGACGCCACCGGCTCCACTCACTGCTCCACCGAGGCCCACTCCGCCCTCGCGCGCTGCGAGGGCGCCGAGAGCATCCACGACCTTGCTCGGCTCGCGGAGAACTGGCAGCGTCTCTACGACGCCGTCCTGTCGGAGAGCGGGGCCCCCCGCAGCGGCTCCGCGGCCGCACTGCGACCACTGATCGGCCGGATCTGGCGCCAGGCCGTCCTCGGCCGGACGCCTGCGGGCGGCACAGCGGCCGGGCTGTTCATCGACGTGGACCAGGCGGTCAGGGAGACGTACCGCCTGACCGCTGAGGAAGGACTCAGGGTACGCCGAGCCTTCTTCGGGGTCTGCACGGGAATGGTGGAACTCGCCGGGGTCAACCCCTACAACCGCATGGTCGCCGGAATCGTCAGCACCTGCCGATGACATCCGACACCCACGCGGGGCCGGCGCCCTCGTCCTCGGTACGACAACCTGAAGGCGGCGGTCCGTCAGGTCTGCTTCGGGCGGGACCGGGACGAGTCGACCCGCTGGGTGAGTTTCCGGTCCTGGGACGGTGTGACGCCGTTCTACTGCACCCCTGGTGAGCTCGGCCTTGAAGCTGGGATCTTGGTTGCTAACAGGTCAGTTGACGGCTCGCCAGGAACGCAGGTGTGGGATGCCCCGCACCACCACCCGGACCCGGACCCGGACCCGACCCCTCGCCCATGGTGCCGATGCCCGGCCCGGCCCACGGGCCCACCGGCACCGTCACTTCCCGCCGCCCTCCCCTCACGGTGGGGGTGGGCACAAGCCCCCCCCGTTACCTTTTTCGTGGCCCCGCAACGGGGCTCCCGGCCTCCGGCCCGGCATGACTGTTCCCTGTAGTTCGCATGATCCGGGGGTGGTGTCACCGGGCCGGAGGCACCGGTAGACCGCTGATAGACGCAGGACCACCAGCTCGCTGGGAGGCTCTTCGTAACGTGGATGCCGGCGACTGGTGCCACGCCAACGAGGCCGGGACAGCACGACCTCGTAAGGGAACAGCGTGATCGACACCGGAGATGTGGACGCCTTCCTCGGCCTGGACGTCGGCAAGGGCGAGCACCACGGCACCGCCCTGACCCCGGCCGGCAAGCGGGTCTTCGACAAGCGGCTGCCGAACAGCGAACCGTCGAGTTCCTCGGGGAGGGCGGGCGGGTTGGGAAAACTCATGGAGGTGCCGTTCTCTTGAGTGATGTGTGGCCAAAGGCTTTCGCGGAGCGGGTGTTGGCTCAGCGGCCGAGGGCCTGCCAGCCGATGGTTCCGTTCTGGACGGAGTGGGCTTCGTCCGCGCGGACGACCTCGCCGGCGGGCTTGCTGTCCGCGATGTGTCCCAGGATCGAGAGGAGGTCGTCGTCGGCGAAGCGCCCGGCGGTGGCCGCGAGGCCGAGGGCCTGGTCGACCTTGTCGTTGCCCAGGACGGTGGCCAGCTCGACCGCTCGGGCCATTTTGGCGCGGATACGGGTGGCGTCGGCGGGCCCGGCTTCCTTGAGCCAGCGGCCCGCGCCGGGGCCGATGCCGACGAACGCGATCTCCGCTTCCGAGCGGGGCTGGAGCCTGGGCTGGTGGATGCCGCGGCCGTCGGGATGGTCGGGATAGTGGGCGTCGATGATTCTCGGAACACCCGGGGTGGAGAGCTGGTGACGCCAAATCTCCGCGAGATCACCGGAGTTGGTGAGGGCGGTGATGGACAGTTCCTCGCCGACGACCCGGCACCACACCCTCGCTCCGGTATAGCCGGGCGGGGTCGAGTAGCGCACCGCGTTGAAGCTGGTGGTGCGGTCCGAGCCGACCAGCCGTTCCTCACCCAGCGCGAGTGCGAGCGGCTCGACGGGCAGAATGTGCAGGGTGGTGCGTTCGACGTCCAGGCGGTCGGCGGGTATCTGCCCGGTCGCCCGGTGACGGCGCGAGTTCACCGCATCGCACCAGGTCAGGCAGGCATCGGCGAGCTCGGCGAACGAGTCGTAGGCGGGCAGCAGGTTCGCGCTCGTCGGCACCAGATCAGCCTTCGCGATCTTGACCGTCGCCTCCGCACCGCCCTTCGATTCGGGATCGTAAGGGACGCAACTGACCACCTGGCAGCCGTAGTGCCGGCCGGCGGCGACCATCTGCGGGTGCCGCACCGGGATCCCAGGGGTGTTTCAAAGTCCCGCTGATCGTGTGAGTCCGCAGGTCACGATGGTGTGAGAGGTCTGAGTCGGCCCGTCACGTACGCATCGAAGCTCCGGTTGAACCAAGGCCGCGAAGTTAAGCGGCCGATGGGTCTGTCAATGGCGCGGGTTGTGCTGGCTGCTGGTGATCGTGGAGCATCCAGGCCGGCGCGAGCGTGTAGGTCGCGCGGGCGACCTTCTGCAGGAGGCCTTCCCTTGCCCAGTAAGCGAGTTGGGTGCAGACGCTCCTGTAGTTCGTCCACCCCAGGACCTGTGCGATCTCGGTGGCGTGCCAGGCCCGGTCCGGGGAGGCCCGCAGGAACTGGAGGACCTGGTTTCTGCGGCCGGCTCCGGTCTGTCCGTTCGAGCTGCCGCCCGCCAGTGGGGCGTCGGGCCTGGAGATTTCGCGATGGATCTCGATGTCCAGACGCATGATCTTCTGGCTGGTCAGCGGGTGCGCTGTGGTCGGGTTGGCCGGGTAGCGCGAGGTCGGGGACTTCACCTTGCGGGCGCTGATGCGCGGGCGTCGGCTGGGCAGGAGGGCGGCCAGGACGGCATTGGCGATACCTCCGGCTGCTGCCGGGCCCTGACCCTCGGGCAGGACGCCGCCTGCGCAGACCACCAGATCGCGAGCCGATTGGAGCGCGACGGTAAAGCTGGCCCGGTCGGGATCGGTGCCGGGGGCGGACTCAACTGCGTCCACCATCGCCGCTCGTAGTGCCTGGTAGAGGACCAGGAGAGCCCACATCTTCTGTTCCAGACCCGGCGCGTCGCAAGAGCGCAGGACCCGGCCGGTGAGCAGGGTGTGGCGCAGGGAGTAGAAGGCGGACTCGATCTCCCACCGCTCGTGATACAGACGGACGAGTGCTTCGGCCGGATCGGCACGGTGGTCCAGAAGGGTGGAGGCCAGCCGGTAGTGGCCGCCGATGCGCTGTCCTGCGCTGGTGGTGACAGTGACGTCGGCTTCGATGATGCGCAGGTCCAGGCCGTTGAAGCGGGTGAGGTAGGAGCCGTCGGGCAGGGTGGCAAGGATGGCGGGACGGCGCTTGGAGCTGATCCGGACCAGCAGTTGGGCTCCGGTGTCGGCGATGGCTCCCAGGAAATCGTCGCTGTCGAAGCCCCGGTCGGCAAGCAGGAGCACCTGGGGTGACAGCAGTGGCAGCAGCATCGACGCCTGCGTCGTCTCACCGGTGCTCGTCGGCCCGAAGACCGCCCCCAGGAGCCCGCAGCACCGGGTAGCCGGCCATACCCCAGTGGTGCCGGACCTTGCCGAGCAGGGAGCGGATGCGAGGCTGGTCCGGGGCCTTGATCGAGCTGCAGCCGTCGAAGGCGACGGTTCGCCAGTGCCTGTAGCTCACGCCGGGTGTCGACGGCCGGGCCAGTGGCACCGCCAGGACCTCGAACAGTGCCCGCAGCGGTGCCGGCCCCAGGCGTCGCCGCAGGTCCCGAAGCCCCTTCTCCGAGGGCACATGCAGATCCAGCCCGTGCAGGCCCGCGACGAGCTTGTCCCACACCCGCTGGTAGCCCAGCGTGGGGAACAGCCCCAGTCCGCGAGGACGCGTCCAGGGTCCGCACCGGGCATGGCCCCGAGAACATGGCGACCCTGCGCAACCTGACGATCAACGCCCTCCGCGCTGCAGGGCACCACAACATCGCCGCTGGCCTCCGGCACGCCTCCTACGAGCCCTTCACCCGCCCGCTTGACCTCCTGGGCATCGCCTGACCGGCGCACTCACGAGCTCATCGGACTTTGCAACACCCCTGCCTTCCGAGGGTCCTGCCAGTACGCCTTGTCCCGGCACAGCTTCGGCCGGGGACAGTAGCGGCGACGGGCACCGCCGGGCGTACGGGTGCGCGGCACGCGATGGCGGTCAACGAGACGATCGCCGCGTTCGTCCTTGGCGGCACCGCGACGGACGCGCCGGGCGGGGTCGGCACGGTGGCGGACTGGGCGACGGAGGTGGAGTACGCGCTGGCGGGTGGCTGGCGGAAGGTGCGCCCGGACGCGGTGTGGCAGGGCGCGGAGACCGGGGTGCCGGTGCTGATGGTGGAGGCCGACCGCTCGACCATGTCGCCGGAGCGGGTGGCCGCGAAGTTCACCGCCTACCGCGAGCTGTTCCGCGCCAAGGTGAGGAGCACCGATCCGGTGCTGGCCTATGAGGAGCCGGAGGACCGGATGGTGCACTGGTGGCGCCGGACCTGGCCTGACCACGACCGGCCCGGCTATCCGCCCGTCGCCCTGGTCTTCACGGGAGCCGGGCCCACCGCCTGGACGACGACCGCCCCGGTGTGGCCACCAGTGTCCCCTACGCCACCGCCGGCCCGGTCCAGGGAAGCACCCGCCGCGAGTTACGAAGGCCCCGGCCCGGCCTGTACCGCATTGTCAGCCTTCGGGAGGACACCCTCCGGAAGCCCCCCGGGGGGCTTCCCGCGCGCAGCGGGAACCGGCGTGCCAGCTACCCAGCACGCCGCACCCTGGCCGCCTGGTGCGCGACCCAGCCGATCCGGCTGGCGGTCGCGGCGTGTGAGTGCTGGTCTGCGGACACTCATCACTGCCTTGTGCAGTGCGTTCTTGGGCGTGCCTGGGGAGGGAGGGCGCAGCGATGCTGGCAGCCGGTGCAGGCCGTGACGCGGCTGTGCGAGGGACAGACGGGTGAGGTCATGGGCCAGGAGAAGAAGCGGGGCCAGTCGGGTGCTCATGTGGGCCCGCACGGGCCTGGGGGCCGAACCGCAGCAGACAGTGAGCTGGGGGAGGAGATGGAGGTCACCCTCGTTGCCGGGGGTGACCGCGCATCGCACCGTGCCCGGCCGGTTCTGAGCGTGTTTCCGGTTCCGTCACCGGTGCCGGCCGAGGAGGAAGGGCTTCGGCAGAGGTATGGGCCGCCGCGCTGGGTGGCGCTCGACAGCGGTGCGCGTTGCTGGGCCTGGGTGCTTGAATCTCGGGTCGGCGGCCAATGACGGGCCACAAGGGCAACGATTCACCTCCGGCACCGGCCGGGACCTGCCCGCCAGGAACGGACGACGACCTACCGACGGGGGCTCTGTCTCATATCCGGTGGTAACGAGACGTAACTGCCGTTGCTGAAGGTGATGGTCCCAGGTCGAGGGCCGTACGGCCGGGGCTGGTGGCCCCGGAAGCATGCGGTCCTCCGAGGTGGAGAGCCCCGTGAGGGTGTGACGCCACGCGGAGGCCCGAAGCACGGCGACCTGCCACGATCCGCTCACCGACACCCGCCCGGCCTACCTGACACTCCGTTACCACCGATTACGGGACGGAGCCGAATTCCTGATACTCCCTCGCCTGGGCCCGGGCAGCGGGGTGACATGGCGGCGTTCCGCACCCGAAGCTGCGCGCCGCTCGTTGTTTGGTGGGGGTGTCAGGTGTGCAGGAGGCTGTTGCTGCCGTTGTGGCCGTCAGCGTTGTCTTCGTCGAACCAGTAGTCGCCGTGGGCGAGGTAGCGGAAGCCCAGCTGCTGGTCGTGGGGGAGGGCGACGGTGACTGCCCGGCTGCCGTCCGGGCGGGGCATCAGCGGATGGGCGCCGGGCCGCCAGCCGTTGAAGTCACCCACCACACTGGCATCCCCTGCGGGGTGACCCGCGGGGAGGACGAAGGTGACCTCGGTCTGCTTCTTGGTGCGGGTGCGCTCCAGCATGAGCCGCTGCTCCTTGGGGGTGTCGGTTGGGGGGAGGTGTTGTTCTTGATACTCGTGTGAGCGGGGGCCGCGGGCCGCGCATGGCGGGGCGGAACGGTTCTGCTGTCACCTGCGCGGAGTAAGGGCGTTCCCGGGCCTGCCCGGGAACGGCGGGGCTGCCGCGGTACCGGAGTACCAACGGGGCTGGCTGGCGTCGGTGGTCCATACGTTGTTGCCGTTGGCCTTGGCGTCGAAGATTCCGAGCTTGGCCCAGGTGTTGGGGCCCCGGAACAAGGCTCTCGCGGCAAGCCCGGCATCTGCAGCGCTGCTTTGCAAGCCCCGGCTCCAGTCCAGTGGTCCCCCGCGACAGGTCGACCCACCATCTGGCCACCGTGTCGTACACCCACGGAGCCTCTGTCTCATCTCCCATGCCATGGATCATGCCGCCCAGACGCAGTGTCGTCCGGCAATTTGCGGCACTCCACCCATCGCCTATCTCGCTGCTGGTCTATGCGCGGAAGCTGCACAGGGCCCATCCGGCTTCATTGCAGCGTTCGTTACGCTCTGGGTGTAACAAAAGCTGCAATGGCATGTAAGTATTGATGTATGGACCAGGCGGAGCAGATGGTGGCCGTCAACGGCATCGCCGCTGATCAATGGGGCCTGCTCACCGCCAAACAAGCCGCAGAACAAGGCGTCAGCGGCGTACGGCTCAAGCGCCTCACCGACAACGGCCTCCTCCAGCACGTCGGCCGCGGCGTCTACATCGTCCCCGGCGCCGGCTACCCCCAGCACCTGGAGATCAAAGTCGCCTGGCTACGCCTGGCACCCTCCAAAGCAGCCTGGCAACGCAGCACCACGGACCCTGACTCCGGCGTGGTCTCCCACACCTCCGCATGCCTCCTCCACGACCTGGGTGACATCCCCGCAGGCAACGTTGAAATCACCGTTCCGCGACGCAGGGTCACCCGCGACCCGGACATCCACCTGCTGACCGGCTACCTCGAACCCGAAGACATCACGCTGGTTGACGGCCTGCCGGTCACTACCGCCGAGCGCACCATCATCGACCTGCTGCGCGCCCGTGCGGACGCCGGCCACATCGGCGGAGTCATCGCCGACGCCGAACACCGCGACCTCATCACCACAAAGTCGCTCTCCGCAAGAGTAGCGCCCTTCGCGAAGGCATACGGCGTTGCTCCGGCGGCGGACGGAAGGGTGCTGATCGACCATCTGGTCACGCAGGCCGGCGCCCGCCTGCGCGCTGACGACGTCAGAGACGTTGCCCGGGTGGCGTACGGCCGAGGAGCCGCAGACGCCTCGAGGAACACGCCCGTCCTTCAGATCTTGGCGGCGAGGTTCGCCGAAGCGCGCCCGCCAGATCTCCTCAACCCTGCGACGCGTGAAGCACTTCGGTCGATCGTCTCCCCGATCGACGACGCGGTCCTCAAGCGCATGGGCGAACTCTCCATGGCGGTTGAGACCCGAGCCGAACTCCGGGCCGCCATGGAACGAATGATGACCCCGTTCAACGAAGTGGTGCGTGACGCCATCACCCGCCTGGAGTTGCCCGCGATCAACGAGGCGATGCGGGAGGCCTTGTCTCGGCTGGAGCTCCCCGCGGTAGTGGCACAAGACGCTCTGCACCGCCTGGAACTCCCCGCCGCAGACGCAGACCAGGTGCGAAAGATCGCGGAGATCGTGGACGAGGGCTTGCGCGGTCTGGGGAGCGCCGCACTGAACCCTGACGGCTCGAACGCTCTCCCACCGTCCGAGACAGACACCGAAGGCGCAACACCCGATGAGGAGCGGCAACGCCAGGGCCACTCAGCACCAGACGTCCCCACCACTGGCCGCTGACACACAGCCGCTCCGCAGCGGTGACCTTTGACTGTGCTTCAGACAACGCCTGCGCTCTAGGCTTGCCGGAAGAACGAGCAACGGAGAGCAGCGAGTGGGCAAGACGTACGCGACCCCGGGCGCCTTCGAGGCGGCGCTGAACCAGGCGTCCAGGTCGGCTTCCGCCTGGGCCAGCGCGGCCTTCGCCGTCTCCACCCCGCTTACGGCTCCGCTCTCCCGCCGCTCTGCTTCCACCAGATCGTGCTCGGCCAGCTCCAACTGGTACTGCGCCTCGGCGGCTCCCGCTCCCGCCGCCTGGGCCTCCTGCTCGGCCTGCTCCGCCCGCACCCGGCGCGGTGGGATGTCGAGGTCGTAGACGGCGCCGCTGATCCGTACCAGGCCCGGGAGACTGCCCCACTCGTGTCCGTTACCGGGTGTCAGCGGGCGAGGGTGACGGTGAGGCCGGTGTTGTCGCAGTCGGAGGCGAGGTTGCGCAGGGCGTTGTGTTCGGTGGGGTCGACGGTGAGGTTCCAGCGGGTCTTGATGGCGGTCCAGTCCTGCAGGTAGGTGCAGCGGTAGGCGGTGGCGGTGGGCAGCCACTGGGCGGGGTCCTTGTCGGCCTTGGACCGGTTGGACTGGAAGCTGACGCCGATCAGCGCCCGGGGCTCATCCAGGTCGTTGGCGTAGGTCTGGCGCTCGGCGGCGGTCCAGGCAGATGCTCCGGAGTCCCAGGCCTCGGCGAGGGGGACCATGTGGTCGACGTCGATCTTCGAGGCGTCGGTGTGGTGACGTCGTCGTACAGGGACAGCCACTGCCCGCCGGTCAGCGCGCACTTGGCGCCGACCGTCGGCGCGACAAGCGCCTCGGCGAGGATGACCTCCTTGCGGGCGTCGCACCCGTTGCGGTCGGCGTCCACCCAGTGCCGGAACGCGCTGCGGACGTATCCGGTGCGGTCCTCGTCGGCTTCGGTGAGCTGCTCGATCGCCTCGTACAACGGCACGGTGACGATCTGTCCGTCCTCCCGCCGCGCCCCAGCCGGGGATCCGCCGGCGGCGGCCTGGGCGGGCGCGGCGGCCAGGGTGGCGAGCAGAGCCGCTCCCGCGGCGATGGTGAGCGCTGTCTTGGCCAGGGCAGGGATCCGCAACGTGACTCCTTCGTCGACGACTTGTCGTGGACCTTCCTGACGCCCTGGTACGGATCTTGAGTACCCGTCAGCTGGCGGGCCACCCCAAAGAGGGAGAAGTCATATCGGCCCGCAGCCGTCCGCGATCAAGGGCCTGCTGCCCGGCCGCAGCCGCGCCCAGGACGGGCATCGCGTACTGCCAGGGCTGTCAGTCGCAGGTCAGGAGTCGGTCAGGCGGGGCGGGCAGAGTGGTGTCACGCCGAAGGGGCAAGCGCCGCCCCGGAGGTTTGGGAGAGGTGCCCGGAGTGGCTGATCGGGTGCCTGGCCGGTAACGGTCGAGCAGGACCTCTCGGGGTCCGCGCAGGTTCGAATCCTGCCCTCTCCGCCCATCCACTGCCCCGGGCCTGACCGGTCGCTGGGCCTGGTGCAAGCAGGCGGCGACCGGCCATGCCGGGACTCTTCCGGCGGGCATTGGAGTGCCGGAGAGCGGCCCGATCCTCGCACGCACCACCGACAATCCCCCGAGCACGGCAGGGTCTGTATGGGCCGGCACTGCCACCCCAGATGGCCGTCGCCTCCGCCTCCCGCCACCTGCGCGCAGCTTCCTGACGGCTCGTCGCCTGGCTGACCGCCGCCGGGGACGAGCCGCTCACCGTCGTAGGCGTGGGGCCGTTGCCGCACAGGTGGTGAGGCTGCCGGGCAGCACGCTCGCCTGGCCGAAGCGTCTGTTGGCTTTGTCGATGGCGGGTTGCAGGCGGCGGGCGTCCTCGGTGCTCTTGTCGAGGGTGAGCTGGACGTAGACGTCGCCGGCTGAGCCGAGTCCGCCGGCCCGTGCGGTGAGGGTCCGGATGCGGGCCCGTTCCAGGCGCAGTGCGCCGAACATGGCGTACAGCGTCTCCTGCAGGACGGTGGTCTGGCCGGTCGGTTCGGTGAGGGTTCGTGTTCGGGTGGTGCGGGTGCGGTCGGCGTAGGTGATCTGGAGCTCGATCTGCCGGGTGACCTGGTGGTCATGGCGGAGCCGGGCGCCGAGTTCGACGGCCAGGGCGAGCAGTGCGCGGTTGGCTTCGGCGGGGTCGAGGACGTCGTGGTCGAAGCTTCGCTTGGCGGTGACGGATGCGGGTGGTCCGGCCGGGGTGATGGTGCGTGGGTCGTGGCCGTCAGCGCGCTGGGCGAGGAGTAGGCCGGTGGAACGTCCGGCGATCCGTTGAACGGTGGCCGGCGGCAGCATGCGCAGGGCGCCGACGGTGTGGACGCCGTAGCGGTGGAACTTGGCGCCGAGGGCCGGGCCGATCCCGGGCAGGGCGGTGACGGGCTGCCGGTCGAGGAAGTCGGTGACGGCGTCCTGGTCTGCGGGCACGATGAGCGCCTGGCCGGTGGGGACTGTGTCGGCGGCGATGGTGGCGATCATGCGGCTTGGTCCACCGCCTGCCGAAACGGTGATGCCGAATCGGGCTGCGATGCGGGTCTGGATCCGGTCGGCCAGCTCGGCCGGGGTGGTCTTGAAGTAGGTGAGTGCGCCGGTGATGTCGGCGAGCGCCGAGTCGGGTGGCAGTGCCTGGACGGCTGGGGTGATGTCCCCGAGTGTCTGGAGGACTTCGCCGTAGGTCTCGAAGCCGACGCCGTGGAAGCGCAGGTGAAGGATCGTCAGCTGTCTGGCCATAGCGATCAGCCCGCCGAACCTGGCGAAGCGTGCCACAGACGTCCGGCGCCGCCGCTGCCGAGGCCGGGCACTTCGCCCCACGCCGGTGCCGTGCCGGTCGGCCGGCCGTCCGGCGAACCGGGGACCCTGGCGCTGTTGGTATCGGCAATGGGGGCGAGTAGCTCGCGCACCGCGGCGGTTCCGCCAGCTTCGTGGGCTGCGGCTACCTGACCCAGGTCCCACACTTCGGTGGCGACAACGCTGACGGAGCGGCCCTTGCGGGCGACGGTGCCGCGCACCAGCAGCAGCCACTTGTGGAACACGGTGTCGGCGCAGCGTTCCTGGCTGTCCTGGAAGGAGACGAGGTCGACCATCTGTCCGGCGGTGCCGTCGTCGAGGGTGACGAAGATCGGTCCGCCGTTGCGGCCACGCGGGGTGGAGATGGCGACCTTCGCGCCGGCCACCAGCACGGTGGCGCCGTGCTTGGCGTCGGCGAGGGCGGTGGCGGAGGTGACGGCGAGGCGCTCCAGCAGGGGGTGGTGATCGGCCATCAGGTTGCGGGAGGCGTCCATGCCGATCGCGTCCAGTTCGGCTTGCAGCTCCTCGTCCGTCCCCATCTTGGGCAGCCCGGTGCCGGTGGGTGGGGTCGGGTCGGTGAGGGCGAGCTGGTGCGGTGCGCCCTCGGTCGGGCGGTGCTGCTGGTGGAGTTCGTGCAGGAGCAGCAGGATCTCTCTGCGGTGTGCCCCGGCGGCGAGGGTGTCGAGGGCGCCGGTGCGGGCGAGGTGTTGGGCGACAGGCAGACTCGGCCGGGCGCGCTGCCAGAAGTCGGCGACGTCGGTGTACGGCTGGCCGGCTTCGATCCGTTCGGCCTGGTCCTCGGTGATGCCGCGGATGTCGCGCAGTGACATCCGCAGTCCGAGCCCTTGGCCGGGGACGGGTTCGATGCGGTAGTGGGCGCTGGAGTGCTGGACGTCCAGGGGCAGGATCGGCACACCGCGGCGGCGGGCGTCGGAGAGCAGGGCCCGCTGCGGGTACATCCCCGGGTCGTGCTCGAGCACGCCAGCGTAGAGGGCCGCCGGGTGATGGGATTTCAGCCAGGCGCTCTGGTAGGTCGGGACGGCGAACGCGACGGCGTGAGCCTTGGCGAAGCCGTACGACCCCATGCTCTTGAGCATCTGCCAGACCCGGTCGACGACCTCGGGGCTGTAGCCCTTGGCAGCGGCCCGGGTCCGGTACCAGCTCTCCAGGTTGGGCAGCCGGTCGGGGGTGGAGAGCGCACGGCGGGCTTCCTCGCCGTACGCGAGGTCGATGCCGGTCATCAGCGCGAACAGCTGGGTGACCTGCTCGTTGTAGATCACCACCCCGTACGTGCCCCGTAGGACCGGCTCGAGGTCGGGGTGCGGGTAGCGGATCGGGGCGCCGTGACGGCCGCGGACGTAGTCCGGGATCATCTTCGCCTCGACCGGACCCGGCCGGAACAGCGAGATCTGGGCGATCAGGTCCTCGAAGGCGGTCGGCTGCGACTGCCCCAGCAGCTGTCGCTGCCCGGGCGACTCGAGCTGGAAAACCGCCAGACTTTCGCCCTCACGGAGCAGTTCGTAGGTCGGCTCGTCGTCCAGCGGCAGGGTGTCGAGATCGACCTGCTCGCCGGTGACCCGGGCGACCTCGGCGACGGCGTGGGTCATGGCACTGATCATCCGCACGCCCAGGACGTCGAGCTTCAGGAAACCCAGGTGCTCGACGTCGTGCTTGTCGAAGACGGACATCGGCAGTCCCTGGGTCGGGGTGGGGATGACCGGGGTCCGGGCCAGCAACTGGTCGTCGGACAGCAGGACACCGCAGGGGTGGGCGGCGATGCCCTGGTGCAGACCGTCCAGGCCTTCTGCGAGCTCCCACAGGCGGCCGTACCGGTCGGCCTGCGCGGCCAGGCCCCGCAGCTCGGGGAGTTCGGCGAGGGACTGGCGGATCCCGGCCGCGCCGAAGTGCGGGAAGCCCTTCGCGAGCTGGCCGACCTCGTCCGGGGGCAGGCCGAGCGCGAGGCCTGCGGTACGGATCGCTCCGCGGGCCTTCCAGGTCTCCGGCATGCTGACCAGCGCGACCCGCTCCGGGCCGTACCGGTCGAGGATCGCCCGGTAGACATCGAGGCGCCGGGCGGACTCGACGTCCAGGTCGATGTCCGGCAACGACTTCCTGCGGACGTTCAGGAAGCGCTCCATGATCAGCCCGTGGTCGAGCGGCATGGCGGTGGCGATGCCGAGCAGGTGGCACACGAGGCTGCCCGCGCCTGAACCGCGGGCGGAGACCCGGATGCCCAGTGCCCGGGTGTCCTCGACCACCTGAGCGACCGTCAGCAGGTACGAGGGCCAGCCGAGCGTCTCGATGACCGAGAGCTCTTCGGCGAGGCGCCGGCGGGCGGTGGGGGAGCGGTCGTACCCGCGCTCGTTCATCGCGGCGTCGCAGCGGACCCGCAGCACCTGTCCGGCCTGCCCCGGTGCGGCACCAGCCAGGCGCTCCTCGGGGAAGTGCACGGAGCCGATGCCGAGGTCGCGGACCGGGTCGAGGCGGCACGCGGCCGCGGTGCTCTCGGTCGCGGTCAGCAGTGCCGCCGCCCCGGCGTCGCCGAGGCCGGCCGCGTCCGCGACCTCCCGCGCGATCGCGGCCATCTGGGGAGCAGACTTGAGGTATCGCTCACCGCCGCCGGTCCGGCCGGGCCGGACCGGGGTGAGCAGGCGGGCGGAGTCGAGGACGTCGGCGATCGGCGCCCGCTCGGCGGTGGCATACCGGACCGCGTTGCTGAGCACGCACTCCACACCGAGGTCGGCGGCGAGCCGGAGAGTGCGGGCCGCGAGGCGCAGCGAACCCGCTCCGGTGCCCGGTCGGCCGAGGTGGACGGCTTCCAGTCGCAGAGCCGGTCCGTAGAGGTCGCGCCATGGTGCGAGCTGCTGCTCGGCGAGGTCGGGGCGGCCCTGGACGAGGGCTCCGGTGACGTCGGAGTCCGGGCCGAGCAGCACCGTCAGCCCGGCGGCGTGCGCTTCCAGCGCTGCGCGGGGCACTATCGGCTGGCCTCCGCCTGCTGCTGCCCGGGCGGCGTGCGCGGCGGTGATCAGCGCACACAGTGACCCCCACCCGGAGGCATCCCGGGCGAGGAAGACAGCACGGGGCGCGCTCTCGTCTACGAAGGAACCGCCCTTCACCGGGGCGCTGCGGCGCGGTCCGGCACCGCCGGTCGCTCCAGTCGCTCCGGTCGGGGTGAGGCGGGCGACGGCCAGGTCCGCGCCGAACACCGGACGAAGCCCGGCCACCGTGCATGCGGCCGCGTGCCGCACCGCCCCGCCGACGGTGTCGCGGTCGGTCAGCGCCAGCGCCGACATCCCGCACTCGCCCGCGCGCTCGGCCAGCTGATGCGGGTGGGAGGCGCCGTAACGGAGCGAGAACCCGCTGGCGACGCGCACGTGCGTGAACACCGCCGCATCACCTCTCCGTCCCTGTCAGCCCCCGATCGTCGACGCTCCGGCTCCCCTCCGGAACCTCCAGCGTAGACCCAATTCGAGCGTATGTTCGACTCGGTTTGCTGGCATTA
Source organism: Kitasatospora sp. NBC_00070 (assembly GCF_045041205.1). NCBI lineage: Bacteria > Bacillati > Actinomycetota > Actinomycetes > Kitasatosporales > Streptomycetaceae > Kitasatospora > Kitasatospora sp. NBC_00070. Next base: position 59,131 of record NZ_CP108248.1, on the reverse strand, counting down.
CTCCAGGTAGAGGACCCGCGACGCGACATCGGGGATCAACTCCGGTACGCCAGGCCGTTCACAAACACCGCGGCGCCACTGTGGAACTTGACGGTCAGGCCGTACTCGATCGCCCCGGGGGAAGCGGGCCGCCAGGAGCTGCTGGACCTGGCCGCCGCCGTGCGGCGCACCGCCGCCCGCTTCCTCGAAAGCCTGGAGGAGGCCACCGTCGGCGAGGGCGACGACCCGAGTTGCGTGCGCGCGCTGGAGCGGCTGGAGGCAAGCCTCAACGCCGTCACCGCCCATATCGTGCGCAAGGCGCACCGCCCGCGGCTGCCCGCAAGCAACCTCCTGGAGCTAGCCGGAGAGTCCTCCGCCAGGACTCCGCATGGGCGTGACGACGGGGTCACGTCCCCTGCCCAGTGGGTACCTGCAGACCCTCGCGGCTGTATCGGCCTCCGGCCGATCCGGCAGTGCCGCGCCCGCTTCGCTGCGCCTGGCCGGACGGCGGGTCGAGTGCCCTTCCGCCGGACGTGCTGGGCTTTCAGCCGCGCGGGAGTCCCGTCGGGGGCTCCTCCGGACCCCGCCCCCGCCGGATTCAACGGTGAGCTGGTCACCGTGCGGATTTTGGGCGACACGGTGCGGGTGTGAGCGGCGGAGCCGGGAAGCGAAGTTACGCTGGTCGGCAAGGCCTTGGCTCCTGGAGGGATGAGGCCGGAAACAATGGGACCCGGGGGATCAGAGGCCCGGGTCCCGTTGTTTCCGGGGACAAAGGGCTGGTGTCCTGTTCCCCGGAGTGGTTCCTGAACGCGCTGACCGGGGCTGACGGGGGTTCGGCCAGGGTGGCAGCACCGGCTCGGTCAGTGCCCACAACTCGTCGGTCACAGTCACACCCTCACGAACGGCGCAATTGTCTAGCGGTAGCGGCCGGATAGTTCCGCACCTCAAAGATCCTGTTGGGAGCTCGCAGTGCGGGTTTTTCGGGAGTGGGTCAGATATTGAAGCTGACTCCGTTGCTGAGGGCTTCAAGGATCTCATCGGGAGGCGTTATGAGTACCGGTTGGAAGCTTCCTCCGAGCGCCGAGGCGAGAGCCTCGCGCCTGGAACCGGTGTAGGTTATTTCCTTGTCAGCCGTGCTAGGGAAATCCGAGTACGCGCAGTATCCGTCGATCCCGGCCAGTCCGGCGGGTGTCCCCTTGCGTGCGATCATTTTGACGGAGGTGCCGTCCTCGACGAAAAGTACCCCTGCCTTGCGGCCTATCCGCGATATGGAAACCTGGATGGGGAGCTCGTTGTAGGTGAGGACTTTTCCATTCAGCAGAAGGTGGCCTGCGGCGACATCCCAGGTCGGGACGGTGCGGACCATTTTGATAGCCTCCGACAGTTGGAGGACCGTCTCGAATTCCCGTAGGCTGAAATTTCCATTCTCGCCGGTGCTGCCACTGATCGTAACAGGGAAGAATTTGTCGCCTCGAGCGAGAAGGAACCTTTTCCCGTTGAAAAGTAGGCGCGCCCCGAGGATGGCCACTCGCTTTTCCTTGAATTCTATCTCATCGGTTAGCGTGTTCAATCTCCACAGCTTTCCGAAGCGCCGGTCCGTGAGGCCGTCGTGATCCGGGGTGACTCCTTGCTCGTAGTGGATATCTTCCTGCTGGGCGAACGGCTTGAACTCTTTCTCTCCTTCGTCGGAGGTTTTTGCCTTCTTTTCTTCGACGGCGGGTGCGGCGTGGGTGGGGTGGTGCGGGCCGAGCATCCGGGCGGTGTGGGCGCTCATGGGAAGGTGTTCGGGCGCCGGGGGTGTGGGGCCGGAGGGCCGTGCTGTGGCGAGTGCCCGGACGCTGGCCTCGCTGAGCTTGCCGACGGCCCAGCCGACGGTGGCGGCCAGGCTTGGGTGCGGCGTGTTCCTCGGGGCGGACTTCTTCTCTTCCTTGTCTCCCGTGTGGTCGTGGGGTGCGGGCGTTCCCATGATTGCTCTTTTCGTCGCCAAGTACCTGGGGGATATATTCTTCCGATGGGATTTGCTTGTCCGTTGCCTGGGTCTCTCCCTGCAGGGTCCAGGCGTGGCGCGCTATTTTCCGGATGCTTCCTGGCGCGCACGTGCGGCCTGGCGTGCGAGTTTGGTGATTTCTTTCATGTCTTCCGCGCTGACTGCGTGGCCTTCGGCTCTGATGAGCTGCACGACTTCCATGACCGCTTTTTTGAAATCGTCCGCGCTGGCGCTGCCGCCGCTGGTGGTGACTGGTGTGACGTGTGGGGTGTCCCTGGCCTGCGTGGGGGTGGGGGTGTCCGCGGTCAGGGGGTGCGCGGGTGGGTTCTGGGACCAGCCGGCGTGTACGTCGGGGGTGTCCTTGGAGGCGCAGTAGACGCGGACGCCCTTGAATTTGTCCCAGGACTCCCAGACTCCCGGGGCCGTTCCCATGACGGGCGTCTGGTACCGGAGGTAGGGGTCCATGGCCGACAGGAGCTTGCCCGCGTCGGCCTCACTGATGGAGCCGTCGGGCTCCAGCGCGCACTCGTCGGCACGCTGCTCGAGATAGCTCCGGTGCTCAGGCGCATGCCAGGCGAGTACGTTTTCGATGGAGGTGTCGAGCTGCTCGTCATCGTCCAGCAAGCCCAACGCGGAGAGCCTGTCGTGCATGTAGAGCCAGTCCGGGTCCTTCCGTCCGATGGCTGCGTTGATCTTTCGTACCGTCTGGTCGTCCATGCTGCCGCCTGCCGTTGGTGGGAGAGGGGGGTGTGCCGGCCCGGCCGAGAGCCCGGCCGCCCTCCTGGGCCGCGCGATCGGCTTCCAGCGTCAGCAGGGACGGCTGGTCGTGGGGGGTCCTTTCGCGAGTACCTTCGGGCAGGCTCAAAGGATCGTGGCTCGGAGAGCGCCACTTGCGCGGGCACCCTGACGTGGTGAGTGTCGCCGTCCGGCGGTGTCTGCGCGATCACCTGGGCCGTGTGCCCGCCCCGCCGACGCCGACACGATCATCGCCCGCCGCAACCGCACCGCGCTGGTCGTCCCGCGACGCACGATGCGCCGCAGCCGGCGGCCCTCGACCCCTGGACAGCCGGCGGACCTTGACCGGCTATGCCACCGAACCCCCAACCACCGGTTGGATGTTGCGGACATCCAACCGGTGCCGGCCACCTCGACGCCAACCCACCAACCCGGTGTACGTTTCTGGCGCATCACACTAGCTGGCGGCTTGCTCGGCTGAGGGCGGGCCAGGTCATGGTGGGGCCGCCGAGGCCACAAGGGCCCCTCCCTGCGCCAACCCCTCTTGACCTGTACACCTCTCCACGGGGACAAGGGTCCATGACCGGTGTTCTATTGCTCGCGCCGTTTGGTGATGCGGGCGGTGAGTTCGGCGTTGAGTTCGAGTCTGACGTGGCCCAGCAGTTCGGCTTGGACGGCTTCTTTGGCGGGAAGGCTCGGGGCGGTGTCGGGGCGGTCCAGCAGGAAGCTCAGAGGCACTTTTTGGCCGTTGTCGCTGTTCGTCAGCAGGTATGCCTGGTCGCGGTGCACCACGAACAGGACCTTGTCCCGGGTGACTCTCAGCGCGTGTCCCTCGTAGAGGGCGCGTTGTCCCCGGTAGGTGAGGAATCCGTCGGCCACGTCCCACGGCTGGGGTTCGGCCGTGCTTCTCGCGTTCTCCAGCCGGGGTGTGCCGGAGTCGTCCACCGTGATGGTCCCGATGCCGCGGTCTCCGCCTAGCCTTACTGGCTGGCTGCTGGCCTCGAGGTAGCGGGGCCCGTCCGGGCTGCTCGTGTAGAGCGCGAGGTAGCGGCCCGAGCGGTCGGTGACGACCTTGACCTCGCTGCCCCGGTAGTGGACCGGCCGGCCTTGATAGGTCAGGGTCCCGTCGTCGGTCACGTCGAGCCCGTCCATCTCGTCGTCGGCGAAGCCCCTGGCAGCTTTCAGGTCGTTGAGGCGCGCTTGCTTGGCTGTCCCGGATACCCCCGCCTCGTTAACGAAGACGGCCGGGGTCTGGCCAGGATGGACGGCCCCGACCGGGTCACCCAGGGCACCCCGTTTCTCGGGGCGTTTGGCTTCCTGGCGTTTGTCCTCAAGCCGTTGGCGGGTCGCCGGGGGCCGGTCCGCGGGTCCGCCGCTGTCCGTCTTTCGGCGGCGTGAGGCGCCGCCGGAGGCCGCCGCCACGTCTTCGTCCGATGGCATGGTGATCTGCCAGTAGGCGTTCTTCGGGTGGAAGTAGATGTGGCCGTGGGTGGGATGGTCCCGGTACCACCAGCCTCGGCGGTAGGGGTCCTGCGCGGCGGCCGTGGCGGTGAGCAGCGTGCGGGTGTCTTCCTGCCATGTCGGGTGGCTGGTGGTGAACCGTTCGATGTCGGCGGCTTCCCCGACCGGTGGCAGGTCCGCGCACAGGTCGATGAAGTCCGAGCCGTAGAGGCCTTCCCAGATCTGGCAGAGGGCCCGCCCGCGGTCTTCCTCCAGGGCTTTGAGGCCGTCGACGGTCAGCCCGGGAGCCCAGGAGAGCACCAGGTCTTCCGACAACTTGTTCAGCGACTTGTTCAGCTCTTGCGACTCGGTGTCCGTCTTCAGGACTGCCCAGAACCGCCGCGCTGTCTCACTGTCCATCGATGCCTCCAAAGACCACCAGGGGAGCTACGGGCCTTCCACACTCCCGCTCCCGGCCCCTGTCGGGCACTCCCGAATGGGCACAGGCCCGGGCATCACACCCCCGGCCCGACAGGCACGACTCACACCTCGGGCCGGGCCCTCCACAGCGCCGTGGGGACCAGCGACCTTGCCGGTGTCGGCCAGCTCCCTGCTCGCGTCCGGCCACTGTAGATCCGAGTGGTCAGTCCTGCCGGTCTTTCCCGGCCCGAAGTGCGGTGAAGGTGACGGTGTGCCGGACGGTGGAGGTGGCCACCACTATCAGGCGGGCGGGGTGGTCGACAGTCAGGCTGCCATGGCCAACGCAGCTTGAAGCCCGCCCTGTACGCCGCGGCTGGCATCGAGCACTACTGGCGCCTCGAACTCGAACCCGCCCCCCGGCTCTACCTCGGCCACCTCGAGCGCGGCACTTACACCGACCGCCTGGTCCAGGTCGGCGAACGGACCGCCCTCACCGAGCCCTTCCCCCTCGACCTCGACCCCGCCGCACTGCGCCGGTAGATCCAGGCCGTTCACGCACGGTGGACCCCTCGGGCAACCGCCCGGGGGGTCCACCGCTTCCAGGCCCGCAGCCCCTCGCCCGGCCGCCTCAGCTCAGGGCCCAGCGGACTCGGCCGAGTCACTTCCGAATCTGCGCCTCACCACTCAGCCAAATGAATCCACGCTAGTTCTATGGAAATCATCCATGGCAAATGGATAGAATGCCTGTCTGGCACTCGACTTGGCCCAGGACAAGGTGAGCAGGAGGCAGTCCGGGGCGCAGCCCTGGACGCTGGACGAGGTGGACACCCTGGCCCGGCACTGGGGTCTGGCGCCGTTGGACCTGCTGGCCCGGTCCGACCCACGCGGCGCAGTCCATGACGTGGCCGCCCGGCACCGCCGCACCCCGGCCGGAGCCGGGGGCGGTGCCGGCCACCTTCGCCGCCCCGGCGCCGGCTGCTGCTCGGGTGCAGCCGGCCGCCCCGGCCGGACACCTGGTGGCCTTCGCCGCCGAGCAGGTTCGCGTCCACCAACGGTGAATCCACGTTCAACCGTGACTCCGCCGGCCCGACTGGATGCACATCATCCGCTCCCAGGCGTTCGCAGCCTCTGGGCGCCGCACATCACGGTGTGCCCACGCCGGCGACAGGTGCCTCAGCGCCCTGGCCGGCCTGTCTGGCTGCTCCCGTCTCCAAGGGAGAAAGGAGACGGGAGCCAGTGGTGAACACCACGACCACAGGGGAGCCGCCCTGTTGGGATGATCGTAGTGCGGGTCCGGGATCCTGTGGGGTAGCGCCGGTTGGGGCCCGTGGGGTGGCAGGCGGCCTCGGCGGCGTGGGCCGGGTCGAGCAGGGTGATCACGCTCGGGGTGACGCTCGAAGGCGAGCCAAAAGACACAGGCTCAAGGCGAGGTGTCGAGGTTGGTTCCCTCTTCGGGCGGGCGGTCCCGCTCCAGTCCGTCGGTGGCTTTCGAGTGCTTGATGGCGGTGTGTATTTTTCGGTAGTTTGCGTCTTGGAGTAGGAGGTCAATGGACTCTGTTATGCCGTCGAGCAGGGTTCCGAGTTCAATGCCCCTTGAGCTGTATATTTTGTCGATTCGGTCGGGGCGGCGGCCTATGTGGTCCTGGATCTTGTTGAGCCGTGCCTTCTCGGAGATCAGGTGTTCGTGTTCCTTCAGGAACATTTCGGCGGAAATTTTCTCTGTCCCGTCTGGACTGAGGGCTGTTCCGTGTGCGTGGATGCGGTCGGCAATGGCCTTTACGCGGGCGGTCAGAGTGGCGAAGTCCTTTGCAATCTCTCCGGCGTCCTGCTCGCGGGCGATCATTGCGGCCTTCTCCAGGGTCTCCGTCGATTTTTCTCTGATTTTTGACGAGGATCCCATTGCCGCTTTACCCGCGAGTGCTATCGCGGAGCTTATACCTGCCCTCTTCTCCTCCTTGCGCGGTTCCTGCCTCCTGGTTTTGACGCCCCTCATTGAGGGATGGCGTTGTTCCTTCCGTTCGGACTGCCTTTTTCCTTTGACGGCCGCCCGGAGTTCACGCTCGTCTTCCTCGAATTTGCCGAGAAGAGCCTTCTGGGCTCCAGGGTGGTCAACGGCGGAGAGGTATGCTTTGAGGAAATTGTCTGTGATGCTGTCGAACTTTTTCACCGCTCGCGCGGTGGACTCTTTCGTCCCTTCGTCGACGAGAGTGATGATTTCTTCCGATATTTCGATCTCTTCGGGGGAGAGGAGCTGTTCCGAAAGCCCGGGATAGGGTTCCTTGTCGCCTCGGCAGAGAATGAAGGTGAAAAATCCGTCGAAACCATCGAGGACGCCGGGGCCGAAGAGTCCCTTGCATGCCGTGTCGTGCTTGCCGGCGGTGCTGGGAGTGCAGGTGCAGAAGGATTCAGCATCGGGTGCACCGGTTGCCCCGAGGAAGGTGAAGTCGTTGTCGGTTTCTGCCGGGTAGTGGAGGTAGAGATTATCCAGCTTGGAAGACGGTTCCAGCGTGTAGTTGTGCACGAGGTCGCCGGCCGAGTAGATCTCGAACGGTGCGGGTATTTTGGCCCTGCCGTGGATCCAGGAGAGGGTGAGTCCGAACGGCAGTTCCTCGCCGTGCTTCGCCAGGAAGGCGATCCTGAGGCCGGCCGGTATGCGGGTTGATCCTTTTCCGATGTCACCATGGGCTACAAGAAATTGCGCCACAGGCCTGATCCTTTCGTTCCGGCGGTTGCCATCGTCACTGCCCGGAGTCCGGGGAGCGCGGATCTCACATACCGATCAGCCGTGACAACTCTTCGACCCATTCCTTCTCCCCCATCGCGCGGCCCGTGCCGGCGTCCGCCCCGGTGCGGGAACCCGCCGAAGCAGCCACCGGAACCCAGCCCCGGTCACCTTTCCCGGGCCCGGCAAAGTACTTGCGGCGGTCCTCCGAGAGCTGGCGGAGGGCAAACCACACGCCAGTGTCGTCAGGAGGTTTTCCAGAGGGGAGAGACTGAGCATATTTCCATGAGCGATTGTCCTGCGTATCGGAACCCATCCACCAACCGGGCGCATGAGGACAGGAACGCACAGGGTTATAGCGGCGGTTGCGCTTTCCACTGCCCCCGTGCTGGCCCACCGCATGCGCGGAGGGCGGGTCAGGAATGCTGGCCGCTGCTGCTGCTGCTGCTGCTGCGGCAGCCACGCCGTCGGCGGTCCAGTGAGCGATGTCGGGGTCGGGGCGGGGCCCTGAAGCGGTATAGAGGATCATCCCTTTGTGGGTTCCTTGCCAGAGCCTGTCCGTCCAGCCGTGCGCGTGGGTGATCTGCTGCACGGTGAGCTCGCGGGGGATGATCTCGCCGAAGAGCCACACGAGCTGACCGGCGGGGTCGGTCGTGCCGGACTCATCCGCGACTGCGTCCTGGAGCCCCGCCAGACTGTCCTTGTCCGTGACGGATCCCGAGTCGAGGCTGTCGAGCCGGAACTCCGCCGCTCTGTCCCGGCACCACCGTACGGGCGCGTCCCAGTCAGCGGGATCCACGCCAGGCGACTCCTGGAGCTTCCACTGTAGGAGCGCGCGGAGAAGGCCGGGGTATTGATCACGTTGGACTTCTGCCATGACGGCCTCGCAAATCGATCGGATGACTGCAGCCACGAGGAGGTGCCAGGGCTGCAGCCCCGGGCCCGGCATTTCAGTCTTCCGCCACCAACTCTGTCCCCACCAGTGCCGCCGGGGCACCGCTGTGGGCACTCACCACGATCCTGGAAGCTCAGCCCCGAGGACAGAGCATGGGTCCAGCGGAAGGTCATGGAAGAGTTCGTTGCGGGCCTGCCACGGGGCCTTTCCGGCATCAGGGCTGTTGCAAAGTCCGGCTCGGCCGGCGCGTACCTACCATCCGGATGCCCGCCTGGAGGGGGTATGGGCAGGTCAGCGGGTCTCTGCGGCCAAGGTCGACCTGATGACGAGTCAGATCCTTCGGAGGGCAGCGCTGGGGCACGAGGCCCTGACCTGTAGCGATGCCGCCAGCCGCCGACTTTGCCACAGCCCTGCTTCCGGCATACGGCAACCGAGACAACCTTGGGGTGGCCCGCGAGCATTGTGAAACTGCACGCAGGCCGCGTTCGTCGCGAGCGCGCCGCCTGCGGGGGGCGCATGATTCTCCCCCAGGCCGGCGGAGACCCGGAGGCTCTCGACCTCAAGACCATCGCCGAAGCGCTCGGGAGACCCCTGCCTCTTCGGCCGCCGGGCGGGGGCGCCTGGTCATCGGGTGTGTGCGCTTCGCGTCCGCCTGGCTGCTGGCCGCACCGCACCTGTTGTCCCGGCCTCGGCCGTCCCACCCGTGGCGGCGGGCAGGCGACGGTGCCCGCTCCGGACCGGCGACATCACGGTGCCGCCTCGGCGCCTGGCACCGCAGACCGACCACATGGACGGTTGCCGGGGCTGCGCACCTCACCGGGCGAGGGTCTGTACGGCCATCGCTGGCCTGTACAGACCCACGGACGACTGGTGTGTGGTGGCATCTGCCGTCGTGCCTCGGGCTCAGACGACGATGTTCTCGTCCTGGGCGCTTGTTGAGAAGGTCATCTCCGTGGTTGCGGCTGCGTGCTTCGGGTCCGCGTACAGGAGGTACTGCCGCCCGGCGTCGCTCTCCCGGTATCCGTAGACGACGACCCAGTGGGTTCCGTAGCCGACCATGACCAGGTGGCCGTCGTCGATGGCCTTCTTGTACTGCGCGTAAGTGAGCTTCCCGGTCTGGCTCCCCTGCAGGCCGGTGCCTTCGAACGTCGGCGCGCCGAAAAGAGCGGCCGCCGCTGCCAAAGCGTCCTTTCCCCCGGGGGCCTCCTTCATCAGGGCCTGGATGGCGAGGGTGTCGGTCGGGTCCACCGCTGTTCCTTTGGTCTTCTCGAACGCCGTCTTGGCCGTCTCGAACGCGCTCCGGTAGGGGGCGCCCTTGTCCTCGAACAGCCCTGCGGGGGAGGTCAGGAAGTTGTGGACGACCTCCCACATGTCGATGGGCCTGTTGTATGCCCTGGCCACCATGGCCGTCGCCGCGGCGTAGCACATCGCGCTGGTGCCCTGGTTGACGTGGCATGCACGGCTCCAGCGCCCGGAGACGACAGTGGTCCACTCTTCTCCGGGGATGGGGTGCCGCGTTCTCGGGCTGGTGACGACCCTGTCTTTGATATAGGCCTTGCAGATACCGCAACGGCCGTCATCTGGAACGCACCCGAGGTGGTAGAATGGGCCGGCTACGTGCGCGCTGGTGAACCCGCGCGGGCAGCGCACCGCCGCCGCGTCGCCCGCGCCGGTGAACGTCACCGGATCACCACAGCCGTTCCCGCATTCGGCGGGGCTGTGCTCGAAGCGTCTGGCGCCGGACCACCTGAGGAGGATGTCGGTGGTGTCGTCGGTGTCCTCCCGTTCCACCGTCCTGACCACCGGGGGCGGGGCCTGCACCGCATCCTTGCGTTCGGCGTCCTCGCGCCTTGCCCCGACGGGGCCCTGCAGGGAGGACACGGGCCGGGGCGCATCCGGCCCCGTGCCGGTGCCCGCCGGGCGAGTGGGAAGCGAAGCGGTGCTGGCGGCCAGCGGTTCGGGAGGATCCTGCCGGGGGGCGGCCGGGGCGGTTGCGGTGTTCCCCGCGGACACCCCGCGTGCGCCTGGCCCGGTGGCGGTGGCGGTGGGGGATCCGGCCTGGGACAAGGGCGGGGAAGTGCGACGCTGGCGGGGGCTGGCTGAGAGCTGCTTGGTTTCCCTCTCACTTGCCGTGTCGAGGCGACGCCGCGTTTCCCGGGGAGCCGTCCCACCGGCCGGGGCCGGGCGCTGCCCTGACACGCCCGATCCCGTGTCCACGGGCGGCGGTGTCGCCGCGATATAGGCCCGGGCCAGTGCGAGGACACGACCGCTGGCACGGGCCGTGGGTGCCCGGCGGGGTCGGGTTCCACAGCGGGTAAGTCCGCCGCCACAAGAAGGACACGGATCGGACGGCGCGGCCGCGCAGAGGAGATGGAAGTCCACCCGGCACGCGGCGCAGCGACTGTAGACCCCGTCCGCATGCGGCTCCCCGCCCTGGGCACAACCCAGTCCCTCACGCCCACAAGGCATAGCTGTACCTCCACCCAATCATCGGTAGAACCACCGTCCCCTACTCCAATCCCCAGCGGGCAGTCCAAAAACTCGGAAGACCAGGCAGATAACACAACCCGAAAGGCCCGACGACGCAACCCGCCCAGCCCCAGGTGCCGGGGGCGGGCCTGTAAAGAAAGAACGGCTCTGCTCACAGCTGGAGGTTATTCACAAGCCTCGCCAGGCGGTTCGGAAGAAGGCGAGTGCGGTGATGGTCCGGGCGATGTCGGGGAAGGTGCCGAGTGGGCCGCGGTAGCGACTGACGCGCTCGCGGGCCTGGTGCGGCCAGGCGGGCGGGGCTTGGGCCGGCCGACCCGGATCACCGCGCTGGACGAGTTGGGCCCTACCTGGAAGCTGGGCGGATGGGCGGACGTGCCTGGCCTCCACCTGGTGCTGGACCGGGGCGTCCAGGTCGGCTGGGTGGAGTACGGGGTGGGCGGGGTGAACCGCTGGCTCGCCATCGCGCAGGACTCCTATCTCGCCGACGGGGAAAGCGACCAGCCGATGTGGCACACCACCGAGCGCCTGGCCGCCTGCACGGTCAGGGCGGCCATCAGCCAAGGCATGATCTGACCCGTCCGCGAGCAGAGTGCGGTGCGTGCCGCGGGCAATGGGATGCGGCACGCACCGCATCCCGATTCTCGCACCACCTGCCGCCGCTCAGGGCGCCGCCGCGAACCCGGCCGTCACCCCACTGACAGCACCCGCCGCAGCCCCCCTCAAAACAGAGCCAGCGGAGCGACGCCACGGCCCCACGGCGTCATGACGTCATGACGCCGCGACCGCCCGACGCCGCCCTCAGGTGACCCCCATCGACATTCTCGCCATGGCAAACCAGAAGGGCGGGGTCGGCAAAACGGCCAGCACCATCAACCTCGGCGCGGCGCTGGCCGAACACGGCCAGCGCGTGCTGCTCGCTGGCGGCCCGACGGGGCGTGCTGGGTGCCCTGCGGCCCCGCAGCGCCCCAGGCGCCCCGGTGCCGCCCCCGGTGCCCCCCGCTGTACGGACCAGGCCCCCCCAGAGCTGCTGCGCGTTCGCCTGGTGGCGCGGCCGGGAAGCCGGCCCAACCGGGGGACCAGACGGCCGGGCCTGCTGACCGCGCCCCGTGCTGCGCCTGGTGGTCGAGCTGCTCGGCGCCCCGCCCGGGCCGCGGCCCGGCTGCGCCCGGAATTGGGAACGGGCCCTTTATGAGCGTTTCCCATCGGACGGCTGAGCCATTTTTGCCGGTGGGGCATCGACCGCATGCCGGAATTCTCGACGGTCCGATTTCCTCTGGTAGGCCGACACGTCGCCAGCTGGCCCGGTGGTGTGCCCCGTTGTTGTACCCGGCAGGTGACTTCTTCGAGGGAGGGGGCCGCCTAATTATGACGTTCCCGTTACTGAGGGGGGCCGAGGGGGATTTTTGGGGGGTCTCCGACTCTGTCGGGGACGATGGCGGTGAGCGCTTCCTTGGCGGAGCAGGTGAGGCCGCGCTGATAGGCATCGTAGAAAACGTAGCGTTCCGTCTGGTTGGTTTCTGGGTCGATTGCCAGGACGTACTGGCGGGTGGCGCCGCCGTCGGCGCTGAGGTAGAGGTGCCTTTCGGTGGTCATGTAGACGCTTTGGCCTGCGTAGGTGACGGGGACCCCCCGGAGGAGGAGTTCACCGTGTTCGCCGTCGCTCCATGGTGATTGGGTGAACTTGGGGGTTGCCCAGCGGAAGGTGACGTTTCCGCTGGCGGGGTCGATTCTGTACTTGGGCGGATTACGCATCAGGGTCGAGAACCCGATGGATTTGCCGCTGCTGTCGGCGAAGGCCCGGTAGCCGCCGTTCTCGTGGACGCCCAGCCAGCGCCTGTCCATGAAGATGACGGGGTTGCCGTTGTAGTAGAGGGGTTTGCCGCCGTAGGTGACACGCTCGCCCTCATTGCTGAGCGGGCCGGTGGCGACTTTCCAGGTGTCGAAGTCGGAGGCTGGTGGGCGTGGTGTTTTCTGTTCGGCGGGGGCGGCTTGGGGGAAGGGGGCGAGCATCCGGTCGCTGTGGCTGCCGGACCGGCGGGGGGTGTCCGTCTCCCGGGTTTTCTTCTCCCGGGGCAGGCCCGCGGAGGGGTCCTGCCCGCTGGTTACCTCGGTGGGGGTCTTGCGGCGCCGTGAGGCTTGGGTGGCCGCGGTGCCGGCCGGGTCGGCGGCTGGGGCGGCGGGTCTGCGGGCGGCGACCTGCCTGTTGAACTCCTCCTGGTTGAACCAGGTCTCCTCGCCGAAGTGGTCGATACTGCCGGGGGCGGTGTTGGTGTAGTTGTAGACGGCTGTCCGGTTGGTGCGGTATCCCCATCCGGGCATGGCCGTGTAGGGGACGGCCTCGTACATGCGCAGGAAGCGCTCCGCGTCCAGTGCCCAGGCGCTGGCGGCGGCGTCGAAGGCGAGCACGGCCTGCGGTGTCTCGCCCTCGCGGGTGTGGTCCCAGCGGTCGGGCAGGGTCTGGCACACGGCACTGAACCCCTCGCCCAGCAGCCGCTTCCAGACGGTCAGGATCCGGGTCCGGTTGTCCTCCTCTTTGAAGCCCTTCCATTCACTGGTGCCGGAGAACCAGCACGCGCTCACCGTGTCCGCCAGATCCATCCGGACCGCACTGACCGCGCCGATGCCCTGATCGTCCTCGTCCAGGACGATCAGGGCATCGGTGCGCCAGGTCTCGGGATCGTCCACCTGCTGGAAGCCGATGCTCTCATCCGGCGCCAGAACCTCCCACAGCCTGCGCACCACCTCTTTGTCGTCCATACCGCACCACCTCCCGCACCACCGTCGGAAACAACCCGCCCCCAGCCTGCGACGAGCCCCGCCGCGGGCAGTGGCACCCACGGGCACAGACACGGGCAGACCCACATGACCGGCCCCACGTGAACCGCTCCAGGCTCGTTCGGGCCCGCACGCGTCCTACCGGGCTCTGTCTCGTATCCGTGTGGTAACGGAGTGCCGCGTGGGCCGGGCGGGCGTTGGTGGGGGTGTGTACGGGATCCGCTGTTCGGATCAGAGGCGATCGGGTGGGTGGTGGACCTCGGCGCGGGCTGGGGCGCGTTCACCGACGACCGCCTGGTCCTTGAGGCTGAACACGACTCCGCGATCCGCCCGCCCACCGCGCGGTACGCCGTCCAGCTCTCCTGAACGCCGCCCTGCTCCAAGGACTCGGGCCGGTCATGTGGGTCTGCCCGTGTCTGTGCCCGTGGGTGCCACTGCCCGCGGCGGGGCTCGTCGCAGGCTGGGGGCGGGTTGTTTCCGACGGTGGTGCGGGAGGTGGTGCGGTATGGACGACAAAGAGGTGGTGCGCAGGCTGTGGGAGGTTCTGGCGCCGGATGAGAGCATCGGCTTCCAGCAGGTGGACGATCCCGAGACCTGGCGCACCGATGCCCTGATCGTCCTGGACGAGGACGATCAGGGCATCGGCGCGGTCAGTGCGGTCCGGATGGATCTGGCGGACACGGTGAGCGCGTGCTGGTTCTCCGGCACCAGTGAATGGAAGGGCTTCAAAGAGGAGGACAACCGGACCCGGATCCTGACCGTCTGGAAGCGGCTGCTGGGCGAGGGGTTCAGTGCCGTGTGCCAGACCCTGCCCGACCGCTGGGACCACACCCGCGAGGGCGAGACACCGCAGGCCGTGCTCGCCTTCGACGCCGCCGCCAGCGCCTGGGCACTGGACGCGGAGCGCTTCCTGCGCATGTACGAGGCCGTCCCCTACACGGCCATGCCCGGATGGGGATACCGCACCAACCGGACAGCCGTCTACAACTACACCAACACCGCCCCCGGCAGTATCGACCACTTCGGCGAGGAGACCTGGTTCAACCAGGAGGAGTTCAACAGGCAGGTCGCCGCCCGCAGACCCGCCGCCCCAGCCGCCGACCCGGCCGGCACCGCGGCCACCCAAGCCTCACGGCGCCGCAAGACCCCCACCGAGGTAACCAGCGGGCAGGACCCCTCCGCGGGCCTGCCCCGGGAGAAGAAAACCCGGGAGACGGACACCCCCCGCCGGTCCGGCAGCCACAGCGACCGGATGCTCGCCCCCTTCCCCCAAGCCGCCCCCCGCCGAACAGAAAACACCACGCCCACCAGCCTCCGACTTCGACACCTGGAAAGTCGCCACCGGCCCGCTCAGCAAGGAGGGCGAGAGGATCACCTACGGCGGCAAGACCGTCTACCACCACGGCTACCCCGTCGTCGTCCGGAACGGCTGGCTCGGGGTCCAGGCCAACGACGGATACTACTGGCCGTTCATCGACGCCGACCGGAACAGCGTCAAATTCATAAGCCTCATGGTCAAAGCGCCCCAGCTCCGCATCGACCCCAGCAACGGGAACGTAACCCTCCGCTGGCGTGACGACATGTTCGTCCCCTCTCCCTGGAGCGTGGGCAGCAACTCTGAACTCGTCTACCGGGGAACCCCCGTCACCTACGGGAAGAGACCCGTCTACTGGGGCGTGAGAAACCGTCTCTACGTCAGCGACGATGACAGTGTCACCCGCCAGTACGTTCTTACCCGCAACTCACCCACCGCCCCGTTCGAGGACTACCACTTCAACGAGCGGAGGTTCCGGGACCTCGGCCCCGTCCCCTCCAAAGAGATCCTCGCCGCCATCACCACCGCCAGAGTCGGCACGCCCCCCAAGATCCCACTCGGCGCTCCGGTGCAGTAGACCGCGTAGAACGGGTCTGTACGCCAGCGGCTCTGTCTCCATCCGGTGGTAACGGAGTGTCGCGTGGGCCGGGCGGGTGTTGGTGGGCGGGTCGCGGCAGGTTGCCGTGCTTCGGGCCTCTCCGTGGCGTCACTTGTTCACGGGGAGGCCCGTCCCGGAGGACCGCGTGTACCTGCCCTGGCCGTTTGGCCCGCGACCTGGTGCCGTCATTTTCAGCAAGGGCAGCTACTTTCGTTGCCACCCGGATGTGAGACAGAGCCCCGCCCGGGCCGGACCGACCCGTCCCGGCGGCTGTCCGAACCTTCCCCTTCGCTCTTCCCCACCTCAGCCGGTACGGGAGGCAACGGGGCCAGCGTCGCGGACGGCCGCGCCGTCGGGCCGCGCCGCGGCGTGCTCCGCCCCCGCACCCGTGGCCAGCGCCCGGATGCGCTGGACCATCCTGCTGCCGCCTGGACTGCGCCATCGACGCTGCGCGCCGACAACACACAGGGCCGGGCCGCGCGAGGCGGCCAGGCCCTGTCCAGTTGCCCTTCGACCTGGTGGCGGGCACCCGTGGCGGGCACCCGTGCCGGGCCCGGGCACCTGCCGGGGTCCGGCCTGCCCCGCGCGCGACGCCCTGCCCACCACCGAGGACCGGCCCAGATTTGGGGGTTGGGGTGTTTCTGTGTGGGGGATTCGGGGGTGGGCCCCCGGACACCGGGTGGTGTGCGGGGGCCTTGGGGTGGGTGGTGGGCTGTGTGGTCATGTGTGGGGGTGTGGGTGGGGTTTAGTAGGAGTCCCAGATGACGGCGTTGGAGCTGTTGCGGAGGATGATGTTGCTGTCGCCCTGGAAGGTGACGGTGTTGCCGGTGGTGGTGTTGGTGTGCCACAGGAGGCCGTTGCTGCCGACGATCTGGAGGTCGCCGCCCCACATGATGGTGTAGGCGCCGTTGTTGCCGTAGGTGTTGGTGCTCCAGATGACGTTGTAGGCGTTGTCGTAGGTGACGAGGTTGCCGTCGGTCTGCATGAGGGTCTGGCGGCCCTGGCCGGCGACGGACTGGCCGCTGGTGAGGGCGGTGGCGTTGCCGGTGACGGTGAAGCCGGTGGACCAGCGGGTGGGGTTGGAGCCGCTGCTGTTGTCGGCGCGCAGGATGCCGTCGGTGCCGAGCTTGAGGGTGCCGCCGGTGTTGGTGGCGGTGAAGGCGTGCCACAGGGTGGTGGTGCCCGCGGCGTTGACGATTTTGAACTGGCCGTTGTCCATGACGGCCTTGGCGCCGTTGTTGCCGTAGGTGTTGGAGGCCCAGATGACCTGCCCGGCGAGGTTGGACATCACCAGGTTGCCGTCGCCCTGCATGGCCAGTAGACGGTAGTTGTCGCCGAGGCCGGCGCTGTAGGAGCTGCCGGGGTTGAGGGGGTTGGTGGTGGTGCCGAGGTTGTCCCAGCCGGTGGAGCTCCAGTTCGGCGGGGCGTAGTTGATTTCGATTTTGCCGTCGCCGGTGCTCGTGGCGGGGGTGAAGCTTCCGCCGGTTTGGGTACTGGAGTCGCTCACGCTGATGGCGCCTACCGTGGTGGCGGCGCTGCTGCCGCCACCACCGCCGAAGCCCATTGCTCCGGGGTGGCCGCCCTTGCTGCCGCCACCGCCACCACCACCGTCGGAGGTGCCGCCGACACCATCGTCAGAGCTCCCGCTATAGGGGTCCAAGCCGGTGCGGCCGCCGAACCCGCCGTAGCCGCCGTAGGCGGAGCCGGCGTCACCACCGACTGAGCCGCCGCCGTCCCCCCCGTATCCGTAGACGGTGGTGCTGGTGGGATGGTTGACGCCGGCGCCGCCGGCGCCGCCGGCGACGGCCAGCCGCTCGCTCAAGGAGTACACGCCATCGCTGTTGGCGTCGACACGGACATCGGAAGCGCCACCGCCCGCGGCGCTGGGGTTGTTGGGGTTGGCGTCACCGCCACCGTTGAAGCCGCCCTTGAGGACGCCGCCGACCGCGGCTTCTCCCTTATTGGTACCCCTGCCGCCGACATTGACCTGCAGGGTTTGACCAGGCGTCAGCCCGGACAGCGTCGTCTGCTGCATACCGCCCTTGGCACTGCCGAGCCCATCGCCCACTGCGAGAGTGTTACCGCCTTGGGCGCCGTAGCCGGTAAAGGTCGCACTGGTCACCCCAGCGGGCACGGTCCAGGTCTGTGCCCCAACACCGCTGAATTTGACTGTCAAAGGGCCAGTGGCCGCCGCGTGGGCGCTGCTCGCTCCGAGTCCGGCGACGGCGGCCGCGCCGAAGGAGGCGGTGACGGCGATGGCGGTGGTGCGGCGGCGCCAGTGCTTGCTGCGTCCCTGGTGTCCCGCGCTGTGGTTGCGGTTGTGGGCCGGGCTGTGATCGCGGTGGTGGTGGTTGTGGGTGCTCATGGGTTCGCCTCGCTGAAGGGTTGGGTGCCCGGGGCCCGGTCCGTCCCGGCCGGCCTGGTGCGTGGATTCCTTGTCCTCTCCGGCCTACTTTTCCCGGCCAGGTTTTCCACTGTGCCGCACATCACGCACCAATCGACGGACAAGGTCTACCCTTTCACGAAAAGGCAACTGGTCCGCACCTTCAGGAAAACACTTCAGCGGGGGCATCCGGGCGGGCATCTGTGAGGCTTCCCCATACAGTGAACGGAATTCACCGAATCCATTGCGCCGTGTTTTCTGAGGGTGGGCGGCCGGGTGCGCCGTGTGGGTATTCACGTGCAGAGGGGGCCGGGTTTGTCGGGGTGTTGGTGACTGCCGGGTAGCCGGTGCCCGCTGGAGGTGGTGTGGGTGGTGTGGCCGGGTTCGCCCGCATGGTGGACACACGTGCCGTCGCCCGCGCCTGGCCGGCCGCGGGCGAGGGGCATCCCCGCCGGCACGGGGTAACCGCTGGGGCCTGTTGCCGGCGATGGCTGTGACGACCTGGCCGCCTGCCCGCCGCCACCGGCCCCGCCGGTGCGGGCCCAGGGCCAGTGGGCAACGCCCACCCGCCGCACGGTCCGAAGCGCTGGTTTACCTGACGGGCACCGGCCCGCTGCTCGAGGATGAACCGGTGACGCCACCCGGCTCCGGCTCCCGGCCCTGTGCACCGACGCCACCCTGGCCGCGGCCCGCGAGGGGCGGCCGCGCCGCGTCGCCGCCGTTGTGCCGGCGGTCTCGGTGCCCCGGTCCCGCCGCCGGGGAGACGGGGCGGGGTCGGGTTGGAGCACACCGGTTGGTGTGGCAGGGCCGGTCGGGTCCATGGGAAACTGGCCCTGCCCCGTCAAGGGTAGGACCGGCGGGCGGGGGTGGGGCTTCCTGTGGGGGCAGTCCCGCCCGAGGCCACCGCGCCGCTGGGGTTGTCACGGGTGCGTGGGTGGGCCCCCGGACACCGGGTGGGTGTCTGGGGGCCTGGGGGTGGGTGGTGGGCTATGTGGTCATGTGTGGGGGGTGTGGGGCGGGGGTTTAGTAGGAGTCCCAGGTGACGGAGTTGTTGGTGGTGTTGCGGATGATGATGTTGCCGTCGCCGGCGAAGGTGAGGCTGGGGGTGGTGGTGAAGGAGTTGCTGGTCCAGAGGGTGGGGCCGTTCCAGATGGAGTGGATTTCGAGGGATCCGTTGGTGAGGTAGGCCGCGGCGCCGTTGTTGCCCCAGGTGTTGGTGGTGAAGATGACGTTGAAGGCGTTGTCGTAGGTGACGAGGTTGCCGTCGCCCTGCATGGAGGTCTGGCGGTTGACGCCGGCGACGACCTGGCCGGACTCGAGGGCCACCTGGCTGGTGCCGGTGGTGATGGTGAAGCCGGTGGACCACTTGGCGTTGCCGCCGGCGCTGTTGACGGTGCGCAGGAGGCCGTCGGAGGTGATCTGGAGCCTGCCGCCGGTGTTGGTGGTGTTGGCGGCGTGCCAGACGGTGGTGCCTGCGGCGTTGAGGATCTTGAACTGGCCGTTGTCCATGACGGCCTTGGCGTTGGGGTTGTCCCAGGTGTTGGAGGCCCAGATCTGCTGGCCGGTGCCGTCCTTCAGGACGAGGTTGCCGTCGCCCTGCATCTTCAGGGTGCGGGCGTTCGCACCGATGCCCGCGCTGTACTCGGTGTTGGCGGTGAGGGGGTTGGAGGTGGTGCCGAGGTTGTCCCAGCCACTCTCGACGTAGTTGGGCAGGTTGTTGTAGAGGGGGCCGCCGTTGGTGCTGGTGGACCAGAGGGTGGCACCGTTGTTGGTGATCTTGAGTTCGCCGGCGGGGGTGAAGGTCAGGACGCTGCCGGTCTGGCCGCTGTAGGTGCGCTTGAGGACGGTGCCGTCGGCCTTCTTGATGTAGAGGTTGCCGTCGGTGCCGAAGACCGCTTTTGCTCCCGGGTTGCCCTCGGTGTTGGTGGCCCAGGTGGCCTGGCCCGCGCGGTCGTAGGTGACGAGGTTGCCGTCGCCCTGCATGGTCAGTTTGCGGACGGTCGAGTACTGGATGGACGTACCCCCGTTGGTCAGTTTGGTGTCGACGATCTCGACGGAATCGCCGCTGGCGAGGGTGGTGCCGCCGGCGACGGGGCTGGGGTTCCAGGTCTTACCCGGCTCGGGGGAGGTGTAGGAGATCTTGATGCTGCCGTCGCGGGTGTTCTGGTCGGTCCTGTCCGCGCCGTTGACGCTGACGGCGTTCTGCAGTGTGACGCCGGTGGCGCTTCCGGCACCGTTGCTGCCTCCGGCCCCGCCGTTGCCGGAGTCGCCGATGCGGCCACCGCTCCATCCGCTGCCGCCGCCGCCGATCGCGGCCGGCGCGGCGGTGGAGGCCGTCCAGCCGGCGCCGGTGTTGGTCGGGCTGCCGCCGTGCCAGTTGCCTCCGGTGCCGCCGTCGTATCCGGCGTGCGGGTCTCCGGAGTTGTCGACGGTCATGCCGCCGCCGCCGCCCGCGGCGAGGATCACGGATCCCATGTTGTTCGAAAAACTGCTGTCCTTCAGCCCGACGAATGACCCGCCGCCGCCGCCACCACCGAAGTGGTTGACGCGCGCCCCGTCCGGGGTGGTGAGATTCCACAGGGCGTAGTACTTGCCTGCTCTCGTTGAGTCGTTGTTCCCGGCCGCGCCGCTGCCTCCGTTGAACGAGCTGCGGCCGGGAGCCAACACCTCCGCACCCTGCGACACCCCTTCGCTGTAGGCCGCGCCACCGGCTTTGACCGTCAGCCTGACGCTGGGATTCATCAGGAACGTGGCCTTCTGGTAGCCACCCCTTCCGCCAGCTCCGGCGAACTTGACGGGATCGCCGGAGGTTTGGATTGCGCCGGCACCGCCGTCCGCCCCGTAAGCCTCGATGGTCACAGATGTCGGGGAGCTGATGAGAGCAGGCGGGTTCCAGGTATCGGCATTATCGGATGCGCTGTAGGTGATACTGCAGGTCACGTTCCCGTCGGTAATGGTCGCGGTCTCACCGGCCCGCTGGCAAGGAATGATCTGCTCGGCGGAAGCGGCATGGGCGCCAGTGGCGGTGAGGCCGGTGAAGGCGGCCGCGGCGAGGGCCGCGGTCATGCCGGCGGCGAGGGTGCGCTTGGTTCGTCGGTGCCCGCTACCGGTGCTTGTCTCGGCGTCGCA
The DNA here is from genome assembly GCF_045041205.1 of Kitasatospora sp. NBC_00070. Lineage (NCBI taxonomy): Bacteria > Bacillati > Actinomycetota > Actinomycetes > Kitasatosporales > Streptomycetaceae > Kitasatospora > Kitasatospora sp. NBC_00070. The sequence goes on along the minus strand of NZ_CP108248.1, from coordinate 38,263 downwards.
GCCGGGAGTCCCGGCGGCCGGTGTCTGGGTGGCGGATCCGGTGGTGCGCCAGAGGTTGATTCCCATGGTGTGCTCCTGGTCTTCTGGCTCTGGTTTGTGCCGGAGCTTGTTGGTGTGGTTTCTTCGTTCTGGCCTTCTCCCCCGGCCAGATTTCCGAGTGTGCCGCAGGTCACGTCCTAAATGTCGGACAAAGGCCGTCATCTGCACGTAAAGGCATCAGCTGAGCGCATCCGGGAAAGGCCTCTTCGGAGTATGCGGGCGGGCATTCGGGCGGGCATCCTGGGGGTTTCCCTCATGAAGTGAACTCAATTCAATTGAATTCGCAAGGGGCTATTTCTGAGGGTGTCCGGCTGGGTGATCTGTGTGGGTTTTTCTTCTTCGGGTGGGTGGTGTGTGTTGGGGTGTTGGTGACTGCCGGGTAGGGGTGCGGGGGCGGTGGTGCGGGGTGTGGGCGCGGGTTGCCCGCATGGTGGACAGCGGTGCCGCGGTTCGTGCTGGGGTTGTGGCCGGGCGGGGGTGTCGCGGACGTGGCCCGCCGGCGTGGCCCGCCGGGTCTTGAAGGCGTGGCTCTTCACTGGCCTCGTTGTCTTGGAGCAGCTGCGGCCTCGGCCGGGGTGAACACCCGCCGTGGCCTGGGGGCCCGGATGCGGTACCTGCGGACCACCAAGGGCGGCGCCCCGGCGCTGCGCGAGGCCGGCGTCACCGCCACCCCCGCCACCATCCGGGCCTGGGCCAACGGCAAGCAGACCCCGAGGCCGGCCACCCGGGAAGCCATCGACACCGCGTACTGGAACCTGCGCGCCGCCAACGTCATCGCCAACAGCGGGGCGTTCAAGCGGCACCTCAACCGGGCCGGCCGCGGCTCCAGAGTCGAGATCCACCCCGTCAACCAGCAGCCCGTGGACGAGAACCGCCGCCGCGACCTGCGCGTCCGCTCGTTCCAGGTCCGCTACGTCTGGGACGACGCCGTCGACGCCCTCACCGCCGGCGACACCGGCAAACTCGAAGAGATCTGGGACGACATCATCGCCGACCTCGACTCCGACTACGGCGCCTACCAGTACGTCTCGCACGTCGGCCTCGGCGCCTGACATACGGCGGGGGTGCCCGGGGCGGCCCTGGCCCGCCAGGAGCGGCGGTGCCGCGTCGGCGCCGTCATGCCGCCGGTTGTGCCGGCGGTCTCGGTGGGGCTATCAGGATTCCGGCTCTGTCGCACATCCGGTGGTGACGGAGTGTCAGGTGGGCCGGGTGGGTGTTGGTGAGCGGATCGTGGCAGGCCGCCACGCTTCGGCCTCCGCGTGGCGTCACACCCTCACCGAGCTCACCATCCCGGAGGACCGCACGGCTCCCGGGGCCACCGGCCCCGGCCGTATGGCCTTCGACCTGGGACCATCACCTTCAGCGACGGCGGTTGCGCTTCGTTGCCACCGGATGTGCGGCAGAGCCGAATCCTGATACTCCCGGCGGCGATGGTGGCGGTCATGCGGCTGGGCCCTCCGCCGGCGGAGACGGTGAGACCGAAGGTGGCGGCGACGCGGGGTCTGGATCCGGTCGTGGTTCGTGCTGGCCTGGTTGTGCTCAGGGGAGGGGTTGGCTGGGGGAGGTGATTTTGATGGTGCCGTTGATGATGTTCTGCTGGGCCGCGGTCAGCTCGTTGTCGAGGCTGGCGGGTACTTGGGATGTGAAGTCGTGGTACGGGGCGAGGTCGGCGCCGCGGTTGGCGAGCGTTCCGACGTAGTTGGTGGTGTTGAAGTCGCCGGCCGCTGCGGCGGTGACGACGGTGCTCACGGCGCTGGCGATGCCCTTGATGACGGAGGTCATGATGACGGAGCTGTAGTCGGGGTTGGAGTAGAAGCCGTCGTCGTCGACCCAGATGACGTTCAGCTTCCCGCCGCTGGCCTTGGCCTTGGCCTGTGCCATTGCCCCGACGCCGGTGCCGCCCGCTACGGGGAAGACGATGTCAGCGCCCTGGGCCTGGAGGGTCTGGGTCATCTGGCGGCCGGCGTCGGGATTGTTGAAGTCCGCCGGGGTGATGAAGCTGCCACTCTGCGAGGGCTCGTCCCAGCCCAGCAGCTGGACCTTGGCGCTGTGCTCGCGGTTGTAGTACTGCACACCCTCCCAGAAGCCGTCCATGAAGACCGTGACGGTCGCGAACTTGTCCCCGCCGAAGGTCGCGATCTTCCCCGTCCTCGTCATTCCGGCCGCGAAGTAGCCGGCGAGGAAAGCCGCCTGGGCACTGTTGAACTGCAGGCCCTTGATCTGGGGCGGTGTGGACGGGTAGTCGACGATGACGTACTTCTGCGAGGGGTGCTGCGCGGCCGACTCAGCGGTGGCCTGAAGTTCCCCCCTGATCCTGGACAGCTGTTGTTTATGCTGTGGGGGTGAAGTCGTGCTGCAGCCTGGCTCGGGTTTCGAGTGGGGTGAGGTACCCGAACTCGGGGTGCCTGCGGAGCCTGGTGCGGTTGTATTCGACTTCGATGAAGGGAAAGACGTCGGCGCGGGCGGCCTCGCGGCTGTCCCAGACGGTGGTGCCGATCTCCGCTTTGAGCAGTCCGAAGAAGCTCTCGGCTGCGGCGTTATCGTAGCATATGCCGGTTCGTCCCATGCTCTGCCTCAGGTTCAACTCCTTTATCTCCCGGCGGAATTCACCACTGGTTGTATTCGCTTCCGCAGTCGGTGTGCATGATGCAGCCGGGCTTCAGGCCGCCGCGGCCGGCGGCCATCTTGAGGGCGTCGGTGACCAGTTCGGCGCGGTGGTGGTCGGCCATCGCGTACCCGATCACTTCGCGGGTGGCCAGGTCGATGACTGTTGCCAGATACCACCAGCCCTCGATCGTCGGCAGGTAAGTGATGTCGCCGACCAGCTTCGTGCCGGGCCGAGCGGCGGTGAAGTCACGGCCGACCAGGTCCGGAGCCGGGGCCGCCGCGGTGTCCTGCTTCGTCAGGTGGCGGCGCCCGCGGCGGGTGATGCCGCGGATGTCGCGCTCGCGCATGATCCGCTCGACCTTCTTCCGGTTGATGGCGTGGCCCTTGCGTCGGAGCTCGGCATGCACGCGTGGGGCACCGTAGGCGCCCCGCGAGCTGGAATGGATCTCTCGAATCATCCCCGCCAACTCGTCCTCAGCGCACTGCCGTTCAGCGATCGCAGGCCGTGACGCGAGCCACGAGTAGTAGGTGGAGCGGCCCACGCCCATCACGCCGCATAGCCGCGCGACGCTGTAGCCGTCCGGGTTCGCCCCGGTGGCCCTCTCCGCATCGATGAAGAGACACAGAACGCCTACTTCACGATCTCCCTCGCGAAGTAGGCCGCAGCTTTTACCAGGATCTCGTTCGCCTTCTTGACCTCAGCCAGCTCACGGCGGACGCGGCGCAGTTCCTCGCGCTCATCACTGGTCAGCGCGCCGGCTGGCCCCTCGCCCCGATCGGCCTTCGCCTGCTTGACCCAGCCCCGCAGCCCCTCCGGGCTGACCCCCAGCTCCCGGGCAATCTCGGTGACGTTCCGATGCGGCGAGGACCGGACGAGTTCGATCGCGTCCCGCTTGAACTCCGCCGTGTACCGCTTGCTCATGTTGCTCTTGCCGCTCACTACCTGGACTGCTTCCTCCGGGACTCAACCGTCCCAGTATCAGGCTGTCCAGTTCAGTGGGGGAACTTCACCCGGGAGCTTCACCCGGCGGCTGGGCGGAGTGGGTGGACGATCACCCCGCCCACCACCGGCACGCACCGCGTCCCGGCCGGGAGCTCCCTGAGCAGCGCCAGGTTCTCCGCCCGGCCGCTGCGGGCCGCCCGCCGCAGGTGGTCGGCACCGTACCTGCGGACCACGAAGGCCGGGGCCCGGGGCGCTCGCCGAGGCCGGCGTCACCGCGGCCCCGGCGACCCGGCGGGCCTGGGCCAACGGCAAGCAGACCCCCCGCCCGGCCACCCGGGAAGCGATCGACACGGCGTACTGGAATCTGCGCGCCGCCAACGTCCTGAACAACTCGGGTGCGTTCAAGCGGCACCTCAACCGGGCCGGCCGCGGTTCCAGAGTCGGGATCCACCCCGTCAACCATCAGCTGGTGGAGGAGAACCGGCGCTGCGACAACCTGCGGGTCCGCTCGTTTCAGGTCCGCTACGTCTGGGACGACGCTGTCGACGCCCTCACCGCTGGCGACACCGGCAAACTCGCCGAGATCTGGGACGACATCATCAGCGACCTCGACTCCGACTACGGCGCCTACCAGTACGTTTCCCACGTCGGTCTCGGTGCCTGCCTGACCGCCCACCCATCACCACCCGGGCCCGCCGGCCTGGGCCCGGGCAGCGGGGTGACATGGCGGCGTTCCGCACCCGAGGCTGCGCGCCGCTCGTTGTTTGGTGGGGGGTCAGGTGTGCAGGAGGCTGTTGCTGCCGTTGTGGCCGTCAGCGTTGTCTTCGTCGAACCAGTAGTCGCCGTGGGCGAGGTAGCGGAAGCCCAGCTGCTGGTCGTGGGGGAGGGCGACGGTGACTGCCCGGCTGCCGTCCGGGCGGGGCATCAGCGGATGGGCGCCGGGCCGCCAGCCGTTGAAGTCACCCACCACACTGGCATCCCCTGCGGGGTGACCCGCGGGGAGGACGAAGGTGACCTCGGTCTGCTTTTTGGTGCGGGTGCGTTCCAGCATGAGCCGCTGCTCCTTGATGGTGTCGGTTGGGGAGAGGTGTTGTTCTTGATACTCGCGTGAGCGGGGGCCGCGGGCCGCGCAGGCGGGGCGGAACGGTTCTGCTGTCACCTGCGCGCAGTAAGGGGCGTTCCTGGGCCCGCGGCAGGCAGACCCCGAGGCCCGCCACCCGGGAAGCGATCGACACCGCGTACTGGAACCTGCGCGCCGCTAACGTCCTCGCCAACTCGGGTGCGTTCAAGCGGCACCTCAACCGGGGCGGCCGCGGCTCCAGAGTCGAGATCCACCCCATCAACCAGCAACCCGTCGACGAGAACCGACGCCGCGACAACCTGCGCGTCCGCTCGTTCCAGGTTCGCTACGTCTGGGACGACGCCGTTGACGCCCTCACAGGCGGCGACGCGAGCAAACTCGAAGAGATCTGGGACGACATCATCGCCGACCTCGACTCCGACTACGGCGCCTGCCAGTACGTCTCCCACGTCGGGCTCGGTGCCTGACGTGCAGCAGTGCCCCGCCGGCCGCGGCCCGCGGGGAGCAGTGATGCGGCAGCGGGAGCCCGGTCCGGCCGGCCCCGGGGGCCAGGACGGCAGCGGTCAGGACGACGAGGACGACTGGGCCTAGCAGGAGAAGCCTCAGTGCCGGCTGGCCGTGCCGCGCCTGCTGGGGCCGCCGCGCTGTGCCGTGTCCCCCGGGTGTCCGGCCCTGGGCCCGGTTGCTGGGCTTCGGCCTGGGCGGCGGGTCAGGGGAGCGGGCGGGCGGTGTGCCGCCCGGAGGGGTTCCCGGGCGGCTGGACCAGGGTGTCCCACAGGGGGTCGTGGCGGCCGGGGACGCTGCGTCCGGCGGCGTTCCATGTCCGAGCGAGCTGGGTGTAGATGGGGGTGTCCGGCGGTGGCGGGGTGTGGGGGTGTGGAACTGTTTCGGTTCGCGGTACCGGGAGGGGGACCGCGGTCAGTTGGGGCGTCGTCACTTTCTGACCAACGGCACAGCGGTCCCCGACGGCACGGCCGCTCCCAGAGCTGTTCGTCTCCGGGGGGCCTTGGACCCGGCGGTACGCCCCGGTTTGGGCCGGTCGGTGAAGGGCGGGGAGACATGCGGCGGGCGGTCTGCCGGGGCGGTGGCGGGTGTCTGGTGGCGGGTGTGTGGCTGTTTGGTCCTGTGCGGGTTCCGGTCAGTGGTTGGGGTTCCCGGGCCGGTGGTGGTGGCCGGGGAACCCCGGTGTCCGGTGGTGTGCGTGGGTTTTCCCGCCGGGCACCCCGGTGGGGATGCTGTCCAGCTCCGTGCCACCGGACAATGATCTTCACGACTGCGCGGGGGTGGGGGCAAGCGCCCACGCCGGGAAGGCAGCCGCCGCCTGGGTGGCGGGTACCGCTGGCCGGGTGCGCGTCCCCGGTGGGGGTGTCGCTGCCGGCGCGTGTTGTTGGTGTGATGCCGCTCGCCCGCCGGGGGCTGGTCGGCGGGGCCCGCTGTGGGGTGGTGGGTGCCCGGTCCCGCCGCCGGGGGGATGGTGGCGGGGCCGGGTTGGAGCACACCGGTTGGTGTGGCAGGGGAGGTCGGGTCCTGGAAACCGGCCCTGCCCTGTCAAGGGTAGGACTGGCGGGCGGGGGTGGGCTTCCTGTGGGGGCAGTCCTGCCCCCGGCCACCGCGCCCCTGGGGTTGTTACGGGGGCGTGGGTGGGCCCCCGGACACCGGATTGGGGTGCGGGGGCCCTGGGGTGGGTGGTTTAGCGGTAGGTGAAGGAGAGGGTGATGGGCTGGGTGTCCCAGAGGGAGGGGTTTTGGGCGTTGACGTTGATGTGGACGTTGCCGGTGCTGTCCGTGGGATGCTCGGGGCTGCTGACGCCGTGGACGTAGATGGTGGCGGTGCCGTTGTTGTTGTTGGTGAGGGTGACGGTGACGTCGCTGCCGCCGTCGTTGGTCTGGCTGAAGGTGGGGGTTTCGTTGTTGAAGCCGGTGGTGGTGACGGTGAACGCCGCGCCGAGGGTGGCGTCTCCGGTGGTGGGGCTGGTGAATTTGTAGGCGTTCTGGGTGTGGGTTTCCCAGGCCTGGGTGCCGCCTGCCTGTTTGCCGGTGAGGTTGCCGTCGTTTTGGAGGTTGAGGGTGCCGCCGGTGCCGGCGGACGCGGTCACCGCGTTCTGGTTGGTGTTCTGGTTGGTGGCGGGGGTGCCGTCGCTCTTGAGGACCTTGAGGGTGCCGTTGTCGAACTTGGCGTAGTAGCCCTGGCCGCTGTTGCCCCAGGTGTTGGTCGCCCAGAGGGCTTTGCCGTCGGAGGTGCGGGTGAGGGTGAGGTTGCCGTCGCCTTGCATGGTGAGTTTGCGGCCGGTGAGGTCGTTGGTGTTGCCGGTGGTGACGCTCTCGCCGGCGTTGAGGCGAAGCTCGGTGCCGAGGTTGGTGCTGGTGGACCAGGCCGGGTTGCCGCTGGCCCGGGTGATGGTCACCCCGTCCCGGGAGAACTTGAGGGCACCGCTGGTGGCGGTGTCACCGTTGGAGCGCCAGATCTCGATGGGGCTGCCGCCGTTGGGGGTCTTGGTGAGTTTGATGACGCCGTCGGTGTCGAACTTGCCGGACAGGGTGTAGCCGGAGAAGTTGCCGCTGGTGTTGGAGGCCCACAGGGCGCCGGCGTAGCTGCCGTCGGGGTTGGCGGCGTATTCGACGAGGTTGCCGTCGCTCTGCAGGACCAGGTAGGTCGTCTTGTTGCCGTTCGCGTCGTTGGTGCCCATGTAGTACTTGGTGTTGACGACCAGGTTGGTGCCGGTGGCGATGCCGGTTGCCTTGTAGTTGGGGAGGGTGGCGGGGTCGAGGTAGAGCTGGTCGCCGTTGCCGACGGACCACTTGGTGGCGCCGTCCTTGCTGATCTTGAGGTAGCCCTGGGCGGTGAGGTCGAGGGTGCTGCCGGGCTCGCCGCCGTAGGTGCGGAGCAGTTCCTTGCCGTTCTGGCTGATGATGCGCAGGTTGCCGTCGAGGCCGAACTGGGCGTAGGCGCCGGGGTTGCCGCCGGTGCCGGAGGACCAGCGCAGTGAGCCGGTGCTGAAATCGCTGTTCAGGAGGTAGGTGGCGAGGTTGCCGTCGGCTTGCATGCGCAGTGAGGTCAGCGCGGGTTCGCTGGGCTGGCCGGTGCCCACATGGTAGGAGTTGCCGGCGGTGATCGTGGCGGGTGAGCCGTTGGAGGTGAAGCTGATGCCGCCTGCCTGGTAGGCGGGGAGGCTCGCGGGGTCGAGGGGCATTTGGTTAGTGGTGGTCGACCACTTGGTGGCGCCGTCCTTGGTGATCTTGACTTCGCCGGTGGGGGTGAAGGCCAGAGTGCTGCCGGGCTGCCCGCCGTAGGTACGGCGCAGGGGGGTGCCGTCGGCCTTCTTGATGGAGAGGGTGCCGTCGGTGCCGAAGACGGCGCTGGCGCCGGGGTTGCCCTGGGTGTTGGAGGCCCAGGTGCTCTGGCCGGTGGAGTCAGTCAGGACGAGGTTGCCATCAGCCTGCATGGACAGGCGGTTTCCGAGCCCGTTCACGTAGCTGGTATTGGAGGCAAAGGATGTGCCACCGGACCAGGTTTTGTCGGAGACCTCGCGGGGAGCGACTGCGACAGCCTGGGCCGCTCCCTGCACCGGATTGGGAATCGTGCTCATCGACCAGGTGTTCTTGGTGAACTTCTTGAGCTCGCCAGTTCCGGCGACCGCATAGACCCCGCTCTGGTCTGCGGCGATTCCATAAGCCTTTCCGGGGACGGATGACGTGACAGTTACGGGCTGCCCGTTTCCTCCTGCCGGGAATGTGTATATCGTGGTGGTGAGGCTGCCAGTGACGTTAGCTTCCACGTAGACGTTGCCGTCCAGATCGACCGCCATCTCACTGGGGTTCTTCTTGTAAATGCAGAAAGTAGGATCGTAGCAGGTTCCGATGTCGCTGGTGTACTGCCCGATCATCACCGGCGCATTGTAGGCCGCAGTGACGCCCGGGGTGACCTTCCAGACGCGATACGAGCCGGAGTAGGTGTCGTTGAAATATACATTCCCCGCCCCGTCGACACCCAAGCCATAGATGTGAGGATTGCTCATGAAGCCTACTTCGTGGCCATTCAGAGAGCCTCCGATATAGCCAGAGACTTCCGGCCCCTTGGCGACTACGCTGGACGATCCGTCGGGGCTAATCTTCACAATACTGGCATCCTGGCTCCCCGCAATGCCGGCCGGGGCGGTCGTATAGACGTTCCCGCTCTTGTCGGTGGCCACCTGCATCAAGCCGGACGAATTGTGCCAGAAGAGAGTTCGCTCGCCGGTGGGGGAAATCTTGTATATGTCCTGGCTTGGCGGCGGCGTGGGCGTCGCCGTTTCATCGTGATAGCCGATGCTATATGAATTTCCCGAGAGGTCCATGGCAAGTGCGTATTTGATTCCGCCGGGCGGCGCGTCGGCCGATGCGGTGCTGATGGTGCCATCAGTCTTGAAGTTGTTCAGTACTGGGGCATTCCCGCCGATCGGCGCATTGACTGTGACCATCCGAGTCTGGCCGTCGGCATGCGCGCTGGTGGCGGTGAGGCCGGTGAAGGCTGCGGTTCCGAAGGACGCTGTGACGGCAACAGCTGTGGTGCGCTGGCGCCACTTCTTGCCTCTGCCTTGGTGGCCCGCGGTGTGGTTGTGGTTGTGGGCTGGGCTGTGGTCGCGGTGGTGGTGGTTGTGAGTACTCAAAGGTCTCGCCTCGCTGAAGATGTGGGATTTCAGGCCGTGGTTTCAGCTGGCGGGCCTGATGAGGTGGTTTCCTGTGCTCTGGCCGTCTCCTCCGGCCAGGTTTTCTACTGTGCCGCATATCACATCCTAAACGGCGGATAAAGGCCGACCGGTGCACGTAAAGGCAGCAGTGGCGCGCGTTCGGGAACGGCCTTTGCGAGGGCATGCGGCCGGGCACTCGATGGGTTTCCCTCATGAAGTGAAAGGAATTCACTGGATTCTCTTGGCCCTGTTTTCCGAGGGTGTCCAGCCGCGGGTGCTCTGCGTGGCAACATCCGGTTGCGGGGGCCGTGTGTATTGGGGTGCTGGTGAGCGGATCGTGGCAGGTCGCCGTGCTTCGGGCCTCCGCGTGGCGTCACACCCTCATGGGCTCTCCACCTCCGAGGACCGCACGCTTCCGGGGCCACCAGCCCCGGCCGTACGGCCTTCGACCTGGGACCATCACCTTCAGCAACGGCAGTTACGTCTCGTTACCACCGGATGCGCGACAGAGCCGAAGACCGTACAGACCCCCACACCGCAGCTGTGAGTGGGTGGGGTGGCATCAGCGGGGTGGGCAGCACCAGGCCGGTGTGAGCAGGGAGAGCGTTGAGCTCGAACGTTGTCGGTTGATGTCGTGGATCTTGGCTGTCATGGGGTGACTTTTCGGCTGTCGTGAGGCAGGGAACAGGCGTAGCACACCCAACGGATGGCTGACATGGGGTTGCCTGTTCCTGTGCGCTCGGCGGCGGTTGGGGAGTGTGCTGGACTGCGTGATTTCTGATTCCGCCGGTGCTGCACTTCCCGTTTCTTCACGGGAGTCTTCGTCTTCGTTGCCGGCTGTTGATGGGGACCCACCTGTTTCCGGCACGCGGGATCGGGTGTTGGCACGACACGTGGTGGTCGGGCGCCTTCTGGCTGTGGACGAGGCGGGGACGTTGTCGTCGGTGCACGCGCGCATCGCTGCTGAGATGGCGGGTGTGTCGGAGCGGACGGTCTGGCGCTGGCTGGCTGTCGCCCGGGAGTCTGGCCGCGTGGCACCTGCCCCGCGCCGCCGAGGGTTCACGGTGTCCGACGAACTGTGGGACCGGCTGTCCGAGCTGGGCGGAAACGTCGCGGCGCTGCACCGTGAGCTCGTCGAGCAGGCCCAGGCCGATCCGGAGCAGGAGCCCGCCGGGCGGGTGCCATCGTTGGCGACGATGGCACGGGTGGTACGCCGGGAACGGCAGGCCGGTCGGGTTCTGCCCTCTGCCCGGGCCAGGCACGGCAGAGTCCATCGGGCGGTGTATGACCGCGCGTTGGCAGAGCTCGCCTTCCCCGGCATGGTCGACGAAGCCGGGCAAGCTTCCCCACCTGCTGTGCAGACTGCCGTGCCGACCGCGCCTGATGTCTCTACCGAGGCCGTGCCGCCGGTAGACGGGGTGCGGTTGTATGTTCCCGGCGCCCATGTGGTGGCGTCCCGTCAGGTGGGCGAGGTGACAGAGGCGATCGCGCATACGGTCGCCGCGCGGGGGATCGCCTGTGTCTACGGCGATGCGGGGCAGGGGAAGACGGTCGCGGTCCACCAGGCGTTGCGTCTGCTGCCGCGCCGGATCCCTGTCCATCAGGCTCAGGTGGCGGTCAAGCCGGCTCTGCCCCAGTTGCGCGCCGCGCTGCTGACCGCGTTCGGCCTGCCGGCGACCGCGCTGACGAACCGGACGGACGCGGCTGACCGCGCGCTCATCGAGGCCTTCACGACCTCTGGGGTGCTGCTGATCGACGACGTCCAGCGCATCGCCGCTCCCGAGCTCGACTACCTGCGCTTGCTGGCGGATGCCCCGACCACTCAGATGTCGCTGGTGCTGTGCGGGGCTGGCGCGGAGCGCACCCTCGCCCGGGCCCCCGCGCTGGCTTCCCGGGTGCTGACCTGGCAGCACGTCCCGCGCCTGGCGGCCCCTCAGATCACCGCCGTGCTGCGCCGGTTCCACCCGTTGTGGCACACCGCGGCCGACGCCGACCGACCTGCTGCACGCGGATGAGACGTGCGCGCGGGGGAACTTCCGGACCTGGGCGAAGATCACCTCTCACGCCTACGCGGCTTTGGACCAGCGCCGCGACGACACCAGTGTCGACCGCGCGCTGCTGGACAAGGCCTGTTCCCGTCTGGGCCCCAACCCCTGACCCTCTCACCTGCCGCCGCACCGACCGCCATCCGCCGACGGGAAGGACTCTGGTGAACGCCCCCATCTTCGACGACACAGACACCGCCGCCGCGGAACCCGCACCGGCCCATGCCGAACCCGCCTTGGACGCGGTGTCGTTGAAGGTGCTGCGCGCCCCGGCAGTACGCCGCTTGCTGGCCCTGCGGGCCGAGGGTCGGCTCACCCGCGCGCACGTGCGCACCACGGCACAGTGCCTGGCGGTCTCCGACCGCACCGTGTGGCGGTGGCTGGCTCAGGCCACCACTACACCGGCCACCACCGGCCACCACCGACACCCCCGGCGCCCGCCACACCGACAGGTTCGAGATCACCCCGCAGATCCGGGTACTGCTGGCCTACTGGCGAGGCAACGCCTCGGCGGTCCACCGCGAACTCCGCGCCCGCGCCCACCCCACCTCCGCCACCACCCCCGAAGGCGCCACCTCCGCCACCGCATCCACCGCCGCCCGCAGCACCACTACGCCCGGCGGTGCGACCTTCGGCAACGCCGCTCCTGCCTCCACCACTGCTCCCGCCGTCTCCCATTACGCCACCACCCTGCTCGACGCCACCGGCACCGGCGGCACCGCCTCCACCCTCGCCTTCACACCCGAAGCCGCCCTCACCACCGCCACCTTCGACGCCGCGGCCACCGGCGATGCCGTCGACGCAGCCGACCCGTCGCCATCCACACCCCGCACGGCCCGTACGGCCGGCACGGCGATCCCGGGAGGCGCGCCGCCGGCCGCCGTCCCCGTCCTGGAGCAGGTGCCGTCGCTGGCAACGTTCCTGCGCGCGGTACGCCGCGACCTCACCCCGGGGGAGCTGGCCGGCTACCGCAAGGGCCCCGACGCGGCCCGCGCACGGGATGTGTTCGGCAAACGCCCCCGCACCTGGCGCAACCACACCTGGGAGGGCGACCACGTCCAGGCCCCGCTGCGCGTTGCCGCCGCCGGACGGCTGGTGCGCCCGCACGTCACCTGGTTCATCGACTGCGCCACCAAAGCGATCACCGGCGTCGCGGTGACCCCGGGCACCCCGTCACGGGCCTCGATCCTGGTCGCGCTGCGCTCCGCCATCCTGCGCACCGGCTCTTACGGCCCCGTCGGGGGCCGGCCGGAGACGGTGCGGATCGACCGCGGCAAGGACTTCCTCTCCGCCACCGTCACCGCCGCCTTCACCGCCTTCGGCACCACCGTCGACGACCTGCCCCCCTACAGCCCCCACCTGAAGGGCAGCATCGAGAACCTGAACCGCAGCGCCACCCGGATGCTGTTCGCCGCACTGCCCGCCCACCGCACCAAGCAGCCCCGCCGCCGCCCCGACCGCCTGCCCACCGCCCCCGCCCTGTCCTTCGAGGACTTCACCGCCGAGGTCTTGGCCTTCGTCACCTGGTGGAACACCCAGCACCACCCCGACGGCCTCCAAGGCCGCACCCCACTCGAAGCCTGGAACGCGGATCCGACACCGCTCACCGACATCCCCGCGAGCGACCTGTGGTCGTTCACCCTCGAAGACGACGCCCGCACCCACCGCATCACCAGCCACGGCGTCCGCTTCAAGAAACACGACTACCTCGCCGACTGGATGACCGGCCAGGCCGGCCGCGAGGTCAGGGTCCGCTTCATGCCCCACCACACCCACGAGATCGAGGTCTGCGACCCCGCCGGCCACCGCCTGGGCACCGCCCACCTCGCCGACCAAGCAACCGGCGAACAACTCACCGCGCTGCACCGCGCCCGCGCCCGCCGCGCTGGGCGCCTACGAGCCGACGCCAAGGCCGCCGAGCGCCTGCGCCACCAGCGCTTCGCACCCACCACCACCCCGGCCCCGCCCCACCGTCTGGACGCCGTCACCGCCGCCGAGGCGACCCGGGAACTGTCCCGCCACCACGAAAGCACCCTCACAACGCTCGCCCTGCCCGACCTGATCCCGCCCACCCCCGCCCCGCCCGACTGGCCCACCCCCGCCACCGTCACCACCGCCGCCCACTCCGCCTCCCACCCCACCGTGCCTCGCACCGCGCCCGCCTCCAACCGTCAGGACCCCCTGTGACCCGCCGCCTGCCACCCCCGCCCACCGACCAGTACACCCACCTGCCCGAAGCACGGCTGGTGGCCACCCGCGCCCTGCTCACCGTCCGCGACAACCTCGCCGACACCATCACCGCCCGCGCCATGACCTGCATTCATGGTGGCGCCGGCTTCGGCAAGACCGTCGCAGTCACCAGCTGCCTGCGCGAACTCGAACCCGACGAGGACATCCACCGCATCACCTTCCACACCCGCCCCACCACCCGCGCGGTACGCCACGAACTGTTCACCAGCCTCCAACTGCCAGGACAGCCCCCGCGCTACGCCAGCGAGTTCGACCACCTCCTCAAAACCGAGCTCGCCGCCCACCCCCGCACCCTGGTCCTGGACGAAGCGCAGTGGCTCTCCAGCGATCAGCTGGAGTACGTCCGCTACCTCTGGGACGACCCCTACACCCAGCTCGCCGTCGTCTTCGTCGGCGGCGAGGGCTGCTACCAGGCCCTGCGCAAAGAACCGATGCTCTCCTCCAGGATCTTCATCTGGCAGCGCCTGGCCCGCCTGGCCCCCGAAGAGGTCCTGGAGGTCATCCCCCTCTACCACCCGATCTGGGCCGAGGCCGAGCCCGCCGACATCGCCTTCGCCGACCAGCACGCGGCCCACGGCAACTTCCGCAACTGGGCCCGCCTGACCGCCCGCACCCACACAGCCCTCCAACGCACCGGCCGCACCCGCGTCGACCAAGAAGTACTCCGCTGGGTCTTCAGCCGCCTTGCCCCCACCGGCTGACCCACCCGCCACCGCCACCGCCCCCCACCCGACGCGGCCTGGCGACCGTCCACCCCCCCACTCCGGGTACCGCCCACACCGCCGACACCGCCCCCACCCGCCCACCGCCCCCGACGCACGCCCCGTCCCCGGTACGCCCGCTCAGCCCGTCCAGCCCGCACCCATCCCGTCCCCGCCTGGGCCCGCCCCTACCTCCACACCGCCGCCCTCTACCACCACCACCACCACACCCGCACGAGCCCCTTCCTGTTCACCAGCTGGCGCACCGAACCCGAAACCGACCTCGCCGACCTCCTGCACACCGCCGAACACTGCCGGCTGCGCCCGCCCCAGGACCCGTGGGGCCGCCCGGGCGGCCGCTTCCGCCTCGACTTCCCCCAAGCCCTGCCCGACGGCCCGCAGCGGACGATCGGGGTGTGGCTGGACAACCTCCCACCCGAACTGCAGGCGGCCGCCCTGCGCTGACACCCCGCTGCACCCCGCCACTGGCCCACGTACGCGGTTTCCATCCGCCGGTGATGACACCGGCCACCACAACGCAGGCGGCGCGGCGTCTGCACGCCGCCACCGCCCACCCCCACCTCGCCGCCGTGCTGGCCACCGCCCTGTTCACCGCGGCCGCGGACAGCCAGCTCGCCACCGCCCACCGCACCGACCTCACCACCCAAGCGGCCACCATCGCCCTCCACGACCCGAACGGGCTGCGCCACGGCCGCATGACCCACCCGGTGCCACCGTGGGCACGCCCCCTGCTGCTGGCCGCCGCGCATCAGCACGCCTTCGCCGCCGCCGGCGACACCCCGCTGTTCACCGCGCCCTTCCCTGGCCCGCGCGAGCCTCGTGAGCGGGGGCAGACGTGGGAGGCGACCGGCCTCGCCGAAGCCCGCCCGGCCTGCGCCCGCCCCAGCCACCCCGGCCTCGTGCGCGCGCCGCGGCCGGTGCCCGTGGCGTTCGTGCCGGCACCGGGTCCGCCACGCGAATCCCCGCCACCGGCGGCGCACACCGCGCCGCGCGGTCTCGCTGTCGGGTGTTGCCCCCGCGCCGCGGCTGGCGTTCCCGTTGTCCTGTCGCGGCGCTGGCGGCCCGGCGGCCGCTCCGCCTTGGTGTGCCGGGTGTCCGCCGTGGTGCTTGGCCGCGCTGCGCCCCCGTCCCGCGCCCGCTGCGCCCCCGTCCCGCGCCCCTGTCCCGGTCTGCGTTTTCTGTGCCGTTGGGGCGGTGGTGTTGTCTGGGCTGGTGTGCGGTGCCGGGGTGTGGGGGTGCCCGGTCGCTGTCCTGGTGGGGGGCGGGGGCGGGGCGGGGCGGATTTGGGGGGTTGTCTGTTTTCTGGGTGATGGTGGCGGGGCCTGTGTGTGGGGGGTGGTGCTGGGTGTGGGTCAGGCCCCCCGGATGGTGGTCCGGGGGGCCTGGGGTGGGTGGTTGGGTGGTGGTGTTAGCGGGTCCAGGTGGCCTGGTTGCTGGTGTTGTAGGCGACGAGGTTGCCGTCGCCTTGGAGGGCGAGGCGGGTGGCGGTGCCGAGGTTGGCGGTCCAGGCGGTGCCGTTGACGGTGAGGTTGCCGTTGGTGTTGAAGGTGGCGGTGTTGGTGCCGCCGGAGGTGGCGGTGGCCCAGGGGGCGCTGGAGTAGTTGCCGGTGTAGAGGACGAGGTTGCCGTCGCCCTGCATGCTGAGGCGGTAGCCGTTGCCGTGGTTGACGTCGCCGGTGGTGACGGTGCCGCCGGTGGCGAGGGTGTCGCCGCGCAGGAGGACGTCACCGGCCCAGGTGATCTTGCCGGTGGTGTCGGTGGTGCGGATGTAGCCGGAGTTGACCCGCAGCTTGTCGCCGGCGGCGCCCTCGGAGTGCCAGATCTCGGTGCTGCCGTTCTTGATCCTCAGGACGCCGTCGGTGCCGAAGGTGGCGGTGGCGCCGTTGTTGCCCCAGGTGCCGCTGGACCAGAGGAGGGAGCCCTGGGTGCCGTCGGTGTTGACGTTGTAGGCGAGGAGGTTGCCGTCGCCCTGCATCTTCAGCATGCCCATCGTGTTGCCGTTGGCGTCGTGGGTCCCGAAGCTGTACGTCTGGCCGGTGACGAGGGGGGTGGAGCTCTGCGCGATGCCGCTGGCCTGGTAGTTGGGAAGCGTGTCGGCGGGGAAGTAGAGGCCTTCGTTCTGGCTCGTCCAGGGGGTCTGGGCGAAGTTGGTGATCGACAGGTCACCGGAGGGGAAGAAGCCGAGGGCACCGGCGGTGGCGTTGGGGTTGCTCTGGCGCAGCGTGGTGCCGCCGTTGGCGACGCTCTTCTTGATCTTGAGGATGCCGTTGGCGAAGGAGGCGGTGGCGCCGTAGTTGCCCCACGTGTCGGAAGCCCAGACGGCCTGGCCGCCGAGGTTGGTCATGACGAGGTTGCCGTCGCCCTGCATGACCAGGGTGCGGGCGTTGGCGATGCTGGTGCCCGTGCTGTAGGTGGAGTTGGACGCCAGGTCGGTGAGGTTGAGGTGGCCGCTGGCGTTGTAGTTGGGCATCGTGTTGAGGGCGGGGAAGGTGAGCTGCGTGATCGTCATGTCGGTGTGGGCGCCATCGGTGAAGCTCGCGGCGCGGCTGTCGCCGCCCACTCGCTGGACACTGCCGATGGACGCGGCACTGTAGCTGCTGCCGGCGTTGCCTGCCCGGTTCCCACCGTTCTCCATGTGCCCGCCGTCGCCACCCCACTGGCCGGCGCCACCGCCACCACCGAAGCTTGTGTTATTCCAGTTTGGTGTTCCGGCGCCACCGTTCTGGCCCCAGTTGTTGAGCGTGTTGCCGGACTGGCCGACGTCAAAACCCTGCCGGAAGGTCGTGTTCTCGAGGCCGGGGCCGCCACCGCCACCCGCGACCCAGAGATCCTGGCCCTGGACGGAGGCCGCAATCGCCGTGCCGCCGGCGCCCGCCTCCCACTTGTGGTCCCAGGTCTCATGTACGCCGCCGCCGGAGATCTTCCTGAAATCGATCTGAGTGCCGCCGGGGACCGTGTACGTGACGGTGACCTTGCCGCCGTCCCCTCGATGGCCCGCCTCCATCCCGTAACCGTCCCGGCCGGGCTTGCCCCTCTCCCCATAGGCCTCGAACTGCACCGTCGCGGTGGCACCGGCCGGCACGGTGTAGCTTCCCCCGTCGTAGGACGTCTTCGCGCAAGAGACGGTGTTCGCGGACGGGTAGGTCGCGGCCGCGCCGTTGGGGCAGGGGTTGTACGCCGCGCCGGTGGTGGCGCTCGCCGAGGACGGGGCGAGGAGGGCCGCGCCGGAGACGGCGATCGCTCCGGTGAGGAGGGTGGCGAGGGTGCGCTTACCTCGTCGGCGTCCGGTCCTGGGGCTGGTCTCTGTGTCGAAGGCGGGGGTCTCGACGGCGGGGGTGGTGGGTCCGGTGGTGGGCCAGAGGTTGATTGCCATGGTGTGCTCCTGGTGTTCTGGCTCTGGTTTGTGCCGGAGCCTGTTGGTGTGGTTTCTTCTCTCTGGCCTTCTCCCCTGGCCAGGTCTCCAACTGTGCCGCAGGTCACGTCCTAAACGGCGGATAAAGGCCAGCAATTGCGCGGAAAGGCAGCGCGTCCGCGCTTTCGGGAAATGCCTTCACGGGGGCACCCGGGCGGGCATCCGTGAGATTTCCCTCACTAGGTGAAGCTATTTCCGGTAAATGCCCGCTGCTGTTTTCCGTAGCGTATTCGTGCGGGTTCGCGGGGTGGTGTTTGTTCCTCTCCCGGGGTGGTGTGTGTTGGGGTGTTGGTGACCGCCGGGTAGGGGTGGCGGGCCGGGGGTGGTGCGGGTGGGGTGTGCGGGGTTGCCCGCATGGTGGACACGGCCGCCGTCGGCCGCGCCTTCGTGTTCACGCAGCCGCCCCTGGCATCTCGGGCACTGGCCCCGGGGCCGGGGGCTGCGCCGACCGCCACGCTCCTGCCGGGGGCCCCGGGCACGGCCCCGTGCCCGGCCGGACCTCCAAGGCACGCCGTTACCGGTTGCCGGGCCCGCGGTATTCCCGTCCGGCTCACTCCGATCGGGGCCAGCCCCACCCGACCTGCCCTGCCGGCCGCCTGCCGGCCGCCTGCCGGCTGCCGCGGGCCCACGACGGGACACGCCCCAGCGCCGCCGCGGCCCCAAGAGGCCCCGGACACGGCAGCCGCGCCACCACCTGAGCGCCAGGACCACCTCACGGTCCCCGGTGGTGCTCGCCGGTGCCCCCCGCGTCCGGCGCGGGCCGGCCCGCGCCCGCCGATGCCGGGTAGGAGGCCTGGGCCTGTTCCCGAGGGTGGTCGTGGTGCTCCGGCCCCGGGCTGTGGTGACGTCGGGCGGGACCTCTGCCGTGCCGGGTGGTGTTCGCGGTTCTGCCCCCACCCGGCCCGGGCTCGTCCGTCAGCCCACCTGTCCGTCCGTCCGCTCGTCCGTCCGTCCGCTCGTCCGGGTGGTGGGTGGTGGGTGTCTGGTGGTTGCGCGTTCGCCGGCGTGTGGTTCCTGGCGGGTGTGGCGGGGCGTTGGGTGTTTGCGGCCGTCCTCCGGGGGCGGCCGGGCCGGCTCGGGGCCCGAGGGTGGCAGTGCCCACGGCCGGGCTGGCATGCGTCCGGGCTGCCGTACAGCCCTGGGGGCCGCGGCCCGCCTGGCGCATGAACCGCCGCCGGCCGTCCGCGTCGGCCGTCCGCGCCGGCCACGATCGCGGTGCCGTGCACGTCCAGCTGTGCGCGTCCAGCCGGCCCGCCAGATCGGTGGCCTCGCGGGGTCCTACCTTCTCGCCGGGCCGCGCGCGTTCCTGTGCGGGGCGCGCTGGCACGCCAGCGGGGTACTGCCGCCGGGGCGCTGCGCTGGCCTTCTTTTCGCGTCCGCGTGTTCAGCACGCCGCCGGGGGCGGAGGCCGGCCGGCCTCCGCCCCCGGCGGCGTGGCGGCGGCGGTCCCTGAGGCCCGGCCGGCCGGCTTTCCGCGCTGATGGGGATCTCGGAAAACGGCCAGGGCTGCTCACGGTTCCCCAGTCCATCCGGTGTTCAACGGACTGGGGCGGCGAGCGTCGGGTGCACTGTCGGCCGGGGGCCGCCCGCTCCCTTGGGTGTGCGGGCCGTGCCGGCCGGTCAAGGGCGTCTTCGGCGGCGCTACGCGCTGGTCTCCGGCCACCCTGGACAGTCCGTCCCGCGCCTGGGCCTGGCTGGGCTATCGGGCGGCCCCTGCGGTTCGGCGCCCGTCCGCAGGTCAAGTGCCCTATGCCTGGGGAGAGCCGCTGAGCAGGTCTGGGCTCACCCCGAGCAGGGGGCGGCCGTTTTCAACGATCGCCATCCCGTTCATCCTCATGGGGCCGGAGCCGGTGTATCACTACCCGTCACCCGGTCCGGTGAGACCGCGGAAGGACCGGCGCGGCCCTCGTCATGGTCCGATGCGCTCTCGGGTCGGAGCGGCGGATCGGGCCGAGGGCCGCGCCGGTGTCCGGCGGACGCCGGGGTGGGTGACCTCGAGCGTTTTCAGTGAGCCTTTTGAGATCGCCCATCGGTCGGGTAACGGAGCCGAGGCCCCAGCCGGTGTGGCCGACCGCGTTCTCGTTGGTGGGGGTAGCTGTCAACGCCAGACGACGCCTCACCCTGCCGGGCAAGTGCTGAAAGGGAATCAGTGGGTCCACCGACCGGGTGACGGAGGCGAGGTTGCAACCGGCGCCCGCGAACGACGCTCGCGCTGGTCAGAACCTGTTTTCAGGCCCTCTTGGCCTGCGGTCCCGGTAGCCTCGTTTCAGGTGGGTTCTGGGCCAAGTTGACGACTATCACCTTGAGAACGATCAGGGCTGAGTCGGTCCGCCGGCCGACCCGCCGGCCCCTGGGGCCTGTTGGTCACGGACAACACCCCGCGCGCGCCATCCGCCCCAGCAGTTCCGTTCGCCGAACGGTCACTGTGACCGTTCGGCGAACGCTTCCACGAACTTCGCTTATCGGACATTGATGGGCTGACCTGCGACTTCGGTGATTGAAAACAGGTAGTCAGGGGTGCCCGCGAGCGACGCTTGCGCTGGTCAGGGGTGCCCGCGAGCGGCGGTCAATGCCTCACCCCGCCGGGCGGTACTTGAAGGAGCTCCGTGTACGGGGTTCCTCGGTCACCGCCGGGGGCCGAAGGTTCGGGTCAGAGCATGTTCGTGTAGATGTTCCAGCCCCTGCCGAACAGCACCCGGGCGGCGAAGGTCGCGGTGCCGGCGTTGCCCGTCGAGGAGTACCGGTACAGGTCGCCGTTCTTGGCGCGGGCGAGCACATCGCCCTTGCCGTCCCCGTCGATGTCACCCGGCGCGACCAGCATGTCGTAGACGTCCCAGCTGGTGGCGATCTGTTCCCGGGCGGCGAACGGCGCGGTGGACGTCCCCGTGCCCTTGAAGAGGAACAGCCGGCCGGAGGTGTCCCGGGCGAGCAGGTCGGGCCGTCCGTCGCCGGAGTAGTCGCCCGCGCCGACCAGCGCGTTGTAGGCGTTCCAGCCGCTGCCGACCTTGACGGGCGTGCCGAGCTTGGTGTCCACCGCCCCGTCACCGGGGTGCAGCCACAGGACTCCCGCCGGGTCGCGGCTGAGCAGGTCGCCCTTGCCGTCGCCGGTGAGGTCGCCGGGGCCGACCATCGCGTTGTAGTTCCACGTCGAGCTGACCTTCTTGCCGCGGATGTACAAGTCGCTGCCGGTGTTCTGCACGTAGCTGGCGTGGTTGTGGCTGTTGAGCGCGGTGGCGTACGTGTTGCGGGACCCCGGCGTCTCCTTGCCGGCCCCGGTCGGCGGCGTCAGGTAGGTGCCGTCGGCGAGGGCGTAGTACTTGGACAGGGCGCCGTCGGCCTGGGTCATGAGGTTCTGGGCCTTGCCGTAGAGCTGCGTGGTGCCGGCACCGACGATGAACTTGTTGTTCTCGTAGCCGCTGCCGAAGTACGCCGGTGCGGCGAAGTGCCCGCCGCCGGTCGACTTGAACCAGTACTCCACGCCGTCGCCGTCGCGGGCGAGCAGGTCGCCCAGGCCGTCGCCGTCGCCGTCGTCCGAGCCGGTGATCACGTTGTACGCGTTCCAGCCGGTGCCGACCTTGACCCGGGCCTTGAGCGGGGCGGTGGCACTGCCGGCCCCCTTGTGGAACCACAGCTCGCCGGTCAGGGTGCGGGTGAGAACATCGCCGAGGCCGTCGCCGTCGACGTCACTGGCGCCGACGATCTGGTCGTAGACCCCCCAGCCGGTGCCGACCTTGACCCGCGTGTTGAAGGGCTTGGTGACCGTACCTGTCCCCGTGTAGAGCCACAGGTCGCCGGCGAAGTCGCGGGCCAGCAGGTCGGGGTGGCGGTCTCCGGTGACGTCCCCGGTGGCGATGAGGCGGTTGTACTTCTGCCAGCCGCCGCCCGACCACAGGGGCGCCGACGTGGCGTTCAAGCCGGCCTCGTAGAGCGTCAGGACGCCGTCGAAGGAGAGGGAGAGCAGTTCCGGCTTGGTCGTGCCGCCGGCATCGCCCACCGGCAGCAGGTCCTTGAACGAGGCGTCGGGGTCGGTCTTGGCGATCGTGTAGTCGCTCCAGGCCTGGATCGACGACAGGTAGACGGCCGTGGCCTGGTCGTACTGCATGACGATCATGTCGCTGCGGCCGTCGCCGTCGACGTCGTGCCGCGGCTTGGCGGCGGCAGTCACCTGCTCGGACGGCCCGGACAGAGCGGGCAGGACGACGGCCGGGTACCCGCCGACGCCGCGCGGCGCGGAGCCGGGGTCCCACATCTGCGCGGAGTCGGTCACGGCCTGCGCCACGACGGAGCCGGGCGCGCGGTGCTGCGGGGCGGCCGTGCTCGGGGTGGCGGCAAGAACGCCGACAGCCAGAGCAAGGACGCCCCCGGCGGCCAGGGCCCTCAGGCGTCCGCGGTACGGTGCGGTCAAGATCCCCCCTCGGGATCGAACGTGTGGACCCACCCGGGCGCCTCGTGCCCCGCGACCGGGACACGCGTCGGCGCGTGAACGGTCCCCACTTCCTCCCCGCAGCGTACGGACCGATCCTGTGGATTCCTTGTGAAACCGCTCCCCTCCGCCTCCCCGGCGATACACCCTGACCGCCCCCACCCGCGCCAGCGGCGCGACGCGGTCGCACAGGTGGGCCTCAGCAACATGTCAGCCGCCCAGACGGCCAAGACGAGCCCAAAGCCCCGCGATCCGCAACGAGGCCGTCAACAGCCTCCTCAACACGTGCGGAACCCCGGCCATGGCCCGCAACCCCGGACCCGACCACCTCCCAGTTCTTCATCAACGTCACCGACAACAACGATCCCCGCTACCACCTCTCCCGGTACCGCGTGGCAGCCCCCGACGTGATGATCAGCGAGCGTCCCGCCGAGGTCGGGGACCGCGCGATCCCCGGACACTGGGAAGGCGATTGTGTGACACGAAGTTGCACGGTCTGTGTCCGTATGACCCGTCCCCGCCCTTGACGTGCGATGCCGGTAACGGCGTGGTGCGAAGCCCAGGGGAAAGCCCACTCACGGTCCAAACGGCCAACATCCCAGAGCAGTTGCGACAGTCACTGACCTGGGACTGGTGGAAGGGCCACCGCGCCGAACCGGTCGGCCCAGGTGTCGACGAGCTCCGGGCGGGCGAGGAGGGTGGCTCCCGGAAGCGTCTCCTCTGCGCGCAGGCGCAGTAGGGCGAGCGCGGCCAGCGCCGCGCTGAGCGCCACGCCCTCGGGGTCGTGGTGTGTGTGGGGCTATGCCATCGGTTCATCATGCCGGGGCATCCGCGGAACGGTCCGCGGATGCCCCGGATTCGGCCGCAAGGGAGACAGATGACGGGGTTCTGTCAGGCAGGCGAGCGGCTTCCGGGCTCAGGCCGGGATGAGGCGGTGCAGCGTCGCCGGCTTCACCAGGACGTCTTCCAGGGTCCGGACCGCCTGCTGGAAATGCGGGCTTTGGAAGTGCGCCTCCAGCGCGTCCTGATCCGCCCATTCCTCGACCGTCAGCCAGCGGGCCGGGTCGTTCGGATCCACGAACGCCGTGTAGGCGATGGCCCCGGGCTCCGCGAGCGAGGGACCGACAATCCCCTCCAGCGTGGAGCGCAGCAGGTGCTCCTTGTCGGGGGCGGCCCACATCTCGGCCATGACGCGCAGGCTCATGCTCTCTCGTTTCTGGTTGAACGGGTCGTAAGCGGCGGCGCTCATCGGCTGCGATCGCCGCTGTTGTCCCGGGCGTGGTCGAGCAGGAGCTGTCGGATCCGCTCCGCGGACTCGTGGGGGAGCCAGTGGCCGGCGCCTTCCAGGACTTCGAAGGAGTACGCCGCGTCGATGTACCCGGCGGTTCCCTCGGCGGCGAGCCGGCCGTACGCGCTGTCCGCGTTGCCCCACACGTACAGGGTGGGCACGGTGATGCGGTCGGCCGGGACTGAGAGGTCCTCGTCGATGGCCCGGTACCAGTTGAGGGTCGCGGTGAGGGCGCCCGGCTCCAGCAGGCGCCGGACGATCTCGTCCTGGAGGTACTCGGGCATCCGGCCCGCGTAGCCCTGGCGGATGCGTGCGCCGCCGTCAGCGCAGAGCGCGGCCTCGGGAATGCCGTTGCCCTGGCGCAGGAAGGGGACGTGGCCGAGCCTGTCGTGCTGGTCCTGGCCGGCTGCGAGCGCGTCCTGGAGGGCCAGGGGGTGCGGGGTGGAGAGGATGCCCAGGGAGATGACCCGCTCCGGGCGCGCGCTGGCCAGGGACCACGCCACCATCGCACCCCAGTCATGCGCGATCAGGTGGAAGCGTTCGGCACCCTGGGAGTCCGCGAAGCCGAGCGTGTCGGCCACCATGTTCCCGATCGCGTAGTCCTCGACCTCCGCGGGACGGGCGGCTGGGGAGTAGCCCCGCTGGTCGACCGCGATCGCGCGGAATCCCGCCTGAGCGAGGGAGTCGAGCTGGTCGTCCCAGATCACCGAGAACTCGGGAAACCCATGGAGCAGTACGACCAGCTCACCGTTCTCCGGCCCAGAAGCCACGGCGTCGAAGGTGTGACGGCCGACGTCGATCTTGATGCTTTCCAGCGGAGGACGCGTGTGTGAGCTGATTGCTCTCTCCGTTCGGATGTTCTTGCGACAGACCCCGTCCCGGTGGTTCCAGGTTGCGGACCGCACGGCATCCAGATAGTAGACAGATCCGTCTGTCTACATCAAGGTTGGATGAATCCTCTCCCAGGGAGAGCAACCGGCCCAGGCGGTCGGCCAGGTCGATGACCTTCCGGGCGAACCGGACAACGTCATGAGCGAGGTGTCGCACGTCGTCGGCACGGTGTCGCACGTGTGCGTACGGAAGCCGGCCGGTGGAGGGTTCACCGGGCGGTCGGACGGCTCAGCGGCGGTTCGAGGGCAGGCGGGTGCCGGGAGCGGTGCCGACGGCTCAGCCCGGCGGGGCCATGGCCAGCAGCCGGCCGCGTGTGCAGGACGGCGATCCGCGGCCAGAGTCCGTGGTGCTCGCCGCCCAGGCGGCGGGCGGCGGCCAGCGCGGCGGCGAGCGGGGCCCAGGCGGCGGAGGCGAGCGGGGTGGACCGGTCCAGCGTCGGAAGGGCCGACGGGTCGAGCGCCACGACGGCCTGGACGCCCACAGCCCACAGCTGGTGGGCCGAGCGCCTGGCACGCCGGAGCCAGCCGCGCACCGTGCCCTCCGGCGCACCGAGCTCGGCGGCGATCGGCCGGTGAGCGCGCCCGCGCGCCGCGCCCAGGAGGGCCCACGAAGCGGACCGTGCAGGCCCGGCCCGGCAGCAGGGCCGAGTCGAGCACGACGTGCGTGGCCTGGCAGGCGGTGCACCGGGCCCGGTCCGGACGCACGGTCAGCAGCCGGCCGCCGAGGTCGCGGACCGTCCGGCTCCGGGCCCGGCCCCAGGGCCGCAGCGCGCCGCCGCAGTCCGGGCAGCGCAGCAGCCGGCGGGCCAGCGCCCGCCGGGCCGCCGCCGCGCCCAGCACCTCGATCAACGTCCATCCCGTCAGGCTCCGGCCCGGCCACACCACCCAGGAAGGGGCAGCCGGTGTTGCACCCCCGCTTCCGACGACCCGTCAGCGCAAGCCGGACCACCGGGCCACGGCGACCGGCACCGCGCGACACCCCACGGTCCGCCACCCGCCGCCCACCTCGGCCTTCACCTTCATCGGCAAGGTGCCGCCCCAAACGAACCCCGAACCAGCCGAACCTCATCGGCACGCTCAACGCCCGATCCGCGCCCGCGACATCGGCATGGTGAGAGTCGCCCAACACGCTGACACCCCGCTGTACTCCGCCACTGGCCCACGTACGCGGTTTTCATCCGCCCTCGATGACGCCGGCCACCACGACCGGGGAGGCCGCGCGGCGTCCGCACGCCGCCACCGCCCACCCCCACCTCACCGCCGTCCTGGCCACCGCCCTGTTCAGCGCGGCATCAAACAGCCAGCTCGCCACCGCCCACTGCACCGACCTCACCACCCAAGCGGCCACCATCACCCTCCACGACCAAGGCGGGCCGCGCCACGGCCGCATGACCCACCCGGTGCCGCCATGGGCCCGGCCCCCACTGCCGGCCGCCGCCCATCAGCACGCCTTCGCCACCGCCAGCGACCCGCAGCCGCTTGTGCAGAGCCTTCGCGGTAAGGCCAGCATGGTCCGCCCGTTCATTCCCGCGTTGCGTATCCACTCTCTGCCGCTGGCCCCGCCTTCCGATCGGCACATCATCGTGGTCGAGGTGCCCCGCAGCCCGGAGGCGCCTCACCTGGTGCCTCTGGCGAAGGACCTGAAGGATTCCTGGGGCTACCCCCGGCGCCGGGGCAGTGACACGGACTGGCTGGGGGAGAGCGACCTGGAAGCCGCCTACGCTGCCCGGTTCGGACGGCGCCAGGCCGCGCAGGACAGGCTCGAGCAGCTGGCCGATCTGCTCTCGGCACGCCTTCAGCATCTCCCCAAGAGCATCTGGGTCACGGTCTGCGCGGCCTGCTCCGTGCCCTCGGGCCTCGACTCAGCTGACGCTGTCGACCCGCACCGGGTGGAGCCGAGCATGCAGGCTGCCCTCGGTGAACTCCCTGCCGGCGGCATGCTGCGCACCGTGTTCACGAACAACGCCCGCCCGCAGGTGGGCCTGCGCCGTGCAGTGGTCAGTACCGACACGCCATACCGTGGCCAGAGCCGACGGGGGCAGATCGAACTTCTGCATGACGGCTCTTTCGCGGGAGCGCTGAATGCGGCGCACGCACCGGTGCTCAATGGCATCCGGTATCTCGTCCAGAATCGCCTTGAGCTAGTGGTACGGGATCTGGTGACCGTTGCGGTCCTGCACGCCGTGCGCCGTCAGGGTAACGGGCTTCTGCAGGTGCAGGCTTCCTTCACCAGCCCCGGTGTCGGACACCTCGGCCATGTCCCATCCGTCTGCCTGACGCAGCAGCCCGACGGTGACCAGCCTGAGCCGCTCCCCGGCAGCATTGCGCTCGGCCATGTTGTTCCGGTAGCCAGTGAAGCGCCCCTTGCCGATCTGATGTCCTCCCCTCAGGTGAGGGAGCGGCTGATCAGGCAGCTTGCGGCTGATCTGGTGCACCAGTTCGCGGTGGCGTCGCTCGTCGAGCTGTAGCGTCCGGCTCACTTGTCGAGGCGGGGCACCCTGGCGGGTGCTGGTCTGGGTCATGGGGTGCGGTGGTGGATCCACGCGTGTAGGGGGTCGTCGTGGGACGGGTCCAGGCGGGGGAGTCCGAGCCGGGTGGCGGTGTGGCGCAGGAACGCGGTGTGGGTGCGTGGGCGGGTGCTGGTGTGGCCGCCGGGGACGGCCAGGACGCGGTGCTGGTGGAGGGCGTGGGCGAGGGTGACGGTCTCGGGATAGGTGACGATGTCCCGGGCCAGGAGCGCCCAGGAGCTTCGGGTTGGTGCCAGTTCGGGGTTGGCCCGCTCCAGGACGGTGGCGCGCCGACGCCATCTGGGGGCCGCGTGTTGCTGGTGGTCGTACCAGCGGGTGGTGATGCTCTGGGCCCAGCCCCGCAGCCCCTCCGGGCTCACGCCCAGCTCCCGGGCGATCTCCGTGACATTCCGATGCGGCGAGGACCGGACGAGCGCGATCGCGTCCCGCTTGAACTCCGCCGTGTACCGCTTGCTCATGCCGCTCGTGCCGCGCACTCTCTGGGCTGCTTCCTCCGGGACCAACCGTCCCAGTATCAGGCTGTCCAGTTCAGTGGGGGAACTTCAGGGCCTGTCGGCCGGGCCCGGGCCAGCCTTGCGTGGGCGTGGGCGTGGGCGTGGGCGTGGGGGCGGGTGCCGGCGGCGCGCGTGGTGGTTCCGGGGCCGTGCGGTGTGTGCCTGTCGCTGGTGGCGCGTCTAGGCCTGCGGCCGAGTGGGTCGGCGTCGCCCGTTGCCGCTTCTCCTGGGTCTTCTCCGATGACCTGCGGGGCGGCGGTGGTGGCCCGCCGCCATGCGCGGCCCGGCCGGCTCGGGCCGGGCGTCCTCGAACGCCGTCGGCTCGGGTGGCTGCGCCCAGTCGACGTGGCGTGGGGCTCCAGCCATCGCTGCCTGGTCACCGCGCAGGTTGTGCTGCGGGGTGGCCGGCCATGCCGGGCGCCACCAGGGGCCCCCTCTCCTGGTGCCGGCCCAGCCCGCTGCTGCTGCCGCTGCTGCCGCTGCCGCTGCCGCTGCCGCTGCCGCTGCTGCCGCTGCCGCTGCCGCCGCTGCCGCTGCTGCCGCTGCCGCCGCTGCCGCCGCTGCCGCCGCTGCCGCCGCTGCCGCCGCTGCCGCCGCTGCCGCCGCTGCCGCCGCTGCCGCGTCCGCTGCCGCTGCTGCTGCTGCCGCCGCCGCTGCCGCCGCTGCTGCGCCCGCTGCTGCCGCGTCCGCTGCGCCCGCCGCTCCACCCGCTGCTGCGCCCGCCGTTGCCGCCGCTGCTGCGCCCGCTGCTGCCGCGTCCGCTGCGCCCGCCGCTCCACCCGCTGCTGCGCCCGCCGTTGCCGCTGCCGCTGCTGCCGCTGCTGCCGCTGCTGCCGCGTCCGCTGCGCCCGCCGCTCCACCCGCTGCTGCGCCCGCCGTTGCCGCTGCCGCTGCTGCCGCTGCTGCCGCTGCTGCCGCGTCCGCTGCCGCCGCTGCTGCCGCTGCTGCCGCGTCCGCTGCCGCCGCCGCTGCGCCCGCCGCGTCCGCTGCCGCCGCCGCTGCGCCCGCCGCGTCCGCTGCCGCCGCCGCTGCGCCCGCCGCGTCCGCTGCCGCCGCCGCTGCGCCCGCCGCGTCCGCTGCCGCCGCCGCTGCGCCCGCCGCGTCCGCTGCCGCCGCCGCTGCGCCCGCCGCGTCCGCTGCCGCCGCCGCTGCGCCCGCCGCGTCCGCTGCCGCCGCCGCTGCGCCCGCCGCGTCCGCTGCCGCCGCCGCTGCGCCCGCCGCGTCCGCTGCCGCCGCCGCTGCGCCCGCCGCGTCCGCTGCCGCCGCCGCTGCGCCCGCCGCGTCCGCTGCCGCCGCCGCTGCGCCCGCCGCGTCCGCTGCCGCCGCCGCTGCGCCCGCCGCGTCCGCTGCCGCCGCCGCTGCGCCCGCCGCGTCCGCTGCCGCCGCCGCTGCGCCCGCCGCGTCCGCTGCCGCCGCCGCTGCGCCCGCCGCGTCCGCTGCCGCCGCTGCTGCCGCTGCTGCCGCGGACGCTGCCGCCGCCGCTGCGCCCGCCGCGTCCGCTGCCGCCGCCGCTGCGCCCGCCGCGTCCGCTGCCGCCGCCGCTGCGCCCGCCGCGTCCGCTGCCGCGTCCGCTGCCGCGTCCGCTGCCGCCGCCGCTGCGCCCGCCGCTGCCGCCGCCGCTGCCGCTGCGCCCGCCGCTGCCGCTGCGCCCGCCGTTGCCGCGTCCGCTGCTGCCGCTGCTGCTGCCGCTGCCGCTGTGTCCGCCGCTCCACCCGCTGCTGCTGCCGCTGCCGCGTCCGCCGGCCGTCCGGTGCGTTCGCCGGCCGTCCGGTGGGTTGGTGGGTTGGTGGGTTGGGTGGTGTCGCGGGGGTGGGGGCTGTGTTTTGGGGTGTCTGGGTGGGTGTGGTTGGTTTCGGGGTGTGGGTGGGGGTGTGGCAGGGCCCCCGGTGGGGGTGTCCGGGGGCTTGGGGTGGGGGTTGGTGGGTGTTGTTGTCTGGGTGTGGGTGGCTATGTTGTCGTGGGGGTGGGGGTGGGGTTGGTTTACCAGTTGTGCCAGATGTCGGTGCCGTTGGTGACGTTGGTGTAGAAGACGAGTCGGCCGTTGCCGTTGTTGGCGGGCTGGAAGTTCAGGACGGGGTTGGTGAGGTCGGTGCGGGTGGTGTTGGAGCTCCAGAGGGTGGTGCCGCCGGTGACGAGGCCGGTGGTGGTGTTGACGTTGGTGGAGTTGTTGATGACGGCCCGGCCGTTGGGCTGGTCGATGATGAGCTTGTAGCCCTGGCCGTCGTGGCCTGAGGTGTTGCTGGCCCACAGGGCGGTGAAGTTGCCGTTGGTGGTGTTGACCTGGTAGTCGACGAGGTTGCCGTCGTACTGCATGACGAGGTGGTAGCCGCCGTTGATGGAGACGGCCTGGTTCGGCTCGAGGGCGATGCCCTTGTAGAGGCGTTCACCGATGAGGGTCTTCCAGCGGTTGCCGCTGGCGTTGTTGATGTTGAGGTTGCCGTCGGTGGCGAGGGTGAGGGTGGAGCTGGTGCCGCCGGGGTTGGCGGACTTCCAGATCAGGTCCCCGTTGGGCTTGTGGACCTCGAGGACACCGTCGGCGGTGAATTCGGCGTAGGCCCTGGCGGTGTTGGTGCCGGAGGCCCAGACGGGCTGCCAGGCGGAGTTGTAGGTGACGAGGTTGCCGTCGCCCTGCATGGCCAGGTGGTAGGTGTCGTTGCCGCCTCCGTCCTTGATGGTGTAGGTGTCACCGTTGTTGAGGCGCTTGCTGTTGGCCCAGGTGAAAGACGTGATGTGGGGGATGGTGTAGCGGATCTCGACCTTGCCGTCGCCGCTGTTGAGGCCGGAGGTGTTGGTGGCGCTGCCGGAGAGGGCGATGCCGCCGGGGGCCTCGGGGGTGCCGGCTTGGCTGGTCCCGCCGTCACCGCCGTAGCCGGCCAGGCCGCCCCTGCCGCCCAGGTAGCCGCCGCCGCCGCCGCCCGCGTAGCCGTCTTCTGACGGACTGTTGTCGCCGGCGCCTCCGTCAGGGGTGGTGGTCTGCGCGCCGTCGGTCCTGCCTCCGTCGAGGCCGTTGTGCCACGCGTTGCCGCCTCCACCGCCTCCGCCGGCCGTGATCAGGCGGTGCTGGGGGGCGCTGCCGTTCTCGGTGACCCGTACGTCCGAGGCGCCGCCACCACCACCGCTTGTAGCGCCGGCGTTGGGGTAGCGGCCGGCCGCGCCGCCGTTCCAGCCGCCAGCGTTGGTTCCGCCCTTGCCACCGACATTGACCTGCAGGTAGCGGCCGCTGTCGGAGCCATTGGACGCCAAGGTGAAGACGGCCGCCTCCTTGCCGCCCTTGCCACCGACACCGCCGCCACCGTTGGAATCGCCGCCACTGGCGCCGTAAGCGGTGATTTCGACGTTGGTGACTCCCTGGGTGATGATCGGTGTGTGGTTTTCATTGGGGGGTCGGCGTTGTTTTTCACTGGTGGGGGATGGTGTGTTGTGGCTGGTGGTCAGCTGTTTTGAGGGGGGTGTGTGGTGAAGGGTGGGGCCGGGGTTGCGGTGAAGTGTTCCGCTGTATCACGGTGAAAAGCTGACGCCGATCGTTATCACGATGCCTGGGCGTTGCGTCTGGGAGCGGGGCACCGCCTGGTCGAACGGGTTTGTCTGCCCGCCTTGTGCAAGGCAGTGAAAGATGGGGGGTGAACGCCTCGGGTCGAAGCCTGGGTCGTGGCCTGGGTCGTGGCCAGGGGCGGGATGGCCGCCCGGGGTTGGGCATGGGGTGAAACACCCCGGTGGTGTTCTGCCTTCGATCGGGTGTTGTCGCGCGGCGTGTCGGTATCGCGCCGTGCCGCGGTGGACAGCCTGACCCGCGACAAGGCCCGGTGCGATGGTGTGGGGCGCCGACCGGAACGGGGGAGTGGCGGTGTCCGAGCCGGTGGACCGGTCCGCGGCCGTGGCCCGGTTGATGGACCTGGACAGTCGGGGTGAGTTGACGACCGCTCATGTACGGCTGATCGCCTCGTCTCTCGGGGTAACCGTGCGGGCGGTGTGGTACTGGGTGGCCGCCGCGCGCGGGGAGGGCCGCCTCGTACCGCGCTCCCGCGCGAGAGCGAGCGTCACCCCGCAGATCCGGCGTCTGCTGGCTCTGTGGGGAGGCAACGTCTCGGCCGTTCACCGCGAACTGGCGGCCCGTGCGGCGGACGATCCCGAGGCCGGGCCAATGCTGTCGCTGTCGGCCCTGCACCGTGCCGTGGCGCGGGAGTTGTCGGCGGGGGAGCGGGCGGGTCTGCGGGGTGGGGAGGCGGCCCGCCGGGCTCATGACGTGTTCGGGAAGCGGCCGGCCACGTGGAGGAACGCCTGCTGGGAGGGTGACCACAAGCGCGTGCCGGTGCAGGTCGATGTCGAGGGGGAGCTGGCGTGTCCGTGGATCACCTGGTTCATCGACTGCGCCACCAAGTCCATCCTCGGCCTCGCGGTGACCGCGCACGCCCCCTCCAGGGACGCGGTACTGGCCGCGCTGCGTACCTCGATCACCCGCACCGAACCCTTCGGCCCCGCCGGCGGCCTGCCCGCCCTGGTGCGCGTGGACCGCGGCAAGGAGTTCCTGTGCACCACGGTGACCGCCGCGCTCGGAGCCCTCGCTGTCCCCGTGCACGACCTGCCCGCCTACAGCCCGCACTTGAAGGGCACCGTGGAGGCGCTGAACGACGCGGTCGAGGAGATGTTCCTCGTCTCCCTGCCGCGCTACACCCACCGCCAGAAACTCACCAGCGGCCGGACCGCCGATCCGCACGCGCCGCCGCTGACGTTCGCGACGTTCGTCCAACTGCTGCTGGACTGGGTGCGCTGGTGGAACACCGAGCACCACCCGGCGGCTCTGAAGGGCCTCACCCCGCTCCAGACATGGAACGCGGACCCGACGCCGCTGCGCGACGTCCCGGCCGAGCACCTCGCGTTCTTCGCCCTGGAGGACGACGGCCGCACCCGCACGATCACCACGAACGGCATCTCCTGGCGCAGCCGCCCCTACATCGCCGCGTGGATGGTCGGCCGCACCGATACGAAGGTCCGCCTGCGCCACCTCCCGCACCACGACAGCGAGATCGAGGTGTTCGACGCTACCGGCGGCCACCACCTCGGCACGGCCCATCTCGCCGAGCAGGCGAGCCCGGAACAGGTCCGCGCCCTGAAAGCGGCCCGCACCGCAGCCGCCCGCCGCCTGCGCGCGGACCTGAAGGCCGCCGAGAAGCTGCGCCGCCAGCGGTTCGCCGCCGTCACCACCGCGGCCTCACCCCAGCCGCTCGGCACCCTCACCGCCGCCGAGGCCCAGGCCGAGCTCGAAGCGACCGACAGCAGGGACCTCCGCGCCCTGGCCCTGCCCGGACTGATCCCGCACACCCCGCTGCCCGACGACTGGGTCCCGCCCCACAACACCCCCACCCCCACCCCCACCCCCACCCCCACCCCCACCCCCACCCCCACCCCCACCCCCACCCCCACCCCCACCCCCACCCCCACCCCCACCCCTGTGTCCGCCTCTGCCGCCGCCGCCCCTGTGTCCGTCTCTGCCGCCGCCTCTGCCGCCGCCCCCGCCCCTGTGTCCGCCATCGTGTCCGCGTCGGACCTCGGCCAAGACCCAGTCCCCGCATACGAGACCTGCGGTGAGGACACCACCGCCCCCGGGGCGGTGCCGCCCTGAACAGCCCCGCGGCAGGGCGGTTCTCCGTCAGGTGGCACTCACCGGGCGGCACACCCACCGCTCTCCGCCGCTGACGACCCCGATGCCGGTCCTCGACGCTGACCCGGCTCGTGGCCGGCCACCCCGGCCGGGGCCTTGCCCGCATGTCACGGACGACCAGGCCCATCCACCCCGCACCCCACCCGTCCGCACCCCGCACCCCGCACCCCGCAGCCCCGAGCCCGCAGGAGCCCCCGATACCCATGACCACCACACCGTCGGCGCTGCGCCCAGGGATGCTGCCGCCGCAGCGCGCGGACCACTATCTGAACCTGCCCGGGGCGCGGATCGTGGCGACGGAGGCGTTGCGCACCACGCGTGACAACATCGCCGCCACCCTCGACGCCCGCGCGATGATGGTCCTGGCCGGGGCGGCGGGCAACGGCAAATCGTTCTCCGTGAACGCCGCGCTGCGCCACCTCGCACCGGGCAACACCTACCGGGTGGCGTTCCGGGCCCGCCCGACCCCGCGTGACATCCGCCACGAGCTGTTCCGCGCCCTGGCCCTGCCCGGGGAACCACCAGCACGTCCCATCGAGTTCGACGCGGTCCTCAAGGACGCCCTCGCCCGTTCCTTCCATGTCCTGGTGTGTGACGAGGCACAGTGGCTGTCCCGGGAGTGCTTCGAGTACTGGCGCTACTTGTGGGACGAGCCGACCACCGACATCGCGGTGGTCTTCGCCGGGGGTGACGGCTGCGCGAAGGTGCTGCGCCGGGAGCCGATGCTCGCCTCGCGAGTGTTCATCTGGCAGCAGGCCCTGCCGCTGACCCTGCCCGAGGTCCTGGCGACAGTCCCGGCATTCCACCCGTTGTGGGAGGGCGTCGAGCCGGATCTGATCGCGTTGGTGGACAAGCAAGCCGCGCACGGCAACTTCCGGGCCTGGGCGCGTATCACCAAGCACGCCGCCGACGGCCTGGCCGCCCAGGGCCGCACCCGTGTCGATGAGCAGTTGCTGCGCCAGGTCTACGGCAGGCTCGGCGCCGGCACATGAGCACCCAACCCCGCCCCACCTCTGCCACCGCACCCCCGGTACACCCCACCCGCCCCGCTGACCCGGCCCGCCCTGCCGATGCCGGCCGCACCGTCCCTCCCGCGGACACCGCCCCCGCACCCGGTACGGCCGGCCCCCGCCGCGCCACGCGGGTGCCGCCCGCCGCACCAGGCACCCGCCCGCTGCCGCCACTGACCCTGGCCCTGGACCCGGCGGACACCCCGGCCTGCACACGTACGGCGCTGGCCGCCCACGACCCCGCCCGCGGCCAGGCCACCGTCCATCCCACCCCGGGCACCGCCCACACCGCCGACCTCGCCCACGACGTGATGGCCGCCCTCGGCAAACCCGACGCCGCGCCCAGCCCCTGGACCACCCGCCCCACCCTCACCTGGGCGGCCGCAGCGGCCCACGCCCGCGCCATGCGCCTTGGCCACCTCATCGTGCTGCGCGCCCACCTGCTGACCCCCGCCCGCCTGCACCAGCTCCTGCTCTTCCAACAGCGCACCGGAGCGCACCTGACCCTGGTGTGCCACCGCGCGCCGACCCCGGCCCTCACCCGCGCCCTCGCACACGTCGGCCACAGCGTCACCCACGGCCTGCCCCCCTACGCCCACCCGCCACACCCACCCCGCGCCGCCACCACCGTCGGCGCGGGCACACTCCCGCCCCGCCCGGCCACCCCCACCTGGCTGACCCTGCCCGCCCTGACCCGGCTGGCCTGGCCCCACACCCCACCCCCTGCGACTGCTCCCCGCCGCCACCCCACCCCGACCACACGCCCTTCCCCACCCCACCCGGCCGCCTCGAAGAAACCCTCACCCGCCTGGCCCGCCTCTCCCACCCCACCCACGCCGCAGCCCTGGCCACCGCCCTGTTCACCGGCGCCCCCTACGCCCACCTGAGCACCCTCACCCCGCCCCACTGCCACCCCACCCGCCCCACCCTGCACCTGCACAAACCCGCCCACCACCACACCCCGGCACGCTGCGCCGCCCACCCCATCCCCGCCTGGGCCCGCCCCTTCCTCCACACCGCCACCCTCTACCACCACTACCTCACCCGCACCCCAACCTCCCCGTTCACCAGCTGGCGCACCGAACCCGCCACCGACCTGGCCGACCTCCTGCACACCGCCGAACACTGCCGGCTGCGCCCACCCCAGGACCCGTGGGGCCGCCCCGGCGGCCGCTTCCGCCTCCACTTCCCCCAAGCCCTGCCCGACGGCCCCGAGTGGACGATCGGGGTGTGGCTGGACAACCTCCCACCCGACCTGCAGACGGCCGCCCTGCGCTGACACACCCCCAAGCCACAACCCAGCCCACGGGCACACCCACGACCCACCACCACCGACCTCCAAGACCGACCGCCCCGCCCCGACCGCGCCTCCGCCCCGCCGGACCGGGCCGTGTCCCGTAAAGACCGGACAGACCCGGCCCGCCTGCCGGACGATTCGGTGATCTGGCCGACCGCGCCCGCCACTGCGCCGCTGCCACGCTGTGGGGCGCGTTCTGGCGCCCCCGTCCCGCGCAGCCCGCTGCGCCCGTCCCGCGCAGCCCGCTGCGCCCGTCCCGCGCAGCCCGCTGCGCCCGTCCCGCGCAGCCCGCTGCGCCCGTCCCGCGCAGCCCGCTGCGCCCGTCCCGCGCAGCCCGCTGCGCCCCCGTCCCGCGCAGCCCGCTGCGCCCCGTCCCGCGCAGCCCGCTGCGCCCCCGTCCCGCGCAGCCCGCTGCGCCCGTCCCGCGCAGCCCGCTGCGCCCCTGTCCCCGCGCAGCCCGCTGCGCCCCTGTCCCCGCGCAGCCCGCTGCCCCTGTCCCGCGCAGCCCGCTGCGCCCCTGTCCCGCGCAGCCCGCTGCGCCCGTCCCGCGCAGCCCGCTGCGCCCCTGTCCCGCGCAGCCCGCTGCGCCCCTGTCCCGCGCAGCCCGCTGCGCCCCTGTCCCGCGCAGCCCGCTGCGCCCCTGTCCCGCGCAGCCCGCTGCGCCCCTGTCCCGGTCTGCGTTTTCTGTGCCGTTGGGGCGGTGGTGTTGTCGTGCGGTGCGGGGTGGTGGGTGTTCGGGGTGGGTGTGGGGGTGCCCGGTTGCTGTCCTGGGGGGGAGGGGGACGGGAACCGGGGGGATTTGGGGGGTTGTCTGTTTTCTGGGTGATGGTGGCGGGGCCTGTGTGTGGGGGGTGGTGCTGGGTGTGGGTCAGGCCCCCTGGATGGTGGTCCGGGGGGCCTGGGGTGGTGGGGTGTGGGGGTGTTAGCGGGTCCAGGTGGCCTGGTTGCTGGTGTTGTAGGCGACGAGGTTGCCGTCGCCTTGGAGGGCGAGGCGGTTGGCGGTGCCGAGGTTGGCGTTCCAGCCGCCGGTCGCGTTGACGGTGAAGTTGCCGTTGGTGTTGAAGGTGGCGGTGGGGGTGCTGCCGCCCCAGGAGCCGGTGGCCCAGGGGGCGCTGGCCCAGTTGCCGGTGTAGAGGACGAGGTTGCCGTCGCCCTGCATGCTGAGGCGGTAGCCGTTGCCGTGGTTGACGTCGCCGGTGGTGACGACGCCGCCGGTGGCGAGGGTGTCGCCGCGCAGGAGGACGTCACCGGCCCAGGTGATCTTGCCGTTGGTGTCGGTGGTGCGGATGTAGCCGGAGTCGACCCGCAGCTTGTCGCCGGCGGCGCCCTCGGAGTGCCAGATCTCGGTGTTGCCGTTCTTGATCCTCAGGACGCCGTCGGTGCCGAAGGAGGCGACGGCACCGTTGTTGCCCCAGGTGCCGCTGGTCCACAGGAGCGAGCCCTGGGTGCCGTCGTTGTTGACCTTGTAGGCGAGGAGGTTGCCGTCGCCCTGCATGACCAGGCTGCCCATGTGGTCGAGGGACCCGAAGTTGTACGCGGTGCCGGCGGCGAGGGTGGTGTTCTTCGCGATGCCGGCGGCCTTGTGGTTGGAGAGGTTGCTCAGGGTGTACTGGGCGGTCACGTTGACGTACGCGTCGCCGTCGTTGACGCTGTAGTCGTCGACGTTGGCTCCAGGGGTGTTGTTGGCGATCCGGACGGCATAGCCCGACTCGTTGCCGATGTGGTTCGTGCCGCCGATGCCGCCGCTGTAGCCGTCCTTGCCGCCTCGGCCGCCGATCCATCCGCCGCCGCCGCCGCCGCCCGAGTCGCCGCCCGCGTTGTAGCTCGAGTTGCGGATGCTGTAACCGTCGCCGCCGGCGCGGCCCCTGTCAGCGACGCGGTTGCTGTCGTTGTCGTTGCCCTCGCCGCCGGCGCGGCCGTTGCCCCAGCCGTCCTCCCAGCCGACACCGCCGCCGCCACCGGCGGCCATGAAGGTGGTGCCGTTGATCGAGACGAACGCCCCGTCACCACCATCGCCACCGTAGTAATTCATGAGTGTGGACAGGCCACCGCGAGCGCCTCCCCAATTGCCGAGGTCCACCTGGCTGCCACCGGTGATGTCGTAGGTGGCCTGGACCCGGCCGCCCTTGCCGACGTGGCCTTGGTTGGGCATACCGATGTATCCACCGGTGCTGCCATGCTCCCCGCGTACGTCGATGATGATCTTCGAGACGACGGTGTTCTCCGGAACGGTGAAGCTGTCGTTATTGGTCGCGCCATTGAGGAATGTCACGGTGGGACAGGTGACGACGTTGCCTACGACGCTTGTGGGTGTCGCATTCTTCGGGCACAAGGTAGTGGTGGCACTGGCAGAGGACGGAGCCAAGAGGGCTGCCCCGGAAAAGGCGATCGCGCCGGTGAGGAGGGTGGCGAGGGTGCGCTTACCTCGTCGGTGTCCCGCTCCGCCGCTGGTCTCGGGGTTGAAGCCGGGTGCCTCGGCGGCCGGGGTCTGGGTGGTGGATGCGGTGGGCCAGAGGTTGATTGCCATGGTGTGCTCCTGGTGTTCTGGCTCTGGTTTGTGCCGGAGCCCGATGGTGTGGTTTCTTCTCTCTGGCCTTCTCCCCTGGCCAGGTCTCCAACTGTGCCGCAGGTCACGTCCTAAACGGCGGATAAAGGCCAGTAATTGCGCGGAAAGGCAGCGCGTCCGCGCTATCGGGAAATGCCTTCACGGGGGCATCCGGGCGGGCATCCGTGAGATTTCCCTCACTAGGTGAAGCTATTTCCGGTAAATGCCAGCTGCTGTTTTCCGCAGCGTATTCGTCCGGGTCCGCGGGGTGGTGTTTCCTCCCCGGTCGGGGCGGTGTGTGTTGGGGTGTTGGTGACGGTCGGGTAACCGTGGCGGTCTGGGGGTGTGGCGGGTGTGGGGTGTG